>NZ_JBWKLE010000014.1:27183-173889 GCF_056430495.1 Streptomyces sp. NPDC045967 | reverse complement strand
GAAGTCCCCCTCCGCGGCACCAACACCCCCACCCCCGCCCAGGACACCGAGACCACCCCGCCCCTCCAGCAAGCCGCCACCCACTGACCACCGCCCCGCCCCGGCACTCCCCCACGGCACGGCCCCGGAGGACAACCGTCCTCCGGGGCCGTGTGCGCGGGTTCGAATCCTGCCGGGGGCACTTCGCAGGAAGTGGCCAAAGACCCGGCCATCAGCGGCAACGCTGAGACGGGGTCTTCGCGTATGTGCAGCCAACTGCCGCCTACGCAACCCTGTCCATGCTCTGTGGACTTTCATGGACAGGATCTTGACCCATCGGCGCAGGTCACCGCCGGAAACACCGAAGGCCCCCAGACAGGTCCAGGGGGCCTCGCAGCGTATCGCCAATCAGTCGCGATCACTCGTCCTCGCGCAGCAGATCTTCGATCCGGCGGTTGGCTACCTCTTGCCGGCCGTCGAGGCACTTCGCGACCGACTGGGCAGCACCTCCACGCTGTGGCCGGCGCGCTCGGCGACCTCGGTCGGGTCAACCCCGGCATTGAGCCACGTGAAGAGCTCCGAGTGCCGGACGTCGTCGGGCCGACTCGCCAGCGGTGAGGCGGCCGCGGCCGGAGGCAGGGCAGAAGCCCAGCCTCCTGCCAAAGAGCCGTACCCATGCGGAGTGGGGCAACGTCAGGTCCGACTCAGCCAGCCCCACGATCTCGGCCGGCCGGAAGCCCCTGAAGTACATCCCGGCGAAGAGTCCCACCAAGCGCCGGCCGCGCGCTCGGCGGTAGCCCCCGGCGTAGAGACCGCAGTCAGGAGCGACCGGGCCTGCTCCGGGTTGGCCACGACCCGGGGATCGACCTCGTTCGACACCTTGGGCTTCTGCCAGCGCACTGCGGGATGACCGGAGGCCGGTCGTGCGGGTGCGGGCCGGTTGGTGGTTGGGGTGGCGACATCCCGTCTGCCGTCGACCCAGGCAAGCCATAGCAGACCAGGCTTCTGGGGCCCAGCTCGTTCGTCCCGCAAGGTGCTCCACCTTGCGCCCCAGAAGCCTGCCCCGCTATCACTCCGTGTAGGGCGACGGCCAGGAATCGGTAAAGTGCATGGGGCAGCGGCTTCAGTTCAGGGCCCTCAAAGCGGCTACCGAAGCCACGAGACCCGTTCGCTCCAGGCTCTCGATCAGATCTGCGACTGTCAGCGGCGGATTCTTGCACCCGTCGGCAATTCGCTGAAGCACGGCGTAAACGATCTGCGGATTTAGGTCGATCTGCGCCTCCAGAAAGGCGTCAGGGTGAATAGCTTCCACATCCCAGGGAGTGAGAGCCTCTGGCGGAAAATCCTTCAGATTGAACGTAACGATCGCCTGCGCCTTCGTGCGTATTGCGGCCGCCAGCACATGTCGATCGTCGGGATCAGGGAGCTGTATCGAGTTGATAAGTGGTTCGTAGCCGATGACCAGGCAATCCCGCACAGCCCCCTTCATGGCATGCCGTGTCCGATCCAGCTTGTCCGGACTTAGATCGGGCCTTTTTGCCTTGAGGTTACGGAACGTCTCGTCAAGGATCTCCTCAGTCCACTTGGCTTGCACCAAGCCTGCCGCAGCGACGCGGATGAGGACGTCGCGCAAGACGTTCGGATACAGCACATTCGCGTCATAGATGGCGACAAATGCCATGGACTAAATCAGTCCCATCTCCTGGCCGAGCTGCGTCAGCTCGTCGGCAGCAGCACGGCGCCTCTGGTCGTCCTGCTGCTTGTACTCCATGAGAGACGACGCCTTGATTCTGCGATGAGTTCCGACGTTCCGATACTCAATCTCGCCAGCACTGAGAAGCCCGACGAGGAAAGGCCTCGAAACGTTCAGCATGTCAGCGGCTTGCTGCGTAGTCAGCTCTGCGTCCGCTGGCACGACAGAGACGCCACGGCCAGCCCCCAGGTGCGCGAGCATGCCAGCCAGAAGTTCGACGGCCTCACGGGGGAGGGTCAGCGGCTCTGGGTCGCCGTTCTCGACCGTGACCGTGATCTCACGGCGGTCCCGATGCGTCTCCAGGTAGCTGCGGACCTGCCTCAGGGCTCGATTCGTGGACGCAGTCTGCTCAGGGGGGATCGTCACTGGCCTGATGTCCGTCTTGGTCATCTCACACCCCTCGCTGCTCAAGTAGACGGCACGTCTACGACCTAGAGGTACAGTATCCGAAACAATCGAAATATGCGCAACATCTGAATCGCGCCAGGCATGGCCAGAGCCGTCCTCACTAGTGCCGCTACCAGGCACTTTTTCGAAAAATCGCACCTCCGGTCGGTCTATCGAGCCACCGGGGGCGACCTCACATGCGATCTGGGGACACATGTCCCTCATAGCCCCCAGCCGGGCGATCGCAGGGCCTGTCCAAAGGTGAGTCACGCATCCCGACTACCTGCTGGCGGGCCAAGTCCGAGCCAGCCGGTGAAGGGCCGGACCGGGGTCGGTCCGGCCCTTCACCGTGCGCTGCCGAGGAGTGCCAACCGAGGCGGCCGACGTGGATGACCACGAGTAGGTCACCCGTGCTCCAGTCCGAGCCGGGTGCGGACGTCACCGTGGGGTGCCGCGGTCCCGGAGCCCCGGCGCTCGCGGTCCCCGGCCGGGGCCAGGGCGTCCTCGAGGCCGGCCGGTTCCCGAGGGCTGATGAGCACGGCCGCCGGCCGGCCCGTGGTCGGTGATCGTGATGCGTTCGCGGGCGTGGGACGTGCGGCGGACCAGTGATCCGAACTTCGCCCGGGCCTCGGTGATCGGCAGAGCGTCACTCATGTGCAGAAGTGTGCACCTCACGCGCCTTGTGCCGGTGGGTGGAAGCGCCGGCGGCCCGCACGCGCGAGCGCCCCCTCCCGCCGGAAGGCGGAAGGGGGCGCTGCGGTCGGACGAGGGGGGATCAGGGGGACGCGGGGGGCGCCGCGGTCAGGGGGTGGCGCCGGGCTGGGCCAAGGTCGGCCCCGGGACCGCGGTGGCGGGGAGCGCGTCCTCGCCCGGAGCGGCCTGCGCCGGCTTGTCGTCGGCCGGGCCCGCTGACGAACGGGACGACAGGAGGGCCGGGCCGCACAGGGCCAGGGCCAGGAAGATGCCGCAGCCGGCGATCACGAAGACCAGCCGCGGGTTGCCGTCGGGGTTCAGCAGGCTGCCGGCCAGGTAGCCGGCCGTGCTGCCGAAGAAGGCCGCGGAGGACAGGGTGCCGCCGACCCGGCCCAGGACCTCGCCGGGCACGGACTTCTGCAGCAGGGTCTCCTCGCCGACGTTGGCCACGCCGTTGCCGAGCCCCGCGATCAGCTGCATGGCGATCGCCGCGAACAGCACCGGAGCGGCCGCCGTCAGCAGCAGGCCCAGGCCGGTGAAGAACCAGCCCGCGAGCAGCACCCACACCGGCGAGCGGCTCTCCGCCGCGCGGACCAGCCACAGCGAGGCGGCGACCATGGCGACGCCGAAGGACGCGGACAGCAGGCCGAAGCCGGTCTCGCCGGTCTGCAGGGTGTGCTCGGCGAGGAAGACCAGCGCCAGGTTGTCCAGCGAGCCGAAGAACAGGCCGAGCAGGAGCAGCAGCACGATGGCACGGGCCACGCGGTGGTGGCGTACGAACTTCAGGCCCTCGACGGTGTCGCCCAGCAGGGTCCGGCGCTCGCCGGTGCGCAGCGGCTCCAGTGCCGGGATGCGCGTCAGCAGCAGGGCCGAGACCAGGAAGGTGCCCGCGTTGATCGCGAGCGCGCCGTACGCGCTGCCCCAGGCGGTGAAGACGCCGCCGAGCACCGGGCCGAGCGCGGCCTGCAGGTTGAAGGCGGTGCCCATCCAGGCGTTGGCGGGCATCAGGTCCGCCTCGTCGACCAGGCGGGGGACCACCGTACGGCCGGCCGCGGAGAACACCGTGGAGGCCGCGGCGGCCACCGCGACCAGCGGGACCAGGACGGCGAGGCCCGGGCGGGCCAGCACGATGACTCCGAAGACGACCGCCTGCACCAGCTCGGCGGCGATCAGCAGGCGCCGTACGCCCATCCGGTCCGCGAGCGCCCCGGCGAGCGGTCCGAAGAACCGGGGCACGGACTCGGCCAGGAGGATCAGCGAGACGGCGGTACCGGCGTGCTCGCCGCGGCTGACCAGCAGCACGAGGGCCACCATGGCCGCGCCGTCGCCGATCAGCGAGACCGCGCGCGCCAGCCAGAACCGGCGGAACAGCCGGTGGCGTCGGATCAGGTTGGGTTCTGCGGCCAAGGCCTTGGATCCTTTCAAGCGGTGAAGGCCGCCCGCGGATTCATCCGCCCGGCGGCTCTGTCGTGGACCGGTCGGGCGGACCCGGTCAGACCACGGCCCGGCCGTGGTCGCCGCGCCGGGATCCCGCGCTGCGGCGCAGGTCGGCGGTGAGGTTGATGCGCTTGAGCCAGCGGTCGGTGCCGTCGTAGCGGGCCGCGAACGGCCTGCGGCCGTGCACCGCGCGCTTGTTGTCGATGACGAAGAGGTCGCCGTTGCCGATCGTCACGTCGGTCAGCTTCGCCTCGATCGCGGCCAGCAGGGCGTCCTGCGCCTCGGCCGCCTGCGGGTCCAGCGGGTTGCTGTGCATGAACGGCGGGTCGACGCGCAGCCACGGGGCGGCGGGGTCGCCGTCCAGCAGGGCGATCGGCTCGGGCCGGTTCGCCATGGTGTCGATACGGCGGAACTGCTCGCCCTCGGCCGCTTCGGCGGCGTCCGCGGCACCGGTGGCCTGGTTGAAGCCCTTGGTGTGCGACTGGTCGGGCAGGATCGCGAAGCGCTTTTCGAACAGGACCGCGCGGTGCTCCTCGGAGAGCTCGACGTCCGCCATGGCCGCGAAGGTCGTCGCCACCGCGTCGTCGTTGCGCAGGCCCAGCAGCATCATCCAGTCCGCGCGGTGCGGGTGGAAGGCGTCCTCGGTGTGCCAGTCGAGCATGGCCGTGGAGCCGGAGCCGAGCTGGTCGAACTCGTGCCCCGGTACCGGGTACAGGTCGAGGATGAGCCGTCCGCGCTGCTGGCTGCTGAAGGAGAAGGGCTCGCCGAGCAGTGAGCCGACCAGCCGCAGCACGGCGTCGGCGTGGCGCAGCTCGGGGCGGTCGGGCCGCTCCTGGTAGCGCGTGGGAGTGGGTCCCAGCGCGTCCTCGTCGATGAGGAGCCCGCTGATCAGGAATCCCGCGTGCGGGGCCCCGGACAGGCGGAAGTCGGTCAGGACCCGCCGCAGGGAGCGCGGCAGTTCGTGGGACATCAGTGCGGCGAGCTGGAGGGAGCGCCGGGGGTCGAGGCCCTCGGAGTCCCGCGCGTACTCGTGGGCGAGCGCGGCCACGCGGTGGCGTTCGTCCGGCAGGAGTTCGATGCGCGGGACCCCCGGCCCCGGGGACGGCACCGCGGCGGACGCCGCGGCAGGCGGTGCGATGGTCTGCATGGTGGCTCCTGTAGGAGACGGGAGGTTGCCGCAGCCTCTCAGGGCCGACTCGAATCGCACTCGACACGGCCCCGCCCGGCCGGCGGCCCACCCCGCCATACCACTCGCCGCGGCCTCCGGGAGCCGCTCTGGCCTCGACTTCTTGCACTCTTCGAGCGGTGCTGTAGTCGCAGGCGTTGTGCTCATTCCCAGAAGCGGCGCCGGTCCGCAGCCCGGAGGGGCCACGACAGGGAAGAGGTGATTGAAGCGTGAGTGCGACCACCACGGTGAACGCGGCCAAGCGCAGGATCTACGTTTCCGCCTTCAGCCGCTCCGCCTACCTCCCCGTCGTGTGGGGCGCCCTGCGCTCCTACGCCGACACCCAGCCCGACCTCGTCGACGCCTACACCTTCGAGCAGCCGTTCTTCCTGCCCGAGCAGGCCAAGGACCCGGTCTCGCTCATGGAGGACCCGGCGGTCTTCGCGATGTCCTGCTACCTGTGGAACTTCAACAAGAACATGGCGGCCTGCCGCGCCGTGAAGGAGCGCTTCCCCGACGCGGTCACCGTCGTCGGCGGCCCCCACGTGCCGGACAACGCGGCCGAGTTCCTGGACCGGCACCCCTACATCGACTTCGCGATCCACAAGGAGGGCGAGGCGCCCTTCGCCGAACTGCTGAGGGCGCTGCTCCAGGACGAGCCGGACTTCACGGCCGTCCCCTCGCTCAGCTACCGGGACCGGGACGGCACGGTCCGGCGCAACCCGCTCGGCGGGCAGCTGCCCCGCGAGATCGACGTGCCCAGCCCCTGGCTCACCGGCCTGATGCAGCCCTCCTTCGAGGCGGCCCGCTCGGCCGGCTACCAGCCGACCGTGCTGTGGGAGACCAACCGCGGCTGCCCCTACAGCTGCACCTTCTGCGACTGGGGCTCCGCCAACCAGTCGAAGATCCGCAAGTTCGACGAGGACCGGCTGCACGCCGAGATCGACTACTTCACCGAGCAGAACGTCTCGGCGATCCTGTGCGCCGACGCCAACTTCGGCATCCTCCCGCGGGACGTCGGCCTCGCCGAGCACCTGGTGCGCAACAAGCAGGAGAGCGGCTTTCCCGGCAAGTTCGTCACGAGCTACGCGAAGAACGCCAACGACCGCATCGTGCAGATCAGTTCGATGTTCGCCCTCAACGGCATGTCGAACGGCACCATCCTCGCGATGCAGAGCGGCACCCAGGACGTGCTGGAGCAGGTCAAGCGCTCCAACATGCCGGCCAAGAACTACGAGAAGCTCGCCGCCGCCTTCCGCGAGCGCGGTGTCGAGGCCTACACCGAGGTCATCGTCGGCCTGCCGAACGAGACCCCCGAGACCTTCGCCCGCGGACTGTGCCGGATGCTCGAGATGGGCATCCACGACGACATCATGATCTACGAGTGCGTCCTGCTGCCCAACGCCGAGATGGGCAGCGCCGCCCACCGCGAGAAGTACCGGCTGGACACCATCACCCGCACCTACCTCCCGGACGACGTGGAGGAGGTCGAGGTCGTCGTCGGCCACGCCACGATGAGCCGCGAGGACTGGGTGCGCATGTACCTCTTCGGCGCCGTCCTGCAGGCACTGCACAACCGGGGCATCACCCGGCAGCTCGCCACCTACCTGCACACCGAGGGGCTCCTCGGCTACGAGGACTTCTACCGCTCGCTGGCCGACGCCGCGCTCGCCGACACCTCCACCGTCCTCGGCGAGGCCGTCGACCGGGCCCGCGCCCTGCTGTGGGAGTACATCGAGTCGCCCTCCGTCCCCAACGAGGGCAAGGTCGCCTCCCAGCCGGACATGATGGAGCGCCTCGCCCGCTGGGTGCCGGACAAGGAGTCCTGGCTCATCTACGAATGGTGCTGGGCGTACGTGCAGAACGAGCTGGACCGCTTCCACACGGAGCTGCGGGCCCACCTCGAGCTCGCCGGCGTGAAGATCGACGACCGCCTCGAGGAGCTGCTGCGCTACCAGCGCGCCTCGGTGTTCACCGTCGCCGAGTCCGGCACCACCCGCGTCGAGCTCTTCTCCCACGACTGGTCCGGCTACTTCCGCGCACCCGCCGAGGGACTGCGCCCCGGCGTGCACGTCACCAGCTTCGAGCCCCCGGCAAGGATGCGCTGATGGACACGAGCCTGGCGGCCCGCGTCCTGGACCGGGCCGCGAACGAACCGGACCGCCCCGCGGTCGAACTGCCCCCGTCCCCGGGAGTCCCGGGCCGGACCCTGACCTACGGCGCCCTGGCCGACGCCGCCCGTGAGCTGGCGGCCGAGCTGCACCGGCGCGGCGCCCGCCCCGGCGACACGGTGGCGCTGGTCGCCTCCAGCGTGCCCGAACTGGTCGTCGCCCTGCTGGCCACCGCCGGCGCGGGACTGGTGTGCGCGCCGCTCGACGACGCGCAGCCACCCGCCCGGGTACGCCGGGCCCTGCGGGTGGCCGGCGCCCGGACCGCCCTGGTCGCCGCCCCCGAACGGGCCCCGTACTGGCTCGCCGAGCTGGGGGAGCAGGCCGTCGAGGTCCGCCCCGGGACGCGGACCGGCGGCGCCGCGCAGGCGCCCGGCTTCCCCGTACCGGTGGACGACGGCGACCCGGCCTACCTGCTCTTCACCTCCGGCTCCACCGGAGTGCCCAAGGGCGTCCGGGTCGCGCACGGACCCTTCGCCCGGCACTGCGAGGTGGCCGCCGGGGCCTACGGACTCACCCCCCACAGCGTCACGCTCCAGTTCGCCTCACCCGGCTTCGACGTCGCACTCGAGGAGATCTGGCCGACCCTGCTGTCCGGCGGACGGGTCGTGCTGCGCGGCGGCGGCCTGTGGTCGCTGCCCGAGCTGCTCGACGTCAGCGCCGCCCACGGCATCACCATGTGGCAGCTGCCCACCGCCTACTGGACCCTGCTGGGCGCGGAGGCCGCCGTCCGCGGCGACCTGCGCCCGCCGCCGTCACTGGACACCGTGCTGATCGGCGGGGAGGCCGCCACCACGGCCGCCGCCCGCCGCTGGCTCGGCTCGCCGATGGGCGCGGTCCGGCTGCTCAACGCCTACGGGCCCACCGAGGGCGTGGTCACCTCCACGCTGTACGAGGTGCCGCGCACGGCCGGGGCCCTGCCACCCGGGGAGATCCTGCCCATCGGCCGGGCCCTGGACGGCCGTGCGGCCCTGGTCCTGGACGAGGAGCTGCGGCCCGTGGCACCCGGCACCGCCGGCGAACTGTACGTCACCGGGCCCTGCCTGGCCGGCGGGTACGCGGGGGACGAGGCGGCCACCGGCCGCGCCTTCCCCGCGCTGCCCGACGGGCGCCGGGCCTTCCGCACCGGCGACCTGGTCACCGAGGGCGCCGACGGCGTGCTCGTCTACCACGGGCGCCGCGACCGGCAGCTGAAGATCTCCGGCGTACGCGTCGAGCCCGGCGAGGTCGAGGCCGCGCTCGCCGACTGCACCGGGGTCACCGCCGCCGCCGTCACCGTCGCCGGCGAAGGGGACCGCAGCCGCCTGGTGGCGCACGTGGTGCTCGCCGAACCGGCGGCCGACCCGGCACGCCGCGCCGGCGCCCTGCGCGGCGAACTCGCCGCCCGGCTCCCCGCCGCCATGGTGCCCGCCCGGGTGGAGTTCCACGACCGGCTGCCGCGCACCGTCAACGACAAGGTCGACCACCACGCCCTGGCCGCCCCGGCCCGTACCGAGAGGAAGGAGAGCAGGTGACCACCGCATCCACGGCCGATACCGCGCCGTCCACGACCGGCAGCCCGCCGCCCGCGGCCCCCGCCGCGTCCGCCCCGGTACGGGAGTTCGCCCGGACCCTGGCCCAGACGGAACTCGCCGACGCCGCCCGGGAGCTGACCGCGCTCGCCGACGCCCTGGACACCGCCACCGCCGACCCCGAACGGCCCGTGCCCGTACCGGGCTGGGTCGAGGTCACCGGCGAGGGGGAGGACGCGGCCGTCGCCCTGGTGCCCACCGGGGTCCGCGGACTCTACGAGGAGCTGTGCCGCATCGCGGACCCGGTGCGGCTGCGCGCCGCCGTGGTGCTGCTCCTGAACCTGAGCGTCCGGCTCCAGCAGGTGCCCGGCGGAGCACAGGCCGCCGCCGCGGTGATGCAGTGCGGGGCCGAACTCGCCCCGGTGCTGGAGGCCGTCAACGGCGGCGCCCCGCCCCTGGTGGGACGCGCCGCGCTCCAGCTCACCGTCGAGGACGAGCAGGTGCTGCTCGCCGACGCGCAGGCGCGCTGGATCGCGGCCGAACTGGACCGCCTCCCGCCCGGCCCGCGCCGCCGGTCCGTCCTCGGACTGGCCGCGCTCGCCGAGCAGCTGGAGGCCGACCCGGACGCCGTGCGGGCCGCCCGGGCCCTGCGCACCGTCGCGGCGGACGCCGCCCGCGCCCTGGAAGGGGAGATCCGGTGATCACCAGCCAGACGCTCGGGACCACGCTCTTCCCCGTCAGCATCGGCGGCCACCTCGTGGAGGTGGCCGTGGAACTCGCCCGAGGAGCGGCGGCCCGGCTCAGCGCCGGGCTCGACCAGGAACGGCTGCGCGCACACGGTGACGCGGCGGCCGCCCTCCTCCGCCTCACGGCAGCGGAACAACCCGCTCCGTGACCCACAGACGCCGGACCCCGCACCAGGCGGGAGCCGGAGCTCCACCAGAACCCGACTAGGAGTCGACGTGACCCAGAACAACATGGACCAGCAGTCCGCCATCGAGCAGTCCGTCCAGGCCGGCAACGAGCCGGTTGCCCAGGAGAAGGCGTCGATCAGCTCCCGCATCAGCAAGTACGGGAAGTACGACCGCCTCGAGGGCTGAGTTTGAGTCGTGTTCCGGGGTGTGAGTGAAGCACTCACACCCCGGCACGCCTTCACCGGGAGGTTTCCTTGAGCACCGCACAGCCCGTACCGATCAGCCCGGAGCAGTTCCGCAAGGTGTTCGGAGGGGACCTCGGAGACGTCTTCCTCCTGGTCACGTCGCCGGGCGTGCGCAGCGCGCTCACCGTCGAGACCGGCACCGTCCCGGTTCAGGAGTACACCTGGGCCGGCCCCGACTCCCGCGCGGGCCTGATCGCCGAAATGGCCGCCATCCGCGCCTCCGGCCGCCGCGCCTCCGTCCTGTGGATCGCCGACGACGAGTTCGTTCACTTCGACGACGAAGACCTCGTGGGCATGGCCATGGGCGCGTTCTCCAGCTTCTCGGCCCCCTTCTCCGTCGAGACCCTGCGCAACAACCTCCGCGTCGTGTCCGACGTCGACTACGAGCGCGAGCTCGGCATCGAGGAGGAGTTCCTGACCCTCCTCGACCAGGCCGACGACATGCTGTTCCTCGGCCGGGAGTTCGCCACCGAGGCCGTCTTCCAGCACCAGCTCTCCGAGCACTGGTTCTCGCTGCACGGTCCGCTCCTGCCCGGCCAGCAGGTCGTCCTGCCCACCGGTGAGCTCAGCTCGCTGGTCAACGCCTCGGGCGAGTTCGAGCTGCACACCCACTTCACGCTGAACGGCGAGATCACCCTCCAGGGCGCGCCCATCGTCCACCGCGGCGGTCACGAGACCAGCCTCGCCGAGACGGACCGGGTCTACCGCGACCTCGCCTCGATGGCGGACCAGCCGGCGATCATCACGCTGGCCGAGGGCCGCATCACCGCGGTCCGCCCGGCCGTCGCCGGACGCACCCGGTTCGCCGCCAACCTCGAGAAGCTGCTGGCCGAGGACGACCGCTACGCCAAGGTCCACGAGATCGGCTTCGGCACCAACACCAGCTGCGCCCCGCTGCTCCCCGGCAACCACTTCGCCAACGAGCGGCACCCGGGGGTCCACCTGGGGCTGGGCCTGGGCACCTTCACGCAGTACCACATCGACCTGATGAGCACCGCCATCGACGTGCTGATGCGCGGCGTCGACGGCAAGGACGTGGCGCTCTTCCAGGCCCTCGGGGTGGCCCCGGTCGCCGCCGGAGTCTGATCAGACCCGCATCAGTCCGCCGAGAGGGTGTGCCCGGCCGCTTCCAGAGCGGTCCGGGCGCGCTCGTACTTCTCGGCGGGCACGAGGACGAGATCCGCGTCGAACGTCGACGCGGCGAACACGCCGATCCCGGCCCCCGCCAGCGGTACCAGCAGGCCCGCCAGCATGCCGGGCAGGTCCAGCTGGTGGGCGTCGGCCCCGTACAGCCCGCGCCAGGGCCCGCTGACGGACCCGGCGCCGGCCGGCAGGCGCCCGGCGCACACCACGGTGAGCCCGTCCCGGGCGCGGGTGACGGAGGACCACGGCAGGGCCGGCAGCGGGGGCACGGCGGCATCCGGGGGCAGTCGGTGCACCCACAACCGGTCAGGGAGGACGTACAGGTGCTGCGGAACGATGGTGACGGAGAGTTCGGCCATGGGGGCGACCCTACGGCGGCCCGCTACGCCGAACAGGCCGGGTACTGGCTCCCTCGGCTGACCGGCGCCCGCCACGAACCGCTCCTGGAGCCCGAGGCCACCCCGGCGGCCGCCTCCGGCGCCGCCGCGGTCGCCCCCGAAGCCGCCGCCGCCCTGCACGCCATGACCGGCGGCGCCCCCGAGGGCCTGCTCCTGCTCACCGTCGCCGCCGCCCGGATCGCCCTCGCGGGACTCACCGGGCACGGCGCGCAGGGCCGCGTTCCCGTGGTGGTACCGGCCTTCGGCCCGGCCGCGGGACCGGCCGCCGAGGGGCCCGAGTTCGCGCTGCTGGCCCCGCTCGATCCGGCCGCACCCGCGACCGCCTTCCTCGAAGCCCTGCACGCCGAACTGGAGCAGGCCGCCGCCCGCCCGTGGCAGGACCGCGACGCGCTGCGGGCCCGGCTCGACACCGTCACCCCCGGCGCGGGCGCCACCCTCTCCCAGCTCGCCGTCGTCTGCCCGGACCTGTACGGGGACCGCACCCCGCAGCCCCCGGCCGCACTCGTGCTGCGCGTCGAAGGCGCCCCGGACGGCGGCCTGTCGGTCACCGCGCACGGCACGGCCGCGCTCACCGGCGCACTGCCCCGCTGCACGGCCGCCGTGCTCGAAGCGCTCGCCGCCGACCCGCGCCGCAGCGCCGACGCCGTCGACGTGCTGGGCTCCGCACTGCGGGCCGAACTGCTGGACCTCGCCGCCCTGCCCGCCCCCGGGGCCTTCGCGGCCACCACCCTCACCGGGCTCGTCGACGAGGCCGTCCGCCGCACCCCCGACGCCGTCGCCGTCACCGGCGAGGGCCGCACCCTGACCTACCGCGGACTCGCCGAAGAGGCCGCCCGGGCCGCCGCCGCGCTCACCGCGCGCCACGGCATCGGCCCCGGCGACGCGGTGGGCGTACTGGCCCCGCGCGGCGCCGGGCTCGTCACCGCCTTCCTCGCCGTGCTGCGCGCCGGCGCGGCGATCGTCCCCCTCGAACCCCGCCAACCCGCCGCCCGTGTCGCCCTGCTGGCCCGGCTGAGCGGTGCCCGGCTCGTGCTGCGCGTCGAGGGCGTCGGACCGGCCGACGCGGACCTGCCCGTACCGGTGACCACCCTCGCCGGCCTCCTCGCGGAGGAGACGGCCCACGCACCGGCGGACATGGCGGCGGCGGACCGGGCCGAACCCGGCGCCCCCGCGATGATCCTGTTCACCTCCGGATCCACCGGAACGCCGCGGCCCGTCGCCGTGTACCACGACCAGCTGGGCCACAAGGTGATCACCGGGGCCCGCGCGATCGGCATCGACGCCCGGACCCGTACCGCGCTGCTCTCCGCGCTCACCTCCGACGCGACCGCCTTCCAGGTCTTCACCACGCTCTTCGCGGGCGGCACCCTCGTGGCCGTCGGCGATCCCGACCGGCTCGACCCCGACGCGCTGTGGCAGCGGGTGCGCGACGGCGAGGTCAACCTCGTCAACTGCGTGCCCGGGCTCCTCTCCGTCCTGCTGCGCGCCCTGCCCGAGGACGCCGGACTCCCGCTGCGCCACCTCCTGCTGGGCGGCGACACCGTCCCGCGCGGCCTGCTGCCGCGCACCGCCGGACGGCTGCGCATCGGCACCTTCGCCAACCTGTACGGGCCCAGCGAGGCCACCGTCGAGGCCACCATGTTCGTGCGCGAGGGCGCGCTCGTCCAGCGGCTGGACCGGGTGCCCGTCGGCCGGCCCTCGCCCGGCTACGGCGTCTTCGTGGTCACCCCCTCCGGGGAGCTGGCACCGCCCGGCGTCCCGGGCGAGATCCAGATCGCCGGACCGGCCGTCGCCCCCGGCTACCGCGGCGACGCCGAGGCCACCGCCGTCCGCTTCGGGCGCTCCCCGCACGCCGGGGACGCCCGCGTCTTCCGCACGGGCGACCAGGGCCGCTGGAACGCCGAGGGCGAACTGGAGTTCCTGGGCCGCTCCGACGGCCAGGTGCAGGTCTTCGGCACCCGCGTCGAGACCGGCGAGGTCGAGCAGACCCTGATCGGGCACCCGCGCGTGGTGGAGGCGGTGGTCGTGCCCCGCACCGCCGGCGACGGCACCGTGACCCTGCACGCCTGGTACGTGGCCCGCCGCGGCCCCGCCGGCACCCCGGAGCACGCCCCGCTCGAACCGGGGGACCTGGCCGACTGGCTGCGCGAACGGCTGCCCGCACCGATGCTCCCGGCCGCGCTGCACCGGCTCGCCACCCTGCCGCTCACCGTCCACGGCAAGGTGGACCGCGCGGCGCTCCTGGCGCTGCCCACGGCCGCCCGCGGCCTGGTGTGGCAGCCCGCCGACCCGGTGGAACAGCTGGTCCACGACGCCTGGACCGAGGTGCTGGGCCGCCCGCCGCTCACCGCCCACGAGGACTTCTTCCGCGCCGAGGGGCACAGCCTGTCCGCCGTCCAGCTCGTCGCCACGCTCTGCGAGGCCACCGGCCGCCCCGACGCCGCCCGGGTGCACGAGGTGTTCGACCTGCGGACCCCCGCCGCACTGGCCGGCGTGCTGCGCGACCGCGGGGCGCTGCCGCGCGCCCGCGCCGCGGCCGCCCCGGCCCGGGCGGACGGACCCGCCCCCGCCGCCCCGCCGGCCGCGGGCACCTTCCCCGCCTCCAACGCCCAGCGCCGGATGTGGCTGCTGGACCGGCTGGACGAGTCGCCCCTGCCCCCGTACACGATGGTCGAGGCCTACCGGCTGGAGGGCGCCGTCGACGAGCCCCGGCTCGCGGCCGCCGTCGACGCGCTGGTGGCCCGCCACCCCTCCCTGCGCACCGTCCTGCGCCAGACCCCCGCCGGTCTGACCCAGGTCGTCCTCGACCCGCCCGTCGGCGTCCTGCGCACCGAGCGCGGCACCACGCCCGAGGACGCCTTCGCCCGCGCCTGCCGCCACCGCTTCGACCTCGCCGAAGGGCCGCTGGCCGAGGTCCGCTGGCTGCCCGACGGCGAGGCCGGCGGGGTCCTGCTGTTCACCGTGCACCACGCGGTGTGCGACGGCTGGTCCTTCGGCCTGCTCATGCGCGACCTGCTGCGGTCGCTGACCGGCGAGGCCGGTGAGCGGGAGCCCGCTCCCGCCTACACCGAGCACACCGAACGGCTCGCCGCCCGCCTGGCCGGCCCCGCCGGCCAGACCCACCGCGCCTACTGGCGCGAGCGGCTCGCCCGGCTGCCCGAGCCGCTGGAGCTGCCCGCCGACCGCCGCCGCCCGGCCACCCGCAGCGCCGCCGGCGGCACCGTACGCGTCCCCCTCGGCCCCGAACTGGTCCAGGCGCTCGGCGACCTGTGCCGGGAGAGCGCGGCCACCTCCTTCATGGGCTTCACCGCGGCCCTGCGGGTGCTGCTGTGGCGGCTGTGCGCGGAGCCGGACGTCCTGCTGGGCACGGTCGTCGCCGGCCGCCCCGACCGGCGCTCCGCCGAGACGGTCGGACTGTTCGCCAACACCGTCGTCCTGCGCACCCCGGTCGACACCGCCGGCACGTTCCGCGACCTGCTGGCCGCCGTGCGCACCACGGCGCAGGAGGCGATGACGCACCAGGAGTACCCCTTCGAGCAGCTCGTCGAGGACCTGGCGCTGCTCCGCGACCCCAGCCGCAACCCCGTCTTCGACGTGCTCGTCGAGACGGCCCTGGACGACACCGTCCCCGGCGGCGCCGGCCTGGCCGTGCGCCACCTGCCCTTCGAACAGCCCGTCAGCGACTTCGACCTCGCGTTCAGCTTCCGGGACGGCCGCTCGGGTGGCGGGGGCGAGCTGTGGGTCGGCTACACCGACGACCTCTTCGACCGCGACAGCGCCCGGCGCATGGGGGAGCGGCTGGTCCGGCTCCTGACCGGGCTGCTCCGGCGCCCGGACGCCCCGCTCGGCGAGATCGCCCTGCTGCCCGACGCCGAACGCCGGTTCCTGCTCGACGAGGTCAACGACACCGCCGCCCCGTTCCCCGCGGACCGCACCCTGCTGGACCTGGTCGAGGAGCAGACCGCCGCCGGCCCCGACCGGCCCGCCGTCGTGCACGGCGGCACCGTCCTCAGCTTCGCCGAGCTCGACGCGCGCGCCGAGGCCGTCGCCGCGCGCCTGCGGCAGGTGTCCGCCGCGGGCCCCGGAGCGCTGGTGGCCGTGGTCACCGAGCGCACCGAGTGGATGGTGGTCAGCGCACTCGCCGTCCTGAAGACGGGCGCCGCGTTCGTCCCCCTGGACCCGGAGCAGCCCGGCGACCGGCTCGCGTTCGCCCTCGCCGACAGCGGCGCCCTCGCGGTGCTCGCCGACGGCGCCCACCACGCCAGGACCGCCGCCCTCACCGCCCTGCCCGTCGTGGACCCGCGCACCGCCGCGGCGGACGGCGCCGGCGCGGCCGCACTGCCCCCGGCGCCCCGGGCCACCCCGGGCGACCTCGCCTACGTCATCTACACCTCGGGCTCCACCGGCCGCCCCAAGGGCGTCATGATCGAGCACCGCGGCATCGTCAACACCGTCCACTACCGGGCCGGCTACTACGGCTTCGGGCCGGACGCGGCCGTGCTCCAGGTGCCGCCGCTGCACTTCGACAGCGGGGTCAACGACATCTTCTCCGCGCTGGTCGCCGGCACCCGCGTCGTGGTCCTGGGCAAGGACCGGCTCCTCGACGTCGACCACGTGGCCGAGGAGATCGGGCGCAACCGGGTCACGCACATCATGCTGGTCCCCAGCCTCTACCAGCTGATGCTGGAGCGCTGCGCCCCCCGGCTGGTCTCGGTGCGCCAGATCGTCCTGGTCGGCGAACGGCTCCCCGAGGCCCTGGCCGCCCGCCACGCCGAACTGCTCCCCGACACGGTCCTCTACAACGAGTACGGGCCCACCGAGGACAGCGTGTGGACCACCGTCCACCGGATCACCGACCCGGGCGCGGACATCCTGATCGGCCACCCCATCGCCAACAAGACGGTCGACGTCATCGACGCCCACGGCGACCTGGCCCCGATCGGCGTTCCCGGCGAACTGTGCATCTCCGGAGCGGGACTCGCCCGCGGCTATCTCGGCAACCCCGAACTGACGGCCGAGCGGTTCACGCCCCACCCGCTGCGCCCGGGGCGGCTCATGTACCGCACGGGCGACCGCGCCGCCCGACGGCCCGACGGCAACCTGCTCTTCCTCGGCCGCATCGACGACCAGGTCAAGATCCGCGGCCAGCGGGTCGAGCCGGGCGAGGTGGCGGCCGTGCTGGCCGGGCACCCGGACGTACGCCGCTGCGCGGTCCTGGCGCTGCCCGACGAGCGCGGCGAACTCGGCCTGGTCGCCTATGTGGTGGGCTCGGCCGACGCGAGCGCCCTGCGGGCCCACCTCGCCGAGCGGCTGCCCGCCGCGATGGTGCCCGCGACGTACGTGGAGATCGCCGAGCTGCCGCTGAACCCGAACGGCAAGCTCGACCGCCGCGCGCTGCCGGCCCCGCCCCGCGAACAGGCGGCGCCGAGCCCGGACCTCAGCCCCACCGAGCAGCGGGTGGCGAAGGTCTGGACGCGGGTGCTCGCCGTGCCGGTCACCGACCCGGACACCGACCTGTTCTCCGTCGGCGGGCACAGCCTGACCGCGGCCCGGCTCGCGGCCGCCCTGCAGGAGGAGTTCGGCGTACGGGTCTCGCTGGTCACCGTCTTCCAGCAGCAGACGGTACGGGCCCTCGCGGCCGTCCTCGAGACGGCCGCGACCGGTCCGGCCGCCTCCGGTCCCGCGCAGGCGGCCGCGACCGCCGCGCCCGCCCTGCCCGCCCCGGCCGCCGCGTCCGCCCCGGCCGCGCGGCTCGCGGCGGTCCCCGACGGCGTGGTCCTGCCGCTCTCCCGCGCCCAGCGCCGGGTCTGGATGGCCGCCCGCACCAGCCCCAGCCCCGTCGCCCTCAACATCACCGACGCCGTACGGGCCGGCCGGCCGCTGGACACCGGCCTGCTGCGGGCGGCCGTCACCGCCCTCGCGGAGCGGCACGAGGTGCTGCGCACCCGGGTGGCCATCGTCGACGGCGCCGCCCGGCAGATCGTCATGGACCGGCTGCCCGACGGGCCGCCGCTGACCGTCGTCCCCGTCGGCGCCACCGACGAGGCGGTCGCCGAGGCCGTCACCGCCGCCCACGGCACGCCCTTCACCCTCGCCACCGGGCCGCTGTTCGCCGTCCGGCAGCTCACCGGCCACCCTGGCGGCGACATCCTGGTGATCACCGCCCACCACCTGGTCTACGACGGCGACAGCGCCGCCCTGGTCGCCCGCGACCTGCTCGCGGCCTACGACGCCCTCGCAGCGGGCGCGCGCCCCTGGGACGGCCGCCCCGCCCGCCCGTACCGCGACTGGGTGGCCGAGGAGGCCGCCTGGCTGGAGGGCCCCGAGGCCGCGCGGCAGCGCGCCTACTGGACCAAGACCCTCTCCGGTCCGCTGCCCCGGCTCGACCTGCCCGGAAGCGGGCCGCGCTCCGGCGCCGGCCGCCAGGGCGCGGGAGTGGTCCGGCGCGCCCTGCCCGCCGCCGTGCTGCACGCCGCGGCGGAAGGCGGCGCCGCCACGCCGTTCACCGCCCTGCTCACCGCCTGGGCGCTCGTACTGCACCGCCGCTCCGGCAGCGCCGAAGTGGTCATCGGCTGCCCGGCCGGCGCCCGCGACCGCGCGGAGACGGCCGAGGTCGTCGGCTGCTTCGTCAACGCCCTGCCGGTGCGGCTCGCCCCCGGCGAGGCGCACAGCACCGCCGAACTGCTGACCCAGGTCCGCGACCGGCTCGCCGAGGCCTACGACCACGCCCGCTTCCCCTTCGACACCACGGTCATGGAGATCGCGGAGCGGGCGGCTCCCGGTCGGCGCCCCGTCTACGACGCCGGGCTGAGCTGGGAGACGGCCGAGCGCCAGGGCGACGGACCCGAGTTCCTCCCCGCGGACCCGGCACAGGCCCCGCTCGGCGACGACCTGCGGATCTACGCCAGCGAGCGCGACGGCCGGGTCCTGCTCGAACTCGTCTACGACCGAGCCCTGTTCACCGAGAGCACCGCCCGCCAGCTGGTCGACGACGTGGTCGGCGCACTGCGCTGCCACCCGAACTGGTACCTCGCCGCCGGCCGGACCCCGGACCGGCCCGCCGGGCACCCCGGGACCACCGGCGCCGACGACGCCGACAGACTGCAGACCGCAGGGAGCGTACGGCCATGACCGCAGCACCCCTCAGCCCTCCCCTCACCCGGGACCCGGCCACCGCGGCCACGCCGCTGCGCCCCCGGCTGACCCGCGCAGGCGTCCCCGGGCACACCCGGCGCACCCTGCCCCTGCCCGCCGCCTCCCGCACCGCCCTGCGCGGAGCCGGCGGGCACCCGGTGGACGAACTGGTGCTGCTGTGCGCGGCCGCGGCCCTCGCCCTCGCCGCGGCCGAGGACACCGACACCCCGGCCCTGACGGTCACCGGACCCGCCGGACCCCTCGCCGTCACCGTCGCCACGTCGGCGGCCGGCGGCCGGGACGGGGGCACGGCCGGCGCCCTGCTGCGGCGCGTCCGCGACGAGCTGCTCGCCGCCCGCCCCGCCGGAGCCCGTGCCGGGAGCCTCACCGTCGCCGCGCGGGGCACGGCGCCGGCCGGGGAGGCGCTGCTGCTCACCCTGGAGGGGACCGGTGAGGACCGCCTCCTGCACGCCGACGCGGACACCGCCCGCTGCGAGAGCTGGTTCGCGGACAGCGTGCTGCGCGTCGTCGCCCACCTGCTCGGCCAGCTCGGCGACCCCGGCCGGGAACTCGCCGCGCTCACCCTCGCCGACGCCGCCGACCGCGAGACCGTCAAGGGCTGGGGCACGGCCGGGTTCTGGCCGCCCGCCGCGCCGGCCACCCTGCTGGAGCGCCTGGACCGCGGCCACCTGGCCGGCGGCGGGAGCCTGGCGGCCGTCACCGGCACGGGCGCGCCCGAAGGCCCCGCCGAGCTGAGCCACGCCCAGCTGCGCGCCGAGTCCGTGCGCGCCGCCCGCCGCCTGCACCACGCGTACGGGGTGGGCCGGGGGGACCGGGTCGCGCTGCTCGTCGGCAAGGGCCGCCACGCGCTCACCGCGCTGCTCGGCACCGTCCGGTCCGGCGCCGCCTACGTCCCGCTGGACCCGGCGCAGCCCGAGGAGCGGCTCGCCGCCGTGCTCGCCGACGTCGGCGCCGCCGCCCTGGTGGCCGAACCCGAACACCTCGGCCTGGCCCGCGCGCTGGCCGGGCGCACAGGCATGCGCCTGCTGTCCGCCGCGGACCTCGCCGCGGACACCCCCGACCTGGCCGCCCTACCCGCGGCGGAACCGCAGCCGCCGCGCCCCGAGGACACCGCCTACGTCATCTACACCTCCGGCTCCACCGGCCGGCCCAAGGGCGTCGTCATCCGCCACTCGGCGATCGACGGCTACCTCGCCTGGAAGCACGACTACCACCGGCTGTCCCCCGACACCTGCCTGCTCCAGGTGCCCGCGCTGTCCTTCGACAGCTCCGTGTCCGACGTGTTCTCCGTGCTCGGCGCGGGCGGCGCCCTGGTCCTGGTCGACGGCGTGCGCCGGCTCGACGGGGCCCACCTGCGCGCCCTCGCCGAGCGGTACACGGCCACCCACGTCACGCTCGTGCCCAGCCTGTACGCCGCCGTCCTCGACGAGTTGGCCGCCGCGCGCACCCTGCGCCTGGTCACCGTCGCGGGCGAGGCCATGCCCGGCGAGCTCGTCGCCCGCCACCAGCTCCAGCTGCCGCGCACCCGGCTGGTCAACGAGTACGGGCCCACCGAGAACTCCGTCGGGGCCACCGCCTTCGACTACCCCGCGCACCCCCTGCCCGGTACCCCGATCGGCTGGCCGCTGCCCCACACGGTCGTCGAGGTGCTCGACGGCGCGGACCGGCCGGTGCCCCCCGGCTTCCCCGGCCAGCTGCACTTCTCCGGCCCCGGCCTCGCCGACGGCTACCTGCACCGGCCCGACCTCACCCGGGCGGCCTTCCCCGCCGCCGCGGACGTGCCCGGCGGCCGGCGCTACCGCTCCGGCGACCGCGGCTGGTGGCAGCCGGGCGGCACCCTGCAGTTCCTCGGCCGGACCGACGACCAGGTCAAGATCCGCGGCAACCGGGTCGAGCTGGGCGACGTCGAGGCGGCCCTGGCCGCACTGCCCGCCGTGGACGCGGCCGTCGCCGTGGTCTGCCAAGGCGCCGGCGGACGGCCCTCGCTCGTCGCCTTCGTCACCGGCCCGGCCGCCGAGACCCCCGCGGCCGTCCACGCCCACGCGGGCACGGTGCTCCCCGCGGCCCTGGTCCCGGACCGCGTCCTGCCGCTGGACCGGGTGCCGCTCGGCACCAGCGGGAAGATCGACCGGCGGGAGCTGACCGAGCGGGCGCAGGCCGCTGCGCAGGCCGCCGACCCGCTGCCGGCCGCCGACCCGCCGCCGACCGCCGACTCCGGCCCGGCCGCCGCGCCCGCGGCCCCGCAGAGCCTGGAGGAGCGCGTCGGCGCCGTCTTCCGGGAGGTCCTGGGGGTCGAGGAGATCGGCCCCGACGACAACTTCTTCGCCTGCGGCGGTCACAGCCTGCTCGCCGTCGACGTCATCGCCTCCCTGGAACAGCGCCACGGCCTCGTCCTCGGCATCGACGAACTCCTCGACGGCCCCTCGATCCGAGAGGCATGCGCCGCCCTGCGCGGCCGCGGCGCAGAGGACGGCGGACCGCCGGCCGCCGCCGCGCACGAGGACGCGGAGGGCGGGGACCACCCGCTGTCCTGCGCCCAGCGGCAGTTGTGGACCCTCGCCCGGCTCGACGAGGGCGCGGACAGCGTCCACCACCTCACCGACGTCTTCCGGATCGACGGGCCGCTGGACGAACGCCAGGTCGCCCAGGCCCTCGCCGACGAGGCCGCCTGCGCGCCGCTGCTGCGCGCCCGCTTCCTCCTGCGCGACGGCGAACCCCGCCAGCGCTTCGTCTACGGCGACCGGCCGCCGCTCACCGTCCTGTGGCCCGCCCCCGGCACCGACACCGCCGCGATCCTGCGCGACGAGGCCCGGCGCCCCTTCGACCTGGAGCACCAGCCGCCACTGCGCGCCGTGCTGCTGCGGCTCTCCCCGACCCGTGCGCTCCTCGCGCTGACGGTCCACCACATCGCCTGCGACGGCGAGTCCGCCGTCCTGCTGGCCGAGCGCGTCTTCGCCCGGCTGCGGTCGCTGCGCACCGGCGCGGCCGCCCCCCGGCCCGCCGGCGGCAGCTACCTCGCGTACGTCTCCCGGGAGGCCGCCGCCCAGGACGGTCCCGAGGCGGAGCGGGACCGCGCCCACTGGCACGCCCGGCTGGCCGCCCCGCTGCCCTTCCTCCTGCTGCCCGCCGACCGGAGGCACCTCCCAGCGGTGGCCGGGGGAGAGGGCGACGGGGCGCCCGGCGCCGGCGGCTCCAGCCGCCTGGAGCTCTCCGGCCCGGACACCCGGGCCGTGCGGGAGCTGGCGCGCACCCTGGGCACCAGCATGTACGGAACCGGGCTGACCGCCCTGGCCGAACTGCTGCACCGGTTCACGGGCGAGCGGCGGATCCTGGTCGGCACCCCCGTGACCCGCCGCGACGACCCCTCGTACGCGCAGGTCATCGGCCCGTTCCTCAACACGGTGGTACTGGCCTGCGACGTGCCGCCGGACCTCGGCTTCGCCGAGCGTGCCGCCGCCACCCGCACCGCCGTGGCCTCGGCCGTGACCCACCGCGCCCACCCCTTCGAGCGGCTCGTGAACGAGCTGCCGGGGGCCCGCGACGGCGGCCGCACCCCTCTGTTCACGGTCATGTTCACCGCCGACGAGCGCGGCGCGGCCGGCACCGGCGACGGCAGCGGCCTGGACGCCGGGCCGGGGCTCGCCGTACGGCGCGAGCCCCACACCGAGACCGCGGCCGAGTTCGAACTCAGCTTCCACCTCGACAACTCCGGCGAGCTGCTCGAACTCACCGCGGAATACGACACCGCGCTCTTCACCGCCGCCCGCGCCACCCGGCTGCTGCGGCACTGGTCCGACCTGCTGCTGCGCGCCGCCGCCGACCCCGCCCGCACCCCGGCCGGCACACCGCTGCCCGACGCCGAGCGCACGGAGCTGGCCGCGCTGGCCGACCGCTGCGCGGCCTACCCCGGCGCCCGGATCACCGACGCGGCCGGGCGGCCGGTGCCGGTCGGCGTCCCCGGCGACCTGAGCACCGGCGCCGGCGCCACCGGGCTGCGGGCCCACTGGTCGGAGCGCGGCGAGCTGGTACCGCGCGGCCGCGCCGGGCGACTCGTGCCCGACCCGGACCGCCCCGGCGTGCACCTCGACCCGGCCGAGGCCGAACTGCTGCTGCTGGCCCACCCGTCGATCGCCGACGCCGAGGTCCGCCCCGCGGCCCCGGGCGAGCCGGGCCTCCTGACCGCCCACGTCACCCCGCGCCCCGGGCACACCGTCAGCCCCGGCGCGCTGCGCACCCTGCTGCGCCGGGCGCTGCCCCTGCGGCTGACCCCGGGAACGGTCCACGTGACGGCGGAAGCGGGGGAGCGTACCCCGGAGCCGGCGCCGGTCCCGGCGGCGGTGGTGCCGGGCACGCCTGCGGCGGGCGCCGGCGCCGGTCCCGTCGAGCTCGTCGCGCAGGCCGTCGCCGAGGCGCTCGGGCACGAACGGGTCGGACCGGACGCGGACTTCTTCGACCTGGGCGGCGGCTCCCTGGACGCCGTCGCCGTCGCCGCCCGGCTGCGGATCGCGCTCGGCCGGGACGTCTCACCCCGGCTCGTCTTCGACTCCCGCACCCCCGCGGCCATCGCCGAAGCCATCGCGGAAGCCGGCCCCGCACCCGCCGCCCCGGTGGCCGAGGACGGACCGGTCCGCTCGGCGGTCACCGGCCCCGCCCCGCTCAGCACCGAGCAGACCGAGATCTGGCAGGCCCTGCGCGGCGGCGCCGCCCCGGCCGCGTTCGTCGTGTTCGAGGCGCTGCGCGCCACCGGCCGCACCCTCGACCCGCACGCCCTGCGGGAGGCCGTCGAGCACACCGCCGCCCGCCACGACGCCCTCTCCTCCCGGCTCGTCACCACCGACAGCGGACCGCACTGGCAGCCGCTCACCGTGCCCCGCACCGGCTGGGCCGAGGACGACCTGCGCGCCCTCCCCGAGGAGGAGCGGACCGCCGCGCTCGACGCGCTGGCCCAGCGGCACCTGGAGGAGCCCTTCGACCTCCCGGCCGGACTGCTGCTGCGGGCCCGCCTGGTCCGCCTGGCCGACGACGGGCACGTCCTGCTGCTCGCCGTGCACCACATCGCCGTCGACGGCCGCTCCATGGAGCTGCTGGTGGGACAGATCCAGGCTTCTTACGCGGACTTCGCCGCCGGACGCCGGCCCGAGGACCCGGCCGGCGGGCCCCCGCCGCGCCTGGCCGACGTGGCGCGCTGGCAGCGGGAGCGCACCCGGGCCGGCGCGGACGGGCACTGGCGCCGGGCGCTGGCCGCCGGCGGGCCGCCGCGGCTGCCGCTGCCCTACGACCGGCCCCGGCTGGTGCGCGGCGCGCTCATGCCGACGGAACTGCCCTTCGCGTTCCCGGCCCCCGGCACCGGGGCCTTCGGCCGCGCCGACGGCCTGAGCCCGTTCGCGCTCGGCCTGACCGCGCTCGTCGCGGCCCTCGCCGGGGGCGGGAAGGGCGCGGACGGGACCCCGGACGAGGTGTGGCTCGCCACCGTCCTCAGCACCCGCTCCCGGCCCGGCCTCGCCGACGTCGTCGGGCCGCTCACCGGCACCGCCCTGCTGCGGGTGCCGCTCGCGGACACCCGTACCCACCGCGAGTTGGCCCGCGCCGTCGGGCACGCCCTGCTCGCCGCCCACGACGACCCCGCCGCCGCGCTGAGCGCCGTGGCCGCCCTCGCCGAAGGCGGGTTCGGCGTGCACCGGGCCCTGCTCAGCCAGGTCCTGGTGGTCGCCCAGGAGGACGCGCCGCCCGCGCCCGGCGCCCTGTTCACCCCCGACGGCACCATCGCCGCCGCCCGCCCCACGGCCACCGCCTTCGACCTGGTGTGGTCGCTGCGGACCGGTGAGGACGACGCGGACGGCGTCCTCACCTACAAGGGGGAGCTCTTCGACGAGGACTCCGCCCGGGGTCTGGTGGAGCGCACCCGGCAGGCCCTCGAAGCCCTCGTGTCCCACCCCGACGAGCCTTGGAGGCGGCAGCGGTGACCGGCTGGCAGGAGATCCTGGACACGCTCAACGACACGGCCGCACCCGTCCCGGCCGGTGCGGTGGCCGAGGAGCTGGCCCTGCGCGCCGGACCGGTCGCGGACCGGCCGGCCGTGGTCGCCCGCGACCGCACGCTCACCCACGGGCAGCTGCACGCCCTCGCCGAGGCGCTGGCCGTCCGGCTGCGCGCGCACGGCGCGGGGCCCGGCGTGCTGGTGCGGGTCTGCCTGCCGCGCTCCGCCGAACTGGTCGTCGCCGTCCTCGCGGTGCTGCGCGCGGGCGCCGCGTACGTCCCGCTCGACCCGGACCATCCGGCCGAGCGGCTCGCGCAGCTCGTCGAGGGCGCACCCGCGCCGATCACCCTGACCACGGCGGGGTTCGCGCACCTCCTGCCCGCGCCGGGGCTGATGACCCTCGCCCTCGACGAGCTGGGTGAGCCGGGCGGCCTCGCCGCGCGCGCGGACCGCGACCCCGCCGTCGCCGCCCCCGTCGCCGTCCCGCCGCCGTCCGGTCCGCTGCCCGGTCCGTCGGACCTCGCCTACGTCATCCACACCTCCGGTTCCACCGGCCGCCCCAAGGGCGTGGCGATCGAACAGCGCTCCCTGGTGAACCTGCTGGAAGCCACCGCCGTCCCCTTCGGCCTCGGCCCCGGCCGGCGCGTGCTGCAGTTCGCCAGCCCCGCCTTCGACGTTTCGGTGTGGGAGATCCTCGCGCCCCTGTGGGCCGGGGCGGCCGTCGTCGTCTTCGACGAGCCCGTCGCCTCCGCCGAGGCCCTGGCCGCGCTCGTCCGCGAACGCCGCGCCGACACCGTCTTCCTGCTCGCCGCCCTGCTGGCCCAGCTGGACCCGGCCGCCTTCCCGTCCGTGACGACCGTCGTGACCGGCGGTGAGTCCTTCAGCCGGGCGCTGGTGGACCGCTGGGCCCCGGGCCGTGACCTCATCTACGTCTACGGGCCCACCGAGGCGACCGT
Source organism: Streptomyces sp. NPDC045967 (assembly GCF_056430495.1). Classification (NCBI taxonomy): domain Bacteria; kingdom Bacillati; phylum Actinomycetota; class Actinomycetes; order Kitasatosporales; family Streptomycetaceae; genus Streptomyces; species Streptomyces sp. NPDC045967. Next base: position 148,008 of record NZ_JBWKLE010000014.1, on the reverse strand, counting down.
CTTCCAGTCCTGGCACCGGTGCCCGCCGGGCCTGCCCGGGGAACCGCCCACCATCGGCCGCCCCATGGCCAACCTGCGCTACTCCGTGCGCGACGCCTCCGGGGCGCAGGTCGGCCCCGGGGTGGAGGGCGAGCTGTGGATCGGCGGCATCGGTGTGGGCCGGGGCTACCTGGGCGGTCCCGAGGGGGCCGCGGCCCGGTTCGTACCCGACCCCGCCGACCCCCGGCCGGGTGCGCGGCTCTACCGGACCGGGGACCTGGCCCGCCACCGCCCGGACGGCACCCTGGACTTCCGGGGGCGCGCCGACCGGCAGCTGAAGATCCGCGGTTTCCGCATCGAGCCCGGTGAGGTGGAGGCGGCGCTCGCCGCCCTGCCGGGCATAGCGGCCGCCGCCGTGGTGGTGCCCGAGGGGACGGCGCAGCCGCTGCTCGCCGGATACGTCGTCACCGACGGCCCGCTCCCCGCCGACTGGCGGGCCCGGCTGGCCGACCGGCTGCCCTACTACATGGTCCCGGCGGCGGTGATCCCGGTGGAGCGGATGCCCAGCACCCCCAACGGGAAGATCGACCGCCGGGAGCTGGCCGCCCGTCCGCTGCCGGCGCGGCGGCCGGCCGGGGACGACCCGGGGGAGGCGGCCGCGTCCGCGGCGCCGGCCGCCGGGCCGGTGTCCGGCGCGGACGGCGACCGGGCGGCGGACCGCGTCCGGACCGTACTGCGGGCGCTGTTCGCCGAGGCCCTCGACGGGCCCGTCCGGGACGACGGCGACTTCTTCCTGCTCGGCGGGACCAGCCTCAAGGCCGCCTCGCTGGCCGCGGCGGCGTCCGGGCGGTTGTCCCTGCCGGTGCGGATCCGCGACGTGTTCGACTGCCCGAGCGTCTGCGCCCTGACCGGGCGGCTGGCCCCGCTCGCCGCCCTCGCCGCCCTCACCCCCGCGCCCGGCGACCGCGACGCCGGGTCCGGTCAGGGCGACGGGTCCGGCCCGGGCGCCGGGCGGGCGTCCGCCGTCCAGCGGTGGCTGTGGCTGGAGGACCGCAGCCGGGCGGCCGGGTCGGGCGGCAGCGCCGCCTACCACGTGCCGATGCTGCTGGACTGCCACGGCGCCGCCGATCCGGCCGCGCTGCGCGCCGCGTTCGCCCGGCTCCAGGAGCTCCAGCCCCAGCTGCGCACCGTCTTCCGCGAGGAGCACGGCGAGCCGGTGCCCGGCCCCGCGCCCGTACCCGCGCGCCTGGAGGTCCTCGACCTGCCCGACGAGACCGCGCGCGAGGCCCTCGTCCGCGAGTGGGCCCACCGGCCCTTCGACCTGGCGGCCGGACCGCTGGTGCGCGCGGCCCTGCTGCGCCGCCCCGGGGGCCCGGACCGGCTGCTGGTCGTGCTGCACCACATCGTCGCCGACCAGACCTCGCTCGAGGTGGTCGCCCGCGCACTGGCCGGAGCCGGGGCGGGCCCGGCCGAAGCCGCCCCCGGGCCGGCCGCGACCAGCCCGCACGAGGAGTCGTACGACGATCAACTGACCTACTGGCAGCGGCAATTGACCCCGCTACCGGTCCCCCTTCCGCTGCCCGTGGACCATCCGCGCACCGGCCCGGCCGGCCGCACCACCGCCGTCACCGCCGTCCGCCTCGATCCCGGGGAGCTCGCCGCGCTGGAGCGGCTCGCGCGCGGCCACCGCACCGGCCTGTTCGGCGTCCTGGCCGCCGCCGTGGCCGCCGCCCTGCACGAGGCGACCGGTGCGTCCGACATCAGCCTGGGCACGGCCGTCAGCCGCCGCCCGGCCCTCGGGCCCGCCGACGCGGTGGGCTGCCTGGTCAACACCGTGGTCCTGCGGACGACCGTCCGCGCCGAGACGCCCTGCGCGCAGCTGATCGCGGACGTCGCCGCCCGGACGGTCGGCGCGCTGGACCACGGCGGCCTGCCCTTCAGCGAGCTGGTGCGCGCCCTGGACCCCCCGAGGGCGCGGGGTCGCAACCCGCTCTTCGACGTGTGGGTGACCCTCTGGGACGAGATCGACACCGGGCCCGGCGCGTTGCGGCTGACGGGTGGTCCGATTCCCCTGGACGAAGGCCCCTTCGAGCTCTCGTTCCAGTTCGCCCGCTCCGCGCGCGGCCTGACCCTGCTCCTGCAGTACGACTCCGCCCGCTACGAGCCGGACACGGCACGGGCCCTGGCCGGGAAGGCCGCCCACGCGGCGCGCCGGCTCGCGGCGGCCGATCCGCGGACGCCCGTCGGCGCCCTCACCTCCGAGGCTCCGGCGCCGCAGGCACCCGCCGGGCGGCCGGCGTTCGCGGGCTTCTCCTTCGGCGCCGCCCGGAGCTGAGCTCCCGCCGCGCGAAAGGGCCCCGGCCGGTGTCGGCCGGGGCCCTTCGGGTCGGTCTCAGCCGATCCGGCGGTAGCCGGTCACCAGCATGTCGCGGTGGCCGTACGCGCGGCCGGCCGACGGATCGAGCCGCACCGGCTCGGTGCCGTGCAGGACCCGGCGGTCGTCCGCGTACAGCGAGTCCATGGGCGCGGCGAGCAGCGGCCGCGCCAGCGGGCGCCCCGACGGGTCGCAGACGATGCTGCGCCCACCCGTCACCCCGGAACGGCCGATCAGGTGCAGCGAGATGTAGTCGAAACCGTCCCGGTGCACGCCCCCCGCAGCGGACACCCCCTCCTCCTCGGCGCCGGCGGGGACGCGGACCAGGTGCACGTCCACCTCCCAGTCGACCGGGCCGGTTCCCCGGCCGGGCTCCGCGCGGGCCAGCTCGGAGAACACCCCGACGCCGTGCAGCAGCAGCCGCCGCAGGAACGGGTCGACCCGCACCGCCCCGGAGACGGGCGCGAACCGGCGCGGGGAGCCGCCCGCGAACGGGTGCGCCCCGGCGCCCCGGTGGCAGGGGCCCGGCGGCTGGGCGCGCAGCACCCCCTGTGAGACCTCCCGGTGGGTGTAGCGCACGTGCCGGCGCGAGCGGTACGCCCCGCCGCCGGAGGGGTCGCGCTCCGGTTCGAGGGTCTCGTAGGCCCGGCTGAGCTGCCGGAACGCCTGCGCCCCGGGACCGGTGTCGAAGCCGGTTCCCGGGGCGAACACCCAGCCCTGCTTGCGGATCCCCTCCCCGATGTCCGTACGGGTCAGCGGTCCGGGAAGAACGGCGGCGGGCATATGAGGTCTCCTTGGGTCAGCTCTCGATCTCCGGGCTCTGCGGCATCAGCGGCCGCGCCAGGAAAAAGCGGGGTCCGGGGCGGTCACGAACTCCCACGCATTCGTCCGGCGCGGGCCGTTCCGAAGGGTGTGGCGGACGGTTTCGCGCAGGGGTACGTCGGCCAGGTTGCAGATGGTTCCCAGATCTCCGTGGAAAAGGGGATCCCGTGTCCTCGAATGCGAAGAGTCGAGCGGTCCGGGTATCCCCACCAGGCCGTGAGGAACCCTGCTGGCAGTGCAAACCATCCGTGCCCGGTCCATCGGAGGACCCCCTTCGCTCGATTCGCGGTCATGTCGAAACACATGGAAAAGGAAATGAGAACACCGCTCGAATGGCGTCATGGGAATTCGCCCTGACAGCCTGTGGCTGGAATTCTCTATTCGCTCTTCCTAGGCCCGCCGCTTATCTGCATAATGGCCTGGTGACTGTATATACCGCTGCGCTCGAGCCGGGGTCGAGACCGGTGGACCGGTGCACCGCCCCCGCTGTAGAGCTCCCTTTCTGGGGCCGGCTGCGGCCCGAGGTCTGCGTGCTGCGCGGCAACGCCACCGGCACCGCGCAGTTCTACCTCTGGGACCGGGCCGGCGGCGGCATCCGCCAGCTCACCGACGCCCCGCACGGGGTCGAACTCGGCCTGCTCGACCCGACCGGACGCCGGCTGTGGTGGTACCACGACGAGGACGGCACCGAGCACGGCACCTGGATGCGGGCCCCGCTGCGCGGCGGCCCCGCCGTCCCGGCCCTGCCCGGGGTGCCGGCCGGTACCCCCGAGGGCCTGGCCGTCGGCGCCTCCGGCCTGGCCGTCGCCGGGATCACCGCGGCGGACGGCCGTACCGACATCCACCTGCTGAGGGCCGGCGCGGAGCGGGCCGAAGTGCTGTACGGCGCGGACACCCCGCTCTACCTGGGGGGCCTCAGCGACGACGAGGCGTACGTGCTGGTGCTGCACGCGGAGTACGGCGATCCGCTGCGCCCCTCGCTGCGCGTCCTGGACCAGGACGGCGCGCTGGTCGGAGAGCTCGGCGACTGGCCGCACGGCGGTCTGCACGTCGTGCCCTACGGGTCGCCCTTCCAGCCCGGCGGCCGGCTCGTGCTGGCCACGCACACCCGCGGCGGCCGCCCCGCCCCGCTCCTGTGGGACCCGGTCACCGGGGAGGTGCGCGAGATCGAGACGGGCCTGCCCGGCGACGTACGCGCGCAGTTCACCCCCGACGGCGCCGCGCTGCTGCTGCACCACCGCACGCACGGGCGCAGCGAGCTCTACCGCCACCGGCTCGCCGACGGCCGCCTGGAGCGGCTGCCCGTGCCGCGCGGCACGGTCCACGCCGCCGCCGCACGGCCCGACGGCGACTGCTGGTACACCTTCTCCTCCGCGTCGGCCCCGGCCGTCCTGCGCGACCTGGCCGGCGCGGAGCTGCTGTCGGTGCCGGGCCCGGTCGTCCCGGCCGCCCCCGTCACCGAAGTGGCGGCGCCGAACGGCGAGTTGACGGTCCCCGTCTTCCTCAGCGTGCCGGCCGCCGGCCGGGCCCCCCACCCGACGGTCTTCCTGCTGCACGGCGGCCCGCACATCGCCGACGGAGACGAGTACAACGGTCCCGCCGCCGCCTGGAACGACGCCGGTTACGCGGTGGCCCGCGTCAACTACCGCGGCTCCGCCGAGAACGGCACGGCCTGGCAGTTCGGCCACCGCGAGGCCGTGGGGCACACCGAACTGTCCGACGTCGCCGCCGCCCGCGCCCACCTCGTCTCCTCCGGCGTGGCCGACCCCGACCGCTGCGTCCTCGCGGGCAGCTCCTGGGGCGGCTACCTGACCCTGCTCGGCCTCGGGACCCAGCCCGGACTGTGGGCGTGCGGGCTCGCCGAAGGCGCCGTCGGCGACTACCCGGCGGCCTACCCCGAGCAGTTGCACAGCCTGCGCTGGGTGGACCGCGCCCTGTTCGGCGGCACCCCCGACGAGGTGCCCGAACGCTACGCGGCCGCCTCCCCCCACACGTATGCCGACGCGGTCCGCGCACCCCTGCTGGTGCTGGCCGGAGACCGCGACGCGCGCTGCCCGGTCGGCCAGATCGAGTCCTACGTCGGGGCGCTGACCGCCCGCGGCGCGGACGTCGACTTCCGGCTGCGCTCCACCGGCCACGCCAGTGCCCGCGCCGAGGTCGGCGCGGACGCCATGTCAGCACAGATCGCCTTCGTGCGGGACCGCCTCGGCGACCCCGCACCGACCCGAAAGCAGGACGCATGACCGAGCACAACGCCCCCGCCCCTTCCGCTGCCACCGCTGCCGCCCCGGCCGCTGCCGCCCCGGGCGCCGGGACCAGCGCCGCCCCGGCCGCGGCTGCCGCGCCGCGTCGCCGGTTCACCGTGCAGCGCGGTGGCTGCGGCTGCGAGGGCAAGCCCTCCCCGACCGCCGCTTCCACGGCCACGACGGTGTCCGCTCCCGCGGCCGCGTCCACGTCCGTGCCCGCGTCCACGGAGAACAGCTGATGCCGTCGGAGCCCGACTCCGCCGCCCTCGCCCCGCTCGGCTGGCGGGCCGACCTGGCCGGGGCCTGGCCCGAGCACCTGGCGGACCTCGGCGGGCACACGCCCGGCGAGACCCGCTTCCCCGGCCGCGTCGGGCAGGTCGACCGCGGCGCCGCGACCGTCCTGACACCGGACGGCGAGGTCCGCGCCCAACTCGGCCCCCGGCTCTTCAAGGAGGGTGAACCACCGCTCGGCGGAGCCCATTTGGCCACCGGCGACTGGGTCGTCGTGGGCGGCCCCGCACCCCACCTCATCCTCGACGTGCTGCCGCGCCGCTCGGCCTTCGTCCGCGGCAGCGCCGGCCGCAGGACCGAGTCGCAGATCGTCGCCACCAACGTCGACACCGTCTTCGTCGTCGCCGCCCTCACCGGTGAGCAGCGGCTGCGCCGCATCGAGCGCTACCTGGCCGTCGCCTGGCAGAGCGGCGCCCAGCCCGTCGTCATCCTCAGCAAGGCCGACCTGCACCCCGATCCGGCCGGCGCGGCCGAGGAGGTGGAGCGCATCGCGCTCGGCACCCCCGTCCACACCGTGTCCTCCCGTACCGGTGAGGGCCTCGACGCCCTGGACCGGTACGTCGGACCGGGCCGCACCGTCGCCCTGGTGGGCCTGTCCGGCGTGGGCAAGTCCACGCTCACCAACCGGCTGCGCGGCGAGGAGGTGCTCTCCACCCAGGAGGTCCGCTCCGACTTCAAGGGCCGGCACACGACCACGCACCGCGAGCTCGTCCCGCTGCCCGGCGGCGGCCTGCTCATCGACACCCCCGGGATGCGGGCGCTCGCCGTGTGGGACGCCGAGGAGGGCATCGACAAGGCGTTCGCCGACGTGGAATCCCTGACCGGCGGATGCCAGTTCCGCGACTGCCGCCACCAGGACGAGCCGGGCTGCGCCGTCCGGGACGCGGTCGTCACCGGCTCCCTGGACGCCGACCGGCTCGGCAACTGGGAGAAGCTCCGGCGCGAGCAGCGGATGCTCGAACTGCGCCAGGACGCCCGCGCCCGCTCCGAGGACAAGCAGCGCATCCGCACCCGCGCCCGCGCCCTGAAGAAGCGCCCGCACCGCTGACCCGGCCCCGCACCCCCCGGTGCGGGCTCGAGCGGGCCTCAGGCGGTCCACCAGCGGCATTTCCCCGGACCCCGGCACACTGCCGGGAGCGGCACCGCACACGGGGAGGGCCGATGACACCAAGGCCGCGGGAACTGGTGCGGCGGGACCGGGAACTGGGCAGGCTCCGGGAGCTGCTCGCGGTGACCCGGCGCGGCGAGGGCCGGGCCGCGCTGGTCACCGGCAGCCCCGGCACCGGCAAGACCGCGCTCGTGCGGGCCTTCGCCGCCGAGGCGGCGGCATCCGGCGCGCTCGTCCTGCACGCCTGCGCCTCTCCGGCGGAACAGGGCATCGCGCTCGGCGTCGCCGGGCAGCTGCTGAGCGCCGTACCGGGATTCACCGGGCCCGAACCCGACCCGGCCGCCGCGCTGCCGGCCGTCCGGGACGTCCTCACGGAACTGGCGGCCACCGCCCCGGTCGTCGTCGCCGTCGACGACATCGAGTACACCGACGAGCTCTCCGCGCGCTGCCTGCTGTACCTGTGCGGACGGATCGGAGCCGCCCGCATCATGCTGCTCGGCACGGGCTCCGCCCACCAGCCGCCGCACCCGCCCGCCGCGCTTCCGGTCGCCGAACTCGCCCGCCACCCCCGGTGCGCGGCCCTCGCCCTCACCACCCTCGACGAGGACGGCGTCGCCGCGTTCCTGCGCGCCCCCTACGGCGGGGCGGCCGACCCGGCCGAGGCCCGCCGGCTCGCCCCCGCCTGGCACCGGGCCACCGGCGGGAACCCCCGCCTGCTGCACGCCCTCGCCGAGGACCGGTGGCAGCGCGGACCGCTGCGCTCGGACCTGCCGGTGGCCGCCGCCGCCTTCAAACGGGCCGTCACCGGCTGCCTGCGCCCCGGTGGGACCCTGGAGGCGGCCCGGGCACTGGCCGTACTGGGACCCAGTGCCACCCTCACGACCCTCGCCCGGCTGCTCGGCGTCCACGAACGGGCCGCGGGGCCGCTGATGGACGTGCTCACCGACACCGGGCTGCTCGCATCCGGCCGGTTCCGCCACGAGGCGGCGCGGGCCGCGGTACTGGAGGAGCTCCCGCCGGGGGAGAGCGCCCGGTTGCACACCGAGGCCGTCGCGCTGCTGCGCGCCGGCGGCGCCCCGGCCGAGACCGTCGCCCGCCACCTGGTCGCCGCCGGCGGGCCGGTCCCGGCGGCGGAGCGGTGGGCCGTCGACGTCCTGGCCGAGGCGGCCGGACAGGCCCTGCGGACCGCCCGGCCCAAGGCGGCCGCCCGATTCCTCGACGCCGCGCACCGCCGCTGCCCCGACCCGGTACGCCGGGCGGCGCTGCTCGACGCGCTGGCCGGCGCCGAGTGGGAGGACGACCCGGCAGCCGTGACCCGCCATCTGCCCGCCCTGGAACAGGCCCTGCTGGCGGGGCGGTTCACGGTGGAGCGGGCCGCGGGCCCGCTCGGGGCGCTGCTGTGGCACGGCCGCCCGGCAGCCGCGGCCCGCGTGCTCGCCGCGCTCTCCCCGCAGCCGGCCACCGCCCCCGCCGACGGGGGCGCCGCTTCCGCCGACGGGGCCGACGGCCCCGGCGGAGGGCGGGCCGGCCGGCTGCTGCGAGCCGAAGCGGCGTACGTCTACCCGGAGCTGGGCTCCCCGCGCGGCGCGGCGGACCGGTCGGAAGGCCGCACGGCCGCCGTGGAGCGGGCGGCGGCGGCCCTGGTGTCACGCCAGCACCCGGCTCCCGGTGTGACGGCAACCCTGTGCGCCCTGCTGCACGTGGCCGAGAGCGACCGGACCGAGCACTGGCACGCGCTGCTGCGCGAGACGCGGACCACGCCGGGCGCCCTGGACACCTCCGCCCGCCGCGCCGTGGCCGCGGCGGCCGCCGCCCTGGTGCACGGCCGCCTGGACCGGCACGCCGAGGCTGCCGCGGAGGCGGAACGGGCGCTGGCCCTGCTGACGCCGGAGGGCTGGGGGATCGCCGTCGGCATTCCGCTGGCCGCAGCCGTGCGCGCCGCGACCGGACGCGGCGCGCACGAAGAGGCGGCGCGGCTGCTGCGCGTACCCGTGCCGGAGGCGATGTTCCGCAGCCGGGTCGCTCCCCACTACCTGCTGGCCCGCGGCCGTTTCCGGCTGGCCGCGAACCAGCCGGTGGCCGCCCTCGGCGACCTGCACGCCTGCCGCGACCTGCTGGCCCGCTGGGACATCGCCCCGTGCGAGGCCCTGGACTGGAGCACCCCGGCGGACCACTGCCGGGACCCGGCGGCACGGCTGAGCCGGGCGGAGCGGCGGGTGGCACTGCTGGCCGCCCAGGGCTGCACCAACCAGGTCATCGCAGCCCGCCTGTTCGTGACCCCGAGCACGGTCGAGCAGCACCTGACCAAGGTCTACCGCAAACTCCGCGTCCGCTCCCGCACGGACCTCGCCGAACTGGTCGGCGAGGTCCGATCCTCCTAGGCCCTGTCGTCACGTGCGGGGTTCGCCCGTGCGGAGGCCGCGTTGGTTCTTGCGGCCCAGGGCGCCCGACGCGACCAGTTCGGCCAGGGCGGGGGAGGGGGCCAGCTCCGGGAGGTGGAAGGCCGCGAAGAGGCGTTGCTGGATGGCGAGCGAGACGTCCAGGCCGATCGTGTCCAGCAGGGCGAACGGGCCCATCGGGTAGCCGTAGCCCCGCTCGACCGCCGCGTCCGTCGCCGCGATGTCCGTGTCCGGCCGCTCCAGCAGGGCCAGGGCGTCGCCGAGGTAGGGGAACAGCAGCCGGTTGACGATGAACCCGGTGCGGTCCGGGCACTCCACGGCCGTCTTGCCCAGGTCGCGGCAGAGCCGCCGGGCGGTGGCCAGCGCGTCGGGGTGCGCCTCGGCCGTGTACGCCAGCTCCACCAGCCGCATCACCGGGGCCGGGTTGAAGAAGTGCAGGCCGATCACGTCGGCCGGGCGGCCCGAGGCCGCGGCGCAGGCGGCGACGGACAGGCTCGAGGTGGTGGTGGCCAGGACCGTGCCCGGTGCGCAGACCTCCCCGAGGCGGGCGAACAGCGCCCGCTTCGCGTCGAGGTCCTCGACGACGGCCTCCACGACCAGGTCGCGGTCGCCGAGCGACGCCATGTCGTGGGAGGTCTCCAGCAGGGCCAGGGCCGCCTCCCGCTGCGCGGGAGTGATCCGGCCCCTGCGCACCCGGCGGGTCAGCGAGTCGCCGATGGCCGCCAGGGCCCGCTCCGCCTGCTCCGCTCCGCGCGCCACGAGCAGTGTGCCGCGGCCGCCGACCGCCATGACCTCCGCGATGCCGCGGGCCATGGCCCCCGAGCCGACCACGCCGACGCGGGTGACCGGCCGGGCCGTGCCCGGCTCCGGTCCGCCGGCCGGCGCGACCACGGCGGCGCCCAGTTCGTCGTACGTGGCGAAGCCCTCGCCGCTCTTGCGGCCCAGGCGGCCGGCCGTGACCATCCGGCTGAGCAGCGGCGCCGGTTCGAAGGCGCAGTCCCCGGTGCGCCGCCAGCGGGCGAGCAGCGCCGCGTGGACCGAGTCGACGCCCATGAGGTCGAGCGTCTCCAGCGGGCCGAGCGGCAGACCGCAGCCCAGCCGCATCGCGGTGTCGATGTCGCGGGCGCTCGCGTGGCCCTCGTCGCACAGGATCGCGGCCCGGTTGAGGTAGGCCAGCACCAGGTCGTCGGCGTCGGCGGCCGAGGCGGCGGTGACGGCGGCGGGCCGCAGGCCGAGCTGCGCCACCAGGGTGTCCAGGGCCGCCGCGGTGGCGGCCGAGGCCAGCGGGGAGTGGATGGGCAGGACCGGTCCGCCGGCGGCGGGCGGCGTGAAGAACCGCAGGCCCGCGACGGATCCGGGAGCGCCGGAGGCGATGGCCAGCCGCGGCACGGACAGGGTCGTGGTGGTGGTCAGCACGGGCACGCCCGGCGCCCACCGCGTGACGAGCTCGCCCAGCACGGCCCGCTTGACGGCCGCGTCCTCCGTGACCGCCTCGATCACCAGCTCCGCCCGGGACAGGGCGGCCGGGTCCGTGGTCAGGGTGACGGCCGGACCGGCGGAGCCCGTGGCCGCGTCGGCCGCCTTGAGCCGGCGGGCGGTGCGGTCCAGCGCGTCCAGGGCGGTGTCGACCGCGATGACCTCGTGCCCCGCTTCACGGGCCAGCCGCAGCAGGGCCTCGCCGAGCGTGCCCAGTCCGACGATCCCGGTGACCGGGGTGCGGCGCGCGGTCACCGGCCGGCCTCCTGCCCGCCGTCGCCGCGGAAGCGGTTGATGGCGTCGAGGTGCGTGGCGCGCAGTTCGTGGTCCCGGACGCCGAGGCCCTCCTCGGGCGCCAGGGCGAGCACGCCCACCTTGCCCTGGTGCAGGTTCTGGTGGACGTCGTAGGCGGCCTGGCCGGTCTCCTCCAGGGAGTAGACCTTCGACAGGGTGGGGTGGATCCTGCCCTTGGCGATGAGGCGGTTGGCCTCCCACGCCTCGCGGTAGTTCGCGAAGTGCGAGCCGATGATCCGCTTCAGCGACATCCACAGGTAGCGGTTGTCGTACTCGTGCCGGAAGCCGGAGGTCGAGGCGCAGGTGACGATGGTGCCGCCCTTGCGGGCGACGTAGACGCTGGCGCCGAACGTCTCGCGGCCGGGGTGCTCGAAGACGATGTCCACGTCCTCGCCGCCGGTCAGCTCGCGGATGCGCTTGCCGAAGCGCTTCCACTCCCTCGGGTCCTGGGTGTCCTCGTCCTTCCAGAACCGGTAGCCCTCGGCGCTGCGGTCGATGACGGCGCTCGCGCCCATCCGCCGGCAGATCTCGGCCTTCTGCGGGCTGGAGACCACGCACACGGGGTTGGCGCCGCCGGCCAGGGCCAGCTGCGTGGCGTAGGAGCCGAGGCCGCCGCTGGCGCCCCAGATCAGGACGTTGTCGCCCTGCTTCATGCCGGCGCCGTTGCGGGAGACCAGCTGGCGGTAGGCGGTGGAGTTGACCAGGCCCGGGGAGGCGGCCTCCTCCCACGTCAGGTGCTCGGGCTTGGGCATCAGCTGGTTGGACTTCACCAGGGCCAGCTCGGCCAGGCCGCCGAAGTTCGTCTCGAAGCCCCAGATGCGCTGCTCGGGGTCGAGCATCGTGTCGTCGTGGCCCTCGGCGGACTCCAGTTCCACCGACAGGCAGTGCGCCACCACCCGGTCGCCGGGCCGCCAGCGGTTGACGCCCGGACCGGTGCGCAGCACCACACCGCACAGGTCGGAACCCAGCACGTGGTAGGGGAGGTCGTGGCGCCGGGTCAGCTCGCTGAGCCGGCCGTAGCGCTCGAGGAACCCGAAGGTCGCCAGCGGCTCGAAGATCGAGGACCAGACGGTGTTGTAGTTGACGGCGCTCGCCATGACGGCGATCAGGGCCTCGCCGGGGCCCGGTTCGGGGGTCGGCACGTCCTGCAGGTGCAGGGACTTGCGGGGGTCCTTGTCCGCCGTCGCCATGCCCTCGAACATGCCGGTGTCCTCTTTGCGGACCACGTTGCCGCGGTAGCTCTCCGGCAGCCGGAGGTGCTGGACGTCACCCGGGGCCGCGTCCTCCGAGAGCAGAGCACTGATGATCTCTTCCACGTGATGTCCCTTGAAAGTCGAGGAGCGCCTCAGCCAAACGTAGGAACGGCCCGCCCCTCCGCGGCACCCCAGACGCTCCCCTAGGCGCGGGCGGACCGGGGCCAGGGGGGTGCCAGGGGATCCGGACCGGGCCGCCCCGCCCGCAGGCTGGGTTTCGAGCTCTGCCCTGGAATGAGGAGATCCGATGACGCGAACGACCGACCGCAGTGCCTGGTTCAGGAACTACCGGCTCGCCCCCCGGGCGCCCGTCCGGCTGTTCGCGCTGCCGCACGCGGGCGGGTCCGCCAGCTACTTCCACCCGCTGGCCACCGCGCTCTCCCCGGCCGTGGACGTGTACGGGGTCCAGTACCCGGGCCGCCAGGACCGCCGGGCCGAACCCGGCGAGACCTCCCTGGAGCGGCTCGCCGACCGGATCACCGCCGAGCTCCTCGCGCTCGACGACGGCCGCCCCTACGCCCTGTTCGGGCACAGCATGGGGGCGATGCTGTCCTTCGAGGTGGCCCGCAGGACGGAGGCGGCCGGGCGGGGCCCGGCCCACCTGTTCGTCTCCGGCCGCCCCGCCCCCTGCCAGGACGAGTACGAGGCGTGGCTCCCCCGCACCGACGAGGAAGTCGTCGCCGAGCTGCGCGCGTTGAACGCCACGGACGACGGGCTGCTCGACGACCCGGAGGTGCGGAGCATGCTGCTGCCGCCGCTGCGCACCGACTACCGTGCGGTGCGCGAGTACCGCTTCCGGCCCGGCCCGCCGCTGCGCACCCCCGTCACCGCCCTCACCGGCGACGCCGACCACATGGCCGAGGTCGGCAAGGTGGACCGGTGGCGCGACCACACCCGGGGCGGCTTCGAGCTGTGGGTGCTGCCGGGCGGCCACTTCTTCCTCAGCGACCGCCTGGAGGAGGTCGCGGCCGCCGTCACCGACGCGCTCACCCGCCCCGCGGCGGTGGCCGCATGAGCGTCCACTCGCCCGCACTGGGATCCGTCGGCGTCCTGGGCACCGGCTCCTACCTGCCCGAGCGGGTCGTGCCCAACGAGACGATCGCCGCCCGCGTCGGTGTGACCCCGGCATGGATCGAGCGGAAGACGGGCATCAGGGAACGGCGGTACGCGGCCCCGCACGAGGCCGCCTCCGACCTGGCCTCCGAGGCCGCCCGGCGGGCCCTGGAGGACTCCGGCACCGACCCCGCGGACCTCGCCTGGATCGTGGTCGCCACCTCCACCCCCGACCACACCCAGCCGGCCACCGCGGCGCTCGTGCAGCACCGGCTCGGCGCCCGGCACGCGGCGGCCTTCGACGTCAACGCCGTATGCAGCGGCTTCGCCGCGGCCCTGCACACCGGCGCCCGGCTGCTGGCGGCCCCCGAGGCGGACGGCCGGCGCCGCCCCGTGGTGGTCGTGGGCACCGACGTCTACTCGCGCATCGTCGACCCCGCCGACCGCCGCACCGCCCCCCTGTTCGGCGACGGCGCCGGGGCGGTCGTCCTCGGCCCGGTCCGCGAGGGCCACGGGCTGCTCGGCACCGGCCTGCGCACCGACGGCAGCCTGCACGGCCTGATCGGCGTGGGCGCGGGCGGCAGCCGCAGGCCGGCCGCCCTGGGGACGGTGACCCGCGGCGAGCACTACTTCGCGATGCGCGGGCGCGAGGTGCGCGAGTTCGTGGAACGGGAACTACCCGGCGCCGTCGAAGAGGTCCTGCGCGCCTTCGGGGCCGCCCCCGAGGACGTGGCCCACTTCGTACCGCACCAGGCCAACGGGGAGATGCTCCGCGCCCTTCTGGAGCCGCTCGGCCTGACCCGGGCCACCGTCCACCTGCCGGTGGAGTTCCACGGCAACACCGGCGCCGCCTCCATCCCGCTGGCCCTGGACCACGCCGTGCGCGGCGGGAACGGACCGGCCGACGGCGACCTCGTCCTGCTGGCCGGATTCGGCGGCGGCATGAGCATGGGGACGGCGCTGATGCGCTGGGGTGGCTGATCGCCCCCTTGCACGGATCTTCTAGCCGTGCTCCAGACCGAGCGGCCAGGCTCGCAGTACCGAAGCCGTCCTGCGGTGCAGCCGCCGCGCGGCGCGAGCCCGCCCGGCCCCGGCCTGGAGGAGAACAGTGGGGGACAGTCGATGAGACGGGTAGTCATCACCGGTATAGGGGTCGTCGCCCCGGGAGGAGTGGGCACCAAGGAGTTCTGGGAGCTGCTCACCGCCGGCCGTACGGCGACCCGGGCCATCACGCTGTTCGACGCCTCCTCCTTCCGCTCGCGGATCGCCGCCGAGGCCGACTTCCACCCCGCCGCCCACGGATTCGACGCCGAGGAGGCCGCCCGCCTCGACCGGGCCGCCCTGTTCGCACTGACCAGCGCCCGCGAGGCCATCGCCGACAGCGGGGTCGCCGACGGGCTGGACCCGCTGCGCACCGGTGTCAGCCTCGGCAGCGCCGTCGGCTGCACCACGGGGCTGGACAACGAGTACGCGGCCGTCAGCGAGCTGGGCGGCCTGTGGAACGTGGACCACTCCCGGGCCGTCGCCCACCTCTACGACTACTTCACCCCCAGCTCCCTGGCCGCCGAGGTGGCCCGGGACAGCGGCGCGCAGGGACCGGTCGCGCTCGTCTCCACCGGCTGCACCTCCGGACTCGACTCCATCGGCCACGCCGTCGAGCTGATCCGCGAGGGCGCCGCCGACGTGATGGTCACCGGCGCCACCGAGGCGCCGATCTCCCCGATCACCGTGGCCTGCTTCGACGCGATCCGCGCCACCTCCACCCGCAACGACGACCCGGCGACCGCCTCGCGGCCCTTCGACCGCACCCGCAACGGCTTCGTCCTCGGCGAGGGCTCCGCCGTCCTGGTCGTCGAGGAGCTCCAGCGGGCCCGCCGCCGCGGCGCCCGGATCTACGCCGAGATCTCCGGCTTCGCCAGCCGCAGCAACGCCTACCACATGACGGGACTGCGCTCCGACGGCGCGGAGATGGCGGCGGCCATCACCGCCGCCCTGGACGAGGCCCGGCTGGACCCCTCCGCCGTCGACTACGTCAACGCCCACGGCTCGGGCACCAAGCAGAACGACAAGCACGAGACCGCGGCCTTCAAGCGCAGTCTGGGACAGCGCGCCTACGAGGT
The DNA here is from genome assembly GCF_056430495.1 of Streptomyces sp. NPDC045967. NCBI lineage: Bacteria > Bacillati > Actinomycetota > Actinomycetes > Kitasatosporales > Streptomycetaceae > Streptomyces > Streptomyces sp. NPDC045967. The sequence continues at coordinate 132,593 of NZ_JBWKLE010000014.1, read as the reverse complement.
GCCGGTCAGCTCCATCAAGTCGATGATCGGCCACTCGCTCGGCGCCATCGGCGCCCTGGAGGTCGCCGCCAGCGCCCTGGCCATCGCGCACAACACCGTGCCGCCCACCGCCAACCTGCACGAGGCGGACCCGGCCTGCGACCTGGACTACACCCCGCTCACCGCCCGCGAGCAGCGCACCGACGCCGTCGTCAGCGTCGGGAGCGGTTTCGGCGGGTTCCAGAGCGCCATGGTCCTCAACCGCCCGAGCCTGAAGGAAGCCGCATGACCGCGCCCACGCTCGACCCGTCCGGCGCCCCGGCGCGGGCCGCCACCGCCGTCTTCACGGGCGTCGGCGTCACCGCTCCCAACGGGCTGGGCGCCGAGGCGTGGTGGGGCGCCGTCCTGCGCGGCGAGAGCGGCATCCGGCCGCTGACCCGGTTCGACGCGAGCGGGTATCCCGTACGCCTGGCCGGCGAGATCCCCGGCTTCGTCGACGCGGACCACGTCCCCAGCCGGCTGCTGCCGCAGACCGACCGCGTCACTCGGCTCTCCCTCGCCGCCGCCCAGGAGGCCCTGCACGACGCGGGCGCCGACCCGGCCCGGCTGCCGGAGTACGGCGCGGGCGTGGTCACCGCTTCCTCCGCGGGCGGCTACGAGTTCGGCCAGCGCGAGCTGGAGGCCCTGTGGAGCAAGGGCGGCCAGCACGTCAGCGCCTACCAGTCCTTCGCCTGGTTCTACGCCGTCAACTCGGGCCAGATCTCCATCCGCCACGGGCTGCGCGGCCCCAGCGGCGTCATCGTCACCGAGGGCGCTGGCGGTCTGGACGCCGTCGCCCAGGCCCGGCGCCAGCTCCGCAAGGGCGCCACCCTGATGGTGACCGGCGCCGTCGATGCCTCGCTGTGCCCGTGGGGCTGGGCCGCGCACCTGGCCGAGGGCCGGATGAGCACGGTCGCCGACCCGGCCCGCGCCTACCTGCCCTTCGACGCCGAGGCCGCCGGCCACGTCGTCGGCGAGGGCGGCGCCCTGCTCGTCCTGGAGGACGCCGAGAGCGCCCGCGCCCGCGGCGCCCGCGCCTACGGCTCCTTCGCCGGATACGCGGCCACCTTCGACGGCCCGGGCACCCCCCGGCTCGCCGACGCGGCGCGCCTCGCGCTCGCCGACGCGGGCGCGGACGCCGCCGAGGTCGACGTGGTCTTCGCCGACGCCGCGGGCGAACGCGCCGCGGACCGCGCGGAGGCCGAGGCGATCACCGCCGTGTTCGGCCCGCGCGGGGTCCCGGTCACCGCGCCCAAGTCGATGACCGGACGGCTGCTGTCGGGCGGGGCCTCCCTCGACCTGGCCGCCGCCCTGTTCACCCTGCGCGACCAGGTGATCCCGCCGACCACCGGCACCGTGCGCCCCGCCGACGACTGCCCGCTCGACCTGGTCACCGGCGGCCCGCGCCGCGGCGCCGCCCTGCGCACCGCCCTCGTGCTGGCCCGCGGCCGGGGCGGCTTCAACGCCGCCGCCGTCATCCGCGCCGCCTGAGGCGGCGCACCGCGCACCGAACCGCGCACCGCCCACTGGACCGCACCCGCCCGCCCGTCCCAGACCCGAACCCGAACCGCCAAGAGGAGATCCCATGCGGCACCTGGAGCTGACCGACCTGACCCGCCTGCTGCGCGAGTGCGCCGGTGAGGACGAGGGCGTGGACCTGGACGGCGCCGACGTCCTCGACACCCTCTTCCTCGACCTCGGCTACGACTCGCTGGCGCTGCTGCAGACCACCGGGCTCATCGAGCGCGAGTACGAGATCGCGCTCGACGAGGAGGCCATCGACGAGGCGGAGACCCCCCGCCAGTACCTCGAGCTCGTCAACCGGGTGCTTTCCGCCCGCGTCACCGCCTGAGCCCGCGTCACCGCCTGAGCCCGCGTCACCGCCTGAGCCCGCTCCCGGCCCCCCGGCCCCCCGGCCTTCCGGCCGCCCCCGCCCCGCTCTGCCCCGCGCCCTGTCGCCACCGGGTCCGCACCGAAAAGGAAGCATCATGACCGCTCCAAGCCGTCGGCGCTTTGTCGCCGGGACGATCACGGCCGGCGCCGTCGCCGGGCTCGCCGCGGCGGGTGTGACGCCCGCCCAGGCCGCCCCGAGGCGGCCCGCGGGCACGGCCGGCGCCACCGCCGGCGGCGGTGCGGACGCGGCCGCGGACATCACCCCCGCCGATCCCCGCTACGAGGACCTGGCCACCCGCGGCAGCAACAAGCGCTTCACCGCCCGGCCCACCGCCTTCCGCCTCGCGACCACCACCGAGCAGGTCGTCCAGGCCGTCGGTGAGGCCGCGCGGTCGGGCCGCCGCGTCGCCGTGCGCAGCGGCGGCCACTGCTACGAGAACTTCGTCGGCGACACGGCCGTCCGCCTGGTCATCGACCTCGGCGGGATGAACGCCGTCCGCTTCGACGAGGACAAGCGCGCCTTCATGGTCGAGGCCGGCGCCCGCCTGATGGACGTGTACAAGACGCTGTACCACGGCTGGGGCGTCACCCTGCCCGGCGGCGCCAGCGCCACCGTGGGCCTGGGCGGCCACATCACCGGCGGAGGCTACGGCGCCCTCTCCCGCCGCTTCGGCCTCGCCGCCGACCACCTGTACGCCGTCGAGGTCGTCGTCGCCGACCGGGCCGGCCGCGCCCGCGCGGTCGTCGCCACCCGGGAGCCGAACGACCCGCACCGCGAACTGTGGTGGGCGCACACCGGGGGCGGCGGCGGCAACTTCGGCGTCGTCACCCGCTACTGGTTCCGCACCCCGGGCGCCACCGGCAGCGACCCGGGCCGGCTGCTGCCCCGCCCGCCCGCCACCGTCCTGAGCAGCGCCGTCCTCTTCCCCCGCGAGGGCATGGACAAGGCCGCCTTCCGCCGCCTGGTGCGCAACCACGGCCAGTGGCACGAGCGCAACAGCTGCGCCGACTCCCCGTACGCGGGCCTCTACGGCGGCCTGGTGCTGTTCGGCCGGCTGAAGGAGAACGACCCCGGTCAGAGCGCCATCAGCTTCGCCCACATGGACGGCACGCGCCCGGACGCCGAGAAGCTGCTCGCCGACTACACCGCCGCGCTCACCGAGGGCGTCCCCGTCACCCCGTACGACATGGGCATCACCCGCGACTCGTGGCTGAACGCCACCGTGGCGCTGGGCGAGTCCCAGGACATGGACAAGGGCCGGCAGAAGATCAAGTCGGCGTACCTGCGGCGGGCCTGGACCGACGCGCAGACCGACGCGCTGTACGCTCACCTGAACAGCACCGACCACAGCTACGAGTCGGCGTCCGTCTCGCTGCAGTCCTACGGCGGCCGGGTCAACACCCCGCACGCGTCGGCCACCGCCACCGCGCACCGCGACGCCGTCCTCAACGTGATCTTCATGAACACCTGGCAGGACGCGGCGGGCGACGCCGAGAACATCGGCTGGCTGCGCCGCGCCTACCGCGACGTGTTCGCCGGCACCGGCGGTGTCCCGGTGCCCGGCCGCGGCAGCGACGGGTGCTACATCAACTACCCGGACGTCGACATGGCCGATCCGGCCTGGAACACCTCCGGCGTGCCCTGGCACCGCCTCTACTACAAGGACAACTACCCGCGCCTGCAGCGGGTGAAGTCGGCCTGGGACCCGCGCGGCGTCTTCGGCCACGAGCTGGGCATCAGCCCCGCCTAGGGAGAGGGAGACACCGGCGTGATCGCCTTCATCAACCGTTTCGAGGTCACCGGCTCCCGCGCGGAGTTCGAGGAGGCCTTCGACCGGACCTCCGCGTTCTTCGCCGCGCAGCCCGGCTTCATCCGCCACCGGCTGCTGCACCACGTCAACGACCCCGACCTGTACGTCAACGTCGCGGACTGGGAGGACGAGGACTGCTTCCGCCGGGCCCTGGCGCAGCCGCAGTTCGCGGAGCACCGCACCGCGCTGCGCGCGCTGAGCAGCAGCGACCCCAACCTGTACACCCCGTTGCTGGAGCGCGTCGCGCGCTGAGCGGCGGCTCCACCACGGCTCGAGGAGCGCTGCGGGAGGGACTGCCAGGATCGAGCGGTCTGCGGGAAGTGGAGCGGAAACGCACCCCACTTCCCGCAGACCGCTTACCGGGCGGGCCTGACCGTCCGACTCCCGCACGCACCACAGAAGGAAGCTGACGTGGACTCGACCAGGCCGGCAGTGATCGCTGAAGGGCTGCGCAAACGGTACGGCAAGCGGTACGTGCTCGACGGTTTCGACCTCACCGTCGAACAGGGCACGGTGCACGGGCTCCTCGGCCCCAACGGTGCGGGCAAGACCACCTCCGTGGGGATCCTGTCCACCCTCATCCGGCCCGACGAGGGCCGTGCCCGGGTGGCGGGGTTCGACGTGGTGTCCCAGTCGGCCGAGGTCCGCTCCTCCATCGGCATGGTCGGCCAGTACGCCGCCGTCGACGAGGTCCTCAGCGGCCGCCAGAACCTGGTGATGTTCGGCCGCCTGCACCACCTCTCGCCGCGCGGCGCCCGCCGCCGCGCCGACGAGCTGCTGGAGCGCTTCCGGCTCCACGACACCGGCGGCAAGCCGGTGAAGAACTTCTCCGGCGGCATGCGCCGGCGCCTCGACCTCGCGGCCAGCATGGTCCTCGCCCCGCCGGTCCTCTTCCTGGACGAGCCCACCACCGGCCTGGACCCGCGCAGCCGCAACGAGGTCTGGGAGGCCGTACGGGATCTCGTCGGCGGCGGTACCTCGGTCCTGCTCACCACGCAGTACCTGGAGGAGGCCGACCAGCTCGCCCACGGCATCTCCGTGATCGACAGCGGCAAGGTCATCGCCAAGGGCACCCCCGACCAGCTCAAGAGCCAGGTCGGCGGCGACCGCATCGACGTCGTGGTGCGCCGCGCCGAGGACCTGTCCGCCGCCGCCGGCGCGCTGGGCCGGATCGCCGAGGCCGCGCCCGACGTGGACCCCGACACCCGGCGGGTCAGCGTCCGCGTCACCGAACGCACCAGCGCCCTGGGCGAGACGGTGCGCGCCCTGGACCACGCGGGCATCGAGGCGGAGGACATCGCCCTGCGCCGCCCCACCCTGGACGAGGTGTTCCTGCACCTCACCGGCCGCACGGCCCACCCGGCCGCCGACGCGGCCGCCGAACCCGGCCGAAAGGCAGTCGCAGCATGAGCGCCACCACCCCGCTCCAGCTCCCCCAGATGCCGGCCATCCCGCGCGGCCCGCTCGCGCGGCTGCGCTGGGCCGCCGCCGACGGCTGGACGGTCACCCTGCGCGGGATGACGCACTGGGTGCGCGAACCGGGCACCCTGGTCGGCGCGCTGACCTTCCCCATCCTGATGGTCCTGATGTTCGGCTACTTCTTCGGTGGCGCGATGCAGGTGCCGGGCGGCGGCGACTACAAGGAGTTCCTCGTCCCCGGCATGTTCGTGATGACGATGGTCTTCGGCATGGGCGAGACGGTCACCGCCGTCGCCGCCGACAAGAACCGCGGCATCACCTCCCGCTTCCGCACCCTGCCGATGTCCCCCTCCGCGGTGGTCGTCGGACGCGCCGTCACCGACATGATCAGCTCGGTGCTCGCGCTGGCCGTCCTGATGGGCGTCGGCCTGCTGATGGGCTGGCAGGCCCACGGCAGCGTCGGCGACACCGCCCTGGCCGTCGGCCTGCTGCTGCTCCTGCGCTTCGCGCTGGTGTGGGCGGGCGTCTACCTCGGCCTGCTCATGAGCGGACCCGAGGGCATCACCATGGTGCAGACTCTGGAATTCCCGATCGGCTTCCTCACCAGCGCCTTCGTGGCCCCCTCCACGATGCCGGGCTGGCTCGGCACGATCGCCGAGTGGAACCCGCTGTCCTCGACCGTGCTCGCCACGCGTGAGCTGTTCGGCAATCCCGGCTTCGGCGGGGACTCCTGGATCGCCCAGCACTCCCTGCTGATGGCGGTGGTGTGGCCGGTGGTCCTGTGCGCCGTCTTCTTCCCCCTGTCCGTACGCCGGTTCAGGAATCTGACAACCTGATCACCGACGGGGACGGCGGACCGGACGACCGAGGAAAGCGGACGCATGGTGTGGATTGCTGAACAGGCCGGCCTCCTGGCGCGATGCGCCGCCGTCTTCGAGCCGGGGGACCCGGCCAGGACCGGCGCCGTCCTGCTGTGGAACCCGGACGGCTCCCCACCGCCGGACGTGCCCGGGGGCCGGACCGGGGAGGCCGTCCTGCTGACCGCGGACGGACCGCGCACCCTGCCGGTGCTGCGCCTGGACCTGGCGGACGCGCTGCCCGTGCTCGCCCACGCCCGCCGGACCCACGAGCAGGCCGCCCGGCCGACCGCGGCCGCGGACGGTGACGCCGACGCCGGAGCCGTCCACCCGGCCGCCGCCTTCTGGGGCGGAGCCCTCGCCCTCGCGCTGCACCTCGCCGCCCGCGAACGCCTCCTGCCGGGCGTCTCCCCCGGCGGCTACGACGCCTGGCGCACCGGCCCCTACGACCCCGAGGACGTGCTGCGGCTGCGCGAACTGGCCGCCGCCGCGCCCCCCGAGGCCCTGGCCCTGCCCGCCGCCCCGGGCAGCGGGCTCCTGCCCGAGGCCGACACCGCCCTGCGGGCCTTCCTCGACGCCGTCGCCGACGTGCTGCCGCGCACCCCGGCCGCCGAGGCCGCCACCGGACGCGCCGCGTTCGCCGCGACCGCCCCCCAGCACGTGCCCCGGCTGCGCGCCTGGGCCGAGGAGATCTCCCAGGGCGTCGACTCGGGCGTCCGGGTCTCCCTGCGCGTGGTCGTCGGCGACGGGGACGCCGAGCCGAGCGTCCGGATCGAGCCGCGGGTCGCGAGCCTCGCCGACCCCACCGTGGCCATGGCCGCCGCCGAACTCTTCGACGGCGCGCCGCACGCGCTGGGCCCCCGCGCCCAGGCCGACACCGTCCTCGCCGTACGCCGCGCCGCCGGCGTCTGGGAGCCCCTGCAGCGGCTGCTCCCCGTGCCCCGCGAGATCGTGCTCGACGACCGCGAGACCACCGCCCTGCTCGGCGAGGCCGGAGCCCGGCTGCGCGCCCACGGCGTCGACGTGCACTGGCCGCAGGGCGCGGCCCGGGCCCTGAGCGGCGCCCACGCCCTGGTCGGCTCCGACCGCGAACCCCCCGCCGACCTGCGCGCGTTCATGGGCGACGGCACCGTGGACCTGCGCTGGCAGCTGCGTCTGGACGGCGAGCCGCTCACCGAGGCGGAGACCGCCCGGATCGCCGACGAGGGCCGCCCGGTGCTGCGGCTGCGCGACCGCTGGGTCTTCGTACCGGCCGAGCTGGCCCGCAAGGCCCGTACCCGCGAGCTGAAGCCGCTCACGGCCATCGAGGCCCTCTCCGTCGCCCTCGGCGGCTTCGCCGAGATCGCCGGCGAGCGGGTCCCCGTCGTACCCGGCCCCTGGCTGGTGGCCCTGCGCGCCCGCCTCGCCGAACCCGACGGCGGCGACGAGCCGATGGCCGCCCCCGCCGCCCTCCGGGCCACCCTGCGCGACTACCAGCTGCGCGGACTGCGCTGGCTGGACCGGATGACCTCGCTCGGCCTCGGCGGCTGCCTGGCCGACGACATGGGTTTGGGCAAGACCGTCCAGCTGATCTCGCTGCACCTGCTGCGCCAGGAGGACCCCCGCAGCCAGGGCCCCACCCTCGTGGTCTGCCCGGCCTCGCTGCTGGGCAACTGGGAGCGGGAGGTGGGCCGGTTCGCGCCCGGCACCCCCGTCCGCCGCTTCCACGGCCCCGGGCGCACCCTGGACGGCGCCGAAACCGGCTTCGTCCTCACCACGTACGGCACGATGCGCCTGGACGCCGAGCTGCTCGCCGCCCACTACTGGGGCATGGCCGTCGCCGACGAGGCCCAGCACGTCAAGAACCCCGCCTCGGCCACCGCCCGGGCCCTGCGGCGGATCCCGGCCGGCGCCAAGGTCGCCCTGACCGGCACCCCCGTCGAGAACAGCCTCTCCGAGCTGTGGGCCGTCCTCGACTGGACCACCCCCGGACTCCTCGGCGGCTACGCGCACTTCCGCCGCCGCTGGATGGCCCCGATCGAGGCCGAGCGCACCGGCGCCGCCGAAGCCCCGGGAGGGACGGACACCGCGACCCGGCTCGCCGGACTCGTACGGCCCTTCCTGCTGCGCCGCCGCAAGTCCGACCCGGGCGTCGCCCCCGAGCTGCCGCCCAAGACGGAGACCGACCGTCCGGTCGCGCTGACCGCCGAGCAGACCGCCCTGTACGAGAAGCTCGTGGGGGAGGTCATGGCCGAGATCCGCGCCACGGACGGCATCGCCCGCTCCGGCCTGGTCCTGAAGCTCCTCACCGGGCTCAAGCAGATCTGCAACCACCCCGCCCAGTACCTGAAGGAGGGCGAGGGGGCGCGGCTCACCGGCCGCTCCGGAAAGCTGGAGCTGCTCGACGAACTGCTCGACACCATCACGGCGGAGGACGGGGCCGTCCTCGTCTTCACCCAGTACGTCGCCATGGCCCGGCTGCTCGAGGCGCACCTGCGCGACCGCGGCGTACCGGCCCAGCTGCTGCACGGCGGAACGCCCGTGCCCAAGCGCGAGGAGCTGGTCCGCCGCTTCCAGGAGGGCCGGGTGCCGGTGTTCCTGCTCTCGCTCAAGGCGGCGGGCACCGGGCTCAACCTGACCCGCGCCGACCACGTGGTGCACTTCGACCGCTGGTGGAACCCGGCGGTCGAGGCGCAGGCCACCGACCGCGCCCACCGGATCGGGCAGACCCGCCCCGTGCAGGTCCACCGGCTGATCGCCGAGGGCACCGTCGAGGACCGGATCGCCGCGATGCTGGCGTCCAAGCAGGAACTCGCCGACGCCGTGCTCGGCTCGGGCGAGCAGGCGCTGAGCACGCTCGGCAACGATGAGCTGGCGAACCTGGTCGAGCTGAGGAGCACGTGATGGCCGAAGGACACGACAGCGCACGGGGGTTCCCCGCCTTCGCCGCGCGGAAGGGCGGCCGGGCGCGCGGCCGGTCCTGGTGGGGCGGGGAGTTCGGGCAGGCCGTGGAGGACCTCTGGCCGGAGGAGGACCCGCTCAAGCGGGGCCGGACCCTGGCCCGCTCCGGCCGGATCGGACCGCTCACCGTCAGCCCCGGCCGGATCGCCGCGCAGGTCCACGGGGGCGAGGACGGCCCCTACAGCGCCGAACTGACCTTGCGGGTGTTCGAGGACGAGGACTGGGACGCGCTGTGGGAGAAGACCGCGGACCGGCCCGCCGAGACGGAGGCGCTCCTCGCGGGTGACCTCCCGCCCGACCTGCTGGAGGCGGCCGAGGACGCCCGGCTCGGCCTGCTGCCCGGCTACGGCGACATGGAGCCGGACTGCGACTGCGACGATCCCGACCACCCTTGCGCGCACGCGGTCGCGCTGGCCTACCAGTTCTCGTGGCTGCTGGACGAGGAGCCGGCGCTGCTGCTGCTCGTGCGCGGCCGCGACGCCGAGGAGGCCGCGCAGGAGCTGGGGTCGGTGGTGATGCTGCGGGCCATGATGGCGATGGACGGCTCCGACGCCGGGGACGACGACCCCGAGGAGGCGGAGCCGGCCGGGGACGCCGGCCCGCCGCGCGCCGACGCCGGCGCGCAGCCGCGCGGCACCCCCGCCGCGGTGGCCTACGCCCGCCCGGCCGCGCCGCTGCCCCCGCTGCCGCCGCTGCCCGCGGCCGCCGCGCCGCCGCAGGAGCCCGAGCAGGTCACCGGGCTCGCCGCGGACCCGCTGGAGCGCCTGGTCGCCGACGCGGCCGTCCGGGCCCGCGCCCTGCTCGCGTACACCCACGGCATCACCGGGGAGCCGCCCGCCCCCCTGGACCTGTGGCAGGACACCGTACGGCTCGCCGCCACCCACCCCGACCCGAGGGTCCCCGAGCGGCTGCGCGCGGCCTGCGACCGGGCGGCCGAACTGGACCGTGCCGCGCAGGCCTGGCGCCACGGCGGCGCCGAGGGGCTGCGCACGCTCGAGGAGTCCTGGGAGCCGCCGGCCCAGGAGACCGCACGGGCCCGTACGGCCCTGGCGGCCGCCTGGGAGGGCGACGAGCTGCCCGGGCTGGAGGTGTCCGGCAACCACTGGACGCTGACCGGTCGCGGCCTGCAGCTGCGGCGCGGCCGGGACGGGCGCTGGTACCCCTACCGCGAACGCGCGGGCCACTGGTGGCCGGCCGGGCCGCCCGACACCGACCAGGCCCTCGTCCTCGCCGGACTCCTGGAGAACGAAGGCGCGTTCTTCAGCTAGCCGGGCTCGGGCCGCCAGCGGGACTCCGATGATCCTCCAGTCGCCGAAACCACGATCGGGACGAGAGTTTCGACCGCGAGGACCGGAAGGAGTCCAGGCCCGTGAAGAGCGCCGGTACCACGGCCGACCTTGCAGCCCGCTCCCTCGCCGACGCCGTCTTGGACCGGGCCCGGCGCAGTCCCGGGGCGCCCGCGCTGGTGTGGCGCGAGCAGGAGATCGGCTACGGCGCGCTGCTGCACCGGGCGGACGCGGAGCGGGCCCGGCTCGCCCGCCTCCCGGGGGACGCGCCGCTGGGCGTGCCCGCCGCCACCTCGCCCGCCGTCATCGCCCTGGTGCTGGCCGCCCTGCTGGAGCGGCGGCCCGTGCTGCTGTCCTCGCCGGGGCTCGGCGCGGACGTCACCGGGCGGCTGTACGCCCGGGCGGGCGTCGAGCACGTCCTCACCCCGCTCGACACCCCCTTCGAGGAGCCCGGGGCGGCGGCCCGGTTCGCCGACGCCGCGCCGCCCGCCACCGGGTGCGGCGCGCACACCGCCCCCGCGCTGCTGCTGACCACCTCCGGCTCCACCGGCACGCCCAAGGTCGTGCCGCTGCGGGCGGACGCCGTCGACCGGTTCACCCGGTGGGCCGCCGGCCGCTTCGGGATCGGACCCGCCACCACGGTCCTGAGCTACGCCCCGCTCAACTTCGACCTCTGCCTGCTCGACGTCTGGACCACGCTCGCCCACGGCGGCCGGGTCGTGCTCACCGACACCGACCGGGCGGCCCAGGGCGGCTACCTGCTGGACCTGCTGCTGCGCCACCGGCCCGAGGTCGTCCAGGCCGTCCCCATGTTCTACCGGCTGCTCGCCGACGCCGCCCGCGAGCGCGGCGCGGCCGTCCCCGGCGTCCGCCACGCCCTGTTCACCGGCGACGCCCTGCCCGCCCCGCTGCGCGCGGAGCTGCCCGGTCTGCTCCCCGGCTCCCGGCTGTACAACCTCTACGGCTGCACGGAGACCAACGACAGCTTCCTGTACGAACTGACCGGCGCCGAGGACCCCGCCCTGCCGCTGCCGCTCGGCTCCCCGCTGCCCGGCGTCGGCGCCCTGCTCGTCGACCCGGAGCGCCGCGTGCTCGAGGGCCCCGGCACCGGCGAGCTCTACGTCACCACCCCCTTCCAGACCGAGGGGTACCTGGGCGCCGCGGCCGGCCCGCCCGTGTTCACGGACCATCCGGCCGGGGACGCCGGCGACGGCCGGCGCTGGTTCCGCAGCGGCGACCTCGTCACCCGCTCAGCGGACGGCACGCTGCGGCTGGCCGGGCGCAGCGACTTCCAGGTGAAGGTGCGCGGGGTGCGGATCAACCCGCAGGAGACCGAGCACGTCCTGCTCCAGCACCCCGGCGTCCTCGAAGCGGCCGTCGTGGCGCTGCCCGACCCGCTGGCCGGCCGGCTGCTGCACGCGGTGGCCCGACGGGCGCCCGGCTCCGGCCTCAACAGCCTCACCCTGCGCGGGCACCTGGCCCGGGGCCTGCCCCGGGCCGCCGTCCCCTCGGTCCTGCGGATCACCGACGGCCCGCTGCCCCGGACCTCGACCGGCAAGGTCGACCGCGACCAGGTCGTCCGAACCCACTTCACCAAGGAGAACTGACATGTCACGGATCCAGGCCATCAAGGAGTTCATGGTCCGCGAGTTCCTGCCGGACGTACCCGCCGGTGAGCTGGACGCGGACCTCGACCTCCTGGAGAACGGCGTCGTCGACAGCCTCGGCCTGCTCAAGGTGATCGCGTGGCTGGAGGACGTCCACCACATCAACACCGACGAGTTCGACCTGGACCCGGAGTTCTTCCGCTCGGTCGCGGCCATCGACGAGTTCATCACGGACGCGTCCCGGCAGCAGGCGGAGGCCGCGTAGCCATGCACGACGCCGTCGCCGCCGTCATCGGGCAGGACCGGCCGGTGGACCTGCCCGTGTGGCGCTCGTTCTGGGACGCGCTGCACGAGCGCGGTCCGCAGAGCGAGCGGGCGCTGCGCCGGGGCGAGGCCGTCGCCCTGCTCGCCTCGCTCTCCACCGAGCTGCCCGGCCGCACCACCCTCACCGCCCTGCTCGACTCGCTCGCCGAACGCCGCCCCGCGCACGGGGGCCGCTCGGCGGGCGGCCCCGGTGCCTTCGACGGCGCGGTCAACATCGTCGGCACCGGTGGCGGACCGGGCACCTTCAACATCTCCACCGCGAGCGCCCTGGTCGCCGCCGCGATGGGCACCCCCGTCGTCAAGACCGGCTCCCGCGCGTACACCTCCGCGCTGGGCTCCGTGGACCTGCTGGAGCGCCTCGGGATCCCGCTCACCCGGTCGTACGAGGAGACCCACGAGACGCTGGAGGACTGCGGCATCGCCTTCGCCGGGCCCTTCGTCTACCCGGCGGAACTGGCCCTGCTGGCCCGCGCCGTGCTGCCCCTGGACATCCGCGCGCTCGGCCGCTGCGTCAACGCGCTCGGCCCCTTCCTCGCCGACATGCCGGTCTCCGCGCAGGTCACCGGGGTCTCCGACGCGCGCCTGCGGCCGGCGCTGCGCACCGCCGCGGCGCACACCGCCCGCCGCACCCGGCGCCGGGTGTGGCTGGCCGCCAACGACCCGGGCGCCGACGAGCTCCTGTCCTGCGCCGTCAACCGGGTGCACTCCTACGAGCCCGGCGGCGAGGACGAGTTCACCCTCGACCCGGCCCCGCTCGGGCTGCGGCCCGGCACCCTGGAGGGCCTGCGCCCGCGCGGCGCCGACCCGGTGGCGTACTTCCGCGCCGTCCTCGGCGGCGGGGGGACCCGCGACGCCGAGGACACCGTCTGCCTCAACGCCGCCGCCCTCGCCGTCGCCGGCCGCACCACCGGCGACTGGCACGAGGCACTGGCCGGCGCCCGGGCGGTGATCCACGACGGAGGCGCGCTGGCCCTGCTGGAGCGGCTGCGGACCCGGGCGGCCGTCCATGCCTGAGCCGGACGCCTTCTTCGCCCGGCGCCGGCCCGGCCGCCCCGGCCTCGCGGTCTTCCTCAACGCCGGGGACCCGCCGCTGGAGCGGCTGGCCGACCTCGCGGCGATGCTCGACGAGAACGAGGTCGACTGCCTCGAACTCGCCGTGCCGTTCCCCGACTCCGTCACCGACGGCCCCGTCGTGCGCCGCTCCGCCGACCGGGCGCTGGCCGCCGGCGCCGACCTGGAGCAGACCCTGGCCGCGGTCGCCCGGATCCGCCCTGCCCTGCGCCGGCTGCGGATCGCGCTGCTCGCCGACTGGAGCCACACCGTGCGGGGCACCACCCCCGCCGACTTCGCGGCCGCCGTGCGCGACGCCGGCTGCGACGGGCTGCTGCTGCACGGCGTGCCGCCGCGGCTGCGCACCGAGCACTACGAGGCCGCGCACCGGGCCGGGCTGCCCCTGGTGACCACCTGCTACGCCGTCTCGGGTCCCGAGGCCGTCGCCGAGGCGGCCCGGCACGCCACCGCCTACCTCTACCTGGTCGCCCACTACGGACGCAGCGGAACCTCCGCCGCACCCGACGACGCCCGGCTCGCCCGGGTGCTCACCACCCTGCGCGGCGCCGCCTCCGCGCCCGTCGCCGTCGGCTTCGGGGTCAGGACGGCCGGGGACATCGCCCACCTGGCCGGCCTGGGCGCCGACGCCGCCGTCGTCGGCAGCGCCGGGGTGGCCCGTATCGAAGCGGCCCTCACCCAGGGCCGTGATCCCGTCGAGGAGTTCGCCTCCTTCGTACGGGAGCTGCGCACGGCCGGCGGGCCCGTCCGCCTGCCCCCACCAGACGCAAAGGAGTCCCACTCATGATCGTCCGCAAGCTTGACGAGGTTCCCGCCGTCGACTGGGGCAACGGCCTCAGCCGCCGCTTCCTCACCCAGCAGGACGGCGTCGGCTACACCGTCACCGACACCATCGTCCGGGCGGGCACCAAGTCCCGCCTGGAGTACCGCAACCACATGGAGAGCTGCTACTGCATCGAGGGCAGCGGCGAGGTCATCGACACCGCCGGCAACTCCCACCCGATCACCCCGGGCACCCTCTACGCGCTCGACCGCCACGACGCCCACTGGCTGGTCGCCTCCCCGCACGAGGACCTGCGCCTGGTCTGCATGTTCACGCCCGCCCTGCGCGGCGACGAGGTCCACGACCTGGACTCCGCCGAGTACTCCCACTACTGAGCCGAGCCGATGACCCACTGGACCGCGGACCAGCAGGCCCTGCGCGACGGCCTGGCGCCCTGGCTGGAGAAGCTGAGCGCCGGGCACGTCGAGCGGGACGCCGAGGCGTCCTTCTCCCGGGAGAACTGGGCCGCCGTGGCGGCGACCGGCATCCTGGGCCTGCCCTTCGACGAGCGGTGGGGAGGGCTCGGCCAGTCCCTGCCCACCACCATGTACGTGCTGGAAGGGCTCGGCGAGGGTTGCCGGGACGCCGGCCTGAACTTCTCGGTGTGCACGCACATCGTCTCCACCGGGGTGCCGCTGCACCGCTTCGGCTCCCCCGAGCTCAAGGACCGCTTCCTGCCGGGCATCTGCTCGGGCGAGCTGATCGGCGCGCACGCCATCAGCGAGCCCGAGAGCGGCTCCGACGCGCTGGCCATGCGCACCCGCGCGGTGCGCGACGGCGACCACTTCGTGCTGAACGGCAGCAAGGCCTTCGTGAGCAACGGGCCGGTCGCCGACCTGCTCACCGTGTACGCCCGCACCAGCGACCGCCCCGGCCCGCTCAGCATCACCGCGTTCTTGGTGGAGCGCGACACCCCGGGCCTGACCGTCGGCGGCCCCATCGCCAAGATGGGCCTGCGCACCTCGCCCCTGAGCGAGCTGTACTTCGACGACTGCCGGGTGCCCGCCTCGCACGTCGTCGGCCGGGTCGGCGGCGGCTTCCTGGTCCTGGACCACGTGATGCGCTGGGAGATCCTGTGCTCCTTCGTCATCAACGCGGGGGAGATGCGCCACCGGGTGGCGCGCTGCGTGGAGTACGCCCGCTCCCGCACCCAGTACGGGCAGCCGATCGGCTCCTACCAGGCCGTGTCCCACAAGATCGTGGACATGGAGGTCGGGGTGGAGACGGCCCGCCACTGGCTGTACGCGACCGCCGCGAAGATGGCGGCGGGTGAAAACGTCACGCGGGACATCGCCATGGCCAAGCTGGTCACCAGCGAGGCCAACGTCGCCTCCGCGCTGAATGCCGTGCAGATCTTCGGCGGCAACGGCTACATGGCCGAGTACGGCATCGAGAAGGAACTGCGCAACGCGGTCGCCGGGACCATCTACTCCGGCACCTCCGAGGTTCAGCGCAACCGCATCGCCTCGCTGCTCGGCCTGTGACCCGGGCCGTCCCCGGCGCGGCCGTCCTCGCCCCCGAAACGAAAAAGCGGAGTCCACCCATGAGCACCACCACGACGACCGGGCACGCCACGCTGGCCGCCACCGAGTTCATCGACCACGGCTCGCCCGAGGTCCGGGAGTTCGTGGCGCGGGCCGTGCCGGCCGACGCCACCACCGCGACGGCCCGCGCGGTCGCCCTGTACTACGCGGTGCGCGACACGATCCGCTACGAGGTGTACGGGGCGGACCTGTCCCGCACCGGGCTGCGGGCCGGCAGCGTGGCCACCGCCCGCTCCGGCATGTGCCTGCACAAGTCGGTGCTGTACACGGCGGGGCTGCGCGCCCTCGGGATCCCCGCGCGCCTGGTGCTGACCGACGTGCGCAACCACCTGGCGTCCGACCGCCTGAAGGAACTGCTGGGCGGCGACGTCTTCCACCAGCACTGCCTGACCTCGATGCGGCTGGAGAACGGCTGGGTGAAGGCCACCCCGGTGTTCAACAAGACGCTGTGCCGGCTCTACGGGATGGCGCCCCTCGACTTCGACGGGACCGCCGACAGCCTGCACCACCCCTTCGACCTCCGGGGCAGGCGCCAGATGGAGTTCCTGCGCTTCCACGGGGAGTTCGACGACCTGCCCTACGAGGCGGTGCTGGCCGACCTGCGGGCCGCCCACCCCGGGCTGATCGGCCCCGACGGCACGGCGTTCACCGCCGGTTCGCTCGTCCGCGACGCCCGGCGCACGGCGGCGGCGTAGTGCTCGTCAAGTTCTGCGGGGCCACCACGGCCGCCGAGGTCGCCGCCATGGCCGAGGCCGGGGCGGACCTGGTGGGGCTCTGGTACCGGGTGCCGGGCGGCCCCGCCGAGCTGACCTCCGGGCAGCTGGCCGGGCTGGCCGCCGCGGCCCTGGAGCGGGGCGTCGCCCCGGTGCTGGTCACCTTCGCCGCCGAGCCCGCGCCGCTGCTGGCGGCGGTCGAGGCCGCCTCGATCCCGTGGGTGCAGCTGCACGGCTACCAGCCGCCGTCCGTGGTGCGGGCGCTGCGCCGCGGCGGCCCGCCCGGCCTGCGGATCGCCAAGGTGCTCCACCTCAAGGACGGCGCGTGCGCCGAGGACGGACTGACCGCCGCCTACGAACGCGCCGGTGCCGACTGCTTCCTGTACGACGCGGTCGCGCCCGACGGCCGGATCGGCAGTACCGCCCGCACCCTGGACGACGGCGCCGTCACCGCGCTCGCCGACCGCACCGGACTGCCGTTCCTCCTCGCCGGAGGGCTGCACGCGGGCAACCGGGACGCCTTCGCGGGCGCCGTGGCGCACCCCCGCTTCCTCGGCATCGACGTCGACTCGGCGGCCCGGGGCACCGACGGGATGCTGCACGCGCGCGGCGCCGCCGCGATCACCCGAGCCTGGAGAGCGTGATGACCGCCTTCACCGCCGCCCTCGCCGCGGCCCGCCGCCCGCTGATCATGGAGGTCAAACGGCAGGACGCCGACGGCCGCGACCTGACCGGGGGCCGGACGGCCGCCGAGATCGTGCGCGGCTACGAGGAGGCGGGCGCGCCCTGCGTCTCCGTCGTCACCGGCCGCTGGTTCGGCGGCAGCGAGGAGCTGCTGGCGGAGGTCGCCGGGCTCACCGGCCTGCCGCTGCTGCGCAAGGACTTCCTCACCAGCCGCCGCCAGCTGGAGCGCAGCCGGGCCCTCGGCGCCTCGGCCGTGCTGCTGACCGCCAAGGTGCTCCCGGCGGGCTCGCTGGCCCGCCTCACCGACCACGCCCTGGACTGCGGCCTGACCCCGTTCGTGGAGGTCGCCGACGCCGCCGAGGCGGCCGCGGTGCACCGGGGCGCCGAGTGCGTCGTCGCCGTCAACAACAAGGACATCGCCACCCGCGAGCGCCTGCCGGGCGACGTGGAGCGCGGCACGTCCCTGCTGCCGGGCCTGCGCCGCACGGGCACCCGCTTCCCGGTCAGCGCCAGCGCCATCGACACCCCGGCCCGCGCGGCCGGCCTCCTGCACGCGGGCTTCACCGCCCTCCTGATGGGCACGACCCTCCTGACCGCCCCGAGCCTCCCGGCGTGGTGCGCCGAGTTCGACGCGGCCCGCGCCGCGGTGCCCGCGCCCTGACGGCACGGGCACCGGGGTCAGGCGCTCTTCGGGCGGCGGCCCGCCGGCTGGGCGGACTTGCCTCGGGAGGTGCGGCCCCAGGGCTTGTAGACCGAGACCACCGCGGCCACCGTGAGCAGGACGAACAGGGCGGGCACGCTCCACAGCAGGAAGTCGCCGGCCGCGCCCGGGTCCGGTGCGGCGCCGCCGGCGGTTGCGGTGCGCTCGCTGGCCTCCATGACCGTCGGGTGGATCACGAACCAGGCGAAGAAGGTCATGAACAGGGTGATGACCCACTTGACGATGATCCACCAGTGCAGCAGCAGGCCCCACTTGGTCCCGCAGGACAGCAGGATGCCGGTGATCGCGGCGGTCAGGCTGAAGACGGTCACGCTGGTGTCGTCGAAGACGTACATCGCGTAGTAGACGCCCTTGGCGATCGCCGCGTCCTTTGTGGTCACGCCCATGACGGCGAGCACGACCATGGACAGCGAGAGGCCGACCCAGCCGACCGAGGTCACCACGTGGACGGCCAGGGTCAGCTTGCGGGCGCCCCGGCCGAGTTCGAACTTCTTGCCCTTGGGGCGGGGGGCGGTCTCGCGCGCCGTACGGGGGGCAGCGGCGCCGTGGTCGGTGGTGGAGGACAAGGCGGCTCTCTCTCTGCTGCGTATGGGAAAGTCACTGCCGCGGCCGCCGCGGGGGAGTGACCACCGCGGCAGTGACTCTGTACACCGTACAGAGTCAATCTGTACGGTGTACAGAGTTACCTCGTCGGAAAGGGGCTGAATCAGCCATGGGCCGAGAAGTTGGCCGAAAGATGGACCCCGCACGGACGTTGGCCCTGCTGTGGCGCCCCCGCGGCACCGACCCGGCGGCCGCGCCCGCCCGGACGGCCCCCGGCCCGCGGCAGCAGCTGACCGTCGACCGCGTCGTACGCGCCGCGATCGAGCTGGCCGACGCGCAGGGCCTGGCGGCGCTCTCGATGCGCAAGGTGGCCGAGCCGCTCGGCGTCTCCACCATGTCGCTCTACACCTACGTCCCCGGCCGCGCCGAACTGGTCAACTGCATGCTCGACGAAGTGCTCGGCGAATCGCCCTCCCTCGCCGGCGCCGCCCACTGGCGCCAGGCCCTGGAGACCTACGCCCGCGGCAGCCGGGACATCGCCCGGCGCCACCCCTGGGTGCCGCCGCTGTTCTCCTCGCGCATGCTGATGGGCCCGCACGAGACCGCCGTGTGGGACGCGGTGCTCGGCGCGGTCGCCCCCACCGGCCTGCCCGAGAAGGACCTGCTCACGGTCGTCCACCTGGTCAACGGCTACGTCCGCGGCGCCGCCCAGCAGTCGGCCGACGCCGAGGGCGACGAGCGCCGCTCCGGGCTCAGCTACGAAGAGTGGTACGAGCAGAGCGGCCCGCTGCTGGAGCGGCTGATCCCCTTCTCCCACTACCCCCACCTCACCCGCGTGTGGCAGTCCGGCGTCTTCGAGGAACCCGGCGCCGGCCTCGGCGCCGACGACGGCTTCGAGTTCGGGCTGCAACGCGTCCTCGACGGCATCGAACAGTACGTCGACCAGCGCGCGCCGCGGGGTCCGCGGCGCCGTGGCGACCGGCGTGAAGCCACCCTAACCACCGGCTGACACACCGCCCGGTCGTCCTCGACCCGCCCTCCAAGCCCCCTCCAGAACCCCGCCCGAGGCTGGCAGCACAACCGACCGAGACATCCGGGGCGACCGGGTGCGAGCAGGGTGGAGCAGCCGAGTGACAGTTCTGGTGACAGGAGCCACGGGTTCCGTGGGCCGCCACGTGGTCGACCGCCTCCTCTCCGCGGGGGTTGCCGTACGCGCGCTCACCCGCACGCCGGCCACCGCGGGACTGCCGGACGCCGTCGAGGTCTTCGAGGGCGACCTCGACCGGCCCGAGACGCTGCGCGCCGCGCTCACCGGGGTCGAGCGCCTCTACCTCTTCCCGGTCCCCGAGACCGCGCGCGAGGTCGTGGCCGCGGCCAAGGAGGCCGGGGTCCGCCGGATCGTCGTGCTCTCCTCCTCCTCGGTGCTCGACACCTCCGGCGACAACCACAGCGGTGAGCACCACCGCGCCGTGGAGCGCGCCGTGGAGGAGTCGGGCATCGAGTGGACCTTCGTGCGCCCGGACGAGTTCGCCACCAACGTGCTCTGGAAGTGGGCGCACTCCATCCGCACCGAGGACGTGGTCCGCGCCCCCTACGGCAACGCCCCGCGCGTGCTGATCCACGAGGCCGACGTCGCCGCCGTCGCCGCGACCGCGCTGCTCGGGGACGGCCACGCCGGCCAGGCGTACGTGCTCACCGGCCCCGAGGCCGTCACCCAGGCCGAGCAGGTCGCGCAGATCGCCGAGGCCATCGGCCGCCCGGTCGCCTTCCAGGAGATCACCCCCGACCAGGCCCGCCACTTCATGGGCCAGGCCATGCCCGCCCCGGTCGTCGAGATGGTCCTCGGCTACCTCGCCGACGCCGTCGCCCACCCGCCCGTGCCGGTGGACACCGTCGAGAAGGTCACCGGCCGCCCCGCCCTGACCTTCGCGCGCTGGGCCGCCGACCACGCCGCCGACTTCGCGCCGCTCGCCCAGGAGGCGGCCGCGTGAGCACCACCTCCGCCGAGCGCGCCGCCGACGCACAGCGCGCCGCCGCGGCCAACGCGCTGGTGCGGATGACCGGCAGCGGCGCGCCCGAGCAGCACGTCGTCACGGCGAGCGGCCCCCGCCCCACCGCGGGCAAGGGCAAGGTCGTCGTCGAGGTGCAGGCCGCCGGCGTCTCCTTCGCCGAGGTGCAGATGCTCCAGCACCTGCACCCGTTCCCGCCCAAGTTCCCCTTCGTGCCCGGCTACGACCTCGTCGGCACGATCACCCAGGTCGGCCCCGGCGTCACCGGCTGGAAGGAGGGCGACCGGATCGCGGCCATGCCGCGGCAGGGCGCCTGGCAGCGGTACGTCGAACTGCCCGCGAAGTCCCTCGCCGCGGTCCCCGCGGAACTGGACGCGGCCGTGGCCGTCTCGCTGGTGACCAACGGCGTCACCGCCTACCAGATGCTGCACCGCCTGACGAAGCTCACCGCCGGCCAGACCGTCCTCGTGCACGGCGCCAGCGGCGGGGTCGGCGCGCTGCTCACCCAGCTCGCCGTCCACCACGGCCTGCGCGTCATCGGCACCGCCTCGCCCGCCAAGCACGAGACGGTACGGATGTTCGGCGCCGAGCCGCTCGACTACCGCACCCCCGACCTCGCCGCGGCCGTCCGCCGGCTCGCGCCGGGCGGCGTCGACGCCGTCTTCGACCACATCGGCGGCTCCGGACTGGACGCGGCCTGGCAGGTGCTCGCCGAGGGCGGCACGCTCGTCTCCTTCGACTCCTCCGTCGCCGGCTACCGGCCCGGCCAGTGGTTCCGCCCGCACGTCCCGGCCCTGCGCCGCACGGTGGCCCGCTGGTTCGCCCGCCACCTCGGCCTGACCGGCGGCCGCCGCATGACGATGTACTACGTCAAGCCCGGCGCGGACTTCGACGCCGACTTCGCCGAGCTGTGCCGGCTGACGGCCGAGGGCGTCCTGCGTCCGCAGATCGCCGGCCGCCACCCGCTGGACGGGGCCGCCGCCGCCGTCCGGGCCCTTCTCGACGGCGCCACCGTCGGCAAGCACGTCCTGCTCCCCTGACCAGCCCCCGCACGCGTACCCAGAGAAGGAATCCGGCCATGTCCCTCACCCTGACCGAGCCCGCCGACGGCTCCACCGCCACGCAGAGCGTCCAGGAGCGCAACAAGCGGATCGCGCTCGACTGCGCCGCCGCCTGGAACCGCTGGGACCTGGACGGCATCCTGAAGCACTGGTCCCCGGACATCCGGCACTTCTCCGAGGACCGCCCCGTCGACACCCAGCAGATGATCGGCGCCATGCGGGGCGGCCTCGCCGCGTTCCCCGACCTCCACCTGGACGTCAAGAGCGCCGTCTCCGAGGGCGACCGCGTCATCCTGCGCATCACGGTCACCGCGACCCACCTCGGCCAGTTCTTCGACAAGGCCCCCACCGGCAAGAAGGTGACCTGGTTCATGCTCGAGGAGCTCCGCTTCGACGAGGAGGGCCGGATCATCGAGCACTACGACGTCTTCAACTACCTTCCGATGCTGAAGGAGCTGGAGTTCGTCCCCGCGGACGTGATGTGACCGCGCTCGCCGCGGCTCCCCCCGCCACCGTCGCGGACGCCGTCACCCGGGAGATCGCCGACGGCGTGTACGCCTACGTCCAGGGCGACGGGGGCTGGTGCCTGAACAACGCGGGCCTGGTCACCGGCGAGAACGGCCAGAGCCTGCTCGTCGACACCGTCGCCACCGAGCGGCGCGCCCGCGCCCTGCGCGCCGAGGTCCTGCGGCTGGCCCCCGGGCCTCCGCGCGCCCTGGTCAACACGCACTTCCACGGCGACCACACCTTCGGCAACCACCTCTTCCCCGAGGCCGTGGTGATCGCCCACGAGCAGACCCGCACCATGATGGACCTGGCCGGACTGCACCTGACCGGCCTGTGGCCGGACGTCTGCTGGGGCGACCTGGAGCTCGCGCTGCCCGACGTCACCTACCGCGACGCGCTGACCCTGCACATCGGCGGCGTACGGGCAGAACTGCTGCACCTGGGGCCCGCCGCGCACACCACCAACGACACGGCCGTGTGGCTGCCCGAGCAGCGGGTGCTGTTCGCCGGCGACCTGGTGATGTCGCACACGGCCCCGTTCTGCCTGATGGGTTCGGTCTCGGGGTCGCTGGCCGCGATGGAGCGGCTGCGCGCCCTGGGCGCCGAGACCGTGGTCCCCGGCCACGGACCGGTCGGCGGACCGGAGCTGATCGACGCCAACGAGTCCTATTTCCGGTGGATCTCAGGGCTCGCCGAGCGCGGGGCGGCGGCCGGGCTGACTCCGCTGGAGCTCGCCGCCGAAGCCGACCCCCCGGCGCCGTTCGCGGACCTGCTCGACGCGGAACGCCTCGTGCCGAACCTGCACCGGGCGTACGCCGAGCTCGCCGGTGCGGCCCCCGGTGCCCCGCTCGACGTGGGCGCCCTCTTCGCCGAGATGGCCGAGTTCAACGGCGGGCTGCCCGCCTGCCACGCCTGATCCCCGCCCACGGGAACACGCCCGCGGGGCCGCGCCCACTGCTCGTGGTCGCGGCCCCGCGGCTTTGCGCCGTCCGCCCGCTCAAGCGGAGGGGACCTCGATGCCCTTCAGGTACGTCGCGAAGGACTGCAGCCCCGGGTGCTCGGCCCGCAGCGCCGGGATGTCCGCCTCGTACCCGTGGTACTGGAACCACTCGAACATCAGGGCGATCTCCGGCCCGTTGGGGATGTACGGGTTGTTCGCGACCGCGTCCAGCGGCACCTCCTCGAAGCGCGCCGGCAGCCCGCTGCGCTCCGCGAACGCCTGCGCCACCTCGTCCGCGGTCAGCTCGTCGCCCGCGATCTCCACCGCGCGGCCGGCGTACTGCTCGGGCTTGTCGAAGGCCTCGGCGGCGAAGAAGCCGATGTCGTCGACCGCGATGAACTGCACCCGGGTGTCGGGCTTCAGCGCGAGCGCCACCACCAGCGTGCCGTCGACCACCTGCGGGCCGTGCGCCGTGAAGTTGTCCATGAAGAACGCCGGGCGCAGCACCGTCAGCGCCATGCCCTTGCTCTCCAGGTACCGCTCGATGCCCCGCTTGGAGTCGAAGTGCGGGATGCCGCTGTGCCGGTCGGCGCCGCCCACCGAGCTGTAGACCACGTGGCCGATGCCGGCCGCCTTCGCGGCCCGGGCCAGCGCGCGGCCCTGGCGGACCTCCCCGCCGAGCCCGGCCGGCGTCATGAAGGTCTGCACGGAGAACAGCCCGTGGAAGCCCTCCAGCGCCGGACGCAGCGAGGCCTCGTCGTCGAGGTCGCCGCGGACCAGGTTCACGCCCAGGTCCGCCAGCGCCCGCGCCGGCCCGGACTCCGGGTCGCGCACCAGCGCCGACACGGACCGGCCGCGCCGCACCAGCTCGCGGGCCACGGCGCCGCCCTGCAGACCGGTGGCACCGGTCACCAGGATGTCAGTCATCTCAAATCCCCCTGAGGTTCGGTTCCGGCCGTGTCAGCCGAAGAGGGCCGCGTTCTCCACGGCCCATTCGCGGAAGGAGCGCGGCTCGCGCCCGGTCAGATCGCGCACCGCGGTCGTGGGCTTGGCCCACGGCACCTCGGGGCTGTGCAGCGCCGCGACGTTGGTCTCGGCGGCCGGGCGGTCCCCGGTGATCCCGGTGAAGACCTCCACGACCTCCTCGGCCGGCGCCACCGAGAAGTCCAGCTCCCGGCCCAGCACCTCGCCCAGGATCCGCGCCTGCTCCTCGGAGCTCAGCGTCTCGGGGCCGGTGAGCAGGTACGACCTGCCGGTGTGGCCCTCCTCGGTCAGCGCGACCACGGCGACCGAGGCGATGTCGTACTCGTCGATGGGGGCGCCGGGGTTGTTGCCGATCCAGCAGCGCACCGCGCTGTCCTCGCGCACCGTCCTGATCCACCAGGAGGTGTTGGCGTGGAACGGGCCCGGCCGCAGGAAGGTCCACGGCACGCCGGACTCCTCGATCGCCACCTCGGCGGCCCGGTGCTCATCGGCGATGCCGTGCGGCAGCGGGTGCTCGATGCCGCCCGAGGAGAGCAGCACGACCTTGGAGGTGCCGGCCGCGCGGGCCGCGGCGGCGACGTTGGCCGCCTCACCGCCCACGTCGCCCGAGAGCACCACCAGGGCGGCGCGCACGCCCTCGAAGGCGGCGGTGAGCGAGTCGGGGTCCGCGGGGCTGCCCGCGACGACCTCGACGCCCTCGGGCAGGTTCGCCTCCTCGGGCTTGCGGCTCAGCGCGCGGACCGGGTGGCCCAGCGCGAGCAGTTGGCCGACGGCCTCGCGGCCGACCTTGCCGGTGGCTCCGGTGATCAGGAACACGTCAGGCCCTCCAGCCCTGCGGCTCGGGCCACGGGGAACCGAGCTGACGGTAGGTGCCCTGGTAGTCGGGCCAGTCGCGGTGGTCGCGGATCTTGCCGTCGACGAAGCGGATCAGGTGGATCTGCTCCCCGGAGAACACCCGCCCGGTGGGGGCCATGCCGACCAGCTCGCCCACGTGGCGGCCGTACAGCACGAGGTTGGCGCGCACCCAGTCGCCCTTCTCCTCCAGCAGCACCGTCTCCAGGCGCGCCTCCTCGGAGAAGGTCATCCGCAGCCACTTGACGGCCA
The DNA here is from genome assembly GCF_056430495.1 of Streptomyces sp. NPDC045967. NCBI lineage: Bacteria > Bacillati > Actinomycetota > Actinomycetes > Kitasatosporales > Streptomycetaceae > Streptomyces > Streptomyces sp. NPDC045967. Next base: position 107,737 of record NZ_JBWKLE010000014.1, on the reverse strand, counting down.
TCGCGAACGAATCGGGGCCGCGCAGGTCCATGTGCTCCATGGTCGCCGGATTGAGGTAATCCGCGTGAATGTATTCCGCCACGTCCGCGGTGTTCCCGGTGTTGTACGCCTCGATCATCCGGCGTACCGCGTCTATTTGGGCGCTCATCGAATTCCCTTCACGGATTTCCTCCAGCTGTGCGGGTCCCGCGCCATCCTGCTGCGCAAGGCGGTGGCCGGACAAGCTCTGGAATTCCGAAAAGTCCCTGCCACCACCGGAATTCGACGCGTTCCATGGAATTCCTGGGCACGGTCCGTGCCGTGCGTCGAGCCGGTCTCGAAGACAGCTCCACCGCCACCCGGGGCGCCGCCCCCACGATGGGTGCGCACGGCCCTACGGCCACCCGACCACCCCGGAGCTGAATGTGGACACCGCCCCCGCCACCGACACCTACAAGACGAAGGTCACCGCCGCCTTCAACGGGGCGGCGGCCACCTACGACCGCCTCGGCGTGGAGTTCTTCACCCCCATGGGCCGCCGCCTGGTCGACCTGGCCGCGCCCGGCCCGGGGGAGCGGGTGCTGGACATCGGCTGCGGCCTGGGCGCCACCCTGCTGCCCGCCGCCGAGAGGATCGCCCCGGCCGGCACCGCACTCGGCATCGACATCGCCGACGCGATGATCGAGGAGGCGGGGCGCGAGGCGGAGCGCCAGGGCATCACCAACGTCGAACTGCGCGTGATGGACGGCGAGCACCCCGACCTGCCGGCCCGCTCCTTCGACCTGGCGCTCGGCAGCTACAGCGTCATCTTCCTGCCCGACGCGCGCGCCGCCCTCGCCCGCTACGCGGACCTGCTCGCCGACGGCGGCCGGATCGCCTTCACCAGCCCGGTCTTCACCCGCGACACCTTCCCCTTCCTGCCGCCGCTGTTCACGCCGCTGATCCCGTTCGAGCTGCTGGAGTACCTGCCGGAGTCCTGGCACCCCGAGCAGCTCCACCGCCAGCTGCACTCCTGGCTCGAGGACCCCGCGGACCTCACCGCGGCGCTGGAGAAGGCCGGGTTCACCGACGTGGAGATCACCGACGAGCCGGTGCTGATGACGGCCGAGTCCGGCGAGGCGTGGGTCGACTGGTCCCACACCCAGGGCATGCGGCTGCTGTGGCAGCACCTGCCGCAGGAGGAGGCCGCGACCCTGCGCGCGCGCCTGATCACCGCCCTGGACGCGCTGCGCACCGCCGACGGCGGCCCGGTCGTCATCGAGGTGCCCGTCCGCTACGTCACCGCTGCCGTCGCCCGCTGACCCGCGCGGCGCCGCAGCCGCACGCGAAAGGGGCCGCCCGCGCAACGCGCGGGCGGCCCCTTCCCGTCTCCTCGCCGGTGCCCGTCAGGTCACCGACAGGGCGCCGTCCACCGCCAGGACCGTCCCGTTGGCGTACGCCGCCTCCGGACGGGTCAGCTGGACGATCCACCAGGCGATGTCCTCGGGGCGGCCGACCCGGCCCGAGGGGATCCGCCCGGCCACCTGCTCCAGGAAGCCGCGGTAAGCCTCCTCGGGCATCCCGGCCCGGACGCCGACACCGGTGTCCACCACGCCCGGCGCGATGCCCACCGAGCGGATGCCGCGCGGCGCGAGCTCCACGGCCCAGGTGCGGGTGAGGAAGTCGAGCGCCACCTTGGCCATGCCGTACACGGAGTTCTCCGGCCAGGCCCGGCGGCCCAGTGAGCCCGCCGAACTGACGTTGACGACCACGCCCTTGGCCGCCTCCAGGGCGTCCAGGGCGGCCTGGGTCAGGAACACGGGCGCGATCAGGTTCGTCCCCAGCTGGGCGCGCACGGAGTCCCGCTCCAGCCCGTCCAGTGCGGCGAAGCCCGTCACGGCCGCGTTGTTGACCAGCACGTCGAGCCGGCCGAATGCGCGCAGCGCGGTCTCGACGATGAGTCGCGGCGCGTCGTGGTCGTGGACGTCCGCGACGAGCACGCGGATGCGCTCGTGGCCGTCCGCGGTCTCCTTCAGCGTGGCCTCGCTGCGGCCGACGACCAGCACGTGCGCGCCGTCCTCGGCGAAGGCGCGGGCGGTGGCCGCGCCGATGCCCGTACCGCCGCCCGTGACGACGACGGCCTTCGTGACGGACGCGTGGATGTCCCCGGTCACCGGCTCAGAAGCCCAGCGCGATGTTGACGCCGCGGATGACGGCCTGCTCCGCCTCGTGGCCGAAGTCCTTGTCGCCGATGGTGAACGACAGCTGGACGCGGTGCTCGAGGTCGCGGGTGGTGGCCGCGAAGGTGGCGTAGCCGGGGATGCCCGCGCCGTGGCCCCACAGGTCGAGGTCGCCGTCGTTCTCCAGCTTCATGATGCCGAGGCCGTAGCCGATGCCCATCGGCAGGTTCTCGATCATCTCCGGCGGCAGCGGGGTGGTCATCTCGGTGAACTCCGCCTCCGCCAGCAGCTTGCCGCTGAACAGGGCGGAGAAGAAGGTGTCGAGGTCGCGGGTGGTCGAGATGATCTCGCCCGCGCAGCCGGCCTCGGAGGGGTTCATCAGCGTGACGTCCTCGGGACGGCCACCGATCTGCATGTAGCCGCGGGCGTGCGGCTCCGGGATGTTCGGGTCGTCGCCCGGCAGGACCGTCTCGGTCAGCTCCAGCGGCTCCAGCACCCGCTCGGTGATCTCCGTGCGGTACGAGCGGCCGGTGACCTTCTCGATCAGCAGGCCGATGATGAAGTAGTTCGTGTTGCAGTACGCGAACTTGGTGCCCGGCTCGAACTCCAGCGGCTTGGCGGCCGCGATGGCGATCAGGTCGGTCGGCTCGTAGTGCTTGTAGCGCTCGGTCAGGAAGCGGTCGCCCGGCTTCTGGAACGAGTCCATGTAGTTGTACAGACCGCTGGTGTGCTGCAGGAGGTTGCGGATGGTGATCTTCTCGCCGTACGGCAGCAGGCCCGGCAGGTGGCTCTCCACCGTGTCGTCGAGGACGATTTTGCCCTCGGCGACGAGCTGGAGGACCACCACCGAGACGAACGGCTTGGTGATGCAGGAGATGCGGAAGCGGCCGTTCTCCGGCACCGGGCGGTCGGAGCCGAGCTCGGCGATGCCCGACGTCACCACGAAGGCGTCGTCCCCCTTGGCGACCCTGAACTGGACTCCCGCGGCACCGGCCGCGACCAGCCGGTCCGCTGCGCCCTGCACGGCCTCCTGAAGGGCCGAGACCTCCGGCCGGGCGATCGTCGTCTGCGACATTTCGGCAAACCTCCACGGGTGGCACTTCATCGGTGAGCGGTGGTCATGGGATGCGGTGACGCGGCCCACGTACGCCCCAGAGCCTGCTCATGGGGGATGGAGGTACGGCGGGGCGCCGGTGGAGCGGAGGTCAGGCCAGGTCGTCGCGGGTCACCCGGCGGGTCGCGACCTGCAGGGCGCCGCCGACGCGGACCAGGACGTCCTCGCAGACGCACACCCGGTGCACCTGGGAGTCGCCGCCGATCGAGGAGGCGTAGACGATCGCGTAGGAGCGGACGTCCACGGCGCCGTCGGGGCGCTCGGAGACGTCGAACATGCCGATGAAGTGGCGGTGGCGCTGGCCGGCCTCGGCGAGCTGGGCCGCGGTGCGGCTGGTCGCGGCGACCAGGCCCGGCCTGCCGCGCACCGGCTCCGGCAGCGTCGGCACGTCGAAAGTGGCGTCCTCGGTGAACGTCTCGGCCCAGCGCTGCGACTCGCCGAGGTCCAGCAGCTGCATCTGGTGGGCGTAGAACTGCTGGACCTCGGCGTACAGGGCGCCGAAGGCCGCGGCGGCCTGCTGTCCGATGCCGGCCTGGAGGGTCATGGAGGACTCCGATCTGGTGGGTGCCCCCAGCCTCGCCGCACCGGGTCGAGCGGGATTCGAAGACGTCTCGAACCGCCGCCGGGCCGCCGGCCGCCGCGACCCCTCCTCCAGCGGGGTTCGTGCGGGCGTCAAGGACGTACCGACACGGTCGGACCATCAACGCCGTTTTTGGAGGTACACCGATGACGACCAAGACGAAGCGGGTAGCCCTGGTCACCGGGGGTACGAGCGGGATCGGCCTGGCAGTGGTCCGCGATCTCGCCCGCCGCGGACACCGCGTCTTCCTCTGCGCCCGCACCGAGCAGCAGGTGAAGCAGACGGTCGAGGACCTGCGGGCCGAGGGCCTGGAGGTCGAGGGCGCCGCCGCCGACGTCCGCGACGGCGAGTCCGTCAAGGCGCTGGTCGCCGCCGCCGTCGCGGCCTTCGGACCGATCTCCGTCCTGGTCAACAACGCCGGCCGCAGCGGCGGCGGTCCCACCGCCGACCTGACCGACGAGCTGTGGGACGACGTCATCGCCACCAACCTCACGAGCGTCTTCCTGCTGACCCGCGAGGTGCTCAAGAACGGCGGCCTCCAGGGCGCCGCCTACGGCCGGATCATCAACATCGCCTCCACCGCGGGCAAGCAGGGCGTGGTGCTCGGCGCCCCCTACTCCGCCTCCAAGCACGGTGTCGTCGGCTTCACCAAGTCCCTCGGCAACGAGCTCGCCCCCACCGGCATCACCGTCAACGCCGTCTGCCCCGGATACGTCGAGACCCCGATGGCCCAGCGCGTGCGCACCGGCTACGCGGCCGCGTACGACACCTCCGAGGAGCAGATCATGCAGAAGTTCACCTCGAAGATCCCGCTCGGCCGCTACTCCACGCCCGAGGAGGTGGCCGGCCTGGTCGGCTACCTGACCACCGACACCGCCTCCTCCATCACCTCGCAGGCGCTCAACGTCTGCGGCGGCCTCGGCAACTTCTGATCCGGAAAGCAGGAACCCACACGATGTCCGCTGAGCGTGTGCACCGCACGACGCACGAGGTGACCGTCGCCGCCCCCGCCGGGGTGGTCTACGGCCTGATCGCCGACGCGGCCAAGTGGCCGCTGTACTTCCCGCCCAACGTGCACGTGGAGCAGCTGGAGTCCGACGGCTCCCGCGAGCGCCTGCGCATGTGGGCCACCGCCAACGGCCAGGTCAAGTCCTGGACCTCGCGGCGCACCCTGGACGTGGCGCAGCGCCGCATCGAGTTCCGCCAGGAGGTGCCCGCCTCCCCGCTGGAGTCGATGGGCGGCACCTGGATCGTCGAACCGCGCGGATCCGCCGCCTGCCGGCTGGTCCTGCTGCACGACTTCACCGTCGCCGGTGACGACGCCGGCTCCGTCGCCTGGGTCGAGAGCGCCACCGACACCAACAGCCGCGCCGAACTGGGCAACATCAAGCAGCTCGCCGAGGGCTGGGAGCGCCTGGACGACCTGGTGATGTCCTTCGAGGACTCGGTGCGCGTCGAGGGCCCGGCCGAGCGGGTCTACGACTTCCTCCACCGCGTCCAGGACTGGCCCACGCTGGTCCCGCACGTCTCGCGCCTGGACCTGACCGAGCCGGAGCCGGGCGTGCAGATCATGTCCATGGACACCCTCACCGCCGACGGCAGCTCCCACACCACCGAGTCGGTCCGGGTCTGCTTCCCGCACGCCCGGCGCATCGTCTACAAGCAGACGGCGACGCCCCTGCTGATGTCGGCCCACACCGGCGAGTGGTCGCTCGTCGAGGACGCGACCGGCGTGACCGTCACCTCGCAGCACAGCGTCGTGCTGCGCGAGGAGAACATCACCCGCGTCCTGGGCCCCGAGGCCGGCATCGCCGAATGCCGCCGCTACGTCCGCGAGGCGCTCGGCCGCAACAGCACGGCGACCCTCAACCTCGCCAAGGCCCACGCCGAGTCCGCGGTCCCGACCGGCGCGGCCTGACGGCTCGTGGCCGCGTCCACCGCTGCTCCGGCCCTGCTCGAGCAGTCCTGACCACGCTGGTCACGACGGAATCCTCGGACAGACACCAGGGCGGCAACGCGGGCGCTCCTCACACATGCGCACCCCGGTCACCCAGGCCGGGGTTGCTTTGCGTGCACCTGCGCCACCCGCTGCTCCGGCCCGGCCGGCTCCGCGCCGGCCCCCGCCGGGTTTTCCGACACACCCAAGGAGAGGTATGACCCCCAACACGATCACCGCCGAGGAGAGGCACGAAGCGGCGGGTCCGCCGACCGGTCCGCTCCCGTACCACCTCGACCTGGTCAGCGGGACCAACGGTGCCTCCCTCGACGCGGGACTCGCCGCCCTCAAGAGCGCCGCCGCCGTCCCGGCCGCCCCCGTCACCCGGCGCGCCGCCGGCGCGGGCGCGCACCGCGGCGCCGTCCTGACGGGCCCCGAGGGCCCGGCCGAACTGGGTGCCAAGGAGACCGGCGCCACCGCCGCCCCGCTGGCCTTCCTCTTCCCGGGCCTGGGCGACCACTACCTCGGCATGGGCCGCGACCTCTGCCGCGACTTCCCCGTCTTCCGCGCCGAGGTCGACCGCTGCGCCGAGCTGCTCGCCCCCGACCTCGGCCTGGACATCCGCGAAGTGATCTTCCCGGAAGGCACCGGTCAGGACGCCGGCCTGGCCGCCGCGCAGCCGGCGGGCGGCGCCGCGCAGGCGCCCGCCATGGACCTGCGCCGGATGCTCGGCCGCGACAGCGGACCGGTCAGCGCCGAGGAGCGCCGGCTGAACACCACCAGGCTGGCCCAGCCCGCCCTCTTCGTCATCGAGTACGCCCTCGCCGGCCTGTGGCGCAGTTGGGGCGCCCGCCCCGCCGTCCTGACCGGCTACAGCCTGGGCGAGTACGTGGCCGCGACCCTGGCCGGGGTGCTCTCCCTCAAGGACGCCCTCACCCTGGTCGCCCGCCGCGCCGCGCTCATCGACGCGCTGCCGCAGGGCGCCATGCTCGCCGTCATGCTGCCCGAGCAGGACGTCACGGCCCTGCTCGGCCCGAACCTCTCGCTGTCCGCCGTCAACGGCGACGCGTTCTGCGTCGTCGCGGGCCCCGAGGAGGACGTCGCCGCGCTGGAGGCCGCCTTGCGCACGCGTGAGGTCGTCAACCGCCGCGTGGCCACCACGCACGCCTTCCACTCCACGATGATGGAGCCGGCCGCGGAGGAGCTGACCGCGCTCGCGCGGACCCTGACGCTCAACCCGCCGACCATCCCGTACGTCTCGAACGTCACCGGCCGGCTCATCACCGACGAGCAGGCCACCGACCCGCGCTACTGGGCCCGCCACCTCGTCGGCACCGTCCGCTTCGCCGACGGCCTGCGCGCCATCGGCGAGGAGCACGTGCTGCTCGAGGCCGGCCCCGGCCAGACCCTCGCCAGCCTCGCCACCGAGGTCCGCGGCGTCGGCAACGGCTCCGTCATCGCCTCGATGCGCCACCCGCTGGAGCGGCGCTCCGACACCGCCGTCGCCCTCAAGGCGCTGGGCCGGGTGTGGCTGGCCGGCGGCGCCGCGGACTGGTCGGTCCACCCCGCCCAGGACCTCCCGGCCGGCGGCGCCACCGCTCCGGCCGCCACCGGCGGCACGGACGAGCCGGGCGCCACCGAGCGGGAGCTGCACGCCCTGTGGGCCCGGCTGCTGAAGACCGAGGAGCAGCTCCCGCGGGACGTCTCCTTCTTCGAGCTCGGCGGCAACTCGCTGCTGGCCACCCGCCTGATCCTGCGCATCAGCCGCGCCTTCTCCGTCGAGCCGACGCTGCGCCAGGTCTACGAGTGGGCCACCCTCGCGCGGACCGCGACCGCCGTCGACGCGCTGCGCGCCGGCCGCGACCCGCAGGAGGCGCTGGCCGGGGACGGCTCGGGCTCCTCGCACACCGGCAGCTCCCTCGCCCGCTTCCGGCTGCCCAACGGCCTGATGGTCTCGCACCAGAATGAGGCGGAGACCCTCCACTTCTACGAGGACATCTTCGACCACCGCGTCTACGCCAAGAACGGCATCACCCTCCCCGACGGCGCGACCGTCGTCGACGTCGGCGGCAACATCGGCCTCTTCACGCTCTTCGCGCACTACGAGGCCAAGGACGTGACGGTCTACACCTTCGAGCCGGCCCCGCCGCTGTTCGAGCTGCTCAGCCGCAACGTCGCCGAACACGGGGCGGACGCCCGGCTGTTCAACATCGGCATCTCCGACACCGAGTCCGAGGCCCGGTTCACCTTCTACCCGCGCAGCTCCGGCATGTCCTCCTTCCACCCCGACGAGGCGGAGGAGAAGCACAACCTGCGCACCATCATCGCCAACCAGCGCGAGGCCGGCGGGGACGAGGCGGCCGACCAGCTCGCCGCGTACACCGAAGAACTGATGGACGTGCGCTTCGAGGCGATCGAGTTCACCGCGAAGCTGCGCCCGCTGAGCGCGGTCATCCGCGAGCAGGGCATCGAGCGCATCGACCTCATCAAGATCGACGTGCAGAAGAGCGAGCGCCAGGTCATCGACGGCATCGCCGACGAGGACTGGCCCAAGATCCAGCAGATGGTGCTGGAGGCGCACGACGCCGACGGCGAGGTCGCCCGCCTGGTGGCGCTCCTGGAGAGCCGCGGCTTCACCGCGCACGCCGAGCAGGACGAGCTGTACGCCGGCACGGACATCCACAACATCTACGCCGTACGCGGCGCACGCTAACGGAGTCGACCACCAATGGAATTCACGACAGCAGGAGTCGTCGGAGCCGGCGTCATGGGCGTCGGCGTCGCGCAGAACCTCGCCCAGACCGGCCACCGGGTCGTCCTGGTCGACGTCTCCGAGGAGATCCTGGACAACGCGCGCAAGGAGCTGCGCAGCAGCCTGCGGGCCTATGCGATGTTCAACCGCAAGGCCGCGGTCGATCCCGCCGCGGTCTTCGATAAGATCGAGTTCACCACCGACTACGAGCTGCTCGCCAAGGCCGACTTCGTGGTCGAGAACGTGACCGAGGAGTGGGCGGTCAAGGAGAAGGTCTACAAGGAGCTCGACCGGATCTGCCGGCCCGAGGTCGTCTTCGCCGTCAACACCTCCGCCATCTCCATCACCCGGGTCGGCTCCGTCACCAGCCGCCCCGAGCGCGTCGTCGGCATGCACTTCATGAACCCGGTGCCGCTCAAGCCCATGGTCGAGGTCATCCGCGGCCACCACACCACGCCCGAGACGATCGACACCGCCCGCCGCTTCCTCGCGGAGCTGGGCAAGGAGTGCATCGTCGTCGAGGACGTGCCGGGCTTCGTCTCCAACCGCGTCCTGATGCTCACCATCAACGAGGCCGTCTTCCTGGTGCAGGACGGCGTCGCGCCCCCGGCCGACGTCGACCGCATCTTCAAGACCTGCTTCGACCACAAGATGGGCCCGCTGGAGACCGCCGACCTCATCGGTCTCGACACCATCCTGAAGTCCGTCGAGGTGCTCTACGAGAGCTTCAACGACAGCAAGTACCGGCCGGCGCCCCTGCTCAAGAAGATGGTCGCCGCCGGCCTGCTGGGCCGGAAGAGCGGCCAGGGCTTCCACACCTACCGCTGACCGGGCCCGCGCCCGCAGCCGCGCCCGCCCCCTTCCCCGCACCGAGACGTACCGAAGACGACAGGACGGACACGAGATGAGCACGGACAACAAGGCCAGGATCGCGGAGTACCTCTCCCGCTTCATCCCGGTGCAGGACCTCAAGGACGACCAGGACATCTTCGAGCTCAGCTTCGTCAGCTCGATGTTCGCGATGCAGCTCGTCTCCTTCGTGGAGCACGAGTTCGGCATCACCGTCGAGAACGAGGACCTGGAGCTGGAGTACTTCCGCTCCATCAGCGCCCTCGACGCGTTCGTCAGCCGCAAGCTGGCCGCGTCGGTCCCCCAGTAGGCCGAGCGGAGCCGACCCCAGATGACGACGATGCTCACCGCGGAGCAGGCGCAGGCCCAGAAGGAGTTCCGGGCCTTCGCCGACACCCGCGTCGCCCCGTACGCCGACGCCTGGCACCGGGCCCAGCGCACCCCGCCGGAGGCCGTCCGGCTGCTCGCCGACGAGGGCCTGCTCGGGCTGCCGGTCCCCGCCGAGTACGGCGGCGGCGGCCGCGACGCGGTGACGCTCGGCCTGCTCGCGGCCGAACTCGGCCGCGCCTGCTCCTCGCTGCGCAGTCTGCTGACCGTGCACACGATGGTGGCGCACGCCGTCGCCCGCTGGGGCACCCGCGCCCAGAAGGACACCTGGCTGCCCCGGCTCGCCCGCGGGGAGCGCGTCGCCGCGCTCGCCGTGTCCGAGCCGGGCACCGGCAGCGACGCCTCCGCCGTCACCACGCGGGTCACCCGCGACGGCGAGGACTGGATCCTCGACGGCCGCAAGCGGTGGATCACCTACGGCGAGAGCGCCGACCTGTTCCTCGTCGTCGGGCGCGGCGAGCAGGGCCCCACCGCCCTGCTGGTCGAGCGCGACACCCCGGGCCTGCGCACCGAGCTGATCGAGGACATGATCGGCATCCGGGCCTCGATGACCGCGGACGTGCACTTCGACCAGTGCCGCGTCCCCGGCGGGAACCTGCTGGCCCGGCCGGGCCTGGGCGTCTCCCACGTGACCGGCGCGGCCCTGGACCTCGGCCGGTACACGGTGGGCTGGGGGTGCGTCGGCATCCTCGACGCCTGCCTGGACGCCAGCACCGACTACGCGGCGGAGCGGGTGCAGTTCGGCGTACCCATCCGGGAGCACCAGCTGGTCCGCCGCATGATCACCGAGATGTACACCTCCGCCCGGGCGGCCCGGCTGCTGTGCCTGGAGGCGGGCCGGCTGCGCGACGCCCGCGATCCGGGGGCACTGGCCGCCACCTCGACCGCCAAGTACTTCGCCTCCACGGCCGCCGCCCGCGCCGCCACCGACGCCGTGCAGATCCACGGCGCGAACGGCTGCGGCCCCGACTACCCCGTACAGCGCCTGCTCGGTGACACCAAGGTCATGGAGGTCATCGAGGGAAGCACCCAGCTGCACCAGACCGGCCTGGCCGAGTACGCCTTCCAGGAGCGGGCCCCGTTCCGCCGCAACCCCGCCGCCGCGGCGGCCCGTGGAAGTGAGTGACCGATGACGACGACCACCGAGACGACGACCGAGACGACCACCGCCGAGACGACCAGCGCCGGTACGACCACCGGGGCGGCGGCGGCCGGCGCGACCCCCGCCGGCGCGCCCGCCCCGGCGGCCACCGTCAAGTGCGTGGTGTGGGACCTGGACAACACCGTCTGGGACGGCGTCCTGCTGGAGGACGCCGAGGTCACCCTGCGCCCCGAGGTCGTCCGCACCCTGCGGATCCTGGACGAGCGCGGCATCCTGCACTCCGTCGCCAGCCGCAACGACCACGCCGCGGCCATGGCCAAGCTGGAGGAGTTCGGCATCGCCGAGTACTTCCTCCACCCGCAGATCAACTGGGGCAACAAGTCCGACTCGGTGCGGGCCGTCGCCCGGGCCATCAACATCGGCGTCGACACGCTCGCCTTCGTCGACGACCAGCCCTTCGAACGCGACGAGGTCGCCTTCGCCCACCCGCAGGTGCGCTGCATCGACGCGCTCGACGCCGCCGGCATCCCGGACCGCCCCGAGATGCACCCCCGGTTCGTCACCGCCGACTCCCGCGAGCGCCGTCACCTCTACCGGGCCGACGCGCAGCGCAACGCCGCCGAGGAGTCCCACGAGGGCACCTCGGAGGAGTTCCTCGCCTCGCTCGGCATGCGCTTCACCATCAACCCCGCCGAGGAGCGCGACCTCCAGCGCGCCGAGGAGCTGACGGTCCGTACCAACCAGCTCAACGCCACCGGCTACACCTACTCCTACGAGGAGCTGGACGCCTTCCGCCGCTCCCCGGACCATGACCTGCTGGTCGCCGGGCTGGAGGACAGGTACGGCACCTACGGCAAGATCGGCCTCTCGCTCGTCGAGCGCGGCGAGGACGTCTGGACCGTCAAGCTGCTGCTGATGTCGTGCCGCGTCATGTCCCGCGGCGTCGGGTCCGTCCTGCTCGGCCACCTGATCCGCGAGGCCCACCGGGCCGGGGTCCGCCTCCGCGCGGAGTTCGTACCCACCGACCGCAACCGGACGATGTACGTCACCTACAAGTTCGCCGGCTTCCGCGAGATCGCCAAGAAGGGCGAGGTGTCGGTGCTGGAGCACGACTTCGCCCGGATCCCGCAGTTCCCGCCGTACATGGACGTCACGGTCGGCGGCTGACCCGCCCCGGGTCCGCCCGGCCCCTTCCGGACCCTCCCCTCCCTCCCCCTTTCCCAGACGGCAGTGCCACAGAACGAGACGGATGGCCAAGATGAGCGCCCAGGCGAACGAGGACCGGCTCCGGCGGGCCATGGCTGCGGTGATCCAGCTGCAGCAGCGCAACGCCGAGCTGGAGAACGAGCGGCACGAGCCGGTGGCGGTCGTCGCCATGGCCTGCCGGCTCCCCGGCGGCATCACCACGCCCGAGGAGTTCTGGGAGCTGCTGGCCTCCGGCCGTGACGCCATCGGCCCGCTGCCCGCGCGCTGGCACGGACTGGACCTCTACGACCCGGACCCCACCGCGACCGGCAAGAGCTACGCGCGGGAGGGCGGGTTCCTCGACGGGCTGGAGGAGTTCGACGCCGGCTTCTTCGGCATCTCCCGGCGCGAGGCCGTCTCCATGGACCCGCAGCAGCGGCTGGTCCTGGAGGCGTCCTGGGAGGCGCTGGAGCGGGCCGGGCTGCGCCCCGACACCCTGGCCGGCAGCCGCACCGGCGTCTACCTGGGCGCCATGCGCTCCGACTACGACACCGGCAACGCCCCCCTGGAGGTCCTCGACGGCTACCAGGGCACCGGCATCTCCGGCAGTGTCGTCTCCGGCCGGATCAGCTACGCGCTCGGCCTGCAGGGCCCGGCCCTGACCATCGACACCGCCTGCTCCTCCTCGCTCGTCGCCCTCCACTCGGCGGTCGCGGCGCTGCGCGGCGGCGACTGCGAACTCGCGCTGGCCGGCGGCGTCACCGTGATGAGCTCGCCCGCCATGTACGTGGAGTCCAGCCGGCTCGGCGCGATGGCCCCCGACGGGCGCTGCAAGAGCTTCTCCGCCCAGGCCGACGGCGCCATCTGGTCCGAGGGCGTCGGCATCCTCGTCCTGAAGAAGCTCGCGGCGGCCCGGCGCGACGGCGACCCGGTGCTCGCGGTGATCCGCGGCTCGGCCGTCAACCAGGACGGCCGCAGCCAGGGCCTGACCGCGCCCAACGGTCCCGCGCAGCAGCGGGTGATCCGCGACGCCCTCGACTCCGGCCGCCTGACGCCCGCCGACATCGACGCGGTCGACGCGCACGGCACCGGCACCCCGCTCGGCGACCCGATCGAAGCCGGCGCCCTGGCCGAGGTCTTCGGCGCCGGCCGCGACGCCGCGCGGCCGGTGTGGCTGGGCTCCTCCAAGTCCAACCTCGGCCACACCCAGGCCGCCGCCGGTGTCGTCGGCGTGATGAAGATGATCCTCGCGCTGCAGCACGAGGCACTGCCCCCGACCCTGCACGCCGCCGAGCCGAGCCCGCAGATCCCCTGGGAGGACAGCGGCCTGCGGCTCGTGCAGGAGCTGCGGCCGTGGCGCCGCGGCGAGCGGGTGCGCCGGGCCGGCGTCTCCTCCTTCGGCATCAGCGGCACCAACGCCCACGTCATCGTGGAGGAGGCCCCGGCCCCCGCCGAGGCGGCCGAAGCCCCCGGTGCCGCACCGGCCGCAGCGGCCGAGCCCGCCCCGGCGGGCGTCCCCGCCGGCCCCCGCCCGCTGCTGCTCTCCGGCTTCGACACGGCCGCGCTGCGCGCCCAGGCCGGCCGCTGGGCCGCCTGGCTCACCGCCCGCCCCGACGCCCGCTGGCCGGACGTCCTGCGCACCGCCGCCCTGCACCGGACCCCAATGGAAGCCCGCGCCAGCGTCCTCGCGGCCGGAGCGCAGGAGGCCGCCGAGGCGCTCACCGCCCTCGCCGAGGGCCTGCCGCACCCGGCCGTCACCTCCGGGACCGCGCGCGAGCGCGGCAAGGCGGTCTTCGTCTTCCCCGGGCAGGGCTCCCAGTGGCTCGGCATGGGCCGCGAACTCATCGAGCAGAGCCCGGTGTTCCGCGACGCCGTCCAGGAGTGCGACGAGGCCCTCGCCCCGTGGACGGGCTGGTCCGTCGCCGAGGTCCTGCGCGGCGAGGCCGACCCCGACCTCACCCTGGAGCGCATCGACGTGCTCCAGCCCGCCCTGTTCGCCGTGATGATCGGCCTGGTCGCCGTATGGCGTTCGCTCGGCGTGGAGCCGGCCGCCGTGGTGGGCTCCAGCCAGGGCGAGGTCCCCGCCGCCGTGGTCAGCGGCGCCCTGACTCTCGCCGACGGCGCCCGGCTGACCGCGCTGCGCTCGCAGGGCCAACTGCGCGAGTGCAGCGGCCGGGGCGCGATGGCGCTGGTCGAGCTGCCCGTGGCGCGCACCCGCGAGCTCATCGAGCCCTACGGGACCACCCTGTCGGTGGCCGTGGTCAACACCGCCGGCTCCACCGTGGTCTCCGGCGACGTGGACGCCGTGGAACGGCTGCTGGCGGAGCTGGAGGGCGGCGACGTCTTCTGCCGCCGCATCCAGTCGGACACCGCCGGGCACAGCGCGCACATCGACCCCATGCTGCCCTGGCTCGCCGAACAGCTCGCCGACCTGCGCCCCGGCCCGTCGGCCGTGCCGTTCTACTCCACGGTGACCGGCGCCGTCGTGGAGGGGACCGGTCTCGACGGCGCCTACTGGTGCCGCAACGTGCGCGAGACCGTCCGGATGGACCTCGCCCTCGCGCGGCTCGTCGCCGACGGCCACGGCGTCTTCGTCGAGATATCCCCGCACCCCGTCCTCGGCATGCCCCTGACCAGCGCCACCGCCGACAGCGACGGCGCCGTCGTCGGCAGCCTGCGCCGCGACCACGGCGGCCTGGACCAGCTGCTGCGGTCGCTGGGAGCCCTGCACACCCAGGGCTACGAGGTGGACTGGACGCGGGTGTTCGCCCCGGCCGACGGCTCCGCGGCCCGGCTCGCGGACCTGCCGACCTACGCCTTCCAGCGCACCTCCTACTGGACCGACGTCCCCGGCTACCGCCGCCTCGACCCGGCCGAGGCCGCCGCCCTGGCCCGGCCCGCCCAGGACCCCGACGGCGAGGACGCCACCGGCCCCGCCGCGCTGCGCGCCCGCCTCGCCGCCCTCGGCGAGGACGAGCGCCTCGAAGCCCTCACCGGGCTCGTCCGCCGCGAGGCGGCCGCCGTCCTCGGCGCCACCGAGCCGGTCCCGGCCGGCAAGCGGCTCCAGGAGCTCGGCCTGGACTCGATCATGGCGCTCCAGCTGCGCAACCGGCTGACCGAGCTGACCGGCGCCACCCTGCCGGCGAACCTCGCCTTCCAGCACCCCACCGCCCGTGACATCGCCGGCCACCTGCTCG
Organism: Streptomyces sp. NPDC045967; assembly: GCF_056430495.1. Lineage (NCBI taxonomy): Bacteria > Bacillati > Actinomycetota > Actinomycetes > Kitasatosporales > Streptomycetaceae > Streptomyces > Streptomyces sp. NPDC045967. The sequence continues at coordinate 92,497 of NZ_JBWKLE010000014.1, read as the reverse complement.
CCCACGCCCTCGGCGCACTGGCGAGCGCGCCCGCCACCGCCCTCCAGCGCTCCGGGGAACGCGGCGAGCACCCCGCGACCGACGGCCAGCGCCGGCTGTGGTTCCTGGAGCAGCTGCGCCCCGGCAGCGCCGAGTACCACACCCCCCTGATCCTGCGCACCGGGGAACGGCTCGACCCCGCCGCACTGCGCTCCGCCCTGACCTGGGTGACCGCGCGCCACGAGGCGCTGCGGACGGCGCTGGAGCCGCGCGACGGGACACTGGTCCAGGTCGTACGGCCCGACAGCGAGCCGCAGTTCACCCATGAGGACCTCAGCCACCTCGACGCGGCGGCGCTCGACGCCCGGATGCGCGAGGAGGAGCGCCGGCCGCTGCGGCTCGACGGCCCCGGCCTGCTGCGCTGCCTGCTCGCCGACACCCACGACGGCGGCCAGCTGATCGGCATCTTCCTGCACCACGCCGTCACCGACGGCTGGTCCCTGTCCGTCCTCACCCAGGAGCTGTACGCCGCCTACACCGCCTATGCGGACGGCGGCGCCCCCGGGGCCCCCGAACCCGCTTTCCAGCTCGGCGACTTCGCCGCCTGGGAGCAGCGCGCCCTGGAGGAGGGCCACTTCGCCCGGGGCCTGCGCGTGATCGGCGACCGCCTCATCGGCATGGGCCGCCTGGAACTGCCGGCCTGCGACGATGCGGGCGACGCGGGCGACGGCGGCACCATCGGATTCGCCCTCCCCGCCGGCGTGCGCACCCGGGTGGAGGAACTGGCCGCCCGCACCGGCGTCACGCCGTACACCGTGTACGCGAGCGCCTTCGCGGTCCTGCTGGCCCGCACCACCGGCGCGTACGACTTCGGGCTCGGCACCGTCTGGGCCAACCGCCAGCTCGCCGGCACCGAGGGCCTGCTCGGTTTCCTCGTCACCACCCTGCCGCTGCGCTGCGAGCTGGCCGGCGACCCCAGCTTCGAGCAGGTCCTGACCCGGACCGCGCCGCGTGTCCTGGAACTGATGGAGCACCAGGACCTGCCGCTGACCGAGCTCGTCAAGGCCGTCGGAGGCGAGCGCACCGGCGAGGACAACCCGCTGTTCAGCGCCGTCTTCAACTACCGCGCGAGCGCCCTGCCGGCGCTCGGCGAGGGACGCTCGGCCTGGCTGCCGTCCCCCGGCGCCGCCGTGGGCGGCGGCCCGCGCGGCGTGGCGAAGTCGGCCGTCGGCCTCACCCTCGCCCCCGACGGCGAGGGTCTGGCCGGCGAGGTGGAGTTCCTGCCCGGCGTCCTCGGCGCCGAGGCGGCCGCCCGCCTCGCCGACAACTTCCGGACCCTGCTGGAATCGGCCGTCGCCGACCCGGCCCTGCCCATCGCCGACCTGGAGCTGATCTCCGCGCCGGAGCTGGCCTGGCTGGAGGAGCGCGGCGGCCGGGTGACCGGCCCGGCCGCCGGCCCCACCGCCCTGGAGCGGATCCTCACCCAGGCCCGCCGCACCCCCGACGCGCCGGCGCTGGTCGACGGCGAGCGCACCTCCACCTACCGCCAGGTGGTGGCGCGGGCGTCGGCGATGGCCGGGCACCTGCGCTCCGCCGGAGCGGGCCCCGGCACGCTGGTCGGCATCCACCTGCCGCGCTCCGCGGACCTGGTGGTGTCGGTGCTGGCCGGCTGGCTCGCGGGCGCCGCGTACGTTCCGCTGGACCCGGAGTACCCCAAGGCCCGCCTGGAGCACGTGATCCGCGACAGCGGCCTGTCCCTGGTGGTCTCCACCCGCGACGGCTCGCCCGAGGTCGCCGCCGACGGCGTGGCCGTCCTGCTGGCCGACGCGCTCGAGGCGGACGCGGACGCGGAGGCGGACGTGGACGTGGACGCGGACGTGGACCGGTACGGCGCCGGGGACGACCCGCGGTCGCTCCCCGGGCTGTCCGACCTCGCCTACGTCATCTACACCTCCGGCTCCACCGGCCTGCCCAAGGGCGTGCAGCTGGAGCACGCCCAGTTCGCCACCTTCTGCACGGCGATGGACGAGCGGGTCGGCGGCGGCCCCGGCGACACCTGGCTCGCCGTCACCAGCCTGTCCTTCGACATCTCCACGCTGGAGCTGCTGTGGACCCTGACCCGGGGCTACCGGGTCGTCGTCGGCCGGGGCGGCCCGGCCGGCTGGGCGGACTACCTCCCGTACGCCCCCACCCACCTGCAGTGCACCCCGTCCCTGGCGCGCATGCTGCTGGCCGACGCCGACGGCCGCTCGCTCGTCCAGGGCCTGACCCGGATGCTCGTCGGCGGCGAGGCCCTGGACCGCGGCCTCGCCCGCAAGCTGGACCGGCTGTGCCCCGGCCGGCTGATGAACATGTACGGGCCGACGGAGACCACCGTGTGGTCGGCGGCCTGGGACGCCGTACCGGGCGAGGTCTCGCTCGGCACGCCCCTGCACGGCAATGTGCTGTACGTGCTGGACGCGGCCGGGCGCCGGGTGCCGCGCGGCGCCCGCGGGGAGCTGTTCATCGGCGGCCTCGCCGTCGCACGCGGCTACCTGAACCGGCCCGCGCTGGACGCCGAACGCTTCCTCGACGACCCGTACGCCGGGGGCGGCGCCCGCATGTACCGCACCGGGGACGTCGTGCGCTACCGGGCCGACGGCTCCCTGGAGTTCTGCGGCCGCGCCGACGCGCAGGTCAAGCTGCGCGGCCACCGCATCGAACTCGGCGAGATCGAGGCCGTCGCCGCCGAGCACCCCGGCGTCGCCGAGGCGGCCGCGGTGGTCCGCGAGGACGTGCCGGGCGACCCCCGGCTGTGCCTCTACCTCACCACCGCCGCGGGCCGGACCGTCGCCGAGGAGGACCTGCTCGCCGCGCTCGCCGCACGGCTGCCCGCCTACATGGTCCCCTCCCGCCTGGTGCGCCTCGACGAACTCCCGCACACCCCCAACAAGAAGGTCGACCGGGGCGCCCTGCTGCGCCTGGAGGCACCCGCGCCGGCCGCCGCGGCCGCCCGCGCGGCCGAGGGCCGCGAGGCCGCCGGCGGGGACGGCATCGAGACCCTGGTGTCCGGCGCCTGGGCCGAGGTGCTCGGCATCACCGCCGTCGACCCCGACAAGGGGATCTTCGACCTCGGCGCCAACTCCATGAGCGCGCTGGAAGCCCACAAGATCATCTGCGCGGGGCTGGGCCGCGAGTTCCCGCTCTCCACCCTCTTCCGCCACCCCACCGTCCGCCGGCTCGCCGCCTACCTGCGCGACGGCGCGCACGGCACGGCCGCCCGGCCCGGACGGTCCGCGGCCCGCCGCGACCGCTCCGGCGAGGACGCCGTCGCCGTCGTCGGCATGGCCTGCAAGCTCCCCGGCGCGCCCGACATCGACACCTTCTGGCGCAACCTGCGCGGCGGCGTGGAGTCGATCACCCACTTCACCGACGAGGAACTGCGCGCTGCCGGCGCCACCGAGGAGGAACTGGCCCACCCGGCCTACGTCCGCTCCCGCGGCCTGGTCGACGGCGCCGACCTCTTCGACGCGGCCTTCTTCGGCTACTCGCCCGCCGAGGCCGAGGTCATGGACCCCCAGCACCGCCTGTTCCTGGAGGCCGCCTGGCAGGCACTGGAACACGCCGGCATCGTCCCGGCGTCGTTCGACGGCAACGTGTCCGTCTTCGGCGGCACCGGCTTCGGCGGCTACCACCAGGACGCCTCGGGCGACCTCTCGTCCTTCTACCGTTCGATGATCGGCAACAAGAACGACTACCTGGCCACCCGCGTCGCCCACAAGCTCGACCTGCGCGGGCCCGCCCTCTCCGTCCAGACCGCCTGCTCCACCGGCCTGGTCGCCGCCCACCTGGCCCGCGAGAGCCTGCTGCGCGGCGAGTCCGACGTCGCCCTGGTCGGCGCCTCCTCGCTGACCATCCCGCTCAAGCGCGGCTTCGTCCACCAGCCCGGCCTGGTCGTCTCCCCCGACGGCAAGTGCCGCGCCTTCGACGAGAAGGGCGCGGGCACCGTCTTCGGCAGCGGCGTCGGCATGCTCGTGCTGCGCCGGCTGTCCGACGCCGTCGAGGCCGGCGACACCGTGTACGCCGTGCTGCGCGGCAGCGCCGTCAACAACGACGGAGCCGAGAAGGCCGGGTTCACCGCGCCCAGCGTGCAGGGCCAGGCGTACGTGATCGCCGAGGCGCAGGCGGCGGCCGGGGTCACCCCGGACAGCGTCGGCTTCGTCGAGGCACACGGCACCGCCACCTCGCTCGGCGACCCCATCGAGGTCCAGGCCCTGCAGCAGGTCTTCGGCTCCGTCGAGCGCGCCGAACCCTGCGCGATCGGCTCGGTGAAGACCAACATCGGGCACGCGGACGCCACCGCCGGCATCGCGGGCCTGATCAAGGCCGTGCTCGCCGTCCACCACGCGGAGCTGGTGCCCAGCCTCAACTACGAGCACCCCAACCCCGAGATGGGCCTCGACCCGAATCTCTTCTACGTCAACACCGAGACCAAGCCCTGGTCCTGCGACGGACCGCGCCGGGCCGGGGTCTCCTCCTTCGGCATCGGCGGCACCAACGCCCACGTCGTCCTCGAACAGGCCCCCGACACCGCCCCCGCTCCCGCCCCGCAGGAGCACCCCGCGGGCGCGGTCCCGGTGGTGCTGTCCGCCCGCACCGAAGCCGCGCTGCGCGACCAGGCCGGCCGCTGGGCGCACTGGCTGGAGGAGCACCGCGACGTCCCGCTCGCGGACGTCGCCCGCACCGCGGCCCTGCGCCGCACCCACTTCGGCCACCGCGCCGCGGTCACCGCGGCCACCGCCGACGGGGCCGCCGCCGCCCTGCGCGCCCTCGCCGAGGACCGCGGCCACGCGGACGCCACCCGGGCCACCGCCCGCGGCCGCGGCCGCACCGTCTTCGTCTTCCCCGGCCAGGGCAGCCAGTGGGACGGCATGGGAGCCGCCCTCCTGGAGCAGTCGCCCGCCTTCGCGCGGACCGTCCGCGACTGCGACGAGGTGCTGGCACCGCGGCTCGGCTGGTCGGTCACCGACGTGCTGCGCGGCGCCGGCGGGCCCGAACTCTCCGCCCGCCGCCTGGACGTCGTCCAGCCCGTCATGTTCACCATGTACGTGGCCCTCGCCGCCGCCTGGCGCGAGCTGGGCATCGAGCCCGACGCCGTCACCGGGCACAGCCAGGGCGAAGTCGCCGCCGCCGTCGTGGCCGGCGCGCTCACCCTGGACGAGGGCGCCCGGATCATGGCCGTCCGCAGCCGCGCCCTCCAGGCCGTCGCCGGGGTCGGCGCCATGGCCGTCGTCGAACTCCCGCTGGACCAGGTCCGCGAGCGCATCGCGCCCTACGGGGACGCCGTCTCCGTCGCCGCCGTCAACACCCCCACCTCCGTCGCCCTGTCCGGCGACGCCGACGCCCTGGAAGAGCTGCTGTTCGCCCTCGACGACGAGGACGTCGTCTGCGGGAAGCTGGAGGCGCCCGTCGCCTCGCACAGCCACTGGATGGACTCCCTGCTCCCCGCCCTGGAGGCCGACCTCGCGGACCTGGCACCCGTCAGCGGCCGGCTGCCGTTCTACTCCACCGTCACCGGCACCCTCCTCGACGGCCGCGAACTGGGCGCCTCGTACTGGTGCCGCAACCTGCGCGAACCCGTCCGCCTCGACCTCGCCCAGCAGCAGCTGACCGACTCCGGCCACGACGTGTTCATCGAGGTCAGCCCGCACCCCGTGCTCGCCATGCCGCTCACCGAGGGCAGCGCGGACGCCCTGGTGGCGGGAACCCTGCGGCGCGGCCACGGCGACCGCGGGGAACTCCTGCGCACCCTCGGCGCACTGCACACCCACGGCCACCGCGTGCCCTGGGAGCGGGTCTGGGCCGCCGCCGCCCCCGCCGCGAAGGTCGCCGAACTGCCCTCCTACGCCTTCCAGCGACGCTCCTACTGGATCGACCCGCCGGCGCCCGAGGACACCCCCCGCGCCGCCGCCGACCAGGCGTTCTGGGAGGCCGTCGGCGAGCAGGACCCGGCCCGGCTCGCCGAGCTGCTCGACGCGCCCGACCGCCTGCGCGAGGGCATCGGGGAACTGCTCCCGCTGCTCACCACCTGGTGGCAGGGCCAGGAGGCCCGCGAGACCGTCGCGGGCTGGCTGTACGAGGACGCCTGGGAGCTCTCCCCGGTCCCCGCCGGGCGGGCCGCCTCCGCGGCCGGGCCCTGGGCCCTGGTGACCACCATCGCGGAGGCGGCGACCGCCGACGCGGTCGAGGACGCCCTGCGCGCCGCCGGAGCCACCCCGCACCGCATCACGGCCGGCGCCGACCGGGCAGCGCTCGGCGCCGCCCTGCGCGCCCTGCCCGAGCCGCCCGCCGCCGTCCTCACCCTGGGCTCCCTCGACGCCACCCCCGACGGCTCCGGCTCCACGGCCGGCTTCGCCGGCACCCTCGCCCTGCTCCAGGCCCTCGGCGACCTCGGGCTCGACGCCCCGCTGTGGGCGCTGACCCGCGGCGCGGCCGACACCGACGGCGCCGGCGCCCCCGCACCGCTGCAGGCGCTCGTCACCGGCCTCGGCCGGGTCGCCGCCCTGGAGGACCCGCTGCGCTGGGGCGGCACCGTCGACCTGCCCGCCGAGCCCCACCCCGGCTGGGCCGGCGCACTGGTGGCCTGCCTCACCGCGGGCGACCACGAGGACCAGGTGGCGCTGCGCGCCGACGGCCGCCACGTACGCCGCCTGCGCCGCACCACCCCCCGGCCGGCCGGGCAGCGGCACCCCGCGGCGTGGTCCACCCGCGGCACCGCGCTGATCACCGGCGGCCAGGGAGCCCTCGGGCTGCACCTGGCCCGGCGGCTCGCCGCCCGCGGAGCCGAGCACATCGTGCTGGCCTCCCGCCGCGCGGCGGCCACCCCCGAAACGGAGCAGTTGCGCACCGAACTCGCTGCCCGCGGCGTCGAACTCAGCCTGGAGCAGGCCGACGTCAGCGACCGCGAACAGGTCGAGGCGCTGCTCGCCCGCACCGGTGACCCGCGCCGCCCGCTGCGCACCGTCGCCCACCTGGCGGGCCTGTCCCGCCCGGCCGCGCTCACCGCCCTCACCCCCGCGGCGGCCGCCGAGGAGAACGCGGCCAAGGTCCACGGGGCCTGGCACCTGCACGAGGCCCTCGCCGGCCACGAACTCGACGCGTTCGTGCTGTACGGCAGCGGCGCCAGCCTGTGGGGCGGCGCCGGGCAGGCCGCGTACGGGGCGGCCAACACCGCGCTCGACGCGCTCGCCCGCCACCGCAGGGGCAAGGGGCTGCCCGCCACCGTCGTGCACTGGGGCGGGTGGGCCGGCGGCGGCATGGTCACCGCCGACGCCGAACGCGCCGCCCGCTCCCGCGGCCTTCGCACCATGGCACCCGAACTCGCCCTGGACGCCCTCGACATCGCCCTCACCACCGGACTCACCGCGCTCGGCGTCGCCGACATCGACTGGACGGCGTTCGCACCCGCCTACCGGGCGGCCCGCCCGCGCCCGTTGCTGGACACCCTGCCCGAGGCCCGCGAGCCGGAAGCCGAGGAGGCACCGGACGCGTCCGCCGGAGCGGAGCTGCGCACCGCCCTGGCCGGGCGCAGCGCCGGCGAACGCCAGGAGGCGCTGACGGCCCTGGTCAAGGGCGAGGTCGCCCCCGTCCTCGGCCTGGACGAGGCCGAACTGGACACGGGCCGGCCGCTGCAGCAGCTGGGCCTGGACTCGCTGATGGCCGTGAAGGTCCGGGGGGAGCTGACCCGCCGCACCGGCCTCGCCCTCACCACCGAGGCGATCCTGCGGCACGCCACCTGCGAGGGCATCGCCGCCCACCTCGCCCGCAAACTCGATCCCGAGGGCGCCGCCCCCGAAGCCCCCGCCGCCGGACACGGCCGGGACAACCCCTGGCTGCGCGTCCTCAAGCCCGCCCAGAACCCGCGGGCCCGGATCGTCTGCGTCGCCGGCATGGGCGGCACCACCGGCGGCCACGTCCCGCTGGTGCGCCACCTGCCCGACGACGTCGAACTCCTCGGCGTGCAGCTGCCCGGCCGCGAGGGCCGCGCCGACGAGGCACCCGTCACCGACATGATGGCCCTCGCCGACCAGGTCGTCGCCGCCCTCGCCGACCGGCTCGCCCCGGCCGCGGGCGGGGCGCCCGTCGTCCTGTACGGGCACAGCCAGGGCTCCTGGCTGGCCTGGGAGGTGGCCCACCGGCTCGCCCACCGGCCCGCCGTCCCGCCCCTCGCGCTCGTCGCCGCCTGCGCGCTGCCGCCGCTCGCGCCCCTCACCCCCGGTCTCGACCGGCTCGGCGAGCTCACCGGCGACCTGGACGGCGCCGACCCCCGCGAACTGGCCGCCCTCCTGGAGGGCCTGCTGCCCGACGAGGTCCTCGCCAGCGGGGAACTGCTCGCCGAGTACGTCCAGCGGCTGCGCACCGACACGGTCCTGGCCGAGAACCACCGGGCGGTGCTGCGCGGCAGCGACCGCCCCGCCCTGGACGTACCGCTCTTCGCGGTGTCCGGCACCACCGACCCGGTCCTGCCCGAAGGGTCCATGGAGGTGTGGCGCGAGCTGACCGGCGCCCTGTACGTACCCCGCTCCATCGAGGGCTCCCACGCGGCGCCGATCACCAACCCCGAGGCCATGGCGGCCGAACTCATGAACGCGATCACCACGATCGCCCCCAGCCTGGAGGAGAACCATGCCTGAGACCGTGCGCCCGGACGGGGCGCGGATCCACTACGAGGTGCGCGGCACCGGCTTCCCCGTCCTGCTCATCGGCCCCGGCGAGATCCCCGGCCAGTGCGACACCGAGCGGGCCGCCTTCACCGAGACCGCCGACGCCCTCGCCGGGCGGTTCCAGGTGATCACCGTCGACGCCCGCCACCAGGGCCGGAGCACCGGCGACTCCGCCGAGCCGTTCTGCTACGGCCGCACCGCCGCCGACCTGGTCGCCGTCCTGGACGAACTCGGCGTCGAGCGCGCCCACGTCGCGGCCTCCGGCGCCGGCACCGCCCAGCTCTGGCGGCTGGTGCGGGACGCCCCCGACCGCATCGGCGCCGTCGTCGCCCACGCGCCCGTCGGACTCGCCGAGGGCAACGGCTTCGGCGACTTCCTGGCGACCTTCGACGAGCCGATGCGCCTGCCCCGCGCCGAGGGCCTCGACGGCGTGATCGAGGAGGCCGGCCGGGGCGGCGGCTTCGCCGCGCGGCCCGGCGCCGGACCGTACGCCCGGCAGCTGGAGGGCTCGCCCGCGTTCCGCGAGGAGGTCCGCGCCCTGCGCCGCGAGCGCTACATCGTGCGCCTGGTCCGCTTCCGCGACGGGCTGTGGCCGCAGGGCTCCGCCTACTTCTCCGTACCGGAGGAGTGGATGACGTCCTTCCCCGCGCCGTTGCTGGTCCTGCCGGGCGACAGCCGGCTGGCCCCCGCCGCGTTCGCCAAGCGGCTCGCCGCCGACGTGCCCGGCGCCCGCCTGCTCGACGGCGCCGCCGACACCGCCGACCGCCGGACGGAGACCCTCGCGTCGGTCGTCTCCTTCCTCCTCGAGACCACCGCAGGCTGAAAGGGACGTACCGTCATGCTCACGCCCGACACGCTCGACATCACCGATGAGACCGCGTACGCCGCGAACGGCGGCTACCCCCATGCCGAGTTCGACCTGCTCCGCCGCGAGCAGCCGGTGTTCTGGTACCGGCGCCCCGGCTTCGAGCCGTTCTGGGTGCTGACCCGGCACGAGGACATCGCCTACGTCTCGCGCAACCCCAAGCTCTTCTCCAGCGCCCAGCGCGTCACCCTCGACACCCCCGAGGCCGTGGAGATGTTCGAGGCGCAGCTGGAGGCGCGGGCCGAGATGTTCGGGCACGCCCCGGACATGCCGCCGGCCCTGTCGTACATGGACGCGCCGCGCCACCGCCACCTGCGCCAGGTCATGGCGCCCTGCTTCACGCCCAAGGCGATCAAGGAGCTGGAGGAGCGGTTCCACGAGCTCGCGGGTGAGTACGCGCAGGCGTTCGCCCGCCTCCTCGACGACAACGGCAGCGCGGACGTGGCCAAGAGCCTGTCCGCGCGGCTGCCCGTCGCGGCGATCTGCGAACTGGTCGGGGCGCCCCTGAAGGACTGGGACGACATCTTCGAGTGGACCGAGGGCACCACGGCTCCCGGCGACCCGGACAACCAGCGCGACGGCGAGGACGCCGAGGCCGCCTTCGCCCGGAACATGGGCGCCCTCAACGGCTACGTCGCGGGCCTGGTCCAGCAGCGCATGGCCGACATCGACGGCACCGGCACCGACGTCCTCAGCCGGCTGGCCCGGGCGCGGATCGACGGCGAGGCACTGTCCTTCCACGAGATCCTCTACACCATCTTCAACCTGCTGGTCGCGGGCATCGGCACCACCCGCAACGCCACGACCGGCGGCATCCAGGCTCTCCTGGAACACCCCGACCAGGTGCAGAAGCTCATCGAGGACCCGTCGCTGATCGACGGAGCCGTCGAGGAGATCCTGCGCTGGACATCGATCGCGGTGAACTTCGTGCGCACCGCCACCCAGGACACCGAGATCGGCGGCACGCCCATCCGCAAGGGCGAGACCGTCTCGATGTGGTATCCGGCGGGCAACCGCGACGAGGTGGTCTTCGCGGACCCCCACCGCTTCGACGTCACCCGCGACGCGCGCGAGCAGATCGCGTTCGGCGGACACGGCGAGCACGTCTGCCTGGGCCACCACCTGGCCCGACTGGAGCTGCGGGCCGTGCTGCGCGCCGTGCTGCCGCTGCTCACGGAGCTGGAAATCGAGCGCGAGCCCGAGTTCGGTGTGCTCCACCTCCAGGCCGCTGAGATCAAGCGGCTTGTCGTACGACGCAAGGAACGGTGAACCACCCATGTCCGAGAACCCGAGCCCGCAGGCACAGCCGCAGCCGGAGCCGCCGCGGAAGGTGCCGGCCAGTCTGCGTGAATTCGCGGCGGGGGACGAGTCCGACCTCAACGTGGTCGCGCCGTGGGTGGGTCCCGCGGTCGACGCGGAGACCGGCCGGCTGAAGGAGCCGCTGCGCGGACGGCACCTGGTCGCCACGTCCGTCGGCTGGCCCAAGCCCGGGCACGAGCCCGCCGCCATCGCCCTGAACGAGGCCATCCTCGCCGAGCTGTACACACGGCCCGGTCTGCTGGCCGTGACGCTCGCGATATCCGAGAAGAACTTCAACAGCACGCGGAGTCTCAGCATCTGGGAAGACGAAGAGGCGCTGAAGGGATTTCTGAAATCCGGTCCGCACATGGCGGCGGCCCGCCGGGTGAAAGAGCTCATGTACGACTGGGAAGGCGCGAACTGGGTTTCCGAGGAAACCCTGGAACTGCCGACCTTCGACGACGCGAAGGCGAAACTCGACGCCGTCCGGGCGCCCGGCCCGAGCGCGTTCGAGTCGTACGACGGGGACCGTTCCGCCTGACCCCGCCGAGGACCGCTCGAGAATGCCTCGAGGCCCGCTCGAGAACCACATGACGAGGAGCAACCGCATGACCGTGACCGCCGACGCCCCGGCTCAGCCGCTCACCACCCATTTCCTGCACCACTTCGACCTCGCCTACGGCATGGTGCTCGAACTCGCCGAGGACTTCGACGACGAGACCGCGCGGCTGGCCCCCGCCCCGCACAAGCCGCTGGTCTGGTTCCTCGGCCACCTCATCTGCGCCACCGACTACTTCTCCACCCTGCACCAGGGCACCGAGTCGCTGGTCACCGAGGAGTTCTCCCGGCACTACGCGGGCAACGACAACAACGACTGGTCGTGGGGCCCTTCGCTGGCGGAGATGATCGAGCTCTACCGCCAGGTCCACGCCCGGATGCGGGCCTTCGTGGCGGGCCTGCGCCCGGAGGACCTCGACGGCGAGTCCCCGCTGGAGCCGTTCGGCGACGACCGGTTGAAGAACCTCGGAAAGGCGCTGTCGATCATCCAGATGCACGACGCCTACCACTGCGGCCAGATCGGCTGCCTGCGCGTCGCGCTCGGCAAGTCGGTGCCTTTCTAGCCACATCCCCGCAGGCTGGCCGAAATTCCCCGGTATCCCGGATCCGTGCGGATTCGGGATACCGGAGCCGCTGCTACCGTGGCACACGGTTCGCCCGTACAGCGGTTCCAGGAAGAGGGGTTTCCATGCCTTCGCACATTGCGTTCTTCAATTTCCCGGCCATCGGCCACGTGAATCCGACACTCGGAGTCGTCGAAGAACTGGTCAAGCGGGGGCATCGGGTCACCTGCACGGTCACCGACCATTTCGCCCCCGCAATAGAGGCGATCGGCGCCGAGGCCGTCCGCTACGACTCCGTATTCGGCGAGTTCTACCGCTCCCCTTACACGGAGGAGGCCAACGCGGGCGAGGGAATGCGCTGCCTCGACGACGCGACCGGCCTCATCGAGCAGGTCGGCCCGTTCTACGAGAAGAACCGCCCCGACGTCATCGTCCACGACTTCATGGCGTGGGGTGCGCGCTTCTACGGCGCCAAGCACGACATCCCGCTCGTGCGGCTCTACCCCACCTACGGAGCCAACGAGCACTTCTCCATCCAGGAGAAGTTCCCGCTCGCCGAGTACTCCGACCCGCAGGTCATGGAGATGATCGGCAAGCTCGCCGGCCTGCTCCCCGAGTTCAACCTGCCGGCCGACCCCATGGCCTTCTTCCAGGGCATCGAGAAGCTCGGCATCATCTTCCTGCCGCGCGACTTCCACTACGACGGCGACACCTTCGACGACCGCTTCGTCTTCGCCGGGCCCTGCCTGGGCGACCGCTCCTTCCAGGGCGCGTGGGAGCCCGCTTCCGCGGACCGCCCGGTCCTGCTGATCTCGCTCGGCACCGCCGCCACCGGCTGGGCGGAGTTCTTCCGCACGGCCGTCTCGGCGTTCGGCGACAGCGAGTGGGACGTCGTCATGGCCGTCGGCGACCACATCGACGCCGCCGACCTCGGCCCGCTGCCCGCCAACTTCGACGTGCGCCGCCACGTGCCGCAGCTCGAAGTCCTGCGCCACGCCAAGCTGTTCGTCACCCACGGCGGAATGAACAGCGTCATGGAGTCCCTGTACAACGGCGTGCCGATGGTCGTCATCCCCCAGATGAACGAGCAGAAGGCCAACGCCCTGCGCGTCGACGAGCTGGGCCTGGGCCGCCACCTCCCCAAGGAGGACACCACCGTCGACACCCTGCGCGAGGCCGTCGCGGCCGTGGCCGCCGACAGCGGGACCACCGGCCGCGTGGAGCGCATGGGCGAGGCCATGCGCACGGTCGACGGCCCGGCCGTGGCCGCCGACGCCATCGAGAAGTCCCTCACGCAGAACGCCGGCTGACCCGCCACCCCACCCGCCCCGCCCCAGCCCCCGGCCCGACGGCCGGGGGCCGGGTCGTTTCCGCTCCGCCGGGCGCCGACGGCCCGGGGCGGGGGCTGCGGGACGGTGGGGGAGGGGGTGCGGGCTGTACGGGGCCTCCAGCGGCCTTCGAGACGGGCTCACGAAGGTGGGGGCGGACGACTCAGCCCTCGGCCCCCTCTGGAAGGCATCGTGAAACGACTGTTGCAGACCGCTGCGGCGGTGATCCTCACCGCAGGACTCCTGGCCCCCACAGCGGCCGCCCAGGAGGCCACCTCCCCGACCCAGCGACCGGCACGGTTCGCCCAGCCGGGTTCGCTCTCCTCGCCGTTCGGCAAGGGCAGCTTCCGGTTCGGGGTCTCCAGCTCCGCCACCCAGATCGAGGACCAGAACACCCACACCGACTGGTACAAGTGGACCCAGCCCGTCGCCGAAGGCGGCATGGGCAAGAGCCCCGCCGTCGGCGAGGGAGTCGACGGCTACACCCTGGCCATCGAGGACATCGACCTCATCGCCGCCCTCAAGGTGGACTCCTACCGCTTCGGCATCGAGTGGGCGCGCATCGAGCCCCGCCGCGGCCAGCTCGACGAGCAGGCCATCGCCCACTACAACAGGGTGATCGACGCCCTCGTCGCCCGCGGCATCCGCCCGGTCGTCACCATCCACCACTTCGCCAACCCGGTGTGGGTGGACAACCCCGAGGACCTCGCCTGCGCGGCCGGCCCCTCCGACGGCAACCTCTGCGGACTGGACCACCCCCAGGGCGGGCCGCTCGTCGTCAAGGCGATGGCCGACCACTCCACGCTGCTCGCCCAGCGGTTCGGCGACCGGGTCCGCGACTGGGTGACCCTCAACGAGCCCGGCGTCTACATGATGTTCTCGCACGCCTTCGGCGCCGGCCCGCCCGGCAAGGCCAACCTGCCCACGCACTTCGACACCAGGTTCGCGCCGGCCGTGCGCACGTACATCGACGCCCACGCCGCCATGTACAAGGCGATCAAGAAGGTGGACCCGGGCGCCTCCGTCGGCCTCACCGCCAGCGTCAAGCAGTACGAGGCCGTCCGCGACGGCAAGATCAGCACCGAGCCCCGCGACATCGCCGCCCGCGACCGCTTCCGCCGCTTCTTCGAGCTGAACTTCCTCGACTCGCTGCGCAACGGCACCTTCGACGCGAACTACGACGGCACGCCCGACGAGCAGCGCCCCGAGTGGAAGAACACCCTGGACTGGCTCGGCATCCAGCTCTACGACCGCACCGGCGTCACCGACCCGACCACCCCCGGGCCGACGACCCTGCCCGTCATCAACGTCGACGTCTGCGGCGCGCCGCCCTGCTTCCCGCTCAAGGACCCGACCTACTTCATCCCCGACATGGGCTACGAGTCGGACCCGCAGGGCCTCTACCCGGTCCTGAAGGACTTCAGCAGCCGCTACAAGGGCCTGCCCCTGCTGGTCTCCGAATCCGGCCTGGCCACCGCCTCGGGCACCCGCCGCGCCGAGTTCATCGTCCGCGCCCTGGAGCAGATCCAGCGGGCCCGCGCCGAAGGCGTCGACGTCCGCGGCTACTACCACTGGAGCCTGATGGACAACTTCGAGTGGCTCGGCGGCTACAAGCCGCGCTTCGGCCTCTACGCCGTCGACCGCACCACCATGAAGCGCACCCCGACCGAAGCGGTCGGCGTCTACGCCCAGATCGCCGGGTCCCGGAACCTGAGCCCCGCCCTGCGCGCCCAGTACGGCGGCAGCGGCCCCCTCACCCCGGAGCCCGGCAACGCACCCGCCGCGCCGCCCGCCACCTCCACCCCGGCCGTCACCGGCCGCCGGGACTGACCCTTAACGGCCGGGCGCGCCCCGCGCCCGGCCGGCCCCCCTCCTTCTGCCGAGGCCCCGGTTCAACGATCTCCAAGGATGCCCAGATGAGCAACGCCCAGGTGAACAGTGGCAGCGCTGCCGCACCCGTGCCCGTCGCCGCGGACATAGCCGCCCGGCTGCGCGAGACGATCGCCGGACTCCTCGAGATCGGCCCCGGCTCGGTGGACGACAACCGCTCCCTGCGCGACCTGGGCATGACCTCGGTGGGGATCGTCGCGATGCTGGAGAGCACCGCCGCGTGGCTCGGCCGCCCCGTCCCCGCCTGGGCCGCCTGGAAGTACCCCACCGTGGCCGCCCTCGCCGGCCACCTCGCCGGCGACGAACTCCCCGCGCCGCCTGAGGCCGCGGCCGCCCGCCCGCGCGGTCGCGCGCACGCGCGCGAACCCATCGCCGTCGTCGGCCTCGGCTGCCGCCTGCCCGGCGGCATCGAGACCCCCGACGCCCTGTGGCAGAGCCTCCTCGACGGCGTCGACGCCGTCCGCGAGGTCCCGCGCGAACGCTGGAACGCCGACGAGTGGCTCGACCCCGACCCCCGCGCCCCGGGCCGGATGACCACCCGGTGGGGCGGCTTCCTCGACGACGTCGCCGGCTTCGACGCCGAACTGTTCCGCATCTCACCCGCCGAAGCCCGCCAGATGGACCCCCAGCAGCGCATGGCCCTGGAAAGCGCCTGGGCCGCCATCGAGGACGCCCGCATCGTCCACGGCGACCTCGAAGGCACCCGCACCGGCGTGTTCATGGGCACCATGGCGCAGGAGTACCACCTGGCCACCGGCGCCGACGCGCAGGACATCGACACCCACTCCGCCACCGGCTGGGACAACTCGATCATCCCGGCCCGCATCGCCTACACCCTCGGCCTGCACGGCCCCGCCCTCGCCGTCGCCACCGCGTGCAGCTCCTCCCTGACCGCCACCCACCTCGCCGTGCAGAGCCTGCGCTCCGGCGAGACCGACCTCGCCCTCGCGGGCGGCGTCAACGTCCTGCTCAGCCCGCACACCACCGTCGCCATGACCAAGTTCGGCGGGATGAACCCCGACGGCCAGTGCCGCGCCTTCGACGCCGGCGCCGGCGGCTACGTACGCGGCGAGGGCTGCGGCGTCGTCGTCCTGCGCCGGCTGTCCGACGCCCTCGCCGAAGGCGACCGGATCTACGCCGTCATCCGAGGCAGCGCCGTCAACAACGACGGAGCCTCCAACGGCCTCACCGCGCCCAATCCCCGCGCCCAGGCCGAGGTCCTGCGCGCCGCCTGGCAGGACGCCGCCGTGGCCCCCCGGCACGTCTCCTACGTCGAAGCCCACGGCACCGGCACCCTCCTCGGCGACCCCATCGAAGCCGAGGCCCTGGGCACCGTCTTCGCCGACGGCCGCGAGGAACCCCTGCGCATCGGCTCCGCCAAGACCAACTTCGGCCACCTGGAACCCGCCGCCGGCGTCCTCGGCCTGATGAAGACCGCCCTGGCCCTGCACCACGGCGAACTCCCCGCCAGCCTCCACTTCGACACCCCGAACCCGCACATCGACTTCGAGGCCGGACGCCTCGAGGTCGTCGCCGAGCGCCGCCCCTGGCCGCGACGCGGCCGCCGGTACGCGGGCGTCAGCAGCTTCGGCTTCGGCGGCACCAACGCCCACATCGCCCTCGAAGAGGCCCCCTACCGCCGCCGCCACCTCGTCCCCCTCGCCGCCGACACCGACGAGGAACTGCGCGAGGCCGCCGACGCCGTGGCCGCCCGCGCCCGCGCCGGACACGGCTGGTACGCCCCCGAACTCCTGGCCCGCGCCACCGGCGCCCAGCGCGTCGTCGCCGCCGTCGACCACGCGGACGAGCTCGCCGACACCCTGCGCGAACAGCTCGACGCCCGCACCCCGCGCACCCCGGGCAGCCGCCCCTCCCTGGCCTTCTTCTTCTCCGGCCACGGCTCCCAATGGCTCGGCATGGGCCGCGACCTGCTCGCCGAACCCGCCTTCCGCACCGCCCTCGACGCCTGCGACACCGCGATCCGCGCGACCACCGGCTGGTCCGTCCTCGACGAACTGCTCGCCGGACCCGACACCTCCCGGCTGGAGCGCACCGACGTCGTCCAGCCCGTCCTGTTCGCCGTGCAGGTCTCCCTCGCCCGCACCCTCGAAGCCTGGGGCCTGGAGCCGTGCACCGTCTTCGGCCAGAGCATCGGCGAGGTCGCCGCCGCCGTCGTCGCCGGCGCCCTGCCGCTGGCCGAAGGCGCCCGGCTCATCGGCACTTGGTCCCAGCTCATCGCCGAACGCGCCGCCGGGCAGGGCGGCCTGCTGCTGTGCGAACTGCCGCTGGAGCGCGCCGACGAACTCGTCGCCCGCCACCCCGGCCGGATCTCCCTCGCCGGCCACCTCGCCCCCGGCCAGACCGCCCTGTCCGGGCCGCTGGACGCCGTGGCCGCCGTGGAACGCGAACTCACCGAGTCCGGGGTGCGCTGCCAGCGCGTCCACATCGACTACGCCTCCCACAGCGAGCAGCTCACCGAGCTCGCCCCCGAACTCGAACGCCGGCTGGGCACCCTGCGCACCGCCCCGGCCGCCGTCCCCTTCTGGTCCACCGTCACCAACGGCTTCACCGACGGCACCACCCTGGACGCCGCCTACTGGGCCCGCAACATGTGCGCCCCCATGCTCATCGCCGAGGCCGTCACCGCCCTCGCCGACGAACGGGGCCTCGCGATCGTCGAGATCGCCCCGCACCCCGTCGCCCGGCACTCCCTCAAGCGCACCCTGACCGCACTGGCCGAAGCCGGCCCGGACACGGCCAAGGCCGCCGCCGGACCCTCCTCGGTGCTGGTCACCGGCCGCCGCGACCGCCCCGCCCGCCGCTCGCTGGAGGACGTCGCCGTCCGCCTGTGGTGCGAGGGCTACGACGTCGACTGGGGCGCCGTCACCGGCCGCCCCCAGCGCCCCGCCCCCACCGCGCCCGTCGCCGTGACCGTCTCCGGCAAGAGCGCCGCCGCCCTCGCCGCGAACGCCGCCGCCCTCGCCGACCACCTGGCCGGCGCCTCCGCGGCCACCCTGCTCGACACCGCGTACACCGCCGCCGGCCGCCGCTCGCACCTGGAGCACCGGGCCGTCGCCGTCGCCACCACCGCCGACGAGGCGGCGCAGGCCCTGCGCGCCCTGGCCCAGGGGGCACCGCACCACGCCCTGACCGAGGGCACCGCCCGCGAGGGCGACCTGGCGGTGCTGTTCACCGGACAGGGCAGCCAGCGCCTCGCCATGGGCCGCGCCCTGTACGGGGCCCTGCCCGCCTTCCGCCAGGCCTTCGACGACGTGTGCGCGGAGCTCGACCGCCACCTGCGGATCCCGCTCGTCGCCGTGCTGTTCGCCGACCCCGACGGCGCCGACGGCGCGCTCGTGCACGAGACCGAGTTCACCCAGCCCGCCCTGTTCGCCGTCGAGGTCGCCCTGTTCCGGCAGTGGGAGGCCTGGGGCGTGCGGCCGCGCGTCCTGGCCGGCCACTCCGTCGGAGAAGTCGCGGCCGCGCACGCGGCGGGCGTGCTCGGCCTGGCCGACGCGGCCCGCCTGGTGGCTGCCCGGGGCCGCCTCATGCAGGCGTGCGAGCCGGGCGGCGCCATGGCCTCCGTCGAGGCGTCCGAGGCCGAGGTGCGGGAGGTCCTCGCGGACGTACCCGGCCGGATCGCCGTCGGCGGGCTCAACGGGCCCGCGCAGACCGTCGTCAGCGGCGACGCCGACGCCGTCACCGCCGTCATCGCCCGCTTCGCGGCCCAGGGCCGGCGCACGCGCAGACTGGAGGTGTCCCACGCCTTCCACAGCCCGCACATGGACGCGATGCTCGACGCCTACCGCGCCGTCGCGCAGCAGTGCGCCTTCGACGCACCGCGGATCCCGCTGGTCTCCACCGTCACCGGAGCGTGGGCCGACGCCGGCCTCGCACCGGGCGAGGGCATGCGCTCCGCGGAGTACTGGGTCCGCCAGGTCCGCGAACCCGTCCGCTTCCTCGACGCCATGGCCACCCTGGAGCAGGCCGGCATCGCCCGCTACCTCGAATGCGGGCCCGCCGCCGTGCTGTCCGCGACGGGCGCGGGCTGCGTGAGCCGCGAGGTCCCCTTCATCGCCTCCCAGCGTGCCGACGAGAGCGACGAGGCCCGCATCCTCGTGCAGGCCCTCGGCGCGCTGCACGTCAGCGGCCAGCACGTCGACTGGTGCAAGGTGTTCGCGGGCACCGCCGCCACCGTCACCGACCTGCCCACGTACGCCTTCCAGCGCGAGCACCACTGGATCGACGCCCCCGACCGGCCCCGCGGCGACCGGTCCGCCGCGGAGGACGCGCTGTGGCAGGCCGTCGGGAGCGGCGCGCCCGAGCGCGTCGCCGAACTCCTCGGCGTCGGCGGCAGCGCCCCCGACAGCACCGCCGTGGCCGCCCTGCTGCCTCACCTGGCCGCCTGGCACGAACGCCGGACCCAGGCCGACACCGTCAGCTCCTGGCTGTACGAACAGACCTGGCAGCCGGCCCGCCCCCTGACCCCGGCCCCCGGGATCCAGGGCCACTGGCTCCTCGCCACCCCCGGCGAACCGGCTCCGACGGCCGCCACCTCGGCGGTGACGGTCCGGGCACTCGTCGACGCCGTTGCCGCAGCGCTCACCGCCGCCGGGGCGACCGTCCACCTCCTGCCCGCCCACGACGACCGCACCGCGTACGGGGCCGCCCTGGCCGCGCTCGGCGCGGAGCTCGGCGACCGGCAGCCGTCCGGCGTGCTCGCCCTCACCCCCACCGAGACCGGCGCCCACCCCGCCCATCCGGCCACCACCACGGGCGCCGCCCGGACGCTGGCCCTGGTCCAGGCGCTCGGCGACGCCGCCGTCCGCGCCCCGCTGTGGCTCGTCACCCAGGGCGCGGTGCACGCCGCCCCCGCCGACCCGGCGCCCCGCCCCGACCAGGCGCTCGCCTGGGGTCTGGGCCACGTCGTCGCCCTGGAGCACGGCGCCCGCTGGGGCGGCCTCGTCGACCTCCCGGCCGACGACGCCCAGGCGCTGGCCGCGGCCCCGCGCCTCGCCGCAACCGTCAACCGTGCCACCGCCGTTAACGGCGTTAACGGCGTTAACGCCGTTAACACCGCCGGCCCCACCGCACCCGCCGGAGGCGAGGAGCACCTCGCCCTGCGCCCCACCGGCGCGTATGTGCGCCGACTGCGCCCGGCCACCGTGCCCCCGGCCGCCCCCTGGACCCCGCGCGGGACGATCCTGGTCACCGGCGGCAGCGGCGCCCTCGCCGGCCACCTCGCGCTGTGGCTCGCCGAGCGCGGCGCCGAGCACCTGGTGCTCGTCTCCCGGCGCGGCGCCTCGGCCGACGGCGCCGCCGAACTCACCGCCCGCCTCGAAGCCGCCGGGGCCCGCGTCACCTTCGCCGCCTGTGACCTCACCGACCGCGACCAGACGCAGCGGCTCCTGGCCGGCCTCGACGCACAGCAGCCGCCGCTGCGCGCCGTCTTCCACACCGCGGGCGTCCTCGACGACCGCCTCCTGGACCGCCTCGACACCGAGGCCCTGGCCACCGCGGCGGCGCCCAAACTCGCCGCCGCCCGCCTGCTGGCCGAGCTCACCCGGGACCACGACCTCGACGCGTTCGTCCTGTACTCCTCCGTCGTCGGAGTCCTCGGCAACCTCGGCCAGGCCAACTACGCCATGGCCAACGCCGCGCTCGACGCCCTCGCCGAGACCCTGCGCGCCGACGGCGTCCCCGCCCTCAGCCTCGCCTGGGGCCCCTGGGCGGACGGCGGCATGACGCACGGCGCCGCCGAAGCCCAGCTGCGCGCCGCGGGACTCGCCCCCATGGCCGTGGACCGCGCCCTGACGGCCCTGGACCGCGCCCTGACCTCCGGCCGCTCCCTCGTCGTCGCCGACATCGACTGGCCGAAGGCGGCCGCCGGCTACGGCGAAGCCCGCCCGCGCCACTTCCTCGACGAGATCGCGCAGGCCCGTACCGCCCCGGCCGCCCCCGAGACGGGCGGCGCCGCGAACCCGTTCCTGAGCAGCGTCCTGGCGCTGCCCGAGGCCGACCGCGCGGCCCACGTCACGGCCGTACTCGCCGCCGAGGCCGCCGCCGTCCTCGGCGTCAAGGACCCGCAGTCGCTCGACCCGGACCGCGGCTTCAAGGACCTCGGCTTCGGCTCGATGATGTCCATCGACTTCGCCGCCGGCGTCCAGAAGCGCACCGGTGTCCCCACCCCCAAGACGCTGGCCTTCGACTGCCCCGACCTGACCGCCGCCACCGCGTGGCTGCTCGCCAAACTCGCCCCCGCGACCCCCGCCGCGCCCACCACCGTGGCGCCGGCGGACTCCCGCCCCGCCCGCGGCGACGAGCCGCTCGCCATCGTCGGCGTCGGCCTGCGCATGCCCGGCGGCGCCCACGACCTCGACAGCCTCTGGACCGTCCTCGCCGAGGGCCGCGACACCGTCACCACCGTGCCGGCGGACCGCTTCGACATCGACGCCTTCTACGACGCCGACCCGGACGCGGAGGGCCGCACGTACGCCCGCCACGCCTCCTTCCTCGACGACGTGTCCCGCTTCGACGCCGCCTTCTTCGGCATCAGCCCGCGCGAGGCCGAGCCGATGGATCCCCAGCACCGCCTGCTCCTCGAGGCGGCCTGGACCTCCCTGGAGGACGCCGGGATCCGGCCCCGCGAGCTGCGGGACTCCCGTACGGGCGTGTTCGTCGGCGCGGGCGTCGGCGAGTACGGCAAGTACCGCCAAGGCGGCGCCCCCGACACCTACACCCTGACCGGCACCCTGCCCAGCTTCAACGCCGGCCGCCTCTCCTACCACCTCGGCCTCCAGGGCCCGGCGCTGTCCGTGGACACCGCCTGCTCGTCCTCCCTGGTCGCCCTGCACCTCGCGTGCGAGGCCCTGCGCGGCGACGAGTGCGAACTCGCCCTGGCCGGCGGGGTGCAGGTCCTCGCCGACCCGGGCGCGTTCATCGCGCTCAGCCGCTCGCACGCCCTGGCCCCGGACGGCCGCAGCAAGACCTTCTCCGCCGAGGCCGACGGCTACGGCCGCGGCGAGGGCGTCGGCGTGCTGGCCCTCATGCGGCTCTCCGACGCGCAGGCGCAGAACCGCACCGTCCTCGGCGTCATCCGGGCGACCGCCATCAACCACGACGGCGCCAGCAGCGGCATCACCGCCCCCAACGGCACCTCGCAGCAGAAGGTCATCCGCACCGCCCTCGCCTCGGCCGGCCTGGCGCCCGCCGACGTCGACTACGTCGAATGCCACGGCACAGGCACCTCGCTGGGCGACCCCATCGAGGTGCAGGCACTGGCCGCGGTCTACGGAGAAGGCCGCACGCCGGGCCGCGAGCTCGGGCTGGGCACCGCCAAGAGCGTCATCGGCCACCTGGAGTCGGCGGCCGGTGTCGCGGGCGTCTGCAAGATGCTCGCCTCCTTCCGGCAGGACGCCCTCCCGGCGACCGCGCACAGCTCCCCGCGCAACCCGAACATCGCCTGGGACGAACTCCCCGTCCGGGTCGTGGACTCGCTCACCCCGTGGGAGCGGGACCCGTCGCGCCCGCGCCGGGCGGGCGTCTCCTCCTTCGGACTGAGCGGGACGAACGCCCACGTGGTGCTCGAAGAGCCCCCGGCCGCCGCACCGCCCGCCGCCGTCCCGACCGGCACGGCCGCCTCCGCGTACCCGGTGGCCGTGTCGGGCCGCGACCAGGCCGCGCTGCGCGAGCAGGCGGCCCGCTGGGCGGAGTGGGCCGCGCGGCACCCCGAGGTCCCGGTCTGCGATGTTGCGGTGACGGCTGCCCGGCACCGTTCGCACTTCGCGTCGCGGGCGAGTGTGGTGGCCTCGGATGCGGCCGGTCTGGTGGAGGCGTTGCGGGCGTTGTCGGAGGGCACGTCGCACGACGCGGTGGTGACGGGTTCGGCCGCGCGCCGCGGGAAGGTCGTCTTCGTCTATCCCGGCCAGGGTTCGCAGTGGGTCGGGATGGGCCGTGCCCTGCTCGCGCAGAACGAGACCTTCCGGCAGACGGTCGACGCGTGTGATGCGGCGTTGCGTCCGTTCACGGGGTGGTCGGTGCGTGAGGTGCTGGCGGGGGAGGAGGGTGATCATCCGCCGTTCGACCGGGTGGACGTGGTTCAGCCGGCCCTGTTCGCGATGGGTGTCGGTCTTTCCGCCGTCTGGCGTTCCCTGGGTGTCGAGCCGTCGGCGGTGGTGGGCCATTCGCAGGGTGAGGTGGTCGCGGCGGTGGTGAGCGGTGCTCTGACTTTGGAGCAGGGCTCGCAGATCGTCGCTCAGCGCTCCCAGGCCGTTCTCGCGTGCGCGGGTCAGGGCGGTATGGCGCTGATCGAACGCCCGGTGGCGGAGGTCGAGGAGTTCATCGCCCCGTACGGCGACGCCCTGTCGATCGCGGCGGTCAACACGGCCGGTTCCACCGTGATCTCCGGTCAGGCGGACGCCATCGTCCGCATCGTCGCGGAGCTGTCGGAGCAGAACGTCTACGCCCGCAAGATCAAGGTCGATTACGCCTCCCACAACGCCCAGATGGACCCGTTGCTGCCGTCCCTGGCGGAGGGCTTCGAGGGGATCATCCCGTCTGGTACGGACATCGCCTTCTACTCCACCGTCACCGGCCAGGTAGCGGACGGCACGGCGCTGGACGGCGGCTACTGGTGCCGCAACCTGCGCGAGCCGGTCCGATTCGACCGAGCCCTGAACCAGCTTCTGGACGACGGCCACGGCGTGTTCGTGGAGATCTCCGCGCACCCGGTCCTGTCCATGCCGCTGACCGACGGCAGCGCGGAGCGCGGCGGCATCGTCGTCGGCTCGCTCAGCCGCCGCGACGGCACCCCCGCCCAGCTGCTGCGCAACCTCGGCCTGCTCCACGTGCAGGGCCACGACCTCGACTGGGACCGCGTCCTCGGCGCCGGCCACCTGGTCCCCCTGCCCTCGTACGCCTTCCAGCGCGAGCGCTTCTGGCTGCCCGTCGCCCAGGCCGCCGGCGACGCCGGTTCCCTGGGCCTGGAAGCCTCCCGGCACCCCTGGCTCGGCGCGGCCCTCGAACTCGCCGACGCCGACGGCCACGTCTTCACCGGCCGCCTCTCCCTCACCGACCACCCGTGGCTGCGCGAGCACTCCGTGTTCGGCTCGGTCATCGTCCCCGGCACCGGTCTGCTCGAGCTGGCCACGGCCGCGGCCCACGAGGCGGGGGCCGTCGGCATCGCCGAACTGACCCTTGCCGAGCCGCTGGTGATCGAGGACGCGGTGCGCCTCCAGATCACCGTGGGCGCCCCGCGCGACGGCCGCCGCCCGATCACCCTGCACAGCCGCCCCGACGGCCCCGGCCGCACCTGGACCCGCCACGCGAGCGGCGAGCTGCTGCTCGACCCGGCCCCGGCCGGCCACGGCGCCCCGGACGGGTTCGCCGACCTCCGCGGCTGGCCGGTCGCCGGCGCCGACCGGGTCGACCTCGACGGGTTCTACGACCGCTTCGCCGCCCAGGGCATCGACTACGGCCCCGCCTTCCGCGGCCTGACCGAACTGTGGCGCAAGGGCAGCACGGCCTACGGGCTCGTCCGCCTCCCCGACCCGGCCGCGGGCGCCGAGTACAACGTGCACCCGGCCCTGCTCGACACCGCCCTGCACGTGATGAAGGGCGCGACGGCCGGAGAGGACGAACCCGAGGGCGCGCTCCTGCCGTTCGAGTGGACGGACGTCGAACTGCTCGCGGCCGGCAGCGGCGAGCTCCGCGTCCGCATCGACGTCGAACGGTCCGCCGACGGCCAGTCCGTGCAGGTCTGGGCCGCCGACGCGGCCGGCTCGCCCGTCGTCCGCGTCGGCGCGCTCCACCTGCGGCGGGCCACCGCCGACCAGCTGCGCGCCGCCCGGTCCACCACCTCCCGCGACCTGCACCGGCTGGCCTTCCAGCCCCTGCCGGCCAGCGCCACGCCCACCGGCCGCCGCACGGCGGACGTCGTACTCGGCGGCACCGGGGAGCTCGCCGCACTGCTCGGCGCCGAGACGCTGCCCGGCGTCGACGCCCTGTCCGCCCGGCTGGACGCAGGCGTCCCCGCGCCGGCCAGGATCGTCGTGGACACGACCGGGCGGGCCCCCGCTATGGGCGCGTCCGAGGCCGTGTTCCGCGGCGGCGAGTACGCCCTCGCCCTGCTCCAGGCCCTGCTGGCCGACGAGCGGCTCACCGGCAGCGAACTCGTCTTCACCACCCGCGGCAGCATCGGCGCGGTGGAGGGCGACCTGCTCGACGGACTGGCCTACGCACCCCTCTGGGGCCTGGTCAGATCCGCCCGCGCGGAACACCCGGGCCAGAGCCTGCGCCTGCTGGACCTGGACCGGGACAGCACCGCGGAGGCCGTCGAGACCGCCCTGGCCCACGTGGACGAGCCGGAACTCGCCCTGCGCGGCGACCAGGTGCTCGCGGCCCGCCTGGTGGCGGCCGACCGGCCCACCGGACCCGCGACCGGCACCGGCACCGGCACCGGCACCGGCACGGGCACCGGTTCCGGCGGGGTGCGCACCCTCGATCCGCAGGGCACCGTCCTGATCACGGGCGGTGTCGGCGAGCTCGGCCGCGAGGTGGCCCGCCACCTGGTCCGCCGACACGGCGTCCGGCACCTCGTCCTCACCTCACGGCGCGGCGCGCAGGCGCCCGGAGCCGCGGAACTCATACACCAGCTCAGGGAAGAAGGCGCGGAATGCGTGCGGGTAGAGGCCTGTGATGTCGGTCGTCGCGATGACGTGGAGAAGGTGCTCGGTCTGGCTGAGGAGGGTCGGCCCTGGACGGCCGTCCTGCACCTCGCGGGCGTCCTGGACGACGGTGTACTCCTCGGCCAGGACGCACAGCGGCTCGCTCATGTGATGCGGCCCAAGACGACCGGCGCCGTGCTCCTCGACGAGGTGACCGCCGATCTGGGCCTGGACCTCGCCGCCTTCGTGTTCTTCTCCTCCGCCGCCGGCACCGTCGGCACCGCGGGCCAGGGCATCTACGGCGCGGCCAACGCCTGCCTCGACGCGTACGCGGTCCGCCGCCGCTCCGAGGGGCGCCCGGTCACCAGCCTCGCCTGGGGTCTGTGGCACCAGGCCGGGGTCGGCATGACCTCCCACCTCGGCACGGCGGAACTGGACCGGATGCGCCGCCAGGGCATCGCCCCGCTCAGCTTCGAGCACGGCCTGGACCTGCTGGACGCGGCACTCGCCCGCCCGGCCGGCAACTTCGTCCCCCTGCGGCTCGACCTGCGGGCCGCCCAGGCCGAGGTGGACCAGGGCCGGGCCGCGCCCGCCCTGTTCCGCTCCCTCGTACGGACCCGGCCGCGCCGGGCCGAGACCCCGGCCTCCGCCGCATCAGCCGGCCCGGCCGGTCTGCGCGAGCGGCTGCTGGCGGAGCCCGAGGACCAGCGGACCGACCTGGTGACGGAACTGGTGCTGCGCGAGGTGGCCGCCGTACTGGGCCTGACCTCGACCGGCTCGCTGTCCCCGCAGGAGGTGCTCAAGGGGCTCGGCCTGGACTCCCTGATGGCGGTGGAGCTGCGCCGGCGGCTGGCGGCGGAGAGCGGGGTGCCGCTGCCCGCCACCCTCGCCTTCGACCACCCGACGCCCGAGCACATCGCCCGGCTGATCCTCAGCCGCCTGGCCCTCCCGGCCGCGACCCCGCCCCCGGCCCGGACCCCGACTCCGGCCACGGCGGCGACCTCGGTGCCGGCCTCGGTCCTGGCCGCGGCGGCCGGGACCGCGGTGGCGGCCGCCGCCCTCGCGGACCTCGGCTTCCCGGCCTCCGGGACGGACGCCGAAACCGCCTTCGGGACGAACGCCGGGGCGGAGGCCGGGACGGCCACCGGGGCGGACGCCGGGGCCGAGGACGGGGCCGAGGGAGCCGCGGACGGCGATGCCGACGCGGGTGAACGGTCCGTCGAGGACCTCAACGCCGAGCTCGACGCCCTGTTCGCCGCGGAGGGGTTCGGCCTCGACTAGCCCCGACGGGCGGCCCCCTCCGCGGCCTTCGCCACCGGGCACACCAGGTCACGTTGACCCGGGCTCAAGTGTTCGCCGATTGGCTGGTCCGGTACCCGTGTTGTGTCCACGGGGACCGGATCAGCTCGCGGTGGCCGCGCAGAGAGGCGCTCGATGGTGTCGAATACAAACCAGGACCGGATGCAGGCTGCCCTACCGGCGATCCGCGCACTGCAAAAGCGCGCGGCGGAGCTCGAGGCGAAGCAGTCCGAGCCGATCGCGGTCGTGTCGATGGCCTGCCGCCTCCCTGGCGGGATCGACACCCCGGAGGGCTTCTGGGAACTCCTCGCCTCCGGCGGTGACGCCGTCGGCGGCCTGCCCTCGCGCTGGACCGGCCTCGACCTGTACGACGCGGATCCCGAGGCCGTCGGCAAGACGTACTCCCAGAACGGCGGATTCCTCGACGGCGCCGAGGACTTCGACGCCGCCTTCTTCGGCATCTCGCCGCGCGAGGCCCTGTCCATGGACCCGCAGCAGCGCCTGGTCCTGGAAACCTCCTGGGAGGCCCTGGAACGGGCCGGGATCCGCCCGGACGCGCTGATGGAGAGCCGTACCGGCGTCTACCTCGGCACGATGAGCTCCGACTACGGCCACCTGGGCCGCGACCTGGACGCCCTCGACGGCTACGTGAGCACCGGCAAGGCCTCCAGCGTGGTGTCCGGCCGCGTCTCCTACACCCTCGGCCTCCAGGGCCCGGCCGTCACCGTCGACACCGCCTGCTCCTCCTCGCTCGTCGCCCTGCACCTGGCCGTGCAGGCCCTGCGGCAGGGCGAGTGCGAACTCGCCCTCGCGGGCGGCGTCACCATCATGAGCGCCCCCTCCCTCTTCGTGGAGTTCTCCCGCCTGAAGGGCATGGCGGCCGACGGCCGCTGCAAGTCGTTCTCGGCGCAGGCCGACGGCGCCGGCTGGGCGGAAGGCGTCGGCGTGCTCGCCCTCAAGCGGCTCTCGGCCGCGCAGCGCGACGGCGACCGGGTCCTGGCCGTGATCCGCGGCTCGGCCGTCAACCAGGACGGCCGCAGCCAGGGCCTCACCGCCCCCAACGGACCCTCCCAGCAGCGCGTGATCCAGGACGCCCTCGCCGCCGCGCGCCTGACCCCCGCGGACATCGACGCGGTCGAGGCGCACGGCACGGGCACGTCTCTGGGCGACCCCATCGAGGCGGGCGCGCTGGCCGAGGTGTTCGGCCCCGGACGCGAGGCGGACCGGCCCGTTTACCTGGGGTCCTCGAAGTCGAACATCGGGCACGCGCAGGCCGCGGCCGGTGTCATCGGCGTGATCAAGATGGTGCTGGCGCTGGAGCACGGCATGCTCCCGAAGACCCTGCACGCCGAGGAGCCGACCCCGCTGATCGAGTGGGACACCAGCGGCCTGGAGCTGCTGAACGAGGCGCGTGCGTGGGAGCGGGGGGCGGAGCGCGTCCGCCGCGCGGGCGTCTCCTCCTTCGGCCTGAGCGGGACGAACGCCCACGTGGTGCTGGAGGAGCCCCCGGCGGGGGAGGCCGCCGAACCGGCCGCCGACGTGCTGACCGGGACGCCGCTTCCGGTGGTGGTGTCGGGGCGTGACGAGACCGCGCTGCGGGAGCAGGCGGGCCGGTGGGCGGACTGGCTGTCGGGACGTTCCGAGGCTGCGCCGCTCGCCGATGTCGCGGTGACGGCTGCCCGGCACCGTTCGCACTTCGCGTCGCGGGCGAGTGTGGTGGCCTCGGATGCGGCCGGTCTGGTGGAGGCGTTGCGGGCGTTGTCGGAGGGCACGTCGCACGACGCGGTGGTGACGGGTTCGGCCGCGCGCCGCGGGAAGGTCGTCTTCGTCTATCCCGGCCAGGGTTCGCAGTGGGTGGGCATGGGCCGCGAACTCCTGGCGTCCAACGCGGTGTTCGCGGCTGCGGTCGACGCGTGTGATGCGGCGTTGCGTCCGTTCACGGGGTGGTCGGTGCGTGAGGTGCTGGCGGGGGAGGAGGGTGATCATCCGCCGTTCGACCGGGTGGACGTGGTCCAGCCGGCCCTGTTCGCGATGGGTGTCGGTCTTTCCGCCGTCTGGCGTTCCCTGGGCGTCGAGCCGTCGGCGGTGGTGGGCCATTCGCAGGGTGAGGTGGTCGCGGCGGTGGTGAGCGGTGCTCTGACTTTGGAGCAGGGCTCGCAGATCGTCGCTCAGCGCTCCCAGGCCGTCCTCGCGTGCGCGGGTCAGGGCGGTATGGCGCTGATCGAACGCCCGGTGGCGGAAGTCGAGGAGTTCATCGCCCCGTACGGCGACGCCCTGTCGATCGCGGCGGTCAACACGGCCGGTTCGACCGTGATCTCCGGTCAGGCGGATGCAATCGTCCGGATCGTGGCGGAGCTGTCGGAGCAGAACGTCTACGCCCGCAAGATCAAGGTGGACTACGCGTCCCACAACGCCCAGATGGACCCCCTGCTGCCCGGCCTCGCCGAAGGCTTCGAGGGGATCGCTCCGACCGGTACGGACATCGCCTTCTACTCCACCGTCACCGGCCAGGCAGCGGACGGCACGGCGCTGGACGGCGGCTACTGGTGCCGCAACCTGCGCGAGCCGGTCCGTTTCGACCGTGCCCTGAACCAGCTTCTGGACGACGGCCACGGCGTGTTCGTGGAGATCTCCGCGCACCCGGTCCTGTCCATGCCGCTGACCGACGGCAGCGCGGAGCGCGGCGGCATCGTCATCGGCTCCCTCGCCCGGCAGCACGGCACCCCCGCCCAGCTGCTGCGCAACCTCGGACTGCTCCACGTCCAGGGCCACGCCCTGAACTGGGACCGCGTCCTCGGCTCCGGCACCGCCTCCCGTACCGGAGACCTGGTGCCGCTCCCCACCTACCCCTTCCAGCGCGAGCGGTACTGGCTGGAGTCCGACGAGCGGGCGGGCGACGTCCGTTCGCTGGGACTCACCGCCTCGGCGCACCCCTGGCTCGGCGCCGTCACCGCGCTGGCCGACGGCGAGGGGTACCTCTTCACCGGCCGGCTCTCCTCCGCGCAGCACCCCTGGCTCCGTGAGCACGCGGCCTTCGGCACGCCCCTCGTCCCCGGTACCGGCCTGCTCGAACTCGTCCTCACCGCCGCCCACCACGTCGGCGCACCCGGCGTGGCCGAACTCGCCCTGACCGAGCCGCTGCTGCTCGGCACCGACGGCGCCGTCCGCCTCCAGGTCGCCGTCGGCGCGCCCGACAGCACGGGCCGACGCCCCGTCGCGGTCTACAGCCTCCCCGAGAACGCGGCCGACGACGCCCCGTGGCGCCGCCACGCGGCGGGCTCCCTCGCGTCCGCCCCGACCGCCGACAGCGCCACGTTCGCCGAGCTGGCCCAGTGGCCGGTCCCCGGCACCCAGCCCGTCGACCTCGACGGCTTCTACGACCGCCTCCGCGCCCGCGGCCTCGACTACGGCCCCGCCTTCCAGGGCCTGACCGCGCTCCACCGCGCAGGCGACACCGCGTATGCGCAGGTCCGGCTGCCCGAGGGGCTGAAGGCCGACGAGTTCGGCATCCATCCCGCCCTCCTCGACGCGGCCCTGCACGCCCTGGTCGGCGTCCAGGACGCGAACACCGGGACCGACGCCTCGCAGGTGCTCCTCCCGTTCGAATGGACCGGTGTCGAGCTCCTCGGCGCCGGCGCCACCGAGCTGCGCGTACGCGTCGAGCTCGACTCCCGGCAGAACAGCGTGCGCGTCACCGCCACCGACCCGGCCGGTCGGCCCGTCGCCCACGCAGACGGACTCCAGCTGCGCGCCGCGGGCGCCGAGCAGCTCAAGGTCACCGAAACCGTCGACCACCTCTACCAGGTGGTCTTCCAAGCCCCGCCCGTCCGGGAGGAGCACCCGCAGGACGGTCTGACCTGGGTCCTGGGCGAGGAAACGCTCGGCTTCGACGCCGCCCACCGGGACGCGGACGCGCTGCTCGCCGCCGTCTCCGGTCTCGGCGGTGACACGGACGCCCCCGACCGCCTCGTCATCGACGCCACCCGCCCGACCGGCGCCACGGCCCTCCACGAGGCCACCGCCGGGCTGGAACTGCTGCAACGCCTGCTCGCCGAACCCCGCCTCGAACAGACCGAGCTGATCTGGCTGACCCGGGGCGCGGTGCACGCCGACGGCCCCGTACGCGATCTCGCGCGCGCGGGCCTGTGGGGACTCCTGCGCACGGCGCGCAGCGAGCACGCCGACCGGGTGATCCGCCTCGTCGACATCGACACCGAGCCGTCCGTCACGGCGGCGGACGTGGCGCGCGCCCTGTCCGTCACCGGTGAGCCGGAGCTGGCGGTGCGCGGCGGCGAGATCCGGGTGGCGCGTCTGGTGCGTGCGGAGACCGGCGGGGAGCTGCCGGAGTTCGCGGCGGACGGATCCGTTCTGGTGACGGGTGGTACCGGTGAGCTGGGTCGGGCGGTTGCCCGTCATCTGGTGTCGGTGCACGGCGTACGTCATCTCGTACTGACCTCCCGGCGCGGCATGGAGGCTCCGGGGGCCGGCGAGCTGGTGGCCGAGCTGGAGTCGGCCGGCGCCGAGACCGTACGGATCGTCGCGGCCGACGTCTCCGACCGCAACCAGGCGCAGGCCCTCCTGGCGGCGCCCGAGCGCCCCTGGACGGCCGTGTTCCACCTGGCCGCCGTGCTCGACGACGGTCTGCTGGTCTCGCAGGACGCGGAGCGTCTGGCGCGGGTCTGGCAGCCGAAGGCCGAAGCCGCGCTCCTCCTCCACGAGCTGACGCGGGGCCTTGACCTGGCGGCCTTCGTGCTCTTCTCCTCCGCCGCCGGTGTCCTCGGTGGCGCGGGCCAGAGCAACTACGCGGCGGCGAACACCTTCCTGGACGCCCTGGCCGCCCACCGCCGGGCGAACGGACTTCCCGCGACGAGCCTGTCCTGGGGACTGTGGCAGCAGGCCGGTCAGGGGCTGACCGCGACCCTCGGCCAGGCCGAACTCGCCCGGCTCCGTCGCCAGGGTGTCGCCGCGCTCAGCGAAGCACAGGGCCTGGCGGCCCTGGACGCGGCCCTGGCATCGGACCGACCGCACCTGGTCCCCGTACGCCTCGAACTCACCTCCCTCCAGCGGGAACTGGACGGCGACGGCGCCGTTCCGGCCCTGTTCCGGAGCCTGCTGCGCGCCCCGCGTCAGCGGGCCGGGCAGTCCGGCGGCACGCCGACCGGCCTGCGCGACCAGCTGGCCGCCCAGCCCGAGGCCGAGCGGCTCACGTCGCTGATCCGGTTGGTGCAGCGCGAGGCCGCGGTGGTCCTCGGTGTCGCGACCGCCGACGGGATCGGCGCGCAACAGGTGCTGAAGGAACTCGGCATCGACTCCCTGATGGCCGTGGAGCTTCGCCGTCGCCTGTCGTCCGAGACCGGGGTCACGCTGCCCTCGACGCTCGCCTTCGACTACCCCACGCCGACCGCCATCGCCGGCCTGCTCCTCGACAAGCTGGACCTGACCACCGGCAAGGCCAAGGCGAAGGCCAACGCGCTGCGCCACACCGCGACCGCCCCCGCCGCCGACGACCCCATCGCCGTCGTCTCGATGGCCTGCCGCCTCCCCGGCGGCATCGACACCCCCGAAGGCTTCTGGGAACTCCTCGCCTCCGGCGGGGACGCGGTCGGCGGCCTGCCCTCCCGCTGGGACAGCCTCGGCGTCTACGACCCCGACCCCGAAGCCGTCGGCAAGAGCTACTCGCGCGAAGGCGGCTTCATCCAGGACATCGAGCGCTTCGACGCCTCGTTCTTCGGCATCTCGCGGCGCGAGGCCGTATCGATGGACCCGCAGCAGCGCCTGGTCCTGGAAACCTCCTGGGAGGCCCTGGAACGGGCCGGGATCCGCCCCGACTCGCTCAGCGAAAGCCGTACGGGTGTCTACCTCGGCGCCATGACCTCCGACTACGGGCACATGGGCCACGACCTCGATGCCCTCGACGGCTACACCAGCACGGGCTACGCCTCCAGCGTCGTCTCCGGCCGCGTCTCGTACGCACTGGGCCTCCAGGGCCCGGCCGTCACCGTCGACACCGCCTGCTCCTCCTCGCTGGTGGCCCTCCACCTGGCGGCGAGTGCCCTGCGCCAGGGCGAGTGCGAGCTCGCGCTCGTCGGCGGCGTCACCGTGATGAACAGTCCCGCCCTCTTCGTGGAGTTCTCCCGCCTCAAGGGCATGGCGCCCGACGGCCGCTGCAAGTCCTTCTCGGCGCAGGCCGACGGCGCCGGCTGGGCCGAGGGCGTCGGCATCCTGGTCCTGAAGCGGCTGTCCGCCGCCGAACGCGACGGTGACCGGGTCCTGGCCGTGATCCGCGGCTCGGCCGTCAATCAGGACGGCCGCAGCCAGGGCCTCACCGCCCCCAACGGACCCTCCCAGCAGCGCGTGGTCCAGGAAGCACTCGAAGCGGCGCGGCTGACGCCCGCCGACATCGACGCGATCGAGGCGCACGGCACGGGCACCTCTCTGGGCGACCCGATCGAAGCGAACGCGCTGGCCGAGGTCTTCGGCCCCGACCGCGCCGAGGACCGGCCGGTCTACCTCGGCTCCTCCAAGTCGAACATCGGGCACGCGCAGGCAGCCGCCGGTGTGGTCGGTGTCATGAAGATGATCCTCGCCCTCCAGCACGAGACCCTGCCCAAGACCCTCCACGTCGACGAGCCCAGCCCGCACATCGCCTGGGAGGGCAGCGGCCTGGAGCTGCTGAATGAGGCGCGGCCGTGGGAGCGGGGCGCGCGGCGCACCCGCCGGGCGGGTGTCTCGTCCTTCGGCCTGAGCGGGACGAACGCCCACGTGATCGTGGAGGAGCCGCCCGCGGCCACCCCCGCACAGGGCGCCGTGGCTGCCGCGGACGCACCGCTTCCGGTGGTGGTGTCGGGGCGTGACGAGGCCGCGCTGTGCGAGCAGGCGGGTCGGTGGGCGGACTGGCTGTCCGCGCGCACCGAGGTCCCGGCGGCCGATGTGGCGATCACCGCCGCCCGGCACCGTTCGCACTTCGAGTCCCGGGCCAGTGTCGTGGCCGCGGACTCCGCCGGTCTGGTGGAGGCGCTGCGCGCGCTGGCCGAGGGCGGTTCCCCCGACGCGGTGGTGACCGGAACCGCGCGCGAGCGCGGCAAGGTCGTCTTCGTCTACCCGGGCCAGGGTTCGCAGTGGGTCGGGATGGGCCGTGAACTCCTCTCCTCCAGCATCGTGTTCGCGGAGGCCGTGGACGCCTGTGATGCCGCGCTGCGGCCGCACACGGGCTGGTCGGTGCGCGAGGTCCTCGCCGGTGAGGAGGGCGATCACCCGCCGTTCGACCGGGTGGACGTGGTCCAGCCGGCCCTGTTCGCCATGGGAGTGGGCCTGTCCGCCGTCTGGCGCTCTCTCGGTGTCGAGCCCTCTGCGGTCGTCGGCCACTCGCAGGGCGAGGTCGTCGCCGCTGTGGTGAGCGGTGCTCTGACTCTGGAGCAGGGCTCGCAGATCGTCGCCCAGCGCTCGCAGGCGGTTCTCGCCTGCGCCGGGCAGGGCGGTATGGCCCTGATCGAGCGCCCGCTGGCCGACGTGGAAGGGTTCCTCGCCCCCTACGGCGACGCCCTGTCCGTCGCCGCGGTCAACACCACCGGCTCGACGATCATCTCCGGTGCGGCGGACGCGATCACCGAGATCGTCGCGGTGCTCTCCGACCAGAACGTCTACGCCCGCAAGATCAATGTGGACTACGCCTCCCACAACGCCCAGATGGACCCCCTCCTCCCCGGTCTCGCCGCCGGCTTCGAGGGCCTGGTCCCGTCCCGGACGGACATCGCCCTCTACTCGACGGTGACCGGCCGGATCGCCGAAGGCACCGAGCTGGACGGCACCTACTGGTGCCGCAACCTGCGCGAGCCCGTCCGCTTCGACCGTGCCCTCGACCGGCTCCTGGAGGACGGCCACGGCGTGTTCGTCGAGATCAGCGCCCACCCGGTGCTGGCCATGCCGTTGACCGACGGCAGTGCGGAGCGCGGCGGCATCGTCGTCGGCTCCCTCGCCCGGCAGCACGGCGAGCCCGCCCAGCTGCTGCGCAACCTCGGCCTCCTCCACGTCCAGGGCCACGACCTGAACTGGGACCGCGTCCTCGGCACCGGCACGGGCAGCCTCGTACCGCTCCCCACCTACGCCTTCCAGCGCGAGCACTACTGGCTCGAGACCGCCAAGCCCACCAGCGACGTCCGTTCCGTCGGCCTGGACGTTCCCGAGCACCCCTGGCTCGGCGCGGTCACCGCGCTGGCCGACGGCGAGGGGCACGTCTTCACCGGGCGGATCTCGCTCGCCGAGCACCCCTGGCTGGCGCAGCACGCGGCCTTCGGTTCGGTGCTCGTCCCCGGTACCGGCCTGCTCGAACTGGCCCTCACCGCCGGCCACCACGTCGGCGCGCAGTCGGTCGAGGAACTCACCCTGCTGGAGCCGCTGACCCTGGCCGAGGATGCGGTCCTGCGCCTCCAGGTGGTCGTGGGCGCGCCCGACTCCACCGGCCGCCGCCCCGTCACGGTCTACAGCCGCCCCGACGACGTCTCCGACTCCGGCTGGCGCCGTCACGCCACGGGTGAGCTGGCGGAGTCCGCAGAGGCACTCACCCCCGCCGACGGTGACACGTTCGCGGAGCTGGCCCAGTGGCCGGTCCCGGGCGCGCAGCCGGTGGATCTGGACGGTTTCCACGACGGCTTCCGTGAGCGCGGTCTCGACTACGGTCCCGCCTTCCGCGGCCTGACCGAGCTGTGGCGCAAGGGCGACACGGCCTATGGACTGATCCGTCTCCCCGAGGGCCTGGCCGCCGACGACTTCGGTGTCCACCCCGCCCTCCTCGACGCCGCGCTGCACACCCTCATGGGCGTACGTGGCCAGGACCCGGACGACCGCCAGGTGCTGCTCCCGTTCGAGTGGACCGGCGTCGAGCTCCTCGCCTCCGGCGCCACCGAGCTGCGCGTGCGCATCGACCTCGACGACACCCGCACCAACACCCGCATCTGGGCCGCGGACCCGGCCGGGCAGCCCGTCGTCCGCGCCCGCGGCCTCGCGATCCGCGAGGCGAGCGCCGAGCAGGTCCGCGCCGGCGAGCGCGCCGAGCACCTCTACCGCGTCGACTTCGCCGCCCGCGGCGCGCTGGCGCACGAGGACGTCCCGGCGGGCGGCACATGGATTCTCGGCGACCACGCCGGGATGTTCGCACCATTGGAGGCCGACTATGTGGCTGATGTGGATGTACTCCTTGCCCAAATCGATGAACGGGCCGAACTACCCCTTCGACTGGTTGTGGATGCGACGCGAGGAATAGGGCACGGCGCGCAGCAGCAGACCGCGAACGCCCTCGCAACGCTCCGGCGTCTGCTCGCGGAACCCCGGCTCGCCCCGACCGAGCTGGTCTGGTTGACCCGCTCGGCCGTGGACACGGGCGACGGTGTAGCCGACCTGGCCCACGCCCCGCTGTGGGGTCTGGTCCGGGCGGCCCGCGCCGAGCACGCCGACCGTACGATCCGCCTGATCGACCTCGACCTCGGCCCTGAGGGCGGAGCCGATGACGTGCTGCTGCCGGAGGCTCTGTCGGTGGTGGGTGAGCCGGAGTTGGCGGTGCGTGGTGGTGAGGTCCGGGTGGCGCGTCTGGTGCGTGCGGAGTCGGGTGGGGAGTTGCCGCGGTTCGCGCCGGGTGGGTCTGTGCTGCTCACCGGTGGTACGGGTGAGTTGGGTCGGTCGGTGGCCCGTCATCTGGTCGCGGTGCACGGTGTACGGCATCTGGTTCTGACGTCGCGGCGCGGCATGGAGGCTCCGGGGGCCGGTGAGCTGGTGGCGGAGCTGGAGGCGGCGGGTGCGGAGTCGGTCCGGATCGTGGCGGCCGATGTCGCCGACCGCCGGCAGGTCGCAACGCTTCTCGCGGGTGCGACCCGTCCGTGGACGGCGGTGTTCCATCTCGCGGCCGTCTTGGACGACGGTCTGCTGGTCTCCCAGGACGCGGAGCGTCTGGCGCGTGTGTGGGGGCCGAAGGCTGAGGCCGCGCTGCACCTGCACGAGCTGACGCAGGACATGGACCTGGCGGCGTTCGTGCTGTTCTCCTCGGCTGCCGGTGTGCTCGGTGGTGCGGGTCAGAGCAATTACGCGGCGGCGAACACCTTCCTGGACGCCCTCGCGGCGCACCGCCGGGCCGCCGGCCTTGCCGCGACGAGTCTGTCGTGGGGTCTGTGGCAGCAGGCCGGTCAGGGCCTGACCGCCACCCTCGGCCAGGCCGAACTCGCCCGCATGCGCAGGCGCGGCATCGCGGCGCTCAGCGAAACGCAGGCTCTGGCGGCCCTGGACGCGGCCCTGGCGTCCGACCGGCCGCACCTGGTCCCCGTACGCCTCGAACTCACCCCGCTGCAACGCGAACTGGACAACGGCGGCGACGCCCCCGCCCTGCTGCGCGGTCTCCTGCGCGCCCCGCGCAAGCGCGCGGGCGGTGAGGCGGCGGCCGGCGGGAACGGGCTGCGGGAGCAGCTGACCGTCCTGCCGGAAGGCGAGCGCCTGCCACGGCTCGTCCAACTGGTGCAGCACGAGGCCGCCGTGGTCCTCGGCGCCTCCGGCAGCGCGGGCGTCGGCGCCCAGCAGGTCCTCAAGGAGCTCGGCATGGACAGCCTGATGGCCGTCGAGCTTCGGCGCCGCCTCTCCGCCGAGACCGGTGTCACGCTGCCCTCCACCCTCGCCTTCGACTACCCCACGCCCACCGCCATCGCCGGGCTGCTGCTCGACAAGCTGGCCGTGGGAACCGGGGGAGGGGCACGGCCCGGACGGCGCCCCGGACAGCGCGTGACGAAGAACCAGATCGACAACCTCGTGGAACTCCTGCGTTCCGCGACACCGAAACAACTCGAGGAGCCGGGCCTGGCCGCCGGGCTGCTGGCCCTGCGGGACGACTTGGCCAAGGTCTCCGCCGCAGCCGACGCCGCAGCGGCCGCCGCGTCCGGCACGGCCGACACGGCGGACACGGCCGAAGCCGCCGGGGCCGACGCCGCGCTCGGCGGCGACAGCACCGATGACCTCCTTCAGTTCCTGGATCGCAAGCTTGGAGTGAGCGAATGAGCGCGTCCGAAGTCGAGAAGCTGGCCAAGCTCGAGGCGTACCTGCGGCGCACGGCGAACGCGCTCGTCGAGACCGAGAAGGAACTCGACGCCGAGCGGGCCGCCCGTACCGAACCGATCGCCGTCGTGTCGATGGCCTGCCGCCTCCCCGGCGGGATCGACACCCCCGAAGGCTTCTGGGAACTCCTCGCCTCCGGCGGGGACGCGGTCGGCGGCCTCCCGTCCCGCTGGGACAGCCTGGGCGTCTACGACCCCGACCCCGAGGCCGTCGGCAAGAGCTACGCCCGCGAGGGCGGCTTCATCGACGGAGCCGAAGGCTTCGACGCCGCCTTCTTCGGCATCTCGCCGCGCGAGGCCCTGTCCATGGACCCGCAGCAGCGCCTGGTCCTGGAAACCTCCTGGGAGGCCCTGGAACGGGCCGGCGTCCGCCCCGACTCGCTCAGTGAAAGCCGTACCGGCGTCTACCTCGGCACGATGAGCTCCGACTACGGCAACCAGCAGGGCCATGACCTCAACGCCCTCGACGGCTACAGCACCGGCAACGCGAGCAGCGTCGTCTCCGGCCGCGTCTCCTACACGCTCGGCCTCCAAGGTCCGGCCGTCACCGTCGACACCGCCTGCTCCTCCTCACTCGTCTCCATCCACCTGGCCGTGCAGGCCCTGCGGCAGGGCGAATGCGACCTCGCCCTCGCCGGCGGCGTGACCGTGATGAGCACCCCGGCCCTGTTCGTGGAGTTCTCCCGCCTGAAGGGCATGGCGGCCGACGGCCGCTGCAAGTCGTTCTCGGCCGCAGCGGACGGCGCGGGCTGGGCCGAGGGCGCCGGCGTGCTCGTGCTGAAGAAGCTGTCCGCCGCCCAGCGCGACGGCGACCGGGTCCTGGCCGTCATCCGGGGCTCGGCCGTCAACCAGGACGGCCGCAGCCAGGGCCTCACCGCCCCCAACGGACCCTCCCAGCAGCGCGTCATCCACGACGCCCTGGAAGCGGCCCAGCTGACGCCCGCCGACATCGACGCGATCGAGGCGCACGGCACCGGCACCCCGCTGGGGGACCCGATCGAAGCGAACGCGCTGGCCGAGGTCTTCGGCCCCGACCGCACCGTGGACCGGCCCGTCTATCTCGGGTCCTCGAAGTCGAACATCGGGCACGCGCAGGCCGCCGCCGGTGTCATCGGCGTGATCAAGATGGTGCTGGCGCTGGAGCACGGGACGCTCCCGAAGACCCTGCACGCCGAGGCACCCAGCCCGCACATCGAGTGGAAGAGCAGCGGCCTGGAGCTGCTGAACGAGGCGCGGGCGTGGGAGCGGGGCGCGGAGCGCGTCCGCCGCGCGGGCGTCTCCTCCTTCGGCCTGAGCGGTACGAACGCGCACATCCTCCTCGAGGAACCCCCGGCCGTCGCTCCGTCGGCGTCGGCGTCGGCCGAGCCGACCGGAGCGGCGCCGCTTCCGGTGGTGGTGTCGGGGCGCGACGAGGCCGCGCTGCGCGAGCAGGCGGGCCGGTGGGCGGACTGGATCGCGCGGCACCCGGACGTCCCGGTCTGCGATGTGGCGGTGACGGCTGCCCGGCACCGTTCGCACTTCGCGTCGCGGGCGAGTGTGGTCGCCTCGGATTCGGCTGGTCTGGTGGAGGCGTTGCGGACGCTGTCCGACGGCGCGCCGCACGACGCGGTGGTCACCGGGACGGCGACCGAGCGTGGAAAGGTCGTCTTCGTCTACCCGGGGCAGGGTTCGCAGTGGGTCGGGATGGGCCGTGCCCTGCTCGCGCAGAACGAGACCTTCCGGCAGACGGTCGACGCGTGTGATGCGGCGTTGCGTCCGTTCACGGGGTGGTCGGTGCGTGAGGTGCTGGCGGGGGAGGAGGGTGACCATCCGCCGTTCGACCGGGTGGACGTGGTCCAGCCGGCCCTGTTCGCGATGGGTGTCGGCCTCTCCGCCGTCTGGCGCTCCCTGGGCGTCGAGCCGTCGGCGGTGGTCGGCCACTCGCAGGGTGAGGTGGTCGCGGCGGTGGTGAGCGGTGCTCTGACTTTGGAGCAGGGCTCGCAGATCGTCGCTCAGCGCTCCCAGGCCGTCCTCGCGTGCGCCGGCCAAGGCGGTATGGCGCTGATCGAACGCCCGGTGGCGGAGGTCGAGGAGTTCATCGCCCCGTACGGCGACGCCCTGTCGGTCGCGGCGGTGAACACGGCCGGTTCGACCGTGATCTCCGGTCAGGCGGATGCGATCGTCCGTATCGTGGCGGAGCTGTCGGAGCAGAACGTCTACGCCCGCAAGATCAATGTGGACTACGCCTCCCACAACGCCCAGATGGACCCCCTGCTGCCCGGTCTCGCCGAAGGCTTCGAGGGGATTGCTCCGACCGGTACGGACATCACCTTCTACTCCACCGTCACCGGCCAGGTAGCGGACGGCACGGCGCTGGACGGCGGCTACTGGTGCCGCAACCTGCGTGAGCCGGTCCGTTTCGACCGTGCCCTCGACCGGCTTCTGGACGACGGCCACGGCGTGTTCGTGGAGATCTCCGCGCACCCGGTCCTGTCCATGCCGCTGACCGACGGCAGTGCCGAACGCGGCGGCATCGTCGTCGGCTCCCTCGCCCGGCAGCACGGCGAGCCCGCCCAGCTGCTGCGCAACCTCGGACTCCTCCACGTCCAGGGCCACGACCTTGGCTGGGACTTCCTGGGCTCCGGAAACCTCCTACCGCTCCCCACCTACGCCTTCCAGCGCGAGCACTACTGGATGGACGCCCCGAAGACCTCCGGCGACGTGCGCCGGGTCGGTCTCGATGTCTCCGAGCACCCCTGGCTCGGGGCCGTCCTCTCCCTCGCCGACGGCGAAGGGCACCTGTTCACCGGGCGGATCTCGCTCGCCGAGCACCCCTGGCTGGCCGGTCACGCGGCCTTCGGTTCGGTGCTCGTCCCCGGTACCGGCCTGCTCGAACTGGCCCTCACCGCCGCCCACCACGTCGGCGCACCCGGCGTGGCCGAACTCGCCCTGACCGAGCCGCTGCTGCTCGGCACCGACGGCGCCGTCCGCCTCCAGGTCGCCGTCGGCGCCCCCGAGAGCACCGGCCGCCGCCCCGTCACCATCTACACCCGCCCCGAGGGCAGCGACGAGGAATGGCGCCGTCACGCCACGGGTGAGCTGGCGGAGTCCGCAGAGGCACTCGCCCCCGCCGACGGTGACACGTTCGCGGAGCTGGCCCAGTGGCCGGTCCCGGGCGCGCAGCCGGTGGATCTGGACGGTTTCTACGACGGCTTCCGTGAGCGCGGTCTCGACTACGGTCCCGCGTTCCAGGGCTTGACCGAGCTGTGGCGCAAGGGCGACACGGCCTACGGACTGATCCGTCTCCCCGAGGGATTGGCCGCCGACGACTTCGGTGTCCACCCCGCCCTCCTCGACGCCGCGCTGCACACCCTCATGGGCGTACGCGACGAAGAAGCACGCCAGCGCGTGTTCATGCCGTTCGAGTGGACCGGTGTCGAGCTCCTCGCCGCCGGCGCCACCGAGCTGCGCGTGCGCGTCGAGGTCGGATCCGGCGCCGACGAACACCTCAGCCTCACGGTCGCCGACGGCACCGGCCGCCCCGTCGTCCGGACGCGCGGCCTCGCGATCCGCGAGGCGAGCGCCGAGCAGATCCGGGCCGGTGAGCGCGCCGAACACCTGTACCACGTCGAGTTCCGCCCCACGCGGACGCCGGCCGACACGGAGCCGACCGGCGAGACCTGGGCCCTCGACGGTGACGCCGGGATCGCCGCCGCCCTCGGGGCGCGGGTGTTCGCCGACGCCGAGGTGCTCCTCGCGCACCTCGGCGAAGGAGCCGACGCCCCCGCCCGCGTCCTCGTGGACGCCACCGGCGAAGCTCCTGCCACCGACGCCCGCTCGCTGACCGCTGCCGCGCTCCGGACCCTCCAACTCCTGCTGGCAGAACCGCGCCTGGAACAGTCCGAGCTGATCTGGCTGACCCGCTCTGCCGTCAACGGCGTTAACGCCGTTAACGCTGTCGACGACGTTCGTGACGATGGCACCGCCCATGCGGCCCGTGACCGTAACGGTGACGGTGACGGTGACGGCGTGGCCGGATTGGCCCACGCCGCACTGTGGGGCCTGCTCCGCGCAGCGCGCGCCGAGCACCCCGACCGTACGATCCGCCTCATCGACCTCGGCGCCGACCGTGCTCAGGACGACCTCGTACTGGCCCCCGCCCTCACCCTCACCGGCGAGCCCGAACTCGCCCTCCGCGGTGGGGAGATCCGCACCGCCCGCCTCGTCCGTACGGCCAAGACCTCCGGCGCCCCGCGCCTGGACCCCGACGGATCCGTGCTGGTCACGGGTGGTACGGGTGAGTTGGGTCGGTCGGTGGCCCGTCATCTGGTCGCGGTGCACGGTGTACGGCATCTGGTTCTGACGTCGCGGCGCGGCATGGAGGCTCCGGGGGCCGGTGAGCTGGTGGCGGAGCTGGAGGCGGCGGGTGCGGAGTCGGTCCGGATCGTGGCGGCCGATGTCGCCGACCGCCGGCAGGTCGCAACGCTTCTCGCGGGTGCGACCCGTCCGTGGACGGCGGTGTTCCATCTCGCGGCGGTGTTGGACGACGGTCTGCTGGTGTCGCAGGACGCGGAGCGTCTGGCGCGTGTGTGGGGGCCGAAGGCTGAGGCCGCGCTGCACCTGCACGAGCTGACGCAGGACATGGACCTGGCGGCGTTCGTGCTGTTCTCCTCGGCTGCCGGTGTGCTCGGTGGTGCGGGTCAGAGCAATTACGCGGCAGCGAACACCTTCCTGGACGCCCTCGCGGCGCACCGCCGGGCCGCCGGCCTTGCCGCGACGAGTCTGTCGTGGGGTCTGTGGCAGCAGGCCGGTCAGGGCCTGACCGCCACCCTCGGCCAGGCCGAACTCGCCCGCATGCGCCGCATGGGCATCGGCGCGCTCACCGAGCAGCAGGGCCTCGCGGCCCTGGACGCGGCCCTCGGCTCGACGCACCCGCACCTGGTCCCGGTCAAGCTCGACCTGGTCACCCTGCAACGGCGCCCGGACGAGCTGCCCGCCCTGCTGCGGGCCCTCGTCCGCGCGCCGAAGACGCGCGTCGGCAGCGGCCCGGCCGCTCCGTCGGGTCTGCGGGAGCAGCTGGCGGCGCAGCCGGCGGCCGAGCGGCTGCCGTCGCTGGTCCGGCTGGTGCAGCGCGAGGCGGCCGTGGTCCTGGGCGTGGCGAGCGCCGACGGGATCGGAGCGCAGCAGGTGCTGAAGGAACTCGGCATCGACTCCCTCATGGCCGTCGAACTGCGCCGCCGCCTCTCCGCCGAGACCGGCGTCACCCTGCCCTCCACCCTCGCCTTCGACTACCCGACCCCCACCGCCATCGCCGGCCTGCTCCTGGACAAGCTGGACCTGACGTCCGCCCACTCCCGGACCAAGCCGCACACCTCCCGGCGGCCCACCGGATCCGCGCCCGCCGCCGACGACCCCATCGCCGTCGTGTCGATGGCCTGCCGCCTCCCCGGCGGCATCGACACCCCCGAGGCCTACTGGCACCTCCTCGCCACGGGCGGTGACGCGATCGGTGAACTGCCCTCGCGCTGGGAGAACCTCGGCGTCTACGACCCCGACCCCGAAGCGGTCGGCAAGAGCTATGCCCGCGAGGGCGGCTTCAT
Source organism: Streptomyces sp. NPDC045967 (assembly GCF_056430495.1). Lineage (NCBI taxonomy): Bacteria > Bacillati > Actinomycetota > Actinomycetes > Kitasatosporales > Streptomycetaceae > Streptomyces > Streptomyces sp. NPDC045967. The sequence continues at coordinate 48,684 of NZ_JBWKLE010000014.1, read as the reverse complement.
CGAGGCCGCCGCCGACTTCGACGCCGCCTTCTTCGGCATCTCGCAGCGCGAGGCCCTGTCCATGGACCCGCAGCAGCGCCTCGTCCTGGAGACCGCCTGGGAGGCCCTCGAGCGCGCGGGCATCCGTCCCGGCTCGCTGAGCGAGAGCCGTACGGGCGTCTACCTCGGCGCCATGAGCTCCGACTACGGCGAGCAGGGCCGCGAACTCGACGCCTTCGACGGGTACGTGAGCACCGGCAACGCGAGCAGCGTCGTCTCCGGCCGCGTTTCCTATGCGCTGGGCCTCCAGGGACCGGCCGTCACCGTCGACACCGCCTGCTCCTCCTCGCTCGTCTCCCTGCACCTCGCCGCGAGCGCCCTGCGCCAGGGCGAGTGCGACCTCGCGCTCGTCGGCGGCGTCACCGTCATGAGCACGCCCCGCCTGTTCGTGGAGTTCTCCCGCCTCAAGGGCATGGCCCCCGACGGCCGCTGCAAGTCGTTCTCCGCCCTGGCCGACGGCGCCGGCTGGTCCGACGGAGTCGGCATCCTGGTCCTGAAGCGGCTGTCGGCCGCGCAGCGCGACGGCGACCGGGTCCTGGCCGTCGTCCGTGGCTCGGCCGTCAACCAGGACGGCCGCAGCCAGGGTCTCACCGCGCCGAACGGGCCCGCGCAGCAGCGCGTGATCCTCGACGCGCTGGAAGCGGCGCGGCTGACGCCCGCCGACATCGACGCCGTCGAGGCGCACGGCACCGGCACCCCGCTCGGCGACCCGATCGAAGCCGGCGCGCTCGCCGAGGTGTTCGGCCCCGACCGCGCCGAGGACCGGCCCGTCTACCTCGGCTCCTCCAAGTCGAACATCGGGCACGCGCAGGCCGCCGCCGGTGTCGCGGGCGTCATGAAGATGATCCTCGCCCTCCAGCACGAGACCCTGCCCAAGACCCTCTACGTCGACGAGCCCAGCCCGCACATCGCCTGGGACGGCAGCGGTCTGGAACTCCTGCGGGACGCCCGCCCCTGGGCCCGGGAAGCGACGCGCACCCGCCGCGCGGGGGTCTCCTCCTTCGGCCTGAGCGGTACGAACGCCCACGTCGTCCTCGAAGAGCCCCCGGCGCCTGCCCCGGCCCCTGCCCCTGCCCCGGCCGCGGCCGCGCCGACACCCGGCGTGACCGCCGCAACCGCCCCGACCGCCCCGCCCGCAGCGACTGAAGCGACCGAAGCGACCGAAGCGACCGGAGCGACGGAGTCCGCCCAGCCGACCGAAGCCGCGCCCGTCCCCGCCTCTTCTGCCCCCGCTCCCGCTCCCGTCCCCCTGGTCCTCTCCGGCCGTGACGAGTCCGCCCTGCGCACCCAGGCCGCCCGCTGGGCCGACTGGCTCGAAGGCCGGCCCGAAGTCCCGGTCGCCGACCTCGCGTACACCGCGGCCCGCCACCGCACCCCCTTCGAGCACCGGGCCGCCCTCACGGTGACCACCACGGCCGAAGCGGTCACCGCGCTGCGCGCCCTCGCCGAGGGCCGCACCCCGGCGGGCGCCGCCGAGGGCGCCGCGGGCGACGGCCCCCTCGCCGTCCTTTTCACCGGACAGGGCAGCCAGCGCCCCGGCATGGGCCGCGCCCTGCACGCCGCCTTCCCGGCCTTCCGGCGGGCCTTCGACGCGGTCTGCGCCGCGCTCGACCCGCACCTGGACCGGCCGCTGGCCGAGCTCGTCCTCGGCGGCTCCGCACTCGTCCACGAGACGCAGTACGCCCAGCCCGCCCTCTTCGCCGTCGAGACCGCGCTGTTCCGGCAGTGGGAGGCGTGGGGCGTGCGCCCCGCCGCGGTCGCCGGCCACTCCGTCGGTGAACTCGCCGCGGCCCACGTCGCCGGGGTCCTCACCCTGGACGACGCGGCCCGCCTGGTCGCCGCCCGCGGCCGGCTGATGCAGGCGTGCGAGCGCGGCGGAGCCATGGCGTCGGTGGAGGCATCCGAATCCGAGGTCCTCGACGCCCTGGGAGCCCTCGCAGCCGAGGTGGCGGGCCGCGTGTCGATCGCCGGCGTCAACGGGCCCGCGCAGACCGTCGTCAGCGGCGACGAGGCCGCCGTGGCCGCCGTCACCGGCCGCTTCAGCGACCTCGGCCGCCGCACCCGCCGCCTGACGGTCTCGCACGCGTTCCACTCGCCGCACATGGACGCCATGCTCGACGCCTACCGGCAGGTGGCCGAGGAAACCGACTTCGCGGCCCCGCGGATCCCGGTCGTCTCCACCGTCACCGGCACCCGGATGGGCCCCGACCTCGCGCCCGGCGACGGTCTGCGCGCCGCCGGGTACTGGGTGCGCCAGGTCCGTGACGCCGTCCGCTTCCTGGACGCCGTACGGACCCTCGAAGCCGACGGCATCGGCCGGCACCTCGAATGCGGGCCGGCCGCCGTGCTGGCCGCGATGGGCGCCCACTGCGTCACCGCTCCCGCCGTGTTCGTCGCCTCCCAGCGCGCGCCCAAGGACCCCGACCAGGCCCCGGACGAGGTCCGCGCCCTCGTCGAGGCCCTCGGCGCGCTCCACGTCAGCGGCTCGGAACCGGAGTGGGAGCAGGTCTTCACCGACCGGCCCGCGTCCGCGGGCGCCCGCGCCGCCGAACTGGCCGCGGACCTGCCCACGTACGCCTTCCAGCGCGAGCGCTACTGGCTGGAGCCCGCCCGCGGCGGCGCCCGCGGCGCCCGCGACACCGGTCTCGTCGCGGCCGGGCACCCCTGGCTCGCCGCCGTGCTGACGCTCGCCGACGGCGAGGGCCAGCTGCTCTCCGGCCGGCTCTCGCTCGCCGACCACCCGTGGCTCGCCGACCACGCCGTCTTCGGCAGCGTCCTGGTGCCGGGCACCGGGCTGCTGGACCTCGCGCTGGCCGCGGCCCGGTCCGTCGGCTCCGAGCGGGTCGCCGAACTCACCCTCGCCCAGCCGCTCGTCCTGGCCCCCGGCGCACCCCTGCGGCTCCAGGTCAAGGTCGGCGCCCCGGACGCGGAGGGACGGCGGAAGATCGCCGTCCACAGCCAGCCCGAGGCATCCGCCGATCCGGCCGCCTGGACCCTGCACGCCTCCGGCGAACTCGCCGACGAACCCGACCCCCGGACCCCCGGGGGCCTCGCCGAACTGGCCCAGTGGCCCGTGCCGGGCGCCGAGCCCGTCGGACTCGACGGCTTCTACGAGCGTCTCGGCGGCGAGGGCCTCGCCTACGGCCCGGCCTTCCGGGGCCTGACCGCCCTCGCCCGCCGCGGCGACGTCGCCTACGGCCACGTCGTCCTGCCCGAGCCGCTGCGCCAGGGCGTCGACGGCCACGGCGTGCACCCCGCGCTGCTGGACGCCGCCCTGCACGTCCTGGCCGGCGTCACCCCCGAAGGGGAGCGACCGGACGGCACGGTCCTGCTGCCCTTCGCCTGGACCGACGTCACCCTGTACGCCACCGACAGCACCGAACTGCGCGTCCGCATCACCCTCGACCCCGCCGACGGCCAACACCCCGGCGACGGCCAGGGCCCCGCCGACGCCGACGCTGACGCCGACGGCCACGGCGCCGCCCGGCAGGCGCGGTCCGCGCCCGACGCCCTGCGCGCCACCGTGCTCGTCACCGACGCCACCGGCGAGCCCGTGCTGTCCGGGGCCCTGCAGATCCGGCAGGCATCCGCCGAACAGCTGCGGCCCGCCCGCTCCGAGGCCGAGCACCTCTACCGCGTCGACTTCCAGCCGGTGACCGAACCCGCCCAGGACGCCCCGAGCCCCGCCACCACCCTGGTCATCGGCGGCAGCGGAGCCCTCGCGCAGACCCTCGGCGCCACCTGGTCGGCGGGCCCCGAGCCGCTGACCGCCGGCGGGCCCGCCCCCGAGCGCATCGTCATCGACGCGACGGGGACCGGCCCGGCCGGCTCGGCCGAGCCGTACACCGCGGACGCGCTGGGGCTCCTGCAGCACCTGCTCGCCTCGGCGGGCGCGGAGTCCGAGCTGGTCTGGATCACCCGCGACGCCGTCGCGGCCCGGCCCGAGGACACCGTCGCCGACCTCGCCCACGCCCCGCTGTGGGGCCTGGTGCGGGCCGTCCGCGGCGAGGTCCCCGACCGCACCCTGCGCCTGGTCGACCTCGACACCCCCGACCCCGACCCGGCGGCCCTGGCCGCCGCCCTCGCCACCCCCGACGAGCCCGAACTGGCGCTGCGCGGCGGCGCCCTGTTCGCCCCCCGCCTCGTGCGCGCCGTCCGCGCCGCGGCGGCGGACGGCGGCCAGGCGCTCACCGCGCCCGCCGGCGAGGGGCCCTGGCACCTGGACATCCGGGAGAAGGGCAGCATCGACAGCCTCGAACTCGTGCCCGTCCCGGCCGGCGGCCCGCTCGGCCCCGACGAGGTCCGCGTCGCCGTCCGCGCCGCGGGCATGAACTTCCGCGACGTGCTCAACGCGCTCGGCATGGTCGCCACGCCCAAGCTGGGCCTGGAGTTCGCCGGCACCGTCCTGGAGACCGGATCCGCGGTCACCCACCTGCGTCCGGGCGACCGGGCCATGGGCCTGGCCCTGGGCGCCTTCGGCACCGAGGTCCGCGGCGACGGCCACCTGATGGCCCGGCTGCCCGACACCCTCACCTTCGAGGAGGGCGCGACGATCCCGCTCGCCTTCCTCACCGCGTACTACGCCCTCACCGACCTCGGAGCGCTGTGCCCCGGCGAGAAGCTCCTCGTCCACGCGGCCGCCGGCGGCGTCGGCATGGCCGCCGTCCAGCTCGCCCACCACCTGGGCGCCGAGGTCTACGGAACGGCCAGCCACCCCAAATGGGACGCGGTGCGCGCCCTCGGCCTGCCCGACGAGCGCATCGCCTCCTCCCGCGACACCGCCTTCGAGCAGCGGTGGCTGACCGCCACCGGCGGCGCCGGCTTCGACGCCGTACTGAACTCCCTCGCGGGGGAGTTCACCGACGCCTCACTGCGCCTGCTGCCCCGCGGCGGACGCTTCCTGGAGATGGGCAAGACCGACATCCGCGACGCCGGCGCCGTCGCCGCCGCCCACCCGGGCGTCGCCTACAGCGCCTTCGACCTGATGTCGCTGGAGCCCGCGCACCTGCACCGGATGCTCACCGACCTGTCCGGCCTGCTCGCCGACCGGGTGATCACCCCGCTGCCGTACCTCGCCTACGACGTACGGGAGGCCCCCGCGGCCTTCCGCCACATGGCGCAGGGCCGCCACACCGGCAAACTGGTCCTGACCGTCGGCCGGGCGCTCGACCCGGAGGGCGTGGTCCTGCTCACCGGCGGCACCGGCGACCTCGGCCGCGGCCTGGCCGCGCACCTGGTGGCCGAGTACGGCGTCCGCCACCTCGTCCTGACCTCCCGCCAGGGCATGGCCGCTCCGGGCGCGCCGGAGCTGGTGGCCGCCCTGGAAGCCGCCGGCGCCGCCGAGGTGCGCGTCGTGGCCTGCGACGTCTCGGACCGCGACGCGGTGGCCCGGCTGCTTGCCGAGGCGGGCGAGGAGCGCCCGCTGACGGGCGTGGTGCACCTGGCGGCCGTCATCGACGACGGCGTCGTGCAGCACCAGACGCCCGAGCGCTTCGCCCGCGTCCTTGCCCCCAAGCTGGCGGGCGCCCGGCACCTGCACGAGCTCACCCGCGGGCTGGACCTGGCCGCGTTCGTGCTGTTCTCCTCGGTGGCCGGCACCCTTGGTTCGCCCGGCCAGTCCAACTACGGGGCCGCCAACGCCTTCCTGGACGCGCTCGCCGCCCACCGCCACAAGCTCGGCCTGCCCGCCACCAGCCTCGCCTGGGGCCTGTGGGACCAGGGCGGCGCCGGGATGACCGCGGGGCTCGGCGAGGCCGAACTCGCCCGGATGCGCCGCCAGGGCGCCCGGGCGCTGACCGCCGCCGAGGGCCTGGCCCTCTTCGACACGGCCCTGGCCCGCCCCGAACCGCACCTGGTCCCGCTCAAGCTCGACACCGCCCGGCTCGCGTCCGCCGACTCCGCGGCGCGGCCTCCGGCGCTGCTGCGGGCCCTGGTGCGCGCGCGACCCGGGAAGGCCAAGGAGGCCGCCGAGCGCGGCTCGGCCTTCCGGGACCGGCTGGCGGCCCTGCCCGGGGAGGCACGCGAGGCGGAACTGCGCACGTTCGTCCAGCAGGAGGTGACCGCGGTCCTCGGCCTGTCCGGCAGCGTCCCGCTCGACAAGCCCATGCGGGAGTTCGGCTGGGACTCCCTGATGGCCGTGGAGCTCAAGAACCGCCTGGCCCGCCACACGCAGGTGGCCGTGCCGAACACGCTCGCCTTCGACTACCCGACACCGCGCGCCATCGCCGGATACCTGCTCGGCAAGCTCTCCTTCGACGGCGCACCGCAGGTCGCGGCCGTCGCCGCCGACACCCCGCCCGAGGACCCGGCGCAGGCCGCGCAGTGGGCGGTGGCCCGGATCGGCGCCGAACGGCTGCGCCAGAGCGGCCTGCTGGAGCGGCTGCTGGAGCTCGCCGCGCCGGCCACCGCCACGGCCGGTGCACCGGCTGACGCACTGCAGACCGCCCAGGAGCTGACCGACGACGAGATGGACGCGGCCCTGGACGCCGTCCTCGGCGGCATCTGACCGACCCCCGGCGGCCGGCCTCCCCCCGGGCCGGCCGCCGGGCCCACCCCCGCCCACGGCAACCGACCTCCCTGCGACCGCCCACGATCCCGTTCCGCCCCCCGAACGCTCCCGCCCCGCCCCCTGACCGCTCCCGCCCCCGCTCCCAGGAGTTGATCACGTGTCATCGTCCACCCCGCCGGAGCCCGTGGCGGCCGCCACGGCCGCCCCGACGCCCCCCGCAACCGCGTCCCGGCGCCGGTGGGTCGCGCTCGCCGTCGTCCTCCTCGCCGCCTTCCTCGACAACGTCGACGCGACGATCGTCACGGTCGCCCTGCCGGCGATCCAGGAAGACCTGCACGCCGAGTTCGCCACCGCCCAGTGGACGCTGGCCGGCTACGCCCTCGCCTTCGCCGTCTTCCTCATCACCGGCGGCCGGCTCGGCGACATCTACGGCCGCAAGCGGCTGTTCATCACCGGCGTGCTCGGCTTCACCCTCGCCTCCACCGTGTGCGGCCTGGCCACCACCCCGGGCATGCTCGTCGGCGGCCGCCTCATGCAGGGCCTGACGGCGGCCCTCATGGTGCCCCAGGTGATGTCCGTCATCATGACGATGTTCGACCAGAAGGAATGGGTCGTCGCCTTCTCCCTGATGGGCGCGGTCCTCGGACTGGGCGGCGTCAGCGGCCCCCTGCTCGGCGGCGTCCTGACCGACCTCGACCTCTTCGGCCTGGGCTGGCGCTCGATCTTCTTCGTCAACATCCCCTTCGGGATCCTCGCCATCGCCCTGGCCGCCTGGACGATGCCCGAGAGCAGGTCCGACCGGTCACCACGGCTGGACATCACCGGCGTCGTCCTCGTCACGCTGGCCTCGCTGGGCCTGATGTACCCGCTGGTCCAGGGCCGCGAAGAAGGCTGGCCGACCTGGATGTTCGCGCTGGCCGCCGCCTCCGCGCTGCTCTTCGTCGCCTTCGGCGTCCAGCAGGGCCGCCGGCACCGCCGCGACGCGTCCGCGCTGGTCCCGCCGACGCTCTTCGCCCACCGCTCGTTCCGGGTCGGCGTGGTCGTCGTCATGCTGGCCTTCTCCGGCATCACCTCGTTCTTCCTGGTGCTCACCTACCACATGCAGCTCGGGCTCGACTGGTCCGCGCTGCGCACCGCGCTGGTCACGGTGGCGTTCCCGATCGGCATCATGGCGACCTTCCAGATCGCCTGGCGCAAGGGCACCGCCAACGGCCGCGCGTTCGTCGCGATCGGCACCTCGGTCATGACGCTCGGCACCCTCGCCATGATCCTCGCGGTGTCCGGCCGGGGCGCGGACATCGCCTGGTACCACGTCGCCGGAGCCGAACTCGTCGTCGGCCTCGGCATGGGCCTGTGCTCGCCGATCCTGACCAACGTGGTGCTCGGCGACATCCCGCCCCAGGACGCGGGAGCCGGCTCCGGCGTGGTCAACGCCGTCATCCAGTTCGGCACGGCGGCGGGCATCGCCATCGTCGGCGTCATCTTCTTCAGCCTCACGGACGACGGGGCCACGGGCGCCGGCCGCGCCGACACCTTCAGCCACGCGACCTCCGTGACGCTCTGGTACAACGTCGCCGTCTTCGCGCTCGTCGCCCTCCTCAGCCCCCTCCTGCCCGCCTCGAAGACCCCTCGGGACGCGGCGGAGGAGACCACCGCGGAGACCGCCCCGGGGGCCGCACCGCAGCCCTCCGCGCAGACGCCGCCGCCCGCCGCGAAGGACCGGCTGCTCCTTGACTCTCCCTGATCCGCGCATTGGCCAATTCCCTTGCGCGGGAGCGCGAATGCGGGGTCGTCATTCCGGGAATTCTATGTCAGACTTTTTCTGTCGATTGATTGCAGGAGGTATGTATGACTGACAAGTCGTTCGACAGTGGCGTTGCAGAAGATGCCAAGGAAAGGTTTCGCGCTGCACTGGAGCGCAAGTCCAACGCATCGCGCGCCCGCACGGCTCACGAAGAGGGCCGTATGAAGGTGAAGAACATGAGCGGTTCCTCCGGTCAGAAGCGGTATTTCCGCAGGAAGACCGGCTGAACCAGTCTGTCTCATCTCTCCGGGTCGCCGCGGTCCATTCCACTGGAATGGACCGCGGCGACCTTTTGCGTTTCCTGCTCCATTCGTTCGACTATTCACTTGAGTATCGCTCGCGGCTCGCTCGCGTGGTGCTCGGATATCTCTGGTTTCCAGCTTGTGTTTCACTGGGGCAATTGACCCGGAGTGTTGCATTCCGGCCATGATCACATGCGGTTTCGGGGCGGTCCGCAGGCATTCCCGTGCGGAATCCGAGCCGGGCTGTAGCGCCCGGGCCGAACCTGGAGTGTCCGGCGCCGGGTGCTTCCCGGCGCGACCGCGTCGAAAGGGGTTGCCCGTGATCATCGTCGAGGAACGTCCGCTGTTGACCGCCCCCGCGGTGGGCGGCACCCCGGCGGGGGACCGTCCCGCTCCGCCGCCCGCCGCAGACGGTCCGGCCGCCGCCGACGGCCCGGTCGGCGTGGGCGTGGACCGCCCGAACCGCCAGGAGCCAGGCCGGGCGTCGGATCAGGATGCAGGCCGGGAGCCGCGCCGGGGGCCTCGCCGGGCCGCCGCCGTCGAGGACTCCTCGCTGGCCCTCGCGATGGCCTCCATCCGGATCTCCCGGGGCAATCCCACGGTCGAGGAGACCGCCGCCCTCGCCGTCCTGCTCACGGCCCGGCTCCGCCGGCTCCACGAGGACCGGCAGCCCGAACCCGCCGCCCCGAGCGCCCGCAGGCTCCCGCACGCGCCGTGCCCGCAGTTCCGCCCCCCGGGTGCCTGGGCCTCCTGACGCCACCCGTGCCCCCGTCGCCCCCGGCGGAGCCTTCACGCTGCACTCAATGCAACGGTCGACCGTCGCCTGTTGCATTGAAAGCGCAACCTATTGCAATGAAAAACACGCTTCTACCTGGTCTTATATCCATCTCGTGCAACGAAGTTGTTGCCGAAGACGGAAAGGCTACGTAGCTTTTCTCCTGTCGGAAACAGTCCGGCAGTCAGTCGTAGCCAGGAGAAGACCATGCAGAAGTTCGACACCCCCGCCCCCGTCTCCGCCGTCCTCGACATCCCCGCCGGCCTTATCCGGTTCATCGCGGCCGACCGGTCCGACACCACGGTCGAGGTCCTCCCCGCGGACGCCTCGAAGGCCCGCGACGTGAAGGCGGCGGAGCGGACCGAGGTGGCGTACGCCGATCAGGTGCTGCGGATCGCGGTCCCGGCGGGCCACCAGCTCCTCGGCAGCTCCGGCGCCGTCGAGGTGACCGTCCGGCTGCCCGCCGGCTCCCGCGTCGAGGCCCGGGCGTCCGCCGCCGAACTGCGCGGCGTCGGACGCCTCGGCGACGTCACCTTCGAGGGCTCCCAGGGCTCGGTCAAGCTCGACGAGACCGCGAGCGCCCACCTCACCCTCCTCGCCGGTGACATCGCGGTCGGCCGCCTCGGCGGCCCCGCGGAGGTCAGCACCGCCCAGGGCGACATCCGGATCACCGAGGCCGTCCGCGGCACGCTCGTACTGCGCACCGAGGCCGGTGACGTGTCGGTCGGCGCCGCCCGCGGAGTCAGCGCCTCCCTGGACGCCGCCACCGCCCTCGGCCGGATCGACAACGCCCTCATGAACACCGCGGGCACCGCCGACCTGACCATCCACGCCACCACCACCCAGGGCGACATCACCGCCCGCAGCCTCTGACCCGGCGTCCGAACCGGGAAGGGGAACGCGCACGAGCACCTCGGCGAACTCGTCAGCGGACCGGGCCGGTGCCGTACTGGTGGTCGGGGGCGCCCGGTTCCGGTACTCCGTGAGGGACGGCGCCGGCAGCCGGTTCGTACGGTCGACCCGGCGGCGGGCACCCGCGAGCCGGCCTTCGACCACCACCGGCCGGCCGCCGCGCCGGCCGCCACCTCCGGACGGCACGTCGACCCCGGCGCCCTGCCGCTCGCGGCCTTCGAACGGCCCAGGACGGTCTGGAGTCCCACGCGTCCGCCGCGTTCGACGCGCACTGGCGGTGCCCCTCATAGCCGCCGGCAAGGACTTCGAACCGCTCGTCGTCCCCGGCGCCGAGCACACGTTCATCGACTGTCTGGGCTGCGTCCGGGGACACTGCCGGGACTTTCTGGTGCGCGAGCTGACCGGCACGCAGCCCTCCGGTCACCGCCCGGCCCCCTGGTGATCGGCTCCGAACTGCTCGCCGAACTGTTCGCCCGCACCCCGCACTACCGCCCCCGTACCGCGCCTACCGCGCCCGGCAGTTGCGCATGCCCGTACAGAGCGCACGGGCCCCGAGGGCCCGGGGCGTCAGACCCCGGCCCCGACCCCAGCCACCGAACCTGTACCGGCACCCGCACCCGCACCGGGCCGGATCATCAGCGCGGCCACCAGCGCGAGACCCGCGCACACCGCGCCCGCCGTGAAGCCCAGGGACATCCCCGAGCGCGAGGCCACCGCCACCAGCATCGCCAGACCCAGCGAACCGCCCAGCGTCTGCACGGCGTTGAGCATGCTGGAGGCCGCACCGGCCTCCCCCCGCCGCAGCCCCGACGTCGCCAGCACCGTCGGCGGGATCACGCAGCACGCCATGCCCGCGCCCAGCAGGAGCAGCGGCGGCAGGATCCCCTCAGCGTAGGAGGAGCCCGGCGCCAGCCGCGACAGCCACAGGTTGCCGGTCAGCAGCAGGGCGGCGCCCCCGGCCATCAGGTAGCGCGGCCCCAGCAGGCGCTCCAGCCGTACCGCCGCCCACGCCATGACCGCCATCGTCACCGCGAGCGGCGTCAGCGCGACCGCGGCGCCCAGCGGGCCGTAGCCCGCCTCCTGCTGGAAGTAGCGGTTCAGGAAGAAGTACGCGCCCATGACCGAACCCGGCACGGCCAGCGTCCCCACGTACGCGAGGACCCGGTTGCGGGACCGGAACAGGTGCAGCGAGACGATCGGACGCTCGGCCCGCCGTTCGACCCCCGCGAACACCGCGAACAGCCCCACGGCGCACGCCACGCACACCAGCGCCCGCACGTCGCCCAGGCCCTGCTCGGCCGCTCGCGCCAGCCCGTACACCAGGGCGGCCGCGCCCACCGCCGACAGCAGCGCGCCCGCCACGTCGAACCGGCCCGGATTGCGGCGCGTCTCGGTGATCGCGACCGGCCCGAGCACCAGGATCAGCAACCCGAGCGGAACGTTCAGCAGCAGTTCCCAGCGCCAGGAACTCAGACTGGACAGCGTTCCGGCCAGCAGCAGGCCGCCGGCCGTACTGACCGCCCCGGCCGCCGTGCACACGGCGATGGCCCGCTTGCGCGGCGCCCCCTCCTCGAACATGCTCAGCACCAGGGCGAGTCCGCTCGGCGCGGCCAGCGCCGCCCCGATCCCCTGCACCACCCGGATCGCGGTCAGCACCTCCACACCGGAGGCGAGCCCGCGCACCGCGGCCGCCGCGGTGAACAGGGCCACGCCGGTGAGGAACACCCGGCGGCGCCCGAGGATGTCCCCGGCCCTCCCGCCGAGCAGCAGCAGACCGCCGAAGGCGAGCAGGTAGGCGTTGAGCACCCAGGACGAGCCGACGTCCGACAGCCCGAGGTCGGCGCGCATGCCGGGCAGGGCGATGTTCACGATGGCGTCGTCGAGCTGGATCATCGCGTTGCAGGAGGCGATGACGGCGAGGGCGAGGCCCGGCCGGGGCCGCCGGGTCCTGGGCACGGGCGGTGCCGCCACGCGCGGTTCGAGCACGGGCGCGGACATGGCCAGCCTCCTGAACACGGCAAACGGATTGCCGACAGTGTCCCGCCACCCCCTCGAGAGCCCACGGAGCCGGACCGGAGGCGACCGCCGTCGGCGGGCCCCGAAAACGCGGTGGGCAGCCGCGGGGGGCGGTGAGTACGTTGCGCTCATGGATCACCAGGCCGGCCCCCCGCCCACCACCCCGCCCCCCACCGACGGCCCGGGCAGTCCGCCCCGCGGCGACGGCCCGGGCGCCGCGCACCCGACCACCCGCCCGGCGACGGCCCCCGCCGCCGACCACCGGGCCCCGGACGGTCGCGTCCCCGACCGCCGTGCCCTCGCCGCCGCGGCCGTCACGGTGCTGCTGTGGGCCTCGGCGTTCGTCTCCATCCGCGCGGCCGCCCCGCACTACGCCCCCGGAGCACTCGCCCTCGGACGCCTTCTCACGGCCTCCCTCGCCCTCGCGGCCGTCCTGGCCGTCAAACGCGTTCCGCTCCCACCCCGGCGGGCATGGCCCGGCATCCTCACCTCCGGAGTCCTGTGGTTCGGCCTGTACATGGTGGCGCTGAACTGGGGCGAGCAGGGCGTGGACGCCGGCACCGCGGCCATGGTCGTGAACATCGGCCCGCTGGTGATCGCCCTGCTCAGCGGATGGCTGCTCAAGGAGGGCTTCCCGCCGATGCTGCTCGCCGGCATGGCCGTGTCCTTCACCGGCGCCGTCCTCGTGGGCCTGTCCACCTCCGACGGCGGCGGCGCCTCCCTCGGCGGCGTCCTGCTCTGCCTGCTGGCCGCGCTCGCCTACGGCGCCGGGGTGGTCGCGCAGAAGCCCGCCCTGACGCACGCGACGCCGCTGCAGGTGACCTCGTACGGCTGCTTCGTCGGCACCGCCGTCACCCTCCCCTTCGCCTGGCAGCTGCTGACCCGGCTCCCCGAAGCACCGCTGACCGCCACCCTGAACATGGTCTACCTGGGCCTCTTCCCGACCGCGCTGGCCTTCAGCACCTGGACGTACGCCCTCTCCAGGACGACCGCGGGCCGGATGGGCGCGACCACCTACGCCGTGCCCGCCCTTGTCGTCCTCATCGCCTGGCCGGTTCTGGGCGAGGTGCCGGCCGCGCTCACCCTCCTCGGCGGCGCGATCTGCCTGGCCGGCGTCGCCCTCTCCCGCAGACGCCCCGCCCCCGGACGCGGCCCGGGCCCCCACCTCTCCCACCTCTCCCACCCTTCCCACCCCTACGATGGACCCATGGCGTCGATCAGGCAGGTCCAGATCACCTTCGACTGCGCGAACCCCGAGCGCGTCGCCCGCTTCTGGTGCGAGGTGCTGGGGTACGTCGTCCCACCGCCCCCCGAGGGCTACGCCAGTTGGGACGACTTCGACCGCGCCCTGCCCCCCGACCGCCAGGGTTCGGCGTTCGCCTGCGTCGACCCCACGGGCGCGGGCCCTCGCCTGTTCTTCCAGCGCGTCCCCGAGGGCAAGACCGTCAAGAACCGGCTCCACCTCGACGTACGGGTCGCCGCCGGGCTCGTGGGCGAGGAGCGCCTGGCCGCACTCGAAGCCGAATGCACCCGCCTGACCGCGCTCGGCGCCACTCGCGTACGCCTCCTGCCCGCCGACGACCACAACGAGTCCTGCCTGGTGATGCAGGACGTCGAGGGCAACGAATTCTGCCTCGACTGACGCCCCCGCCGCCCCGCCGCCCCGATGCCCCGCCGCCCCGGCCGACGGCCGGGGCGGCCCTGCCGAGGGAGCACGCGCACCGACGCCGACGGTGCCCCCCTGTCCCCGTTCGCGGCGGCTGATGATCACCTGAAGGCCGTTCACTCGTTCTCTCCGTGTCATCGCCGCCGAGGAAAGGACGGGACGCGGATGAGCCGCCGTCAGAAGGGCCGCAAGCACCGCGAGGTGAACCGGACACCGCGGCCGGTGGGCCGGACGCCCCTGCGCCTGCCCGGCACCTCCCCCCGCACCCACCGGACGGCTGCGCCACCTGCCGCGCGCACCGCGGAACCGCTCCGGGCCCCGGACGAGATCTGGCGCCGGTACGAGCCCCCGCGCCACGGAGCGGAACAGGAGACGGCGCGCGTCGCCGGCACCCCCCGCCCCTCCGCGGCACCGGAGCCGTCCCCCGCAGGTCTGGCCCCGGCGTCGGCCACCGCCGTACCGCAGGCCCGTCAGATGCAGCCGCCCGCCCCGCTGTTCGCCCTCCCGGTGCGCTCCGGCGGCCTCGGCCTGCCCGCGGCGCGCACCTGGCAGGCCCTGCGGGAGTCGGGACCGGCCGGTGCGTCCGTGGCGGACCTGAGCACGCGGGCCGGTTTCACGACCCCCACCGTCGTCCGGCACCTGCGCGCCCTCGCCGGCGCCGGCCTGGCCCGCGCCGCGGGCGACGCCTGGCACCCCACGGAGGCCGACCCGGCGCACCTGCCCGCGCCGGCTCGCCGCTGACGGGGGCGGACCTGCCCGGGGGAGGAGGAGCCGCGGCCGGACGGCGCACCGGCCGCGGCTCAGCGCTCACCGGTAGGGGCCCCGCAAGGCCCCGCGTTCGGGCGGCGCACGCCGGACGGCACGGCCACGCCGGCCGGAACCCGACCCGGAACCGGGGGGTCGACTGGCCAAGTCCCGCCGCCGCGAGGCTCAATGGAAGGATGCCCGCCCCCTTGACGCCCGCCCCCTTCCTGCCCGCCCTTGCCCGTGCCGCACGCGCGGCCGCCCTGTCCGCCGCGGTCGCCCTCACGGTGTCCGCCGCGGCCCCCGCGTCCACGCCGCCCACGCCGCCCGCCCCGCCCACGGCGTTCGTCGCACTGCGCGACATCGACCCGACCATCCGCCAGGAGATCCGCTACCACACACCGAACAACTTCGTCGGCGAGCCGATCAACGGCTACCTGCAGCCCACCTGCGTCCTCACCCGGCCCGCGGCCCGCGCCCTGCACCGCGCCCAGCGCACCCTCCTGCGCCAGGGGTACTCCCTCAAGGTCTACGACTGCTACCGCCCGCAGCGCTCCGTCGACCACTTCGTCACCTGGGCCAAGGACCTCGACGACCAGGTCATGAAGGACGAGTTCTACCCGCGGGTCGACAAGGCCCGGCTCTTCGAGGACGGCTACATCGCCGAGCGCTCCGGCCACAGCCGGGGCAGCACCGTCGACCTCACCCTGGTCGAGCTCCCCGCCCGCCCCACGCCGCCCTACGACCCGGACCGGCCGCTCACCCCTTGCTACGCCGCCCAGGCCGACCGCGCGCCCGACGACTCCGTGGACATGGGCACCGGCTACGACTGCTTCGACACCCTCTCCCACACCCTCGACCCGCGCATCCGGGGCGAGCAGAGGTCGCACCGCCTGCTCCTGAAGAGCACCCTCGAAGCGGCCGGGTTCACGAACCTGCCGCAGGAGTGGTGGCACTACACCCTGCGCGACGAACCCTTCCCGGACGCCTACTTCGACTTCCCCGTCCGCAGGCCCGGCCCGCACCGGGGCGGCATTCCATCAGACGAGCGAGCTGCCGACGCCGGCGCCGGCCCCGCACTCACCGGCCTTGTCGATGCCGACCGTGAGGATGCGTCTCACCGGTAGCGAGCAGCACGAGAGCCAGTCCGAGCGGCAGCAGGAGAAGCAACAGAAGGGTCATGCCCCTCTCGTGCCCACCCCGCCGGGACCGACACGGTCGAACATCCGGCCGTACCTCCACCCGATGGCACGCCAGGGCACCGGTACCATTCGTCTCTTCGGGTGCCGTTGGGGCTTGGAGTCCAAAAGGTGTGCCGATGACGCCCGGCGATCTGCCTGTCGTGTGGAGCCTGCCCCCCGAGGACGCCCGAGCCGGATGGCGGGCCCTGTGGTGGACCGTCGGACCGAGCGGTGAACTCGCGGTGATGCTCGTCCACCAGCGGAACCTCCACCGTTCCCCGTACGTCAGGGGTTGGGTCGGATGGCGCGTGGTGGCTCCGTGCGACGGCGTCCTGGTGGTGGTCTCGGACGGGGTGGAACACCGCACCCGGGTAACCGGCATCACCGCGAGCACCGGCCACCTGGCCCTGCTCTCGTGGTCACGGTTCCTGCTGGTGTCATCCCGGACACGCCAGGACGAGACCGGGGCCTGGGAGAGCAACGCGGTGGTGTACTCCCCCGGGGGATATCCGATGAGTCACATCTGCATCGGCGTCGACATCGACTACGTCATCACCGACCGTGACGGCGGCATCTGGACCTCGCACGGCGACGAAGGCGTGCATGGAAGCCACCCCGCGTCCAGTGAGGGTGTGGCCCGCTGGGACACCGACGGCACCTGGACCTGGGGCCCCCTGGGACGGGGACGGCTCCCCGTACTGCCCCTCGGCGGGATCGCGGGCACCACCGAGGAGGACGTGGCCTGGCTCGGCTGGTACAGCCACGAAGGCTCCTTCCTGTCCCGGGTCGATCCCGCCACCGGCGGCATCACCAGCTACCGCCACCCCTCGAGGGACACCGACGGCATCGCCGTCCGCGGCACCCGGATGCTCCTCAGCCACCGGTTCCGGGGCCGTCCCGGTGTCGAACTGAACCACGCGGAGCTCGTCGACGATGTCTGGGTGATCACCGCTCGTGAACAGCTGCGACTGCCGGAGCCGGTGACCATGCGCTGCGTACAGGGCCGCGACGGTGTTCTCTGGATCCGCGGCGGCGACACCTGGATACGGATCGAAGCTTGAGCGGATCGAAGCCTGAGCCGATCGAAGCCTGAGCCACGAGCCCGACCCGTCCCCGGCGATCCGGCGGGCGACCGGCGACACGCCCCGCGCCGCCGCCACCCGCGCCCCCGCCACCCGCGTCGACGGCCGCCCCCGTCAGCCGGCGCAGGCCGTCCCCGTCAGTCCTCCAGGACGTGCCGCAGATAGGACTGCGGATCGGCGAGGTAGCGGCGCCAGTGGTCGACCAGGGCGAGCTCGCGCCACGCCACCCGGCGCATGCCGTGCTCGCCGACCTCGATGATGTCCGCTCCCGGCAGGGCGGTCAGCAGCGGGGAGTGGGTGGCGCAGACGACCTGGCCGCCGTTCTTGACCAGCTGGTCGATATGGCCGAGCAGCTCCAGGCACGAAGCGAACGACAGCGCGGCCTCGGGCTCGTCCATCACGTACAGGCCCGGCCGGAGGAACTTGCCCCGAAACGCGGCGAGGAAGCCTTCGCCGTGACTGACCGAGTCCGGCGCGAACCCTTCCCGCTCCAGGGCGTTCAGCGCCGTCTCGGCGCGCAGGAAGAAACCCCGGCGGGCTGCCCAGTCGGCCATCATGTGCCGCCCGCGCGCGGCCGCGTCGAAGCGGATCCGCTCACCCAGTTCCGACTTCTGCCGGTGGCTCGCATACCGCCAGTCGTGCGAACCGCCCCAGGAGTCCAGCCCGAAGCCCTCCGCCAGGGCCTCGACCAGGGTGGACTTGCCCGAACCGTTCTCCCCGACCACGAAGGTGACGGGAGCGGTGAACCGCAGCCCGTCCTCCAGCAGCGCTTGCACGCAGGGCACGGACCAGGGCCACTCGGCCCGTTCGCCGGAGGCCGCGTGTGCGTACGCACGTTCGATGATCATTGCCCCGAGTCTCCCACAGGCCGGCACTCGGCGAACCGCAGCGGGGGAGCGCCCCTACTGCCAGAAGACGTTTTCGATCACGATCTGCGGCTCGGCGGCGCGCCGGATGAAGGTGTAGCGGAGCCAGCCGCGGTTGTGGTCGAAGTTCAGGACGTGCGGGCCGCGCGGCTGCGTGGAGCGGGGTTCGACCGTGACCTTCGACGTGTCGAGGTCGTGGTCCCGGTACGGGTGGCGGGAGGACAGCAGCTCGACCACCGCCTCGACGACCAGGTCCCTGAGGGACCGGGGGAGGCTGTCGCGGTACCCCGAGGCGGTCTTGGCGGGCCAGGAACGCGGGCGCGGCACCGATGTCGTAGGTGTCGGCGACCTTGGCCCGCCACCCGGCCTCGAAGTCGGGCAGCAGATCGGGGGTGTGCGCGGCGATGGCGGCACGCAACACCGGAATGCTGCGCTCGGGCATCGGGGGCACTCCGCAGGGGGGCCCCGGGGCGGTCGTCACGGTGGTCCCTCCTGGGTCGGTACGCCCCTCCCCACCAGGGCGCTGCCCGCCCCGCGGGAGCGCCGACGGCGAGATCGTGCCCGCCGGTGGCGCATCACGGTGCGTACGGGCGCCCGGAGCAGCACGGCGTGCACCACGGCGCCGGCCAGGACCACCGTGTGGAGACCGAGCGCCCTCCACCCATCCGGCTGCGCGCTGGGCGACGCCCGTGAGCCCGCCGGGACGGGCCGGACTCAGCGCTCCGCGACGGGCCGGCGGCGCAAGGCCGGATCGGTCAGGGCGACGGGCCGCCACACGCCGTCGGGGTGGTACAGGTTGGTGCCCGGCGGCACGATCGCGTCGATCCGGTCCAGGGTCGCGTCGTCGGGCACCACCGACACCCCCTTCACCAGGGACTCCAGCTGCTCCAGGGTTCGCGGCCCGATGATCACCGAGGTGACCGCCGGGTGCACCAGCGGAAACGCCACCGCCAGCTCCGGCAGCGTGCAGCCGAACTCCTCCGCCACCTCGATCAGTTCACCGGCGGCCGCCAGCTTCGCCGCGTTCCCCGGCACCGCCGGATCGAACCGCGCCGGCGTCAGCGCCGCCCGGCCGCGTGTCAGGTCGACCTCCCGGCCGTCCCGGTACCTCCCGCTGAGGAACCCCGAGGCGAGCGGACTCCAGGTCAGCACCCCCATGCCGTACCGCCGGGCCACCGGCAGCACGTCCTTCTCCACCCCACGCGCCAGGATCGAATACGGCGGCTGCTCGGTCCGGAACCGCGCCAGGCCGCGCCGCTCGGACACGTGGTGCGCCTCGGCGATCTCCTCGGCCGGGAAGGTGGAGCAGCCGAAGGCCCGGATCTTGCCCGCCCGCACCAGGTCCCCCAGCACACCGAGGGTCTCCTCGATATCCGTCCGCGGGTCCGGCCGGTGCACCTGGTAGAGGTCGATCACGTCGGTGCCCAGCCGGGTCAGGCTGTCCTCCACCGCCCGGGTCAGCCAACGCCGCGAGTTGCCACCGCGGCCCCGCCCCTCACCCATCGGGAAGTGCCCCTTGGTTGCGAGCACGACCTCCTCCCGCCGCCTTCCGCGCAGCGCCTTCCCCACGATGACCTCGGACTCACCGGCCGAGTACATGTCCGCGGTGTCCACGAAGTTGATGCCGGCGTCCAACGCCGCGTGGATGATCCGTACGCAATCCTCGTGGTCGGGATTCCCCACCGCCCCGAACATCATCGTGCCCAGGCACTGCACGCTCACCTCGAGGCCCGTGCCCCCCAGGAACCTGTATCGCATCGTCATACCGCCGGACCCTACGACTTCGAGCGCACTCCAGCACAAGCCCCACCACCGCCGTGCAAGGAGCGCACCGAGGGGCTACGCGAGGCGGCCGACGGCAGCGGGGCGGACGCGCGCACCTCAGGCGCCGATCCCTTTGCGATCGGCTGGGTCGGGCGGTGATGACCACCGGGACGGCCTCGCGCCACACACGGATCGGCGACCCGGCGCTCCTCTGAGCGCCGCACGGGCGGGAGTCCGCCCGCTGCCGGGCACAAGTACCGGCACCGCCCCACGGGCTCCGCCTCCTGTCGTGTCGACCGCAGTTCGATACGACCACCACGACAGGAGACCCATGCCCACCACGATGCTCCACATCCCCACCGCGTCCGGCCGTGCCGACGCCTTCGCCGCCTTCCCCGAGGGGGACGGGCGGCACCCGGGGGTACTGACGTAAGCCGGCGGCTTCGGCATCCGGCCCGTGCTGCGGGAGATGGCCCGCGAACTGGCCGGGCACGGCTACTACGTCCTCGTCCCCAACTTCTCTACCGGCACGGCCCGGCCCCCGTCGTCGAGCTTCCCGACCACATCGGAGCAGAAGCCCGGCCCGCGATCCTCGCCCGGCTGATGCCCTTGATCCAGGCGCACACCACCGCACGGCCCCTGAGCGACGCCGACGCCTACCTCGACTTCCTCACCACCCGGCCCGAGGTCGCCGCCGGAGCGGTCGCCGTGACCGGCTACTGCGTGAGCGGCCTCCTGGCGACCCGCACCGCCGCGGCCCTGCCCGGCGAGCCGCCCTCCGGCGAGCCGACACCGGCGCGCGCCGACGTCGACGCGGGCCGACACCGACGCGAGCCGTCCGGGGGCGGTGGCCGACTCGCTCGCCATGGTCACCGACGACGGCGCCGAGGACGAGCCGACGACGGCGCCGGCGTCGGCTAATCCGGCAGGGTCGGCGAGATCTTCGCGGCGTGCACGGTGAGCCGCGTGATGCGCGTCTCGTGGTTGGACGCCGTCGTGCTCGGCTCGGCCACGGCGTCCGCCCTGACATCGTGGAGGTACCACGTCGTGCGGGGCGTCGTCTCCCCGACCGTCATCTCCTCGATCTTGACGTGGTCCGCCACGGCCGCGTCGTCCGCCGGCGCCGCCGGGTCCTGCGTCGACAGGGCCCACGCGTGCGCCCGCGGGACATCGGTCAGCACGCAGTCGTCCAGGGTGAGCGTCAGCTCCTGCCCCGGCAGCCCGAGGTCACCCTGGGGACCCAGGCCGGTCACCTCCGCACAGGTGAACCGCTCTCCGTGGACGGTGACGTAGTAGCTACTCGTTGTGTTCGCAGCGAAATCGGTCATGCCCCGCACCTGCCCCCCGCGCTCCGCCCCAGACACCCGTCCCACTCCCCGGACCACCCCACCCGGCCGGTCCACTCCGCGACGGCGCTCGGCCCGACGGCGTTCGGCCCCCGGCGGCGGGTGTTCCCGGTGAGCGTGCTGCCGGCGCGGCCGTGACGGTGCCCAAGGGGATAGCGAGGAACTGCTGCCCGGAGCAGCGCACGGACTGGTGGACGGTGGAGCGTACGAGGAGCTCCGCGGACCAAGGCGCCATGATCGCCATCGGCGCCTCCCACCACCAGCCGGCGACGGCCCAGGCCGGGACGGCCGCCCCAGCGGCCTTCAGCGCCTGGATCGCGTGCAGGCGCTCCGTCCCGGGCGCGCGCAGTGCGCTGACGGCGGGCCGCCCGGGCTTCGCGAGCCTCCCGCACCGCCCACCGCCACCACCGCATGCGGGATGTCTCCTCTCGTCGCCCTGCGGGTCGGGGGGGGGGGGGGGGGGGGGGGGGGGGGGGGGGGGGGGGAGGGGGGGGGAGGGGGGGGAGGGGGTGGGGGTACACTTAGTTGTCCTCGTACGGGTTCCAGTTGCTGTCCG
>NZ_JBWKLE010000014.1:0-27173 GCF_056430495.1 Streptomyces sp. NPDC045967 | reverse complement strand
TCCCGCTCGCCCACCCCCCCCCCCTTCCTCCCGGGGGGGGGGTTCCCCCCCCCCCCCCCCCTCCCTCCCCCCCCCCCCCCCCCCCCCCCCACCCCCGTCCGCCACCGGCCGGCCCTGCGCCGGCCGCCCCTGCCCGGGCCGCCCCCGTCCCCGACGCACCAGCACGAGGATCCCGAGGACCGCGCCCACGCCCATCAGCACCAGACCCCGCGCCCAGACCCTTCCCTCGACCTGCGTGGCCAGGGCGATGCACGACAGGGCCCCGAGTACGGGCACGACCGTGGGCGCACGGAAATGCCCCGCCGTGCCGGACGGGTCACGTCGCAGGACGAGGACGGCCGTGTTCACGGTGAGGAAGACGGCCAGCAGGAGCAGCACCAGCGTGCCCGCCAGGACGTCGATCTCGCCGGTCGCGGCGAGCAGCGCGGACACGACGGTCGTCGCCGCGATCGCGGCCCAGGGGGTGCGCCGGGTCGGCAGGACGCGGGTGAGGAACGCGGGCAGCAGCCCCTCCCGGGCCATCCCGTACGCCAGGCGGGAACTCATGATCCCGGTCAACAGGGCCCCGTTGGCCACCGCCACCAGCGCGATGAACGCGAACAGCTTCGGCGGTACCGCTCCGGCCGCCCGTACGACTTCCAGCAGCGGCCCGTCGGACGCGGCCAAGGTGCCGGTGGGCACGGCGGCCGAGGCCGCCGCGCCGACGGCGGCGTACATCAGCCCCGCGGTGGCGAGCGCTCCGAACAGGGCCCGCGGGTAGGACCGCGCCGGGTCGAGGGTCTCCTCGGCGACGTTCACGGACGTCTCGAAGCCCACGAAGGAGTAGTAGGCGAGCACCGCTCCCGCCATCACGGCGGCCACGGGCGACGCGGAGGCCGTCCCCAACTCCGTCAGCCGGCCCACATCGCCGTCACCCCGGGCGACGATCCACACGCCGAGTCCCACGACGAGCAGCAGGCCGCCCGTCTCGACCAGGGTGGCGACGGTGTTGACCCGGGTGGACTCGCGGATGCCGCGCGCGTTCAGCAGCGCCAGCAGGAGGAGGAAGACCACCGCGACGAGCACCACCGGCAGCGAGACGAGAGCGGTGAGGTAGTCGCCGGCGAATCCGCGGGCGAGTGCCGCGACCGACACGATGCCCGCCGCCAGCATGCAGTAGCCGGCGAAGAACCCCGCCGCCGGTCCGTAGGCGCGCGTGGCGTAGTACGAGGCGCCGCCGGCCCTCGGGTACTTGGTGGCCAGCTCGGCGTACGAAGCGGCGGTCAGCAGTGCCAGCAGCAGCGCACACGTGAGGGGAACCCACACGGCGCCCCCCGACTTCGCCGCCACCTCCCCGATCAGCACGTACACGCCCGCGCCGAGGACGTCTCCGAGGATGAAGAAGTAGAGCAGGCGCGTGGTGAGGACCTTCCGGAGCGGCTGGTGCCCGCCGCCGGTGTCTGCGGGGCGCGAAGGCATGGGTTCTCAACTGTTCTGTCGGGGGAACGGGAGGGCCGGGCACGCTCCGGCCGCCCGGGACAAGGTTCTACTGACCGAGCAAACCCCACCCAAACGGGGTGTTCTCCAAAAAATGCGGCGACCCGACGACGCCATACGGCAGGATGACGCGATCAGAGGGGGGCAGACGCGTGCAGACACACTCGCGGAGCCCCGGATCCCCGGAGCCCCGGAGCCCCGAAAACCAGCTACTCGGAGGCCACCCGGACGGACGTCGACGAGCGAGGTGGACGCGTGAAGGGCACGAAGGCGACGACGACGGGCACGAAGGCGACGAAGATGGGCACGAAGGCGGCGACGTGACGACGGCGACAACGAGGACGACGGGGACGACGTACGCCGGCATCTTCACCCGCCGGTTCGGCCCGCCGCCGAGCGACGACACCACTCCCACCGTGCTGGTGCACGGACTCGGCCTGTCGGGCCGCTACTTCGAGCCCCTCGCCCGGCGACTGGCCGCGAGCGGAACGACCGTTCTCGTACCCGACCTCCCCGGCAACGCCCGCTCACGGGCCGCCGTACGCCGCACCCCCCGCATCCACGACCTCGCCACCACCCTGGCGCGCTGGCAGCAGCACATCCACCCTGGCCCGGCGGTGTGGGTCGGCAACTCCGTCGGCTGCCAGGTCATCGCCGCACTCGCCGCCCACCACCCCCACTCGGTACGGCGCACGGTCCTGGTGGGCCCGGCGCTCGACCCCCGTGCCTCCGCCTGGCGCCAGTGCGGCGGCCTGATCGCCGACGCACCCCGCGAACCGCTCCCCCTGCTCGCGCTGGCCGTGGCCGACTACCTGCTGACCGGCCCCGTCCGCTGCGCGATGTCCTTCCGCCACGCGCTGCGGGACGCCGCCACGTCCTTCGAAGACCATCTGACCCGGACCCAGGCGCCCACCCTGGTGCTCCGGGGCGCCCACGACCCCGTCTGCACCACTTCCTGGACCCGCCGCGCGGCCCGCCTGCTCCCCGACGGCCACGCCCGCGACATCCCCACCGCCGCCCACGCCGCCCACTACAGCGCACCGGACGCAGTCGCCACCCTGATCCGCACCTTCACACCGACCTGAGGCCGCCGACCGGTGGACCGCCCGGCCAGGACGCCAAGGCCGCGTCGAAGCGCCGTACGCGGCGGCTCCGGCACTCCTGTCCGTCACGGCGTCCCCGGCGGACGAGGATCCGCCGACCGGGAGCGGCG
This sequence comes from Streptomyces sp. NPDC045967, assembly GCF_056430495.1. Taxonomy (NCBI): domain Bacteria; kingdom Bacillati; phylum Actinomycetota; class Actinomycetes; order Kitasatosporales; family Streptomycetaceae; genus Streptomyces; species Streptomyces sp. NPDC045967. Next base: position 24,484 of record NZ_JBWKLE010000014.1, on the reverse strand, counting down.
TCCCGCCCCACGGAATGCAGCCCGCCCCGGGCCGCCCCGGCAATCCGGACCGCCGGAACGGTCGAGACTTTCCCCTGGTCCTCGTGCACGGCATGCGCGTCCCTGCCACTACTGCGGAGCAACCAGTACGACCCGCCACGAGTCCTCCCCAGCGGGCTTTGGCCGGGCGTGGGCGCGAGACCGTCGGCAGGGGAGGCGCCATGCAGGTGCGCAGGGCAGCGAAGGGCGTCGGTGATCTTCTCGGCCTCGCCGCCGTGACGACGACCGGCTTCTGCCTGACCGCCGCGACGGCCGTCTTCCTCATGCTCTACGCGACGGGCTGCCCGTGCCCGTGAAGTCCACCGCCGGACACTTCTACGGGGCGGGAGCCGCAGGTGTCTGCGGACGCCGCGCAGCAGTCGAGGGCTCGTGCGGGGCTGCCGCATCGCAGGCGGCGGGGATGCCGTCTTCCTCCGGGCGCGGCCAGTGGCGCCCTTCGAGGGCCTCGGCGCTGCGGTTGAGGCGGACCAGGACGTCCTCCAGCTCCCGTACCTGCTCCGGGGACCAGTCGGCGACCACCCGGGCCAGACAGGACCGGTGGGCCTCCCGGTCGTCGGCGAGCCGGCGCCCGCCTTCCGCGGTGATGCACAGCTTGCGCGCCATCCCGCCGTCCGGGTCCGCGACCCGCTCGGCCAGTCCGCAGCGCAGCAGCGCCGCCGTCTGGCGGTTCACGGTCGAGGTGTCGAGTCCGAAGGCGTCCGCCAACTGTCCTATGGACATGGGGCCTTGTGCGTCGATCCGGCTGAGCAGCAGGTACGCCGACCGCTCCAGGCGCTCGGGGTCGCGCTCGCGCCAGGCGAGCACCTGGTGCCGCGAGAGCAGCATCAGCTCCCGTTCCAGCTTCTCCAGCACTGTGCCTCCCGCTCCTGACGGCGCTCCATTATCGCGGACCTGTGAACCGGCGCACCGGCGGGACCCGCGCCGCCTGCACCGCAAGCGCACATATGCATCATACATGCCATGTGTATGATGCACTCCTCACCATTACGGACGAGCACCGCCTCAACCCGGAGGACCCGCATGACCGTCACCCAGCCCACCGCCTCCCGCGCGGCCGAGATCCTGTCCCGGCCCGTCAAGCTGAACGGCCTGACCGTCCCCAACCGCATCGCGATGGCGCCGATGACGCGGATGTTCTCCCCCGGCGGCGTGCCCGGCGAGGACGTGCAGGCGTATTACGCCAGCCGGGCCGCCGCAGGCGTGGGCCTGATCGTCACCGAGGGCACCTACGTCGGCCACGACTCCGCCGGGCAGAGCGACCGCGTGCCGCGGTTCCACGGCGAGGACCAGCTGGCGGGGTGGGCGAAGGTGGCCGCGGCCGTGCACGAGGCGGGCGGCACGATCGTGCCCCAGCTGTGGCACATAGGCATGGTGCGCAAGCAGGGCGAGCCGCCGTACGCGGACGCGCCCGCCGTCGGCCCCTCGGGCATCCGCGTCGACGGCACCGAGGGAGCCGGCAAGGCGATGACCCGCGCCGACCTCGACGACGTCATCGGCGCGTTCGCCGACGCCGCCGCGGAGGCCGAGCGGATCGGCTTCGACGGCGTCGAACTGCACGGTGCCCACGGCTACCTGCTCGACCAGTTCCTCTGGGAGCGGACCAACCGCCGCACCGACGCCTACGGCGGCGACGCGGTGGCCCGCACCACGTTCGCCGCGGAGATCGTGGCCGCCGTCCGCGAGCGCGTCGCGGCCGACTTCCCCGTGATCTTCCGCTACTCGCAGTGGAAGCAGGAGGCGTACGACGCACGGCTCGCGCAGACCCCGCAGGAACTGGAGGCGATCCTGGCCCCGCTCGCCGCGGCGGGCGTCGACGCGTTCCACGCCTCCACCCGGCGCTACTGGCTCCCGGAGTTCGAGGGCTCGGACCTGAACCTGGCCGGCTGGACCAAGAAGCTCACCGGCCGGCCGACGATCACCGTCGGCTCGGTCGGCCTCGACGGCGACTTCATCCGCTCCTTCGCCGGCGAGGGCGCGGCGCTCGGCGACATCGACAACCTCCTGGACCGCATGGAGCGCGACGAGTTCGACATGGTCGCCGTCGGCCGGGCCCTCCTCCAGGACCCGCAGTGGGCGGCGAAGGTCCTCACCAACCGCTTTGACGAGCTGAAGCCGTACGACGCGTCGGCTCTGAAGTCGCTCAGCCGGTAGCCGGTAGCCGACAGCCGAAACCCGCCCGGACAGCCGCTCCGAGAACACCCCGGGACATCGCCCGCCGAGGTCCCGGGGCGCGGGCAGGTGGCAGGTGGCAGGGGGCCGGGCCAGGGCTCAGGGGCAGACTTCGTCGAGTTTGACGGTGCCGAAGTCCACCTTGGTGTCCGTGCTGACGTTGCTGCCGGCGGCCGGGCTCTGACTGCACACCTTCCAGTTCCGGTCGAGGACCTGGTTGCGGTTCTGGCCGAGCGAGTCGTGCGACGACAGCAAGAAGAAGCCCTGTGCCTGCGCCCCGTCCTGAGCGGTCTGGAGAACCTGCCCGACGAAATTCGGTACGGGCTTCGAGACCGTCGCGCTGGGCGCCGCCTTCTGCGCCGCGGTGGGGGTGGGAGCACTGCTCGGCGGTGCGGAGGTGGCCGGCGCCGTGCCGGCGGTCGCGCTGGTGGGGGCGGCGGGGGCCGGGGCGGGGTCGGTGCCGGCGGGCTGGGGATCGCAGGCGCTGAGTGCGAGGGTGCAGGCGACGGCAAGCAGGGCGATGTGGTGGGTGCGCATCACGCCATGCTGTCGGTGCCCGAGGCGCCGTGTACCGACTGTGACCGCTCTGTGACACGAACGCGCCCGCGCGACCGGGTTGAGGAGGAAAACCGGTGAACCGTACGAGCCCCCTCAGCACCCGTATCGCCTCCGGCGTGGTGACGGTCCTGCCGGCCCTGTCGGCCAGTGCCTGCGCCGACAGCAGGAGTGGCGCGCCGAAGGCCCGCAGCGGGGGACCCGTCCGGGTCGAGGGCCAAGGTGCCGCCGAGGCCGCAGGGTTCATGCGTGTCCGGATGCCAACCGGCGCCACCGAGGTCAAAGGGGCGGTGCACAAGAGCTTCCAGGACACCACCTACCTGATCTCCTTCACGGCACCGACGGCCGACGCCGAGGCGGTCATGCGTTCTGACGCCACGTCATCAGTGGTCAGGCCCCGGGGGCGGGGGTGCTGGTGCCCAGCGCCGTACCGGGTGGCGTCGATGACCGCCCGCCGTGCCTGCCGGTAGGTCTCGCGAGCGTGCTCCAGACGGGCGGTCGGGGCCGTCCGGTCGTGCCTGGCGGCTCCGATCAGCAGGAATCGGTGTGCGGGCGCAAGGGCGGTCACCTCCGTGAGAGCAGCGACGGCCGGTCCCGGATCGGGTCGCCTCTCCGGTTGCGGGGCGGGTCCCCAGCCCGGTCGACTGGGCCTCTCCAGATCGCGAAGCTCACGCATGGCCCGGCAGGCAGCGGCGTCCCCGGCTTGCTCCAGTTGCTCCAGTGCGTGCCGCGCCCGCATGCTCCGCCCCCACGCGCGGTCGACCTGCAGGAAAATCGTTCTGAGAGCCGCGCAGGGCGGCCAAGACCTCACGCATCTCCTCGGAAACCACCAGCTCCGCCTCGGCGTGTGCCAGATCGAACGCCCGTCGGGCCGCCTGGACCTCCGCCATCGCCTCCACCTGCACATGGCGCTCCACGGCGTCCACGAACTCACTCGCTGCCCGCAGGTAGACGGGCAACACCGTCCACACCCGCTCCCGTACGGCTTGGGCGTGTGCGGCCTGAGCAGCAGTGGCGGCGGCGTCGCGGGCCGCCTCGGCTTGAGCTCGGCCGCCGCGGGCCTGAAGCCTCGAGCCGAGGACGGTCCCGCCCACCGTGCCGGCGACTCCGGCAACGCCTATGAGCGCCGTGGTGATCTGTGCGTCCATCAGCCCTACCTGCCTTCCCGGTGCTCATGTCGAACAGCATCGGCACGCAGGCCCGTCGTCACACATCAGAACGCGTCGTGCATCGCGACCCGACCCGACCCGGCACGACACGGCCCAGCAGAGGCAGCATGCACGCAGGTGCCACCCCCTCGGCCTCCGGCCGGCCTGCTAGGTTGACCGCTCTTTGGTCATCGTGCGTGAGGGGTGGGGGAGTGCGGGAGATGAGGCGCGGGCCGGCGCGAGCGGGCATGGGTGCCCTGGGGGCGGGTGCCCTGGTGGTCCTGGCGGCGGGACTGACCGCGTGCGGGCCGTCGAACCCGGCGAAGGGCCCGGCCGCAGAGGGTGCGCAGGACCCGAAGCCGGCCGCGAGCGCGAGCGCGAGCGCCGGTGCGGGGCCGGCCGACGGCTTCAAGGCCGCCGGTTCCGTCGGCGGCGACGGCACCGCGTGCGGGCTGCCCGTCTCCTTCGACGTGGCCCAGAACTGGAAACCCAAGGCCGTCACGCACGCCGAGGACGACCAGTTCGCCTCCCTCTTCAAGCAGGGCGGCACGACCCTCGCGTGCGAGATCGACGCCAAGCCCGCCGGAATGATCGGCTTCCTGCGCGTCTGGGTCGCCGACGGGCCGGCCGCCCCCGGAGACGCCCGCACGGTGCTCGAAGCGTTCATGGCCGGCGAGAAGGTCAAGGGCGCGCCGGTCTACACCGAGGTGCGGGCCGGTACGGGCGGCGCCACCGGCGGGACCGCGCTGCCCGCCGTCCAGGTCTCGTACGAGACGGCGCCTTTGGACGAGCCGAAGAAGGAGAGCGCCTTCGCCGCGGTGACTCCCGGCGGCAAGGCGGTCGTCATCCACCTGGGCGGGTTGGACAGTGCCGAGCACGACCGGATGCTGCCCGCCCTCCGGCTGGCCCAGCAGTCGCTGAGGGCCGCCGGCTAGGCGGCTCCGTTCAGGCAGCGGTCCAGGAGTCCGTGCATGCGCGGGACGGGAAGGGACGGGTTGGACGCAGCGCCCTCCGCGGTGCGCGGGTCGGCCAGGAGCAGCTCCAGGGCCTCCGGTGCCAGGCGCGGATTGGCGGCGGCCGCCCGGCGCACCGACACGTCGGGATCCCCCACCGGCGGCTGGGGCAGGTCGGGATCGGCTGCGGCCAGGGCACGTACCTCCGGGTCCGGGTGGCCGATGAGGTGCGTCCGGCCGGTGCGCGGGAAGTGGGGCAGCGTCAGCAGGTGCGGACGGTGGGCCGGGCGGGCGACGAAGACGGCCAGGAGCAGGTGCGGCGGCGCCAGCGGGTGGTGGCAGGCCAGCCGGATCCGTACCTCCTCGTCGTCGTCCCGCGCGAGAGCCCCGACGAGCTCCGCGGGCAGGCCGGGCCAACTCGCCGCGACCGCGCGGAGCGCCGGTTCCCCGGAGGCCGCGCAGGCGGCGTACCAGTCGGGTGACGGCTCGGTGGCCGGCTGCGTGATCGGGCAGGTGCAGTCGCGACCGTGATCGACCACGCTCCGGACCGCCTCGCATTCGGTCCAGGTACGGATGGAGGGCTGGAGGCGGGCACGCATCCGCACGTCTTCGTCCGGATCCCGCCTCAGCTCCGCCGCCGCCGGTCCCAGGTCGGGTCGGGTGGCGACCAGCCTGCGGATCTCCGCATCGGGGTGGCGGGCGAGCCGGGCGACGGCGTCGGCCGGGGTATGGCGGTTGTGGGCCAGCGGGAGCACCTGGTCGTCCGCGAAGCACCGCTCGACGACCGCGGGGGACAGGGCACAGGTGCTGAGCACGGACACCGCGTAGCGTGATCCGATGGGCGGCAGCTCGGCCTCCACCGCCTCAGGGTCCAGCTGCCGGCTGCCCCTCCCGGCTGCTTCCCGTACGGCGGGATCGGGGTCATCGAGCAGGGCGTCGCGCTGCGCAGCGGTGAGTGACTGCCACTGGAAGGCGGCGTGCAGACGGAGTGCGGGGTGGTCGTGACCGGCCATGTCCCGCGGGAAGGACAGCGGGACCTGCCGGGAGGACCAGAGCTCCCCGACGATGTCCTTTTCGCTGAGCCTGCCGTCCTCGCCTCCTTCCCGGGCGGTCAGGAAGGTGACGAGGATGTCGTTCGGCAGGGGCCGGACCCGCCGGGGCCGGAGCCAGGTGCGGGGGCCCCTGGCGAGGTGCGCACGGACGAGTCCCGAAGGGTCCGATGCCAAGGGAGCGAGCCGTGCGGGGTCGACGTGCAGGTTGCGGGCGAGGGCGCGGCGGATCCGCTCGACCGGGTGGCACAGGGCCGCGTCGATGACGGCGTCGGGCAGGTCGCGGTCCTCGCACATCAGCGAGCCGGCCTCACCGGCCGCTTCGTCCAGGAGACGTATCAGCACGTCGGCGGGCGCCGCCGCGTTGAAGGCGACACCGCGCAGCCACAGTTCACTCAGGGATTCGGAGTCGGACACCGCGTCATCCTGCCATCTCGTCCCACTCCCACACCCAGCCCCACTCCCACTCCCGCATCCGCGCTTCGGCACCGCCCGCGATCTGACGGCAGGCACTCCGGGGACCCAACCCGTTGGGTTCCGCACCGGCTCCTCCGGGACTCCCGGCGGGGCGAGCGGGCGAGGGTCCGCCAGGTGGCGGGCCGGGCCGCTGCGGACGTAGCGGCCAGGGCTGGTGCCGAGGACGCGCTTGAAGTGCCGGGTGAAGTGGGACTGGTCGTAGAAACCGGCCGAGACGGCCACCAGGCGGGGGGCCATGCCCGCGAGGAGCAGCTTGCGGGCCAGGTCCACGCGCCGCCCCGTTCAGGTACTGGTGCGGCCCCATGCCGAACTCCCGGCTGAACACCCGGACCAGGTGCGCGGGGTGGACGTGGAGCGCCGCCGAGGCGTCCTGGAGGCTGACGCCCTCCACGAACCCGGTGTCGAGGAGGTCGCGCAGCCGGTGCGCGATACCGGCGTCGCGGGTCGGTGCGCGGTCCTCGAAGCGTCCTTCGAGATGGTCGCGCAGGCGCTCGGAGACCAGCGCCAACCGGCTCTCCGCCTCCAGTTCGTCACCGGAGCGCTCGAGCACCTGGTGGAGCTGGTGGACGCGCCGGCGCAGCAGGGGGTCGTCGGACGGGGCTGTCGACCGCCAGACCGATGAGGCTGTCGCCGAGCTGCGAGGAGTCGAGATACAAAACCCGTTTCCGAAAACCGGCCGGGGTCACCGAGCGTCTACCTTCTGGGCGCGCTTTGCTGGGCGGTGTACAGCATCGCCTCCGACGTTGCATCCGGAGGGCAGTTCCCCACCGGCCGGCTGATCGGTGCGCGCACGTTGACCTTCTCGGCGAGACCTCCATCCACGTGCAGGCCCACCGTGTAGTAGTACGTCGCGCCAGGTTGGTCCGGCGTGCCCGGCACCACCGGCACGTCCCGCAGGAGGCGCCCGAGCCGGGGACCACCACGTCCCCGCAAGTGAACTCCGTGACCTCCGCGCCGAGGCCCCCCCGCCCGACCCTCTCATGGCCCAGAACCAGTGGCCCGGCGTGCCCGTTGGCCCGGTGCGGGGTGGCGAGCGGAATCAGCACGGCGCCCGGGAGTCACGCCTCCGCCGAGGCCGCCGTCCCGCCGGTCAGTTCCGCGAGGGTCTGCTCCAGCCAGGCGCGTTCGGCCTGCTGCGCCGCACGAGCCATGATCAGCATGCCCTTGCGGTAGCGGTCGTCCACGTCCTTGATGCGCGCGGGCGCGCCCGAGTGGCTGAAGAAACTCGCGGGCCGGGTGAGGAAGTCCAGCCGACGCCGGAGTACGGCCGCCTGCTGTTCCGGTTCCGGCAGCCGGCTCAGGAAGGCGAGCAGGGTGAAGAAGGAACCGCCGTCGGTGATTTCGCTGGTCTTCGGCTCCGACAGCCGCCGCATCAGCTCCTCACGCCCGCTCTCCGTGATGCGGAGCACCTGGCGCGTACGCGCCCCGGCGTCGGCCTCGGGGTGCCGCTCCAGGTGGCCCGCCTCCCGGAGCCGGTTGAGCGCCGGGTACAGGGCGCCGTCGCTGACGGGCCGGTTGTGGCCGATCAGGTCGGAGATGACCTGTCTGAGTTCGTAGGCATGCATGGGTCGCTCGGCGAGGAAACCGAGGATTGAAAGCGCCAGCACGGCTCTCCTTTCCGTGGTCGCCCTCAGTCTACTTACCTCTTTTCGAGGGACTCTAATCGAGGTATGTTGCTAACGTGCCGACTGCACAGGTCCGTTGAGGGGGTGGTTCGACCGTGCGAGCCGTAGTGCTGGACCGCCCGGGCGGCCCGGAAGTACTGCGCGTGCGTGACCTGCGGCGGCCGCGATTACGCGCGGGCTGGGCCCTCGTACGGGTCATGGCCCTGGGGCTGAACCGCTCGGAGCTGTTCACCCGCCGCGGGCTGTCCCCCGGCGTCTGCCTTCCCAGGGTCCTCGGCATCGAATGCACGGGTGTCATCGAGGAGTCGTCCGACCCCGGTTCCCCGTGGGCACGGCCGTCGCTGCCGCCATGGGCGGGATGGGGCGGCATTTCGACGGGAGTTACGTGCAGTACGCGCTCCCGCCCACGGCGCAGTTGCTGCGGCTCGACTCCACTCTGCCCTGGACCACTCTGGCGGCGCTCCCCGAGTCCTACCTGACCGCGTACGGATCGCTCGAAGCACTGCGCCTGCGGCCCGGCCCCCGGCTGCTGATCCGCGCCGCCACTTCCTCGGTCGGCACGGCGGCACTCGCCCTGGCCGCCGGCCGGAGCGTGGAGATCGCGGCCACCACCCGGGACACGCGCACGGCGGACGCCCTTCTCCAGCAGTGAGATCAACCGGGGTGGCTGGGCCCGAAGCGCGCTCGACGGCATCGTCCGCGCGGTCGAGTCCGGCGACTGCTCCGTCGCCGTCGACCGGATCTTCCGCCTGCAGGACATGGCGGACGCGCACCGGTACATGGAAGCCAACCGCGCCATCGGAAAGGTTGTGGCCGTTGTCCACCACCCCTGACCTCCACACCGTGCCCGGGAAAGAGGCCGCACTCACCCCCGCCTCGGCCCGCCGGACACTGCTGGGCCTTGGCATTCCGGTCTACCTGGAACTGCTCTCGGGAGTGGTCGCCGGCATCATCGACACGGTCTGGGTGTCCCGGCTGGGAGAGGCCGCGGTCGGCGCCGTCGCCATCGCCACGACCTTGGAGAACGTGCTTCTCGGCATCATCCTCGTGGCCAACGTCGGGGGCACCGTACTGATCGCCGATGCCCTCGGCGCCGGCAGGCGGGGCGACGTGCCCGTGATCATGCAGGCCGCCCGGGTGCTATGGCTGGTGATCACGCCCGCCGTGGTGATCGGAGGCTTCATCGTGCGCGAGCCGATCGCGAACCTCCTCGCCGGAGGCGACAGCGAAGTGGTCCGGCTCACGGCGGAGTTCTTCGCCATCGCCTTCCCCGGTATGGCGGTGTTCTTCGCGCAGAACGTGGTCGACGGCCTCTTCAAGGGGACCGGCGACACCCGGACGCCGATGCGGACGGCGATCCTCGCCAACTCCCTCATCCTGGTCCTCGACCCCTTGCTCATCTACGGAGTCGGCCCACTCCCTCATATGGGGGTCCAAGGCGCCGCCCTGGGCATGCTCCTCGGCCGCGGACTCGCCCTGTGCGTGAGTGTCGTGCTGCTTCGCCGCAAGCGGCTCACCGACTCGGAGGGCGCCGAGGCGACCCTCCTGCGGTGGCCCGCAGCCCTGCGCCGAATGCTGACCGTCGGGCTGCCGGCCTCCGGGGACTTCGTCCTGCGCATGGGCATCAGCATGACCTTGGTCGGAGTCGTCGCGCGGTTCGGCCGGGACCCGCTGGCGGCCTACGGCATCGGGTTCAAGGTGCTCTTCTTCGTCACCATGGCCTTCTATGCCGTGCGCCAGGCCGGAAGCATCCTCACTGCGCGCACCAGGGGCGCCGGCGAGGCTGCGGAATTCCTGATCGGGCGGCAGAGCGTCGTGCTGGCCACGATGGTCGGCGGCGGTGCGGGCCTCGCCCTCGCCTTGGGCGGGCGGCCGCTGATGGGGCTGTTCAGCGAGTCGGAAGGAGTCGTTGACTCAGGTGGAGTGCTGCTGTGGTACCTCCTGCCCTACCTGTTGCTCCTCGCCGGTGTCGTGGGGCTCGGCGGGGTCTTCACCGGGGGAGGCCGCAGTCGGTCGTTGTTCTGGGTGACCCTGCTCGGAGGGGCGGTGCAGCTGCCGCTTACTTTTGGTCTGAGCTCTTTGCCCGCCTTGGGAGTGCAAGGGGTCTGGCTGTCGATGATCCTCGGCGTAGGCGCTCAATACGCGATGGCGTACATCCTCTTCCGGCGATACTTCGCGACGCAAAAGCCCGGGAGATCTGCCTCGGCTGGTGGATCTCTTGCGACAAGCCGATGTCTGCTGGACGCCGGTTCGGCGGCAGTCCGTCGTGGACGGGAAGCCCGGCAGCGCCGCGTAACGCCGATGTGAGCGATGTGAGCAACGCGGCCTCGAACAGGGCTTCGTGTTCCGTCCTGCGGGCCTGCTCCAGCCTGTGGATGGCTATGGGGTCGGCCAGTCGGACGAGAATCAGCTGCCCGTCCCCCCTCCCGTCGCAGATGTGGTCCGGGGGCGTGTGGCGATGGACGCGTCATGACCGTCAGCGCCGGCGCGGCCCTCTCCCTCGCGATGCAACCGGACCCTTCGGGCCATGCACCGGTGCAGGACAGGGCCCGGGGAGTGCCCGACGGGTCGCAGAAGTGGCTCTTCGCGGTCCCCGGCTTCCCCTCCGGACGTCTCCGAAACGGCGGCTGACATCATGAGGGCCGGAAAGCGCCGCCGTGCGGCATCGCGGGGGAAGGGCAGCGCGTGACACAGAGCCGGATGACGTACAACGTGCGGTACGGGGCGTCCTTGCCGGTCGTCGTCCGTCACGGCGACGGTTCGGGACGCGAAGGGGATGTCGCCATCGGCATGCTCTGCCGCAGGCCCGACGGCCACGGAGGCGCCGCGCACCCCTCCGCCCGTACCTTCGACGTCGTCGATGAGGGCCAGAGCGCGATCGCCCGGGTGTCGACCGAGGAGACGGGCTCGCGCGTGAGCGCACGCCCCGCCGTGTACCGCGTCGACGACCCGTACGGCGCCCCGCTGGGCCGGATCACGTACCGACGCGGACGCGCCCTGCGCGGCGCCCGCGCCCGGTGGACCGTCGAGTCGGTGACCGGGCACTGCGTGCGCGGCTTCCGCGGGCGCCTGTTCTGGTGGGCGGTGTGGTGGCCCGTCGGCCTGCCCGTGAGCCTGGTGTGGCTGATCATGGCCCTGCTCGGCGAGGGCGACGACGCCTTCGGCAAGCCGCGCAGAGTGATCTGGCGCGACCCCTCACGCCGGGCGCACATCGTCTTCCGGGGGGTCGCGGACGAGTACCGGGTCCTCGACGGGAGCTGGGACCCCCGGCTGGTGGCCGCGCTGCTCGGACTGCACCAGTCCTACGACCCGTCGGAAGGCAGCGGCGAGAACGGCTGGTACGCCAGGCCCTGAGCCGGGAAGAAAGGCCATGGCCTCATCCACGGGCGACGCCGCAGCGAACCCCGCGTCATGCTCGTGTGACGAGCCCTGGCGCGTGGCCGGGCGGAGTGCGTCGCTGTGGCAGGATCGAAAGGTGATCCAAGCATGTCTCAACGGCCGCCGTACCCGTCCCGAGCATGACGCCGTCCCCCTCACCCCGCAGCAGCTGGCCGCGCATGCGGCAGCGGTGTCGGCCGAGGGTGCGACCAGCATCCACATGCACCCCAGGAACAGAGCCGGGCGGGAAAGCCTCGAGGTCGGTGACATCGCGGAAGCCGTCGGCGCGGTGCGCGCGGCATGCCGGTTGCCCGTGGGGGTGTCGACCGGGCTGTGGATCACGGACGGAGACGTGACCCGGCGTCTGGAGCAGGTCGCCCGGTGGCGGGACACGCCGGATCTGCCGGACTTCGTCTCCCTCAACGTCAGCGAACCGGGTTTCGATGACATGGCGCGCGTGCTCAGCGAGATGGGCATCGGTGTCGAAGCCGGTGTCTGGTCGGTGGCCGACGCACACCTCCTCCTCGACAGTCCGTTGCTCGGATCGTGCGTCCGTGTTCTGGTGGAGGTCATCGGGAAGCCACCACAGACGGCGCTGCAGGAGGCCGATCGGATCCTGGCAGTGCTGCAGGACGCCGCCGCCGTGACCGTCCCGGCGCTGTTGCACGGCGATGGGGACAGTACGTGGCCCGTGCTGGACAAGGCCCTGTCGGCGGGTTTGGAGACCCGTGTGGGGCTGGAGGACGTGCTGGTGGATCCGTACGGCGCCCCGGTCCGTGACAACGCCCACCTGATGCGGCTCGTCGTCGGACGCAGCGCCGGTGCGCCGGGGAGCCGGACCGGCCGGCCCGGCCCGCACTCGGGCCCAGTCGGGCCGAGCCGGCCGGTGACCTGAGTCGGTTGCCGCACCGGCCCGGCCCGGCAGGTCAGGAGATCCATCCCCGGTTCACGGCCTCGACCCCCGCCTGGAAGCGGCTCGTCGCCCCCAGGCGGTTCGTCAGATCGCTGACGATCCGGCGCGTGGTGCGCACCGAGACTCCGATGTGTCTCGCGATGACCTCGTCGAGGTTCCCGGCCGCCATGAGACGCAGGACGGTGCTTTCCAGGGAGGTCAGCTCGTCTCCCTCGCCGGGCGCTGCGGCGAGCGGCCTGGCCTGTCGCCAGTAGAGGTCGAACAGGTGGGTGAGCAGATTGAGGATCGCGCCGGAGCGGATGAGGACCGCCCCCCGGGTGGTGTCGTTCGGGTCCAGGGGAATGACCGCGGATTCCCGATCGTAGATCAGCATGCGCGTGGGCAGGAGGGGATTGAGTCTGACGCGCGCCCCTGCCCCCTCGATCGCTCGCAGGTAACGCGCCGTCGGTGAGTGGGCCATTGCCGGCCCGGCGAAGAGGCTGCGCAGCGCGACGCCCCGTTCGAGCAGTTCTCGGTCGACGGGTAACGCGGCTTCGATGGCGGCGTCGCTCTGCGCGCCTCCGGTGACCATGGAATCGACACTGTGCCTGCTCAGGGTGGCGAGGTCGGTGAGCATGGCGCGCACTGTTTCCACACCCTCCAGGAGTTCGACGTCGTCCGACGTGGAGCGCATGCGTCTGGCTTCGAGGTAGTCGGCTGTGAGGGCTGCCAGTTCCTCGCGGCGTGCGGTGATGTCCCGGCGCTGCCTGTCGAGTTCCCGTTCCTTCTCTGCGAGCAGGGAGTCGGCCGCTGCGTGCGGGCTTCGGGCTACGAAGGTCCTTTCGTCGACGCGTTTCAAGAGGTGGAGATCGCAGAGGCGGGTGCGCCTCGTGCGCAGCTCTTGGCGGGATATGCCGATGTGCTGCGCGAGCTCCTCTTCCGAATGCCTGAGTTGACCGACTTCGGCCTTGTAGAGCCGAATGTCGATTTCGTCCAGATCTATGACTACTCCTGTGCGTCCACTAGCTGCATGTCCACTACATGCAACGTTAGTCGGTGCATGCGCCACAGGCGTGCGGACACCCGGTGCTGTGTCCGCGTGGCCATGATGAGTTGAAGGGAAGTCGTATGAAGACCCTTGTGGCGATGAGCGTCGCCGCCCTGTTCCTGGGCGCAGTCGTGTCCCCGGCCGCGGCGACGGAGTCACCACAGGTGACGGAACCGGGAAACATCTGGGACACAGCTCCGCAGAACGAAGGCTGAGGCATGCGGACTGACATCGTGGTGCAGAACGTCGCCTCGTTCCGCATCGACCCGGCAGTGCTGGCGCGTCCTCATCGCCGGTTGATCCTCATCACGAGCCCCGTGCAGCACCAGAAGCTGTCGAAGCGGGAGCGCGCCGACGTCTTCGCACAGATCATCGTCCAGACGGACTTCAGCGCTGATGCGCTGGCGCGCTGCGTGACCTCCATCCGCTCCTCGCTGCCGGCCTCCGACCGAGACTCGATCCGCCTGCTGTGCCACGACGAGTACTCCCTGGCAGCCGTCGCCGAGGCCCGTCAGATGTGCGGTATCGAGGGGGACCGGCCCCATCAGCTGGCCGCGTTCGTGGACAAGGTCGCCATGAAGCGCGCCCTGTCGGCCTCGGACATCCCCATGCCCGAGCATCGGGAGTGGTCTGCGCACCACTACCGAAGCGACCCCGACGGCTACGTGGCAGATCTGGCCTCGGCCCTGGGCTGGCCCATGTTCGTCAAGCCCGTCGCGGAGTCCGGCAGCGTGGGGGCGCGGAAGATCGCAGATGCCGACTCCTTCCACGCGTGGGCGCTCCAGGCGGGCGACGGCCGCTACGAGCTCGACGAGTTCCTCGAAGGGGAGCTCTTCCACGTCGACTCGGCAGTCCACGAGGGTCGCATCGTGCACGTCGAGGCCAACGCGTACCTCCATCCGTGCTTCGACTACGTCACCGGCCGGGTGTGTGCCAGCTACACCATCCCGCACGACGCGCCGGTGCGCAGCCGGCTCATCGACTTCAACGCCCGCGTGCTCGAGGCCCTGGAGGACAAACCGCGCAACGGTGCCTTCCACCACGAGATCTACCGCCGGCCCGACGGGCAGTTGGTGTTCCTGGAGATCGCAGCCCGGGCGCCGGCGGCCATGGTCCCCGCCACCAGCCGGATCGCCTGGGGCCTCGACATCGAGGAAGCCCACTTCCGGCTGCAGCGCGGTGAGCGGCTTCCCTCCTCCGAGGGGCAGGGCCCCCACGCGGCCTGGGTCTACTTCCCCAAGGCAGAAGGCCGGATCACCACGCTGGAGCAGGCAGAACTGCGCAGCGACCATCACTGGCAGTGGAACGTCGAAGTGGGCCAGACCACCGAAGCCCCCCAGGACATCCGCGACTTCGCCGCCGCCGTCCTGCTGTGGAACGACGACTACGCCGCTCTGCAGCGGGACCTCCACACCCTCGACGCCCACAAGGCGATCTTCACAGCCTGAGTCCGTATCCGGCCGCCCCACCAGGTCAGGCCGACGATGACCGCCCTGGGAAAGGAAACACCTTCCATGAAGCAGATCGACTACGACTTCACTTTCAGCGACGCCGAGCGCGAGGAACTGCGGGCCGCCCTCACCGACATCGCCGCCAGTCCCTACAGCGACTTCGACAGCTACCTCTCCGACGTCAAGGCGCTGCGGCACGACCGGCGCCTGGGCAGCCGTTTCACCGACTTCTGCGAGATGTCCATGCTCCGGGACTTCTCCAAGCAGCCCCTGGTGGTCATCGGCAACGCCCCCATCGACCAGGATCTGCCGAAGTTCAGCTCGGCCGATCCGGTCACCGAGAAGTACCACCTGAAGAAGACGTTCGTCGGCGAGGGTTTCCTCGCCGCCTACGCCGTCTTGACCGGTACCGAGATCATCGGGCACCTGAGCGTGAACGGCGGTGACTTCTTCCACGACATCTACCCCAAGGAGTCGATGTTCGACTCGCAGTCGCAGAAGACCCTCGGCACGCTGAAGTTCCACCGCGACTTCACCAACCACTTCGTCTGCCCTGACTTCGTCAATACGCTGACGCTGCGCGACACCCCCACCAACGAGGTGTACTCCACCTTCACCGTGACCGTTCACGCGCTGGAAGAGCTCAGCGACCGCGACCGCGACATCCTCTCCGAGCCGCGCTTCTACACCCCCTTCGACGACGTCTCCACCCAGGAGGGCAACGTTCTGCAGGACCGGCGTGCCACGAATCACGCGGTGATCAACGGTGAGGAGGGGGCCCGTGTCTTCGAGGACCGCACCAAGGGCCTGGACGAGGAGGCCCAGCAGGTCCTCGACCGCTTCGTGCGAGCGCTGCACACCCGCAAGCAGATGCGGGTGTCCAAGCCCGGCGACTCGGTGACCTTCTCCAACCGGCACGTCATCCACGGCCGAGAGGTGAACGCCATTCACGACATCGAGGGACTCAAGCAGCGCTGGCTGCTGAAGACCCACAACGTCTACAGCCTCCAGGCCTTCGAGGAGTTCTTCCTCGGAGACCGCTACGGCGTCGTCAACGGCTGAACCGTGATCATCGTGACCGGGGGCGGCCAGGGCATCGGGGCCGCCATCGCACGCCACGCGATCACCCTGCGCCAGCCGGTGTGCGTGAACTACCGCAGCAACGCCGACGGTGCGGCGGCCGTCGTCGCCGACCTGCGGGCGCAGGGAGTCGAGGCGCTGAGCGTGCAAGGTGACGTCGGCGTCGAAGAGGACGTTAAACGCCTGTTCGATACGGCGCAGACCGAGCTCGGACCGCTGCGCTGCCTGTTCAACAACGCCGGCGTCACCGGCGGCATGGGCACCGTCACGGACCTCGACATCGCCCAGCTGGACACGGCCTACCGGGCCGTTCTCCGCAGCGTCGTGCTGTGCACGCGTGAGGCGATGCGGTCCATGGCACGCAGCAGGGGAGGCGAGGGCGGCTGCATCGTGAACGTCTCCAGCACCGGAGCCCGGACCGGGGGCGGCGGCGAGTGGGTGCATTACGCCGCCCTCAAGGCCGCCGTCAACACCCACACCTGGGGCGCCGCCCAGGAAGCCGCCCCCGACGGCGTCCGCATCAACGCCGTCGCCCCCGGGCTGATCGACACCCCCCTGCACGAAGCCAACGGCGTTCCCGACCGCCCCGAACGGCTCCGCACCTCCGTACCGCTGGGCCGGATCGGAACGCCGGACGAAGTCGCGCAAGCCGCCGTGTTCCTCGCCTCTCCCGGCGCCTCCTACATCACCGGTTCCGTCCTCGAAGTGGGCGGCGGCCGCTGAGGCAGCCACCCCTCACGAGCGAAAGAAGCCTCCGTGTCAACAACACCGCCGACCATGCTCGAACCGCACTCGGCCCTCCACAGCGGCACCCCGCCGCACGTCATCACCGAAGGATCCGGCATCCAGGTCCGCGACGCACAGGGACAGTGGTTCCTCGACGGCGTCGCCGGGCTGTGGAGCGTCACCCTCGGATACAGCGAACCCCGTCTGGTCGAGGCGGCTACGCGGCAGATGCACAAGCTGCCCTTCTACGGCTCGTTCAACAACCGGACCAACGACGTGGCCCTGGCCCTGGCCGACGACATAGCCGAGATCGCCCCCATCCCGATGGGCCGGGTCTTCTTCGGCAACTCCGGATCGGACGCGAACGACAGCGCCATCAAATTCGCCCGCTACTACCACTGGGCCCGCTCGCGGCAGGTCCGGCGGAAGATCATCTCCCACTCCTGCGGTTACCACGGCACCACCATGGCCGCAGCGAGCGCGACCGGCCTCGCCCACATCCACCACGGGTTCAGCCTCGACACCACCGATTTCGAACGCGCACACTGCCCCAACCCGAGCAGCCCCCACCTCCAGGGCCTGAGCGAACAGGAACAGGTCGACTGGCTGGTCGACCAGTTCGAGGACCTGCTGCACGAAGCGGGCCCCGAGTCGGTGGCGGCATTCATTTCCGAACCGATCCTGGGCGCCGGCGGCCTCATCATCCCGCCCCGCGGCTACTTCCAGCGGATCCAGGAGCTACTGCGGCAGCACGACATCCTGTTCATCGCCGACGAAGTGATCACGGGGTACGGACGGACCGGCTCGATGTTCGCATCCACCGAATTCGGCCTGAGCCCGGACATCATCACCACCGCCAAGGGCCTGTCCTCCTCCTACCTGCCCATCTCCGCCACGCTCGTCAGCGAAAAGGTGGCCGCGGTCCTGACCGAGGGCAGCCGCGAGTTCGGCACGTTCGGGCACGGATTCACCTACTCGGGCCACCCGGTCAGTGCCGCCGTCGCCCGCGAGACACTGGCCATCGTCCGCGAACGCGACATCCCCGGCCATGTCCGTGAGGTGGCTCCCGCGCTGGCCGCGGGCCTGGACAAGCTCATCGGCAACCCGCTGGTACGCGACGTGCGCCACTACGGACTCCTCGGCGGCGTCGAGTTCGACCCGGCCGAGGCCGGTGTGGAGGCGGGGACCCTGGGCCGCGCCATGCTCGAAGCCTGCCGGGAGCACGGCCTGCTGCTGCGGGCGATGGGGGACACGGTCGTCTTCGCCCCGGCACTGATCATCACGACCGAGCAGATCGACGACATGCTGACGCGATTCACGGCGGCCTACGACGCCGTGTGCCGCTCCTACCTTCCCTGAGGGCACCGGCTTTCCGGATGCGACGGCCACGCCGGCCCGCACGCGCCCGCCACGACCGGGAAGACCCGCCCCGTCGGATCGACACCAGGAGCACCCATGCCCACCGGCATCCTCGCCACCGGTTCCTACCTGCCCGAGAGGGTCGTCACCAACGGCGAACTCTCCCAAACAGTCGACACCACGGACGCCTGGATCACCGCACGCACCGGAATCCGGCAACGCCGCCGGGCACGCGCCGACCAGACCACATCCGATCTCGGCCACCGGGCCGCCGCGGCCGCCCTGGAAAACGGCGGCCTCTCAGCGGACCAGCTGGACGCGCTCGTCGTGGCGACGAGCAGCCCCGACCAGATCCAACCCTCCACCAGCTGCAATCTCCACGCCAAGCTGGGACTGAACGGCATCCCCGCCTTCGACGTCGGCGCCGTGTGCAGCGGCTTCGTCTACGCCACCGCAGCCGCGGCCGGGATGATGAGCACGTTTCCCAAGCACCGCAACGTCATGGTGGTCGGCTGTGAGACCTACAGCCGCATCCTCGACTTCGAGGACCGGGGCACGTGCGTCTTCTTCGGTGACGGGGCCGGGGCGGTCATCCTGGGAGAAGTCCCCGAGGGCTACGGGATCCTGGGCTGCGAGCTGATGGCCGACAGCACTCAGCTGGACGTCGTGGGCATTGCCGCCGGTGGCGCCAGCGAGCCGGCCGACCACGACACCGTCGACGGACGACGCCACTACTTCCGCATGGACGGCCGGCGCGTGTGGGACTTCGCCACCCGCGCCGTACCGCACGTCGTCAAAGAAGCCCTCGCGGGGGCCGGACTCGACGTCCACGACGTCGACCACCTCATCACCCACCAGGCCAACGCCCGACTGATCGAAGAGTGCGCCGAGCGGATCGGAATCGGACCGGACCGCGTCCCCATGACGGTGGACCGCTACGGGAACACCGCCGCCGCCTCCGTCCCCATCACCTTGGACGAAGCCTGCGCCGCCGGCCGCATCCAACGCGGCGACATCGTGGTCATGGCCGCCGTCGGCGGAGGCATGACCGCCGGAGCGCTCGTCGTCCGCTGGTACTGAAGACCACCCACCCCCTCCAAGGAGATCCTGCGAGTGAACGCCCCTCTCATCAGCCCGAGCCCCGTGCGGCAGCAGCGAAGCGCCCTCCCCGCCGAAGGAGCCACGGGCACACCGGCGTCCCCCCTGAAAGCGGTGGACTTCGCGGAACTCGCCCGCACGCACGTCGCCCCGCGCGCCGAAGGCGCCTACGAGGCAGAGATACTCGACCGGCTGTCCTGGCAGCGACTGGCGGACAACGGACTGTGGCGCACCGGCGTCCCGGAACAGCTGGGAGGCACCGGTGGAACCTGGCGCGACCTGGCCCTCGACATCGCGGAGATCGCCCGTCACGGCGACGACCTGGGCTTCGTCCTGTCCCTGATCGCCCACGCCGGACTGGTCCGCGCCCTGGTGGAACACGGCAACGAGTTCCACCACCGCACCGTCCTGCCCTCCCTGATGAAGGGAGCCGTGGGTGCGACCGCCCTGACAGAACCGCACGGTGGATCCGATGTCTCGCGCACCCGCACCACGGCGGAGCGGACCGCCGACGGCTGGACCCTGTCCGGTCTGAAGGACCACATCACCAACGCGCCCGTCGCGGACCGCGCACTGATCCTGGGACGCGTACCCGCCCTGGGACGACGCGACATCACCCTGTTCGTCGTGAACCTGCACGCCCGAGGCGTCCGCCGGGGACCCGCCGAAGAACTCTTCGGCCTTCGCACCAGCCCCACCGGATCCATCGCCCTGGACGGTGTGGAACTGCCCGAAGACTGCGTACTGGGCGAGCCCGGCGAGGGACTGCGCACGCTGTACGACGTCATCAGCTTCGACCGCGCCCTCTACGGCCTGGTGATCGCCGCCTTCCTCGAACCCCAGCTGGAACGCGTCATCACGTTCGCCCGCAGCCGCGAGGCATTCGGCACACCGATCATCGAGCACCAGTACGTACAAGGGCGCATCACCGACATCCGCATCACCATCGAGCTCGCCAAGGCCACGGCCCTGTCAGGCATCGACGCCCTGGTCGCCGGCGACGACCAGGCATCGCTGCGCTGCTCGGTCGCCAAGCTCGTGGGCTCCGAGGGCCTGGTGGAAGCCGCCCAGAACCTGATGCGGCTGCAGGGACACGCCGGCTACATGCGGGGCCCGCTCACCCGTGTCGTGCAAGACGCGCTGGGCACTCTGATCGCGGGGGGAACCAGCGAGATGCAGCGGAAGAACATCCTGAACCAGATGCTCGCCCAGCAGCCCGCATAAGGGCACGCATCCCGAGTGACACGGAGCGAGGAGCCGATGACCACGACGACCACACGCGCCCCGGCGCCAGCCCCAAGCCGCCTGGGCCGCCCCTTCATGTGGCTGTGGCAGGCATGCGCGGGCTCCAACCTCGCCGACGGCATCTACCAAGTCGCCTTGCCCATCGCCGCCGTTCAGCAGGGCGGGGGAGCGGGCGGGGTGGCCCTGGTGACAGCCATGTCGCGCGCCCCGTGGATCCTGTTCGCCCTCTTCTCCGGTCTTCTCGTGGACCGTCTGGACGAGCGGATGCTGATGCGCTGGGTCAACGGCGGGCGCGTCCTGATCCTCGGCACCACGGCGATCCTGCTCGCCACGGGAACCGTCCACATCGCCGTGCTGGCCGCTGCCGCCTTCCTCCTGGGCATCGGCGAGACGGTCTTCGACACCGCGTTCCACACCACCACCCCCTCCCTGGTCCGGCCCGAGCAACTCGAACGCGCCAACTCCCGGCTGCAGACCGCTGAGATCACCACCAACCAACTGATGGGGCCCCCGCTCGGCGGCATGCTGGTCGGGCTGTCCGCCGGACTGGCCTTCGGCGCCACCGCCGCGCTCTACCTCGCCACCGTCGCGGCCCTCCTGGCCCTGCCCGCCTCACCCGCCAAGGCGCCGCCGACATCCGAAGCCGCATCCTCCGGAGTGCTGCGGGACATCCGCACCGGCCTGCTCTTCCTCATCCGGAACCGCACCCTGTTCGTCTACGCACTCGGGGTAGGCGCCCTGAACCTGGCGTGGGCAGCCGCGTACGCCACGCTGCCCGTCTTCGCGATCACGCCCGGTCCCCTGGGCCTCAGCAGTGCCTCCTACGGCCTGCTGCTCATGGTGGCCGGAGTAAGCGGCATGATCGTCGGCCTCCTCGCCCCGATGGCGACGTCACGGCTGAGCGCCCGCCTCAATCTGAGCCTGGGGCTGACGGGCATGGCAGGCGGGTTCCTGCTCCCCGCGCTCCTGCCCACAGCCACTGCGTTGGGCATCGGGCTCGGCGCGACGGGACTCCTCATCCTGATCAACGTCGTCACCGTGTCCTACCGGCAACGAGCAGTCCCTTCCCACCTGCTCGGTCGCGTCACTTCCGCCTACCGCTTCATCGCCTTCGGCGCCTACCCCGTGGGATCCGCCGTGGCCGGCATCGTCGGCAGCCGCTTCGGTTCCCGTCCCGTCCTCGCTTTGGCCGCCGCCATCGTCCTGGCCGCTGCCGTCCCCCTTGTGCTGTACACCCCGACGTCCTCATCGGAGACCGCGTGACGAGCACGGCAACCCCTCGCACCGCGACCGGACCCGAGATCCACCCTGTCCTGGCCCCTGCCCTCCTCGACCACCCGCTCGTCGCCACCCGTCCCCACCTGTACTGCGGCCCCCGCTGGCTGGCCGTGGAGGAACAGGCCCATCACGGGCAGAAGTTCTACGTCTCGGTCAGCGACGACGGCGGACGGGCCTTCGCCCCTGTCTACGGTTTCGACGGGACCAGCAGCGCCGGCCCCGCCACCCGACCGGACCTGTTCGTCGCCGAAGCCGCCGGCGGGAACACCGGCCATGACGTCCTCCTGCCGTCCTTCACCATCGGAGGCCGACGCCCAGGACACAGCAGGTTCCACACCGGCGGCCCCGCCTGGAGACGAGCCGCCCTTCTCGCCCGGCTCCTCGGAACAGCGGCCGAGGAAGCCGCTCACCGCGGCGCCGCCGTTCTGGCCGCGCTCTACTGCTCACCCCAGGACGCCGATCTCGCCCACGCCTTCCGCCACCACGGCGGCGTGCGCCTTCCGTCCCACGGAACCAACGTCCTCGGGCTGCCAGGCGACGCTTACGAAGCCTGGCTCGCAAGCCTTCCCCGTCGGCAGCGTGCCGTGGAAACGGCGGACGCGGACACGATCGAGCGAGCAGGCATCGACTTCGGCGTCGCACCCCTGCGGTCCGCCGACATCGACTGGATGCTGCCGCTCGAGCTGAGCTCCAGCACCCGGCCCGGAGACTCCTCCACCGCGGCGGAAGCCACCGCCCTGTACGGGGCCTACCTGGAGCACCTGGGCCACGATGCCTTCGTCATCCGAGCCACCCGAGAGGGCCGGCCCATCGGATTCGTCTCCATGATCCGGCAGGGAAGCAGCGCCTACGTCCGGCACACCGGATTCGACGCGGACGTCTCCGCGGCCTTGCCGCTCCGCTCCACGCTCGCCGTGCAACAACCGATCCGATGGGCCTACACCCACGGCGTGACCCGCCTGGACCTCTCCGTCGGCGCGGACGCCGCCAAGCAGGACCGCGGAGCCGTCACCTGTGCCCGGGACGCCTGGTTCATTCCCCTCGACGACAGCGCCCGAGCTCACCTGGCCCGGACGCCGCGGGCTGATCCGGCCTGATCGGTCTGATCCGGTCTGATCCGAAAGACACGCCCTGCATCCCCCGACCATCAGCAAAGGACACAGCATGCCGACCACTTCCCAGACCTCCCAGACCTCCCTGACCTCCCTCATCGGTACCAGCGCTTCCCTCACGCACACCGTGGCCGAGAAGGACTCGGCCACGCAGTGGGGCAACGAACTCCCCGTCCTGGCCACCCCGGTCCTGCTGTGGCTGAGCGAGATCGCCGCGATGAAGGTCATCGAGTCCGCCCTGGGTGACGGCGACATGACGGTGGGGCTCGCCCACGATTCCTCCCACCTCGCGCCCACACCCACCGGTGAATCCGTCACCGTGACCGCCACCCTGACCGACGTGGACAAGCGCTCCCTCACGTTCGACGTCTCCGCCACGGACCCGGCAGGCAGCGTGCTGAAGGGCCGGCACACGCGGGCACTCGTGGACAGGGAGCGCTTCTCCCAGAAGATCGCCACGCGTCAGGCGCCCTCGGACCCGTCGTAGGACACTCCCGGCCCTCCCGCTGCCCGGCCCCACGCCGCGGCCGGGCACAGCGGAGCACGCGTGCACCCGACAGCGCGGTCGGCGACACGAGGGGCCCAGCGAGAGGACAGCATGACCGTCATCGACCAGAGTCGCGTACTGCGAGCATTCCGCCTCGAATCCCAAGCGCTGTACCGGGCGGTTTCCCGATTGCCCGAACCGCAGTGGACGCGTCCGACACGATGCGATCCCTTGTCGGTCCGGGAGCTCCTCGCGCACGTCCACGTGGTGATCGCCTGGTTGCCGGACATGCTGCAAGGTCCTGAGCCGGACGACGCGGCCATGACGGCGGCAGAGTACTACCGACCGGACGACCGCTTCGCCCCGCAGTCCAACGCGGCTCGGATCGCCATGGCCCAGGACCGCACGACGGGAGTGACCGACGGAGCCGGGCTCGCGGAGGACTTCGCGCGTCTGGCGCGACGTGTGGAGGCGATGTGCCGCGCCGAGCCGGCGAGCCGACGCGTGTACACGCGGCATCGCGACGCGATGCTCCTGTCGGAGTTCCTGCTGACCCGGCTCATGGAACTCGCCGCTCACGGCCTGGACCTGGCGGACGCCCTCGAGCGGCCGCCATGGCTGACCCCCGAGGCAGGAGACACCCTGGGCGACCTCGTCCTGGGCTCCGGATGGACCACCGCAGCCAGGAGTCTGGGCTGGACCCGCCCCACCCTCCTGCGCAAGGCGACCGGCCGTGCCGCGCTCGACGGGGCGGAGGAAGCACAGGTCGAACAACTCGGCGTGCGGCGACTCACGTTGGGCTGAGCTACACGGCCCGCACCGCGGGCCGCCATACCGGCCCCTCCCGACGGCACCTGATTACTTCACCGCCTGACATCCAAAAATCTATCGCGGCCGGAGTAGACATTGCGCTGTGGCGTGGTTATGGTTTCTCTCGTAGCCCAGAAAGACCGAAGGGCCTGGCAGAGACGAACTGCCGGGCAGCAGTACCCGCAGTACAAGTAGGTGCAGTACGCAGGACGGTGCGGTGGCGGAGTGTCGAAGCCAAGCTTGTGCAGGATGGCGACGGGACTGGCGGCCGGACCGGGTGGCCCGCGGTGATCAGGGGCCACCGTCAGCAGTACCGCGGTTGACGCAGGTTGTCAGTACCAGCAGTAAGTGCAGTTCGCAGTACAGCAGTGAGAGAAGTACCCGCGGTACGGAAGGATCCAGCAGCGAAATACAGGAGCAGCACCTCGGTGAAGGCGTCGGCTGCGGGCGCGCGCACCGGGAGGTTCGGCAGTGGGGTTCTAAGCCAGAGCAGACGCAGGATGGG
>NZ_JBWKLE010000013.1:138582-181670 GCF_056430495.1 Streptomyces sp. NPDC045967 | reverse complement strand
GAGCAGGACTGGCTCAAGTCCAACCTCGCGCAGATCTCCAGCCTCATGCAGGGCCACCGCGACCTCGCCGTCGTCGCCGAACTCGTCATGGACGAACTGACGCCGCTCGTCGCCGCCCAGTACGGCGCCTTCTACCTGGCCGAGGACCGCCCCGGCGGCACCGTCCTCTCCCTCGTGGGATCCTACGGCCGGCCCGCCACCGCCGCCGTGGGCACCGAGTTCGCCCTCGGCGAGTCCCTCGTCGGGCAGGCGGCCCGCAGCCGCCGCATCATCGCCACCGACCAGGTCCCCGGCGCGTACGTCATCTCCTCCGGCCTCGGCCACACCACCCCCGGCAGCCTGATCATCCTGCCCATCGTGGTCGACGACCAGGTCCTGGGCGTGATCGAACTCGCCTCCTTCAGTCCCTTCACCCCCGTCCACCGCGACTTCCTCGCCCAGCTGATGGAGACCATCGGCGCCAACGTCAACACGATCGTCGCCAACGCCCGCACCGACGAACTCCTCGACGAGTCGCAGCGCCTGACCGCTGAACTCCAGGCGCGCTCGGCGGAGCTCCAGGTCCAGCAGGAGGAGCTCCAGCGCTCCAACGCCGAACTGGAGGAGAAGGCCGCACTCCTCGCCAGCCAGAACAGCGACATCGAAGCCAAGAACCTGGAGATCGAGCAGGCCCGGCAGGAACTGGAGACCCGCGCACAGCAGTTGTCGCTGGCCTCCACCTACAAGTCCGAATTCCTGGCCAACATGAGCCACGAACTGCGCACCCCGCTTAACAGCCTCTTGATCCTCGCCCAGTTGCTCGCACAGAACCCCTCGCGCAACCTCACCCCGAAGCAGGTCGAGTACGCGGGCATCATCCACTCCGCCGGCTCCGACCTCCTCCAGCTCATCAACGACATCCTCGACCTGTCCAAGGTCGAGGCCGGCAAGATGGACATCAACCCCGAGCGGGTGCACCTGCCCCACCTGCTCGAGTACGTCGATGCCACCTTCCGCCCGATGACCACGCAGAAGAGCCTCGACTTCACCGTCACCACCGCGCCCGGCGCACCCGAAGACCTGTTCACCGACGATTCGCGGCTGCGCCAGATTTTGCGCAACCTGCTGTCCAACGCCGTCAAGTTCACCGAGCGCGGCGGCGTCGAGCTCCGGATCGAACCCGCGGCGGCCTCCGAGGCCCCCGCCGGGATCCCCCGGCGCGGGCCCCTGCTGGCCTTCCGGGTGCGGGACACCGGCATCGGCATCCCCGAGCAGCAGCTGGACTCGGTCTTCGGAGCGTTCCAGCAGGCCGACGGCACCACCAGCCGCAAGTACGGCGGCACCGGCCTCGGGCTTTCCATCAGCCGTGAGATCGCCCAGCTCCTCGGCGGGGCCGTCGTCGCGGAGAGCAGCCCGGGCCAGGGCAGCACGTTCACCCTCTACCTGCCGGTCGGCCCCGCGGACCACGAGGAGGACGTCCCCGGCGACGCCTCCGCCGCGGACGCGGCCGACACCGTCCCCGGGGGGTCCGGCACGGGCCGCCCCGAGACCCCGGTGCTCCCGGCGCAGCGGCGGCCCCGGCGCCTGCTGGTGATCGAGGAACGGCAGAACGGCCTGCTCTCCCTCGTCGCCGAGAGCGCCGCCCGGGACTTCGCCCCCAGCCCCGGGGTGACGGGCGAGCCCGGCGGGATCCAGGTGGTCAACGCCACGAGCTCCCGGGAGGCCGCGGCCGCCCTGGCGTCCGACCCCTTCCACTGCGTCGTCCTGGAACTGGACATGCCGGAGGGGGAGGCGCTGCACTTCCTCGACGCGCTCGACGGCGACCCGGCCCTGTCCTCGCTGCCCGTCCTCGCCCACAACAACCCCCGGGCCAGGACGGGTCGGGAGGACGCCCTGCGGGAGCGGTCCGCGTCACGCCACGTGGAACTCCTCACCAGCCTGGACGAGCTGCGGGAACGCATCGCACTGCACCTGTCCGCCGAACAGCCGGGTGAGGTACTGCCCCCCGTCCCCGGCATCGCCCGGCGCAGCCAGGCCGAGCAGGTGCCGGACGGGGACCTGGCCGGGCGCACCGTCCTGGTCGTGGACGACGACGCACGCAACCTCTTCGCCCTCAGCGGGGTCCTGGAACTGCACGGCATGCGGGTGCTCCACGCCGAGGACGGCCGCAAGGGAATCGCCGCCCTCACGCACCACGCGGGCGTCGACCTCATCCTGATGGACGTGATGATGCCCGAACTCGACGGCTACGCGGCCACCGCCGAGATCCGGCGGATGCCGGCCTACGAGGACCTGCCCATCATCGCGGTCACCGCCAAGGCGATGCCCGGGGACCGGGAGAAGAGCCTCGCCGCCGGCGCCAGCGACTACGTGACCAAGCCCGTCGACGCCGACGACCTCATCGCCCGCGTCCGTCACTGGCTCACCCGATGACCGGGGACACCCAACAGCGCGACGAGTCCGGCCCCGGGCCGGCGCCGGTCGCCGGCCCTGGCGCGGCCGCCATCCCGCACCAGGCCACGACCCCGCTGGGACGCCTCGTCGCCACCGTGGGACGGCTGCGCCGCGAGGTGCTGGAGGCACAGGCGGCGGCGGACGGCCGCGCCCTGGTCGAACTTGCCAAGGGCATCCTGATCGGGCAGCTGCAGTGCACCCCCGCCGCGGCGGCACGGCAGCTCGACGTGCTGTGCCGCGACAGCGGCATGTCCCTGCTCGAACTCGCCGCCGACATCGTCAACCAGGCATCACGCGACCACGTCAGCGCGATCGCCGCCGAGTTCGTCGAACGCGCCGGCACGGCCGGCGAGCAGGCCGAACGGGACACCGCGGTGTCGGTCCGGCTGCGCACCGCCGAGAGCGGCGTGCTCGCCGCGGCCGCCGACATCCAGGCGGTGGCGCAGTCCCTCCTGACGAACGCGCTCGACCCGCTGGGCGCCGTGGCCGTCGCCGTGTGGACCGCGGTGCCCGACGGCTCGCTCACCCTCGCCGGCCACGCCGGATTCCGCCCGGGTGAGGCCGACCGGTGGCGTCACGTACCCCCCGGCGTCGCGACCGTCGCGCGCGTGGCCCTGCGGGAGCGGGGGCTGGTGACGCTCGGCAGCCTCAAGAGGGAAGGGCTGCCCTCGATCGGCCACCTCCAATGGACCGACGGCGGCCGGATGGCCGTGCCCACGGGAACGGGCGGACGAATCCACGGGGTCCTCGAAATCTGCTGGCCGGGGCCCCTCGCACCGCAGCCGCCGCAGATCGAGCGCCAGGTCGAGGCCCTGGCCGAGCTGTGCGCGCACACCATGGACGACGCGCCTCCGCACGACCCGGGTGCCACCGAGGCGGTGCTCCCGGACGTCGCGGAACTCATCGACCTCGCCGAAGGACTCCACGACCCCGCCGTGGTCCTGACCCCCGTCCTCGACACCCACGGCCGACTCGGCGACTTCCGGATCCGGCACGTCGGCAGCCGGTTCGTCGATCCGCTCGGACGGCCCCGCGGGGACGTCAACGGCGCGCTGCTGCTGGAGGCGTACCCGATGGCCGGCGGGGAGAGCGGGCTGTTCGACGTCATCGCGCGCGTCCACGCGACAGGCGAGCCCTTCCGGGCCGAACGCATGAGCCTGACCGCGCTCGTCGACCAGATCCCGCTGACCTCGGTGGCGGACATCAGCGTCAGCCGACACGGCTCCGCCGTCATGCTCATCTGGCGGACCGAGGACGAGACGGCCCGGCTGGCCAACCTCCTGCAGCACGCCCAGCGCCTGGGCCGGATCGGCGGGTTCGAGGAGAACCTGGCCACCGGAGAGACGACCTGGAACGCGCAGCTCTACGCTCTCCACGGCCTCCCCGCCACCGCGCCGCCGGTACGGCTGGGCGAACTGCCCGGCTACGCCCACCCGGACGACGCCGCCCCCCTGGCCGGCTTCCTGCGGGCCGTCCTGCGCCACCGGCGCCCCGCCTCGGTCAACTTCCGCCTCCAGAGGCCCGACGGGATCACCCGGCACATCCGGGTGGTCGCCGAACCCGTCCTCGACGCGGACCAGCGGCTGTACGCCGTGCGCGGTGCCTACCAGGACATCTCCGCCCAGCACTGGACGGAGGTCGCCCTGGCCGCGACCAGGGACCAACTCGCCCACAGCGAAGCCGAGTCGGCCGAACGCAATCGGCTGGCCCTCCAGCTCCAGCACGCCATCATGCCCCCGACGCCCCCGGCTATCGAAGCCCCGGGCCTGCGGGTCGCCGTACGCTACCGGCCGGCGGAGACCGAGTCGCTCGTCGGCGGCGACTGGTACGACACCGTGGTGCTGCCGTCCGGACTGATCATGCTGTCCGTGGGCGACGTCGCCGGACACGGCATCGCGGCGGCCACCGGCATGGTGGTCCTGCGCAACGCCCTGCGCGGCCTCGCGGTGACGGGCGCGGGCCCCGCGCAGATGCTGTCCTGGCTCAACACGGTCACCCACCACCTGGCCGAGCACGTGACGGCCACCGCCGTCTGCGGCCTCTTCGACCCGGCCACCAGGGTGATGCGCTGGGCGCGTGCGGGCCACCTGCCGCCCGTACTGCTCCGGGAGGGCGGGGCCCACGCGTTCCCCCTCATCGAGGGCCTGCTGCTCGGAGCCCTGCCCGACGTCACGTACGAGGAACGAGAGGTGCAACTCCAGCCGGACGACACGCTGCTGATGTTCACGGACGGCCTGGTGGAACGCAGGGACTCCTCAGTGCAGGACTCCCTGCGCCACCTCCTGCAGGCGGCGGGCGCGGGGCGCGGGGACCTCGACGGGCGGCTGGACGCACTCCTCGCCCAGAGCCGGTCCGACACGGACGACGACACGTGCGTGATCGGCATCCAGGTCGGCTGAAGGGCATCGGCGTACTGTCGGTCGGTGGACGGACCCGCCTTCGACCTGCTGAGCGCCCTGCAGCAGGCGTAGGGCGCCGCAACGGCCTTAAACCGTCACGAAGTTATGCCCAAAAGGTGACTGTATGCAGCCCCGTCCTCTCGGATAGCAAGGACCCGGCGCCTGGCACGGCCCGCCGACGGTCGGCGGCGATTCCAGCGCGCCGAGAGGAACCACCGTGATCCGCACCCGTTGTGCCGCCGCGCTGGCCACCCTGGCCGTCACCGCCCTCGCGCTCACCGCCGGCCCCGCCTCCGCCGCCCCCGGCGACACCCTCAACCTGTGCTCCAGCACGCTCACCCCGGCCGGCTGGGTGGACACCCAGTGGTGGAACAGCGCCGGCTGCGGTTCGGGTTTCACGCCGAACGCCAAGCAGATCAAGGACCTCCGGGGTTACCCCGTGGGCACGCAGGTCAACGCCTGCGCCTCCACCTGGCCGCCCGCCGGCTGGACCATCACCAGCACCTACTACTCGAGCGGCTGCCGCTACTCCGCCGTCCCCAGCCTCAACCCCAACAGCTGGACCCTGAAGCGCACGTCCTGACCTCATCGCCGGGCGGAGCGGGACGGGGGGAACCGGACATCGTCCGGGCGCCGGCCGTCCGCTCCACCCGGCCGGGGAGCGGGGCCGGGCTGATGGGGGGGTGTGCGCGGGAGGGCGGGCGTCGTGGCATCCGGCCAGGGCGCCGGGCGGGGGACGCCCCGGGCGCGTGTTGACCGTATCGCGCCGTTACCGCCCCGCAGGGGCCGTGGTGGCATGTCCATGGCGAGTCTCCTGCCCGCCCGCACGCCCCACGAATGGAGAACCGGAACATGCTCCTGCGCAGAATTGCCGCCGGCGCCGCGATCGCGGTGCTGTCGGCCGTCGCCGCCCCCGCCCAGGCCCAGGCCGATTCCCCTGCTGTCCCGCCGCCCGGCCGCGTCACGGTCGAGGTGGTCGGGGTCAACGGCTCGGGCTGCCCACAGGGGACCGCGGACGTCGCCGCCGCCTCCGACAACACGGCCTTCACCGTGACCTACAGCGACTACCTGGCGCAGACGGGAGCCGGTTCGGGCGGCACCGAGTTCCGCAAGAACTGCCAGTTGGCCCTGCGTATCCACGTGCCCCAGGGGTTCACGTACGCCATCGCCCGCGCGGACTACCGGGGCTTCGCGCACCTCCAGCGCGGGGCCTACGGACAGCAGCGCGCGAACTACTACTTCCAGGGATCGCCCCAAACGGCCCGTAGCACCCACCAGTTCAACGGCCCTCTCACGGACAACTGGCAGGCCGGCGACCGGACCGACTACGCCGACCTGGTCTGGGCCCCCTGCGGTGAGGAGCGCAACCTCAACGTCAACACGGAACTGCGGGTCTACGCGGGCACGTCGAGCCCGCAGGCGCTGAACTTCATGAGCATGGACTCCACGGACGGCAGCGTCAGCACCGTCTACCACTTCGAGTGGCGGGAATGCCCCGCGGCCTGAGCGCAGACGCGTGCGCCCGAAGGCGCGGACGCGTGAGCGCCGCAACCGACCGATCCGACGGCCAGGAGGAGTGACAACGATGTCTCAGCCCCGGTCCCGCGAACACACCGGCATCCCCGCCCGCATCCCCGCCCGCTTTCCGACCCCACCCCGCACCCGCACCCGCGGTCTGGTCGTCAGTGCTGCGGCCGCCGCCCTGATCACCGCCTCGACGCCCGCCGTGGCGGGCGGCCCGATCACGGCACCGCCCGACAAGATCGTCATCGAACTCGCCACCGTGAACGGCTCCGGCTGCCGTGAGGGCACCGCCGAAGTGGCCGTCGCCCCCGACAACACCGCCTTCACGGTCACCTACAGCGACTACCTCGCCCAGGTCGGCCCCGGCGCCCCGCCGACCGCCTTCCGGAAGAACTGCCAGCTCAATCTCCGCGTCCACGTACCGTCCGGCTTCACCTACGCCATCGTGCAGGCCGACTACCGCGGATTCGCCTTCCTCCAGCCCGGTGCGTGGGGGCAGGAAAAGGCCAGCTACTACTTCCAGGGCATGCCGCAGACCTCCCAGCGCACCCACCAGTTCAACGGGCCGCTCAACGACAACTGGCAGACGAGCGACAAGACGGAGTACGCCGACCTGGTCTGGGCCCCCTGCGGTGAGAAGCGCAACTTCAACATCAACACCGAACTGCGCGTGAACGCGGGCACGTCCAACCCGCAGACGGCCACCAGCTTCATGGCCATGGACTCCACCGACGCCAGCGTGAGCACCCTCTACCACCTCGCCTGGCAGGTGTGCCCCGAGCCCGGGACGTCGTAGCCGCAGGCCGAGCGCCGGGAAAAGGCGTGCCCGGGTGCCGGAGTAGAGCGGGCCGCCGCTGTCACCGGGCTCGGCGCAGACCTGGGTCGAGAGGTGCGGGCCGGGACCGGCGGGGACCGGCCCGCACCCCTTCCACTACCGTCGCAGGGGTACACCGGTGTCCGCCGACCCACCCGGAGCAGGAAGGACGCTTCATGACCCAGCAGATCCCCGAGCGTGTGGCCGGCTACGAGAAGCGGTTCCAATCGCTGTTCGAGGAGTACTTCGACACCGTGACCGCGGAACTCGACGCCCCGTCGTTCAGCCGCTTCACCCCGGAGTGCCTCGATCTGCTGCGGCAGTTGTCCCTGCGGGGCGGGAAGCGGATTCGGGTCGTACTGCTGCACGAGGCGGCGGGCCTGGTGACGGCCGCGCCGGTGGCCGGTCTGGACGCCGCCGCGCTGAGCATCGAGTTGCTGCAGACCCACGGCCTGGTGCACGACGACCTCATCGACGACAGCCCCACCCGGCGCGGTGGACCGTCCACATACCACTCCTACCGCGAGCGGTTCCCCGAACACCCGCGGGCGGCCCTCGGCCTGACCGTCCTCGCGGGCGATCTCGCCCTCGCCCTGTCGCTGCGGGCGCTGCTCGAGGCGGACGTGCCCGTGGCCGTGCGGCAGGCCATGGTGGAGGTGCACATCCGCGCGGCCACCGACACGTTCATGGGCCAGATCGCCGATCTGGAACGCGACTTCGGCCCCGTGCCGGACGACGCGGTCCTGCACTGCGTGAGCGACTACAAGTCCGCCCGCTACTCGATCCTCGCGCCCCTGCAGCTCGGCCTGCTGGCCGCGGGCGAGCAGCCGGAGCCCTTCGAGGAGGAGTTGCGCCACTACGCCCGGCTGGTGGGGATCTGCGGGCAGATGAGCGATGACTACCTGGACCTCTTCGCGGACGCGGCCACCTTGGGTAAGCCGACCGGCACCAACCTCCGCGCGGGGAAGAACAGTTACACCGTCCGGGCCCTGCTGGCGGCGGTCGACGGCGCTGAGCGCCGCACGGTGCTGGCCGCGCTCGGTAACCCGTCCCTGACCGCCGAAGCCGTCGCCGCCGTCCGGGAGATCGGTGAGCGCCGGGGTGTGCGGGCCGGAATGCAGGCGGACATGGGACGCTACGCGCGGCGGGCTTCCGAAGTGGCCGCCGGCTGGCGTCCGCGCTGGCGCGAGGAGTCGGTCGCCTTCTTCGAGCAGCTGCCGCTGTGGAGCGTCGTACGCAGCAGCTGACCGGGCGCCCACCCACCGCCCGGACCGGGGCCCCCGCCGCGCCCCGGCACCGGTGGGAGAGCGGCGTGTCAGGCGGTGGTCAGCGCCTCCAGGGAAGGGACCGTCTCGGCCGGGCTGGGCAGGGCGGCGTTCTCCGCGCGGAGGCGGACGGCGGCTGCGCGCAGTTCCGGGTCGGCGGTGAGGCGGGTGAGGAGCGCGGCGTCGACATCCGCGGAGATCGAGCGCAGCGCGGCCCCGGTCCGGGTGAGGGCGTCGGCGTTGAGGAAGTGGTCCGCGCCCTGGGGGAGCAGGAGCTGGGGCAGGCCCGCCTGCAGGGCGGTGAGCATCGTGCCCGCGCCCCCGTGGTGGATCAGCGCGTCGGATCCGGTCAGCAGTTCCGCGAGCGGGATCCAGGGCAGCGGGCGGACGTTGTCCGGGAGGGTGCCGAGCGGGGTGAGGTCGGCGTGGCCGACGGCGAGCAGGAACTCGGCGTCCACCGAGGCCGCGGCCTCGATCAGGCGGACGATGGCGCGAACGCCGTCCATCTCGGTCAGTACGGTGCCGAGGGTGACCGTGACGCGCGGGCGGGTGCCGCGGCGGAGCAGCTCGGCGGGGACGATGCCGCCGCCGTTGTACGGCAGGTAGCGCATCCGCAGGCCGCCGGGGTCACCGCCGAGCGAGGCGGGGACGATGTTCAGCGCGGTGGATGCGGCCGGGCCGGGGACCCCGTACGTCTCGTACGCCTCGGTGAAATGGGCGGCGAGTCGGCCGACCATGTCGAGGCCGGAGGCGACGCCGAAGTTCTGGATCACCGAGGGGATCTTGAGCTTGGCCGCGACCAGCGGGGCGGAGGCCTGGAAGGAGTCGTAGACCAGCAGGTCGGCGCCCCAGTCCTCGGCGACCTCCAGCAGGCCGCCCACGGTGGCGCGGGAGACGAGCGCGAAGCTGTGGGCCGCCCGGTCGAGGATCTCGTCCGACGTCATGTCGGGCGTGACGTAGCGGACCTTGTCCCCCGTGGACTGTTCGAACACGTCCCGGATGGTGCGGCCGTCGCCGATCTCGACGAGCGGGAATCCGGCCTCGCGCAGCTGGTGCAGCGGCTGTGAGCCTGCGAACAGCACCTCGTGACCGGCGGCGCGCAGAGCCTGCGCGGTTGGGATCATCGGGAAGAGGTGGCCTGCCGCGGCGGGGCCGGTGAAGAGTATGCGCACGGTTTCTCCTTGCCGTTGTCCTGCCCGTCGAGGACGAGTCGTGCGGGCCCGCCCCGGTCTCCTTGTTGCCTCTCGTTGAACTACCGGGCGGGCAGGGCATGTTCCCCCCGTGGGGAGCGAAATCCGGACGTTCTGGGACGGACGTTTCCGGGCGGGACCTCCGGCCTCGACCGCGTCGCGACCCTCCACATGCCCCGCCGCGTCACGGCGGGGCTCGCGGGTGTCAGCCCATGATCAGCAGGCGCGTGCTCGGCACCAGCTTCCGGTTCACGCTGGTGCTCTGCACGAAGATGGTGAAGTCGTCGTTGTGGTTCGGCTTGATGCGCACTTCCGCATCCGGCAGGCCGAGCAGGGCCCGGGCCTGGGGACCGGTGTACACCTGGTCCGTCTTCTTTTCCAGCACGGCGATCTGCTTTCGCGCCTGGATCTTCTCCGGCTTGCTCAACTGGTAGAAGGCGCACCCGGTGCGATAGGTGTGCCCGGATTCGGTGACCCATTCCCGGATCGCCGCGTCGCGGGCCACCGGAACCAGCTGGTATTCCGACGCATTCAGCGGGGTGAGACCGGCTGCCTGAATGGACTTCTTGTTGACCGTGTCGGAGCCGGTGGAAAACACGGCCCGCGATCCCCGGATTCCCTTGCTGCGGCCCACCATGAATTTCTCGGTGGCCTTCAGGATGACCTTTCCGGCTTCCTCCAGGCCCTGCGTGCTCGTGGCGTCCCAGACGGCGATGTTGTCCTTCGGGAAGCCGCACTGCATGGCCTCGCGCTTGCCCATCTGGTCCGGCACCAGGACGGCCAGGGTCCAGTTGTCCTCCTGCGTCTCGATCATCGAGGCCACGGACCTCACCAGTTCGCGCGGGTCCCTGACGGGGGCGTCCGGGCAGCGGTGACTGGCGTTCTCCTGTCCGTCGGTCAGGACGAACGTCAGGAAGCTGTGGTCGCCGTACAGTTGGGCGGTCTGCGCCAGTTCGCTCTGGGACTTCAGCGTCGCCGCCAGCAGGGCCGTCATTCCCCCGACCCGGTACATCTGCTTCAGGGACGGCATGCGCAGCACGTCCTTGTCGTAGATGACGCACTCCACCTTGTCCGCGAAGACGTAGACCGTGACCCTGGTTTCCTGATCCAGTTCCTGCGAACGGCGGGCCAGGTAGGCGATCTGCTGGTCGGCGACCTCGACGACCTTG
This sequence comes from Streptomyces sp. NPDC045967, assembly GCF_056430495.1. Lineage (NCBI taxonomy): Bacteria > Bacillati > Actinomycetota > Actinomycetes > Kitasatosporales > Streptomycetaceae > Streptomyces > Streptomyces sp. NPDC045967. The sequence goes on along the minus strand of NZ_JBWKLE010000013.1, from coordinate 170,876 downwards.
CCGCTCAGCTTCGACATGGACGAACTGGCGTCCAGGACAAGGGCAACGTGGTTGATGTAGTTCTGGTTTCCGGACATGAGGTCCCCCCGCATTCCCATCGGTGAATCGATGAATCGATCGTCTCACCCGCCACTGACAATCGGTCGGGGAGCGGAGCACGCTCGATGTGCCGGGACGTCAGAAAGGGCCCGGCCGAAGGCCGGACTCCTCCACACCGTCGGCTCGGAGGGTCTCGACTCGGCTCAGAGGGTCTCGCTCAAGGAGTCCGCCAGCCGCCGCCGAGCGGCCCGGGCCGCCGGCAGGGCCGCGGCGCTCACCGCGCCCAGCACCGCCCCCGCGACGACCGTCAGCAGCACCGCGACCGGGGGCAGGTGGGCGATCCCCGCGCCGATCCCGCTCGACGCGCCCTGGACGTCCACCAGCCAGCGGCCGCACAGCGCACCGGCCGCCGTCCCGAGCAGCGCGGCCGCCAGCGCGGTCAGGCCGGCGGCCGTCACGATCATCGCCCCGATCTGCCGCGGCGTCAGCCCGATCGCCTTGAGGGCGAGCAGGTCGCGGCCCCGGTCGCGGACGCCCGTGCCGATCAGCGTCAGGAGCTCCGTCAGACCGATCAGTGCCAGCACCGCGATCAGCGAGGCGATCACCGCGCGCGCGGGTTCGAGCCCGTCGGCCGGACCGGGCGTCTCGCGGACCTCCAGCGTTCCGCCCGCCACCGCGGCCAACCTCCCGCTCACCGCCCGCGGGTCCGCCCCCTCGCGCAGTACCAGGGCGTGGAACTCGGGCCGCAGGCCGGGATCGCGCTCCCTCAGCGCGTCCATGGTGGTGGTGACCACCCGGCCCCCTGACGCGGGTTCGATGGTGCGGCCGACCAGGTGCAGGACCTGGGGCCGCCCCTCGACGGTCATCCGCACCCAGTCACCGACGCGCACCCCGAGGAGGTCCAGCAGCCCCTGTCCGGCCACCGCCTCGTCCGGGCCGCCGACCGCACGCCCCTCCACCACGGCCGACGGGTACGGGTCCCGTGCCGTACCGAGCCCGCGCAGCGTGATGGTGCCCGTCTGCCCCGGCACCAGCGCGGCCATCTCCGCGCCCGGACGGACCGCCGCGACGTCCGGGACGGCCTCGAGCGCGGTGCGCAGTTGCGTGTCGAGTGCCCCCGCCGGCTGCGCCGCCCGTACGGTCAGCGCCGCGGCCAGGCCCATGTGCGCGGGCCGGCTCCGGAACTGGTCCAGCGTCGACCAGGCGACGAGCGCCACGGTGATGAGCGCCAGCGGCAGGGCCAGCCGGGCCACGGACACGAGCGTCCGGCCTCGTCGGGGGAACGCCGCGCGCCATCCCAGGACCAGCGCCGGGGGCACCCGCATCCCGAGGGCACGCCGGCCCAGCGCGGTCATCGGGGCGGCCGACGGCAGGGCCGCCCGGGCCACCGGCACCGGAGGCACCCGTCCCGCGCGCCAGGCCGAGAGCCCGGTGGCGGCCGCGATCAGCAGCACCGCCCCGCACGGGAGGCCGATCATCAGCGCGGTATGGCCGGGCAGGTCCTTCCAGAGCGCCGCCGCCTCTCCGATCCGCCCCGGTATCCGGGCGCCCAGCAGGGCGATCGCCGCCGTGCCGAGGGCGACCCCGAGGAGCGCGAAGGCCAGGTGCTGCAGGAGGAAGCCGCCCGTCAGCTGGCCGGGGGTGAAGCCGACCGCCTTGAGCACGGCGATGTCCCGCAGCTGTCCGCGGATCCGTGCGCCGATCGCTCCCGCCGCGGCCAGCGCCGCCGTGAGCAGTGCGCCGAGCCCGAAGACGCCGAACAGCTGCCCGAGCAGCCGGTCGTCGCCGCCCGCCTCGGCCTTGGCCTGCTGCCACTTGGTGACGCCGGCCACCCGGTCGGCGCCGAGGACGGTCACGGCCCGCTGCACCATGAAGTCGGTGTCGTCGGGGTCCTCCAGGCGCAGCCCCACGCTCTGCCCGGTGTCCTTGGGGGCGATCTCGTCCATCGTGGGGGAGAGCACCCAGCCGAGGCCGGATCCGCCGCCCGGCCGGTAGCGGGGCTCGGCCGCCTCGGCGATCCCGCTGACCTCCAGCGTGTGCGGCACGCCGTCCGCACCCGTGACCCGCACGGTGTCGCCCGGCTCCGCCCACAGCGCCCTCGCGACCGAGGCCTCCAGCACGACGCCGCCGGCGGCCGGGCCGCCGCCCTCCGGCAGGGCCGGCCAGCTGCCAGCAGTGACGAGCGGCCGCCCCGTCCCGGGTGGCGAGGCGGCGGCCGCGCGCAGGGTCACCCCGGCCCGCGCACCCCGCGATTCGACGGTCGTCGCCGCCGTGCGGAAGGGTCCGGACAGGGCGGCGACCCCGTCCATGCGGGCCAGGGCGCCGGTGTCCGCTCCCGCGCGGACGTGCAGCCAGATGTGCGCGCCCCGGGACTGGTTGAAAACCCGCTGCCAGGGGTTGGCGGCGTACCCGAACAGGGCGCCGGCCAGCAGGAGCGAGGCGATGATCCCGGCGCTCGCCAGCACCACGAAGAGGGCTTCGCCGCGGCGCGCGCGGAAGTCGGCGTTCGCCCAGCGCAGGGTGGCCCGCACGGTCACTCCTTCAGTTCGAGCACGCCGCGCACCCCGGTCGCCTCGCGGCGCCCGGCGCCGAGCCGGGCGTCGTCGGCCATGCGCCCGTCGAAGAAGCTGATGACGCGGTCCGCGGCGCTCGCCATCCGCGCGTCATGGGTGACCATCAGGATCGTCTGGCCGCGCTGGTGGAACCGCGAGAGCAGCCGCAGCACCTCGCGGGTGCCCTTGCTGTCGAGGCTGCCGGCCGGTTCGTCGGCGAGCAGCAGCGCGGGGTGGTTGACCAGCGCCCGGGCGAGGGCGACCCGCTGCTGTTCGCCGCCGGACAACTCGCCCGGCATCGACCGCTCCCGGCCTTCGAGGCCCAGTTCGGCGAGCAGTTCGGCGCGGGAGTCGCGGGCGGCCTTCGGGGAGGCGCCGGCGAGCAGGGCGGGCAGTTCGACGTTGTCCGCGACGGTCAGGTTGGAGACCAGGTTGAAGAACTGGAAGACGACACCGATGCTGCGGCGCCGCAGCACCGCCCACCGCGCCTCGCCGTACCCGTCGACCCGCTCGCCGCCGATCCACAGCTTTCCGCCGTCGGGCTGCTGGAGCCCGCCGATCAGGTGGAGCAGCGTGGACTTCCCCGCCCCCGAGGGTCCCGTCACCGCGACGAACTCGCCAGGCTGGACGGCCAGGTCCACCCCGCGCACGGCACACACCGGCGCGCCCTCGCCGTGATGCGTCTTGACCAGCCCCTCGGCGCGCACGATGGGCGCGGCAGGCGCGGTGGCGGCGCCGACGCTCATTCCAGCTCCTCCTGACAGCGTTCCAGCCAGTCGAGGTCGGCCTGCAGGTGCAGCATCGCGCCCTCGATCAGCAGGTGGGAGATCTTGTTGTCGCGGTCCTCGGCCGCGGCCAGCTTGGACAGGTCCCGCATGGTGTTGAGGTACTGCCGGCGCTGCTTGTTGATCAGTGCGACGGGATCGGCCAGACCCGACCGCGGTGCGAGCGCGAGTTTCATGAAGAACTCGTCCCGGACCCGGGGCTCCTCCGCGGTGTCCTCGAACCAGGCCAGCACGGCCTCGCGCCCGGCATCCGTCAACCGGTACGTGCGCTTGTTGGGGCGGCCCGACTGCTCGACGTCCTCGCCCTCGATCAGGCCGCTCTTCTCCAGCCGCCCGAGGGTCACGTAGATCTGCCCGACGTTCGGCTGAGGGTACGCCGAGCCCAGGAGCTTCTCAAGGTCCTGCTTCAGCTCGTAACCGTGCGCGGGGCTACGGGTGAGGAGCGCAAGGAGCGCCAGCCGCACTCGCTCCCCCTCCTTCCCGCTCCGTAGTCAACGGTTCACCCGGCGCCGAACGGCTCGACGTCCGCGTCCGGCTCCTCTGCCTGCACGTCTAGTATCGCCTATGCCTAACGGGTATATATAGGCCGCGATGGTCGGCGGCGCAGCCGGATCGTGTACGGGAGGAATCTATGCGGTGGACGCGTGCCGCGGGTAGAGCTCTCCTGGTCGCGGCGGTGGTACTGGCGGGTTACGCCGGATTCGGGGTGCGCCCGGACGCCGGCGCCGCCGCCGGGGGACGCGGTCCCCTCACGCTCGTGACGGCCGGTGACCTGACCGGCTACCTCGCCCCACTGCTCCAGGATTGGAACGAGGACCACCCCGGCGAGCGCGTCACGCTCGTCGAGCTGCCCGACTCGGCGGACGAGACGCGGGCCCAGATGATCAGTGAGCTGCGATCGGGCCGGGGCCGGTTCGACGTACTGAACATCGACGTCGCCTGGACCTCGGAGTTCGCGGCCGCCGGATGGATCTCCCCGCTCGAGCGCGACCGGTTCCCGCTCGACGCCTTCCTGCGGCCGGTCGTCGACACGGCGACCTTCGACGGCCGGCTGTACGCGGTCCCCTACGTCACCAACGCGGGACTGCTCTACTACCGCAAGGACATCCTCGACCGCGAGGGCGAGCAGCCCCCGCGCACCTGGGCGGAACTGGCCCGGCAGGCCCGCGAGGTGGCCCCGCGGCACGGACTGGACGGCTATGCCGGCCAGTTCCTGCCGTACGAGGGGCTCACCGTCAACGTCACCGAGGCGGTGCACTCGGGCGGTGGTTCGATCCTGCGGGACGACGGTGCGCGGGTGACCGTGGACTCCGGGGCCGCCCGCGCCGGACTGCGGTTCCTCGCGGACGGCGTGCGGGAGGGGTGGATCTCCCGGGAGGCGCTCGGCTACAAGGAGGAGGAGTCCCGGCAGGCGTTCCAGGACGGCCGGCTGCTCTTCCTCCGCAACTGGCCCTACGTGTACGCGGACGCCGATGCGGACGGGTCGAAGATCGCCGGCAGATTCGGCGCCGTGCCGCTGCCCGGACCCGACGGGCCCGGCGCCAGCGTGCTGGGCGGCTCCAACCTGGCCGTCAGCACCGATGCGCGGCACCCGGCGTCGGCAGCCGACCTCATCTCCTACCTCACCAGCGAGCGGGTCCAGAAGCGGGTGCTCACCGAGGGCGCGCTGCCACCGGTGCGCGCCGCGCTGTACGAGGACCCCGAGCTCGTCGTTGCGCATCCCTACCTGCCCACGCTGCGCCAGAGCCTGCTGTCGGCGGTCCCGCGCCCCAAGAGCCCGCGTTACGACCAGGTGAGCCTCGCCGTCCAGGCCGTGGCGCAGGACGTGATGGCCCTGCGCCAGACGCCCGAGCAGGCGGCGGCGCGGCTCGCGCGCGAACTCGGGGCCATCTCCCGCGCGGGCTGAGCCACCCGCTCACCCGCTTCTCTTTTCCCTGCTGATCCTCATCCTCCAGGGCCTCTACTTACTTGTTAGGTAGAGGCCCTGGGCTTGGGCATGTGGAGAGATCGGTACAAAGCATCCCAACTTTCGGTTGTTTGTGGACGCATCGTTGACACCCTCCCGTCATGCCTACCTAACATGCATGCATAACAGCGCACCTCATCGAGGACGCTCTCGCACTTCAGCAGAACAGGTCGACGCGAGATGCTCAGCACCCTTCCGGCCGGTACCGGCCGCTCCCTCCGCACCGCCACCGCACCGGGCTCCTGGTGGCGCGACGCGGTGATCTACCAGGTCTACGTCCGCAGCTTCCTCGACAGCACCGGGGACGGCGTCGGCGACCTGGCCGGCGTACGGGCCGGGCTGCCCTACCTCATGAAGCTCGGGGTGGACGGCATATGGCTCAGCCCCTTCTACCCGTCGCCGCAGCACGACCACGGCTACGACGTCGCCGACTACTGCGACATCGACCCCGTCTACGGCGACCTCGCCGAATTCGACCGACTGGTGTCCGACGCCCGGCGCCTCGGGCTCAAGCTGCTGCTCGACATCGTTCCCAACCACTGCTCCAGCGAGCACCCGTGGTTCCGCGAGGCGCTCGCCTCGCCGCCGGGCAGCGCGCCGCGTGCCCGCTTCCACTTCGCACCGGGCCGCGGCCCGGACGGCGCGCAACCGCCCAACAACTGGCGTGCCATGTTCGGCGGGCCGGCCTGGACCCGGACCACCGGCCCCGACGGCGCCCCCGGAGAGTGGTACCTGCACCTGTTCACGCCCGAGCAGCCCGACCTCAACTGGCGCGACCCGGCCGTGGGCGACGACTTCGAGCGCGTGCTGCGCTTCTGGCTCGACCGCGGCGTCGACGGCTTCCGCATCGACGTCGCCGCCGGACTGTTCAAGCACCCGGACCTGCCCGACTCCGACGACCCCGCAGCGGACGAGCGGGCCCGCGACGCCGTCAACCAGCTCGCCTGGAACCAGCCCGAGGTCCACGACGTGTGGCGCCGATGGCGCTCGGTGTGCGAGGAGTACACCGCCCGGGACGGCCGCGAGCGGCTGCTCGTCGGCGAGGTGTCCGTGCCGACCGCCCGTCAGCACGCCGAGTACGTCCGCCCCGACGAACTGCACCAGGCGTTCTTCTTCGACCTGCTCAGCGCCCCTTGGGACGCCGCCGCCTTCCGCGCGACGATCACCGAGGCGATGCGCGACATCGCCGGCACCGGCTCCACCGTCACCTGGTTGCTCAACAACCACGACCAGGTCCGCACCGTCACCCGCTATGCGGGCGAGCCCGGGGTGGAGGGGAGCGGACTGGGAGCCGCCCGCGCCCGCGCGGCCGCCCTCCTCATGCTCGCCCTGCCCGGCGCCGCCTACGTCTACCAGGGTGAGGAGCTCGGCCTCCCCGAGGTCCTCGACCTGCCCGACGAGGTCCTCACCGACCCGATCTTCCACCGCACCGGCAACCGGAGGCACGTACGGGACGGCTGCCGCGTGCCGCTGCCCTGGTCGGGGCACGCCTCACCCTTCGGCTTCAGCCAGGAAGCGGCCGTCGCCAAGCCGTGGCTGCCGCAGCCCGAATGGTTCGCCGAGCACGCCACCGACCGCGCCCTGGCCGACACCCGGTCCTTCTGGCACCTCTACCGCGACGGGCTCCAGTTGCGGCGCACCCTGCCGCAGCTCGGCGAGGGCACCCTGCGCTGGCTGGACGCCCCCGCGCACGTGCTGGCCGTCGTGCGGGGCGAGGGACTGGTCTGCGCGGTCAACTTCGGCACCGAGCCGGTGCCCGCTCCGGTCCCCGGAACCCCGCTGCTCGCCAGCGGCCCCTGCCCCGACGGCGTGCTCCCCCCGGCCACGGCCGCCTGGTGGACGGCCGAATGCCCGGCCCCGTGACCGAGCGAACCGACGCCGGCCCACTGCTGCCGACCGGCCTCCCGACCGGCCTCCCGATCCGTCTTCCCACCCGCCTCCCCCTGCGAAAAGGACTCCTCATGCGACGACCCGGCAAGGCGACCCGACGTACCGCTGCCACCGCCGCGGCGGCCCTGGCCCTGACCCTCGGCGCCACCGCCTGCGGCACCGCCACCACCGGACCCGCGAGCGGCGGTGAACTGGCCGGCCAGACCGTGACCGTGGCCGGCGTCTGGACCGGCACCGAACAGAAGAACTTCAAGAAGGTGCTGGACGCCTTCACCGAGAAGACCGGCGCCACCACGGTCTTCGTCCCCTCCGGCGACAACGTCTCCACCTTCGTCGGAAGCAAGATCGAGGGCGGCAACGCCCCCGATGTCGTCATGGTCCCCCAGGTGGGCGTGCTCCAGCAGTTCGCCAAGGAGGGCTGGCTCCAGCCCCTGTCGGAGCAGACCGCCAGGACCGCCGACTCCACCCTCGCCCCGGTGTGGAGGAACTACGGCACCGTCGACGGCACGTACTACGGCCTCTATTTCAAGGCCGCCCACAAGTCCACCATCTGGTACGCCCCCGACACCTTCGCCCAGGCGGGCGTGAGCGAACCCAAGACCTACGCCGACCTGCTGAGCACCGGCCGCACCCTCGCCGACTCCGGCCGCCCCGCCTTCGCCATAGCCGGCGAGGACGGCTGGACCCTCACCGACTGGTTCGAGAACATCTACCTCTCCCAGGCCGGCCCCGAGAAGTACGACCAGCTCGCCCGGCACACGCTCAAGTGGACCGACGACAGCGTCGTCACGGCCCTGATTACCCTCGGGGACCTGTTCAAGGACAGCCGGCTGGTCGCCGGCGGCGCCCAGACCGCGCTGGGAACCGACTTCCCCACGTCCGTCGAGCAGGTCTTCGGCCCCGCCCCCAAGGCCGCCATGGTCTACGAGGGGGACTTCGTGGCCGGTGTGGCGAAGGACCAGTTCGGCAAGCAGCCGGGCAAGGACGCGAAGTTCCTTCCGTTCCCCGCGGTCGACGGCGGCAAGGCACCCGTCGTCAGCGGGGGAGACGCGGCCGTCGTCCTCAAGCAGGGGAAGAACGGCAAGGCCGGCATGAAGCTCGTCGAGTACCTGGCGGGCCCGGAAGCGGCCGAGATCTGGGCCGGCGCGGGCGGTTTCCTGTCCCCGAGCATCAAGGTCGACATGGCCGCGTACGGCGACCCCGTCACCCGCGGCACCGCCGAATCCCTCATCGCGGCGGGCGACTCGATCCGCTTCGACATGTCGGACCAGGCACCCGCCGCGTTCGGCGGGACCAAGGGCGCCGGCGAATGGAAGCTCCTCCAGGACTTCCTGCGCGACCCCTCCGACCCCCGGGGGACGGCCGCGAAGCTGGAAGCCGAGGCCGCCAAGGCCTACGGGAACTGAGGCCGCACCCATGGCCCAGACCCAGACCCCGGCCGCCCGCCCCCGCCCCGACACCGACGGGCGGCGCCGGGCCGAGCGCAAGAAGCGCCGCCTCGCCGTCGTCTTCGTCCTGCCCGCCCTGCTGCTGCTCGGCGCGCTGGTCGTCTACCCCGTCCTCTTCTCCGTCGGCCGCAGCCTCTTCGACGCCGGCGGCGACCGCTTCGTCGGAGCCGCCAACTACGCCGCGATCGTCCACGACCCGGCCACCCTCAAGGCCATCCGGAACAGCACCCTGTGGGTCGTCGTCGCCCCCGCCCTGCTGACCGGGCTCGGGTTGCTCCTCGCCGTACTCACCGAGAAGGTCCGCTGGGCGACCGCCTTCAAGCTCGTCCTCTTCCTGCCGATGGCCGTCTCGTTCCTCGCCGCGGGGATCATCTTCCGGCTCGCCTACGAACAGGACCCGGACCGGGGCGTGCTCAATGCCGCCGTCGTCGGCGTCCACGACGCCTTCGACGACGCCGCCGCCTATCCGACCGCCCGCCCCCGGGAGGGGCACGGCCTGACCGGCCCCGCGGGCGGCCCCTACAGCACCGGGCGGACCGTACGGCCGGGCCAGCAGGTCAGCCTCGGCTTCGTCGGGGTGGCGCCCGACGCGGTGCCGGCCGGAGCGAAGGCCGCGGCCGCGGCGGCACCCGACGGCCGCGCGATCGGGGGAGTGGTCCACCTCGACTTCGCCCCCGGCGGCGCCGGTACCCCCGGCGCGGTCGACCCGGGAGAGAAGGGGCTGCCCGGCATGACGGTCGAAGCCGTCCGGGACGGCCGGGTGGCCGCGACCGCCACCACCGCCGAGAACGGGTCCTTCCGCTTCACCGGGCTGACCGACGGCGAGTACACCCTCGCCCTGCCCGCCGCCAACTTCGAGGCCCCCTACCAGGGAGTGAACTGGCTCGGCCCGGCGCTGGTGACCCCGGCCGTCATCGGGGCCTACCTGTGGGTGTGGACCGGCTTCGCGATGGTCCTGATCGGCGCCGGCCTCGCGGCCGTCCCGCGCGACGCGCTGGAGGCGGCACGGATGGACGGCGCCACCGAGGGGCAGATCTTCCGCAAGATCACCGTGCCACTGCTGGCGCCGGTGCTCACCGTCGTCTTCGTCACCCTCGTGATCAACGTGATGAAGGTCTTCGACCTCGTCTACATCATCGCGCCCGGACCCGTCCAGGAAGAGGCGAACGTCCTGGCCACCCGCATGTGGCTGGTCTCCTTCGGCGGCGGCAACGACCAGGGCCTCGGCAGCGCGCTGAGCGTGGTGCTCCTCCTGCTCGTCGTCCCGGCCATGGTCTTCAACATCAAGCGATTCCGAAGGAGTGGAGCATGAGCGGCCACCGCACCGTCGAGCGCCCCTACGCCCCGCGGGTGGCAGCCGTCCCTCCCTCCGCCACCGCGCCCGTGCCCCGGCCCCGGCGCGGGAACCGGCTGACGCGCTTCCTGGGCAACTCCGTCGTCCAGGGCGCACTGATCCTCACCGCCCTCGTGTGGATCACCCCGCTGGCGGGCCTGCTCCTGTCCTCGCTGCGCTCCGAGCGGGACAACGCCTCCGCCGGCTGGTGGACCGCGCTCACCGACCCGTCCCAGCTCTCCCTGGACAACTACCGCACCCTGCTGGCGGACGCGGGCATCGCGGAGGCCTTCGGCAACACCCTCCTGATATCCGTGCCCACCACCGCCCTGGTGGTCGCCCTCGCCTCACTCGCCGGATACGCCTTCGCCTGGCTGGAGTTCCCCGGCCGCGACGGCGTCTTCCTGGTCGTCGTCGGACTGCTGGTCGTGCCCGTGCAGATCGGCCTGCTGCCCGTGGCCAAACTCTTCGGCGCGGTGGGCCTGTTCGGCACGATCGCGGGCGTCGTCCTCTTCCACGTCGCCTACGGACTGCCGTTCGCGATCTTCCTGCTGCGCAACTACTTCGCCGAGATACCGCGCGAAATGCTGGAAGCGGCACGCATGGACGGCGGCAGCGAGTGGCGCATCTTCTCCCGACTCGTGCTGCCGCTCGGCCGGCCGGCCATCGCGAGCCTGGCGATCTTCCAGTTCCTCTGGGTCTGGAACGACATGCTCGTGGCGCTGCTCTTCGCGGACAGCGGGTCCCAGCCGCTCACGGTCGCCCTGCAGTCCCAGATGCGGCAGTTCGGAAGCAACATCGGCGTCCTCGCGCCCGGGGCGTTCCTGTCCCTGGTGGTTCCGCTGATCGTCTTCTTCGCCTTCCAACGGCACTTCGTGCAAGGGGTCATGGCCGGCTCGGTGAAATAGCCGGATCCTCCGAGACGGATGTCGAAACCTACGAGCAGGCAAGTCCCCGGCTGGATCATCGACCACACATCACGCACAAGCGGAAGCAATCACGCCGTGCTCGGGAGAGAATCCCGGCCCACGGGCCTCGGCGTGGCACCCCTGACCCGGAGCGACATGAGCTGTATCCGGAACCAGAACGAGATCAGGGGAACACGTTCGTGCGACGAAGAACTCAGGGCACGGCCGCCACCGCGGTCGTACTCGGACTGCTGATACCGCTGACCGGCTGCAGGAGCACCGAGGGCGGGGCGGACGCCGGCACACTGCGCCTGGTGGCCGCCGAGTACGGCGACACCCCCGCCACCAGCTCCAAGGCGTTCTGGGACAAGACCACCGCGGACTTCACCGCCGCGCACCCCGGCGTCAAGGTCGAGGTCGAGCTGCTGCCGTGGGCCGACATCGACCGCGAGGTCTCCCGCATGGTCAAGGCGGGCAAGGCGCCGGACATGGCGCTCATGGGCTCCTACTCGGACTTCGCGGCCCAGGGACGGCTCTACTCCGCCGAAGAGCTCCTGCCGGTCGCCGCCGAGGCGAATTTCCTCCAGCCGCTCGCGGAGGCCGGCACCGTCGGCACCACCCTCTACGGGCTGCCGTTCGTGGCGAGCAGCCGCCTGCTCTTCTACAACCAGGCGCTGTTCACCAAGGCCGGGATCGCCCAGCCGCCGAAGACCTGGTCCCAGCTGAAGGCCGCCGCGAAGGCGCTCAAGGAGAAGGGGGTGACGTTCCCGTACGCCCTGCCGCTCGGGCCTGAGGAGGCGCACGCCGAGGCGCTGATCTGGCAACTGAGCAACGGCGGTGGCTACGCCGACAACGGCGGCGGCTACAGCCTGGCCTCCGAGGCGAACGTCGAGACCTGGGCTTGGGTCAAGGAGAACCTCGTAGCCCCCGGCCTCACGGGCCCCATCCCGCCCTCCCGCCTGGACCGCGCCGACGCCTTCGCCGCCTTCCTGCGCGGCGAGGTCGGCATGCTCAACGGCTATCCCTCGCTCGCCCACGAGGCCCGTGCCAAGGGCATCACCGTCGGCACGGTCTCGATGCCCGTGTCGGACACGCTCGGCCCCGGCGAGACCCCGCCCACCGTGGGGGTGGCGGACTGGATGATGGCGTTCAAGCAGAACGGCAAGCGCGCCGAGATCGGCGCCTTCCTGGACTTCCTCTACCAGGACAAGAACCTCTCGGACTTCGCCGACCGATACCACCTGCTGCCGTCCACCGTCACCGCCTCCCGCACCCCGGCCGGCGGCGGCCTCGACGAGAACGACGAGCAGTTCCTGGCCGCCCTGCGCGGCGCCCAGCTCTACCCCGTCAACGACCCGGCGTGGATGGCGGTCAGCGACACCATCAAACGCAGCATCGGGCGGGCCGTGGAACCCGGCGCCGATCCCCAGGCGGTCCTGCAGGACATCGCCGCCAAGGCCGCCGAGGCCGGGGGGAGGGACTGACGGGTCAGCCGATGCGGCGAACCCGCTGGCTGGTGAGTTCGTACCGCGCCCCGACCACGGCCAGTCCGCCCGCGGCGACTCCCGCCGCGATGCCGGGCTCGGCGAGGAGGCGGGAGCGCACCAGCCGCACGTTCGCCGTGATGGCCGCGTCCACGCGCTCCGCCGGCCGGAGGGCGGGGTCGATCCCGGGACGGATCTGGTCGACCAGGTACTGCATGTGCCCGGGCAACCGCTCGCCGGTCCCGGTGGCGCGGACGGCCGCCGTGACGGCTCCGCACGACTGGTGGCCCAGCACGACGACGAGGGGGATGCCGAGTTCGAGGACCCCGTAGGTGATGCTGGCGAGCACCGCCTCGTCGAGGACGGGGCCCGCCGAGCGCACGGTCAGCAGGTCGCCCAGGCCCTGGTCGAACACCAGCTCCGGCGGGACGCGGGAGTCCACACACCCCAGGACGGTGGCGAAGGGGTGCTGGCCGGAGACCAGGGTCTGGCGCACGGCCCGCGTCTCGTCCGGATGCCGCTCGTGGAGCGTCTGCCAGCGGGCGTTGCCCGCGAGAAGCACCCGCAGGGCGGACTCGGGCGTATCGGGCCGAGTCCCCTGCCCTTGCCCGCCGACTCCTGCCGACGGGGCGTCGGCCACCAGCCCGGCGGTGAGCGCCACGGCCGCCCCGGCCAGTGACGCCCGGACGAGCCTGCGGCGTCCGAGGGCTGCATGCGGTTCGGCATTGCCTGTCATGTGGGGGCAAATTAGACGAGGCCGGCCCTGCGTGTGCGCCGCCGCTCCCGGTTTTGGCCTGCCCTTGGCCAATTCTTGGGCGACGGCGACGGCGACGGCGACGGCGACGGCGACGGGCCGGTGGGCGGCGATCGGTGTCCCCGCCCGCCGCCCGCCGCCCGCCGCCCGCCGCCCGGCCCGCCGCCCGCCGCCCGCCGCCCGCCGCCCGGCCCGCCGCCCGCCGCCCGGCCTGCCGGCCGGCCCGCCCCGCCGCAGCCGGGCCCCCTCGGTCAGGCTCGGCCGACCGGGTCCTGGTCCTGGACTGCCTCCGGGGCTCCGGTCCGGCGGGGTGCGCCCGCCGGGGCCGCAGACGGCGGCGTGCGCCGCCGGATGACCCAGGCCGCGGCGGGCTCGGTGTAGCGGGCCGTCAGAGGGCCGATCACCACGAGGATCAGGACGTACGCGGTGGCGAGCGGGCCCAGGGCGGGTTCGATCCCGGCGGTGACGGCGAGGCCGGCGATGACGATGGAGAACTCGCCGCGGGCGACGAGCGTGCCGCCGGCCCGCCAGCGGCCCTTCACCCCGACCCCGGCCCGCCGGGCGGCCCAGTACCCGGTCGCGATCTTCGTACCGGCGGTGACCACCGCCAGCGCGAGGGCGGGCAGCAGGACCGGCGGAATGCTCGCGGGGTCGGTGTGCAGGCCGAAGAAGACGAAGAACACGGCGGCGAACAGGTCCCGCAGCGGGCTGAGCAGGGTGTGCGTGCCCTCGGCGACCTCGCCCGACAGGGCGATCCCGACGAGGAACGCGCCGACGGCGGCGGACACCTGCAGCTGCTGGGCGATGCCCGCGACGAGCAGGGTCAGACCGAGTACGACGAGCAGCAGTTTCTCCGGGTCGTCGCTGGAGACGAAGCGCGAGATGTGGCGGCCGTAGCGGAGTGCGACGAAGAGCACCGCCCCCGCGACGCCGAGGGCGATGGCGAGCGTCGCGCTGCCGGCGGCCAGGCTGACTCCGGCGAGGAGGGCGGTGACGATCGGCAGGTAGACGGCCATCGCCAGGTCCTCGAGGACCAGGATGCTGAGGATGACGGGTGTCTCGCGGTTGCCCACGCGGCCGAGATCGCCCATCACCTTGGCGATGACCCCGGAGGAGGAGATCCAGGTGACCCCGGCCAGCACGACGGCGGCGACGGGGCCCCAGCCCATGAGCAGCGCGGCGGCGGCCCCGGGCACGGCGTTCAGCCCGAAGTCCACCAGCCCGGCCGGGTACTGGGTCTTGAGGTTGGAGACCAGATCGCTGGCCGTGTACTCCAGGCCGAGCATCAGCAGCAGCAGGATCACACCGATCTCGGCGCCGATCGCCACGAACTCCTCGCTGGCGGGGAGCGGCAGGAGGCCGCCGGTGCCGAAGGCGAGGCCGGCCAGGAGGTAGAGGGGGATCGGGGAGAACTTCAGGCGCCCGGCGACCCGGCCGAGCAGGCCCAGGCCGAGGATGATCGCACCGAACTCGATCAGGAAGAGAGCGGAATGCACGGGCGCTCACTCCCGCCCGAGTATCGCGGCGGCGGCGTCGACGCCCTCGCGGGTGCCGATGACGATGAGCGTGTCCCCGCCGGCCAGACGGAAGTCCGGCGCCGGGGAAGGGCGGGCCTCCGCACGGCGCAGCACGGCCACGATCGAGACGCCGGTCTCGGTCCGCATCCGCGTCTCGCCCAGCAGCCGGCCGTTCCACTGCGAATGCGCCGACAGCTCGATCCGCTCCGCGACCAGCCCCAGATCGGTGGTGTGCAGGACGTTCGGGCTGTGGTGCGCGGGCATCAGGGCGTCGATGAGAACGCCGGTCTCCGGCCCGCTCAAGTGCAGCGACTGTGCACATGCGTCGGGATCGTCGGCGCGGTAGACGTTCACCGTCCGCGTGCCGTCACGGTGCGCGATCACCGACAGGTGGCGGTGCTCGCGCGTGGTGAGGTCGTACTGGACCCCGATGCCGGGCAGTGGCGTGGTGCTCATCCGTGGAGCAGGCAAAACTGTCCCTCTCGTGTTGGTTGCGGCGCGGTGGGCCCATCGTGCCACGTTCCGCGGGTACGGAAGATCGACGCCGGTACGGCATGGCCCTCCCCGGCTCCGGAGCCCTGCTCGAGGCGAGGCGATGCGAAAAAACTTCGGCCGGGGCCGAATCCTTTCCGGGTCCGCCCGCCTCTTGTCCCCGTACCGGCCGATGGGGCCGCTGGAGAACCGAAGGGAACACGCATGATGGTCACCGGCCTCGTAGTGATCGGAGTCCTGCTCGTGTGCGCGTGCAGCTGGCACCTGATGCGGCGCTACCGGAGCCGCGGCTGACCGGCGCGGCCGCGAGCGGAAGATCCCCACGAGATGAGCAGCAGATGACCCCGCACTTCCGCTGGCCGGACGAACGGCTGATCAAGGCGGCGCAGGACGGCGACGTCACGTCGCTCACCACCGTCGTCATGGAATCCCAGCCCCACGTACGCAAGTTCGCCCTGTCGCTGTGCGCCACCCCGCAGGACGCGGAGGACGCCGCGCAGGAAGCGCTGATCATCCTCTACCGGAAGATCGGCACCCTGCGGGCCACCGGCGCGCTCGCCTCGTGGATGTTCCGGATCGTGCGCAACGAATGCCTCCGCCAGGTGAGGTCGTTCGTCCTGCGGAGCGAGGAGGCGGCGGACGGACCGGCCGCCTTCGCCCAACCGTCCGCTGAGGAGGCGGTGTTGCGCCGGCTGGAGGCGGGCCGGATCGCGGCGGCGGTCAGCGCCCTTCCCCGCGACCTGCGGCAGGTCCTGATCATGCGGGACGTTCAGGGCCTGCCCGGCAAGACCGTCGCCCAGACGCTCGGCCTCAGCGGCGCCGCCATGAAGTCGCGGCTGCACCGCGCACGCGCGGCTCTGCGGCGCGATCTGGCGGCGACCGGGCAACCGCCCCACCAGCCCAGCCACCGACCAACCGGAGGAGACCCACGACCGTGAACCCGATGACCGACGCGAGCTCCACGAAGCACGTAACCGCCCCCCGGAATCCCGCAGAGGCTGCGCAGGACCCGACCACCGCCGACTCCGGCCGCGTACGGGCGACGCATTTCGCCAGCCGGTCCGTCCCCCGCCATCTGGCGCGCGGTGCCATCGGCTTCGGTCTGATCATCGGACCGATCGCGCTGCTGCCCGTCGCCGGCCCGGCCATCCTGCTGGTGACCCCGCTGGCGCTGGTCGCCTTCCGCGGCTGTCCCACCTGCTGGATGGTCGGCCTGGCGCAGACCGTCTCCCGCGGCCGGCTCGAACGCAGGTGCACGGACGGCGCCTGCACGCTCACCCACGCCCGACGGTGACGTCACCCCGCCCCCGACCGTTCGGGCGCGGGCCACCGAGGGGGTGCACCCGAGGGCGCACCCCCTCTCGTCCGGCAAACCCGGTGCGGGCCGGCGCGCTCCGGGGGCCGGAGCCCCGGAAATCGGTTGCCCCCGGTGACCGCGGTGGATGCAATGTCCGGCATGGTCACCCCCATGCGCCGGCCACGGCGACAACAGACGAACCCGCCCCCTTCCGGTTCCCCCGTCCGGATCGGCGTGCTCGTCCCGCTGAGCAGACCCGGCTGGGTCGAGGCGGGGCGGCACCTGCTCACCGGAATCGAACTGGCGGCTCGCGAGGTCAACGCCTCCGGCGGGATCGCCGGAAGGCCCCTGGAACTGCTGGTCCGGGACACGGCGGCCGACCCCCGCAAGGCCGCGGCGGCCGTGGAGGACCTGGCCCGCCTCGGGGTCGCCGCCCTCGCGGGGGAGTACCACAGCGTCGTCGCCCGCACCGCTGCCGCCCGGGCCGACGCCCTCGGCCTGCCGTTCCTCTGCTCCTCGGCGGTGATCGACGCGCTCACCGAACAGCCCACGGAACTGGTCGCGCGCCTCGCCCCGGCGCAGTCCCACGGCTGGCGGATCTATGCCGACTTCCTCCTCGGCGCGGGCCACGAGCGCATCGCGGTGGCAGCCGAGTCGAGCGTCTACTGGGCGTCCGGTACCCGCATCCTGCGCGAGCGCCTCGCTCCACGCGGCGGCACCGTCATCGAACGCGACCTGCACGCCCTGACCCCCGCCGCCCTGTGCGAGGCACTCGTCGACGACCGTGCGACAGCCCTCCTCCTGCTGGCCGGCTACCCCCGCCCGGCGGTGCCGATCGTCCGGGCCGTCCGTGCGGACCGGCGTCTGGCCGGAATGCTGATCGGCGCACCGGCCGGACAGCCCGAGTTCACCGAGTGGGTGACGCTGCTGGGCGACGACGCCACCGGGGTGCCGTTCCTGCGCTACCTGCCCGAGCGCCTCGGCCCGTTGGGCCGGCGCGTGGAAACGGCCCTGCGCGAGCGGCTGGGCGAAGCACCCTCCTTCGTCGCCTTCGAGGGCTACGACACGGTCACCGTCCTCGCCGATGTGCTGCGCGCCCGGGGTGCGGCCCCGGGGCGCACCGGCGGATCCTGGCCGTGCGTCGCGGTGGAAGGCACGCGGGGGAGGATCCGCTTCTCCCGTACGCCGGGCATCGGCGTGTGGCAATGGGCCTGGGCGCCGGTGCAGGTCGCCGACCGGGACCCGGAGCACCCCGACCGCTTCCGGATCCTCCACACCGGGTGACGGCGGGCCCGCGCGGCGGCCGTGGCGGCAACGCAGGGACAAGGGCGTCCTACGGGGCCGTCGGCCCGGCCCCGGCACGCGGTTCGCGCCACATGGGCCACAGCGTCGGCCCGCCTCCCGGGAGCCGGAGTTCGCCGGTCACCCGGAAGCCCAGGCGTTCGTAGAAGGGCACGTTGGCCTCCTTGCTGGACTCCAGGTAGACGGGCTGCGCGAGCCGGTCGCAGTCGGCCAGCTGCTGGCGCAGCAGCGCCGAACCGACTCCCGTCCCCCGCAGCCCGGGGTCCGTTCCCACGGAGGGCAGGTACCAGTGCGGGGTGCCGGGATGGGCTTCGTGGAGGGCGTTCTGCACCTCCCCGGCCCGCTCCATCCCGCGCAGGCCGAAGACGCGGGCGTAGTGGGGGAGCGCCGCCAGCTCCCGTACGGCGGAGGTCTTCCAACGCCCGGGTCCGGACCAGAGCGCGGCCGCCAGCAGCCGTCCTTCGCCGGTCGCGGCGACCCGGACCGCGCCGGCGCGCGGCCGCTGCTGCCTCTGGGCCAGCTTGAAGTAGCGGGCGCTCCTGCGCTCCCTGTCGGCGGCGTCGGGAAACATCCAGGCCATCACGGGATCGTCGGCGAAGGCGCGGGCCAGGAGCCCGGCGACCGCCCCGGCCTCGGTGGGCCGTGCGGACCGGATCCCGTACGCGGCCACCGGCCGCGCTGACTGACTGTCCATGGGCCCACGGTAGGCAGCGCCACCGGCCCCGCCCCGCCGTCTCGCGGTGGACACGCCGTACGGCCCACCCGTGCGCTCGGCCACCGGCTGCGCGCCGGGACCCGCCAGGCGCGCCGTCGCGACGGTCCGCCCGGTCGCGCGGGTCAGTGCGTGACGTGGAACTCGTTCCCGCCGGCGTCGCGGAACTCGCCCGGTTCCGTGCCGCTGTCGGTGACCTCCAGGCGCAGTCTGTTGCGGGCCGTCTTCGGGGCCGCGGGCGGACCCATCACGAGCGATACGGGGCTGGTGGGGCTCCGGCGCAGTCGGACGCCCCAGTCGTGTGATTCGGCCGCGCGCCAGTCCGCCCGATGCCGCCAGAAGGCTTCCTGGGCGGGACGTTCCTCCTCGGAGACGTCGAGGCAGACCGCGACGAGCCCCGCGTCGGTCAGCACACCCGGGTGACCGGGACGCAGCACGCAGAACTCGTTGCCTTCCGGATCGGCCAGTACGTCCCACGGCACGTCCCCCTGGCCGATGTCGGCCCGCGTCGCACCGAGCCGGAGCAGGCGCTCCACCTCGGCTTCCCACTCCGGCCCCCCGGCCAGGTCGAGGTGGAGCCGGTTCTTGTGCGGCTCCTTCGGCGCCGCGGCCGGCTCGAAGCGCAGGCGCAGTCCGTTCGTGCGGCCGTGCGCCGCCGCCCGCCAAAAGCGGTCCATGTGTACGACGTCCAGCGCGTCGATCACGATTCCCGTCAGCATGCGGCTTCCCCCGTCGTCAGCTTCCCCGGCGCTGCCCATGGTCAACGGCGGCAGGGGCGTGTGACGGCTCATCAGGGGCGCACCGAAGGGACGCGAAGTGCCGAAACGTTACCGCTGGTGGCATTGGAGTGAACTGGCGTTCCCGACGGCGCCTCCGGGCGGTTGGACTGGCCGACGCGCACATCTGCTTGCGCTTCGTTCGTGGATCCATAGGAGAGTCATGCGCATTCGTTCTGCTGTCACCGCATCCGCCCTGGCCGCCGGCATCCTGCTCGGCGGGGCCGGTGCCGCCCTGGCCAACGACGGGACCGAGCTCGAATCCTTCTTCGGCGGTCGCGCGGGCTTCGCGGCGGAGTGCTCGTCGCTTGCCGCGGTACCCGCCAGCCGCCCGGGGTTCACCGGCCCCATCTACACCTCGAACTGTGCCGCTGACGGCGGCGTGGAGTGGGCGCAGGGGCACCACCTGGGCGGCTGATCCGGGCGGCTTGCGCGCTGCGGGGCGGACCGGCAACGGTCGGTCCGCCCCGCGGCGTTCGGCCGGTCCGTCGCCGGTCACGGCCCTCCCCCCGGCGGAGGGCGGCCGGTCAGGCTGCTCAGCCGCGCGGCGCGGCCCTTTCGAGGTCGTCGACGGTGCCGGACATGATGGTCCTGATGTGCCGGGTGAGGTGTTCCACCGGCCAGTCCCACCAGGCGAGGGCGAGCAGGCGGGCGATGTCGTCCCGGTCGTAGCGGGTGCGGATGACCCGGGCGGGGTTGCCTCCGACGATCGCGTAGTCGGGGACGTCGTCGACGACGACGGCGCGCGAAGCGATGATCGCGCCATTCCCGATGCGCACTCCGGGCATCACCAGGGTGTCGTAGCCGAACCAGACGTCGTTGCCGACGACGGTGTCCCCGCGCCCCGGCAGGCCGCCGAGCAGGTCGAAGTGGTCAGACCAGGGGCCGCCCATGAGGGGGAAGGGGAACGTGGAGGGGCCGTCCATACGGTGGTTGGCGCCGTTCATGATGAACCGGACGCCGGTGCCCAGCGCGCAGAACTTCCCGATGACGAGCTTCTCCGGCCCGTAGTGGTAGAGCACGTTGCGGGTCTCGAACCCGGTCGCGTCCACCGGGTCGTCGTAGTACGAGTACGCGCCGACCTCGATCAGCGGCGAGGTCACCAGGGGCTGCAGCAGGACCACCCGCGGCTGGCCGGGGAGCGGGTGCAGCACCGCCGGGTCCGGGTCCGGGCGGGGGTCGCGGTCGGCGGGAAGTGGGTGCACGGCGGACTGCTTTCGGCTCGGTGGGCGGGTGACGCCGGCGGCGCCCCCTCCAGCCTGACCGTCCGAGCCGAAGCACGACAACCCGCGGAGGGGGCGCGGCGCGTCAGCGCAGTGCCGCCTCGCCCGCGTGCACGGCCCGCATGACCTGCTCGACCCGCGCCTGCTTCTCGCCGACCGGCGCCGCGTAGTCGATGACGTCCCGGGCGGCGTCCTCGCCCAGGGTCCGGGAGATCACCCACGCGGCGAGGTACTCCGATGCCAGGCAACCGCCCGCCGTGGCGATGTTCCCCTCGGCGTGGAAGGGCGCGTCCAGCACGGTGACGCCGCAGGCCTCCACGAAGGGCCGGCTCGTGAGGTCCGCACAGGCCGGCATGCCGTCCAGCAGTCCGAGCCGGGCCAGCACGAGCGCCCCGGAGCACTGCGAACCGATCAGCTGACGCGCGGGGTCGAGCGGCAGCATGGCGAGCAGCCGGTCGTCGGCGACGACCTCGCGCGTCTTCACCCCGCTGCCGATCAGCACGACGTCGGCCGCGGTCACGAACTCCATCGGGCGCTGGCCGGTCACCTCGACGCCGTTCATCGACGTGACGACCGGCGTGGGGGTGGTGATGAAAGCCTCCAGGCCGTCCTTGCGGCACCGGTTGATCAGTGCGGAGGCGATGAAACTGTCGAGCTCGTTGAAACCGTCGAACGTCACCACGGCTACCTGCATCACAACTCCTTGAGTGCGGCGTCTGGTGGCGAGTCTCGCAGGGCCGCCGTGCCACGGGCCCCGGCCAATGGGCAGCCGGTGGCCTACCTCGACCGGGATGCCGCCTCAGGGGGCGCCGAAGTCGGGCAACGTCAACGAGCCGTCGGCGGCGAGGGGGAAGCCCGGGTTGTGGGCGACCTCCCAGGGGTGCCCGTCCGGGTCGGTGAACGCGCCGGAGTAGAACCCGATGGCGTTGTCGGCGGCGGGCTTGGTCACCGTCCCGCCGGCTGCCTCCACGGCGGCCAGGAGTTCGTCCACCTCGGCGCGGGAACGGACGTTGTGGGCCAGGGCGATGCCCCCGAAGCGGCCGGCGGCGGGGCTGGACGGCCCCTGCCTGCCCTCGGCCCCCGACGGTCCGGAGCCCAAGCCGCAGTCCGCCGCCAGGAGATCGCGGTCCCACAGGACCAGCCCGAGGCCGCCGGCCTGGTAGAAGACGGTGCGTTGCACCTCCTGGCCGCGCCAGCCCAGTGCCTCGTAGAAGCGTCGGGCGCGGTCGAGGTCGCGGACGCCGAGGGTGACGAGCGTGATGCGCTGTTCCATGGGCTTGCGGTCCTGATCCATGCGCTCACGGTAGGGGGCCGCGGGGGCGGGCGTCCGGCGCCACGACGCGCCGAAGGGCCCGTCGGCCGATCTCGGGCAGGGGCCGCCGGGCCCCGCACTGCCCGCCGCGGTCGAGCGCCCGCGGAGGGCACGACCGGCGGCGGGGTGCGGGGTGCGGGGCGTTGCCCTAGCGTCGAAGGAGGGGCATGTCCTGCCGAGCCGAGCCGAGCCGGTCAGGCGCTGGGCCGGGCCCCGGCTCGGCAGCCGGTCCGGCACGTGCCCTGCGGTCGGCCGGAAGCGCTCGGCGCCGTTCCGTGGAATGCCGGTACGTCATATGCGGGTGCCGGTCCCGCGACGATCCGAAAGCAGGTGCGTCCCATGCGCACACGCACATCCACCCGTATCGCCCCCGTCCTCGCCGCCATGGCCCTCACGCTCGGCGGCGTCGCCCTCTCCGCCCCAGCCGCCCACGCGGATGTCGCGGCCTGCATCAACCAGGTCGAGCGGGAGCTGCGCGGGGGCGAGGCCGCGGAGAACATCCGCACCGCGTGCTCCACCGGATCGTCCGGCAACCACGAGAGGTGCGTGTCGGGACTGACGGCGGGCGGCGTGACCAATGGGACCGCCGTGACCGCGTGCCGCGTGGCCCCCTGAGCCCGGGCCGGTCCCCGCGCGCCCGGGAGCCGGCCCGCCGCGCCCGGTGTGAGCGGGGCCGGCGCGGGAAGCCGCAGGGCAGGAAGCGCGAGAGGAGAGGTCCCTGTGCAGACGTTTCTCCCCTTCCCGTCGTTCGAGGCGTCGGCGCGGTCACTGGACGGCCGGCGGCTCGGCAAGCAACGGGTCGAGGCACTGCAGGTGCTACGGGGGCTGATCGTCCCGGGATACGGCTGGCGCAGACACCCCGCGGTCCGGATGTGGACCGGTTACGAGGAGGCCCTCGTCCGCTACGGACTGGACGTCTGCGGGGTGTGGACGGCCGAGGGCCGCTCCGACACCTGCGCCGTGACCCTGCTCGGCGACTTCGGAGCGTGGCGGCCGGGAGGAACCGTACGCGCGCAGGAGCAGCTGGCCGCGAGCGGAGAGCTGCCGCCGTGGCTGGGAGCGCCGGAGTTCCACCGCAGCCACCAGTCCGCGCTCGTGCGCAAGGACCCGGCCTTCTACCGGGACCGCTTCCCCGGGGTTCCGGACGACCTGCCGTACGTCTGGCCCGCTTCCGACCGGGATCCGCAGGCAGTGGACTCCTGAGCGTGCGCAACGCGGCAGGCGCCCGTGCCCCAGCGGCCGGCGGGAGCCATCTGCGCGGAAGGCGGGTGACCGCGCCGCCGTCGGGTAGTCGCGGGGTGACGGGGACACACGCGTGCCGTACCGCGCCCGGGCGGGCCGCGCCGGCCAGGGGCCGGCGGCGGCCGCCGCGCGGACGGTGCGCATCGATCAAGTGGGACGAGGTGAACGAATCGTGACTACGACCGAGCAGCGGGTCCGCGCTGCCGACGACTCGGTGGGTGCGCTGGTCTCGCGGGCGTCACAGCAGATCTCCGAGCTGGTCCGCGAGGAGATGCGGCTCGCACGGACGGAGATGGCGCAGAAGGGGAAGCGGTACGGCACCGGCGGCGGCCTGTTCGGCGGAGCCGGTCTTCTCGGCATCCTGGCGGCTCAGGCCCTCGTGGCGGCGGGCATCGCAGCCCTGGCCCTGGTACTGCCGGTATGGGCCTCGGCGCTGATCGTCGCCGCGGTGCTGGCGGCGACGGCCGCGGTGGTCGGCATGGCGGGCAAGAAGCAGATCGAGCGGGCCGGTGCGCCGACGCCCGAGCAGACCATCGACAGCGTCAAGGCGGACGTCGCCGAGATCAAGGGGAAGGCACACCGATGAGCAACGAGTCCAACGGATCCCACGGGGTCAACGGTTCGAACGGGTCGAAGGCGTCCGACAAGGAATCCGCTCCCACCGCCGAGGAACTGCGCGGGCAGATCGAGCAGACCCGCGACGAGCTCGGCCGGACCGTCGAGGCCCTGGCGGCGAAGGCGGACGTCAAGGCACAGGCGAAGGAGAAGGCGGCGGCCGTCAAGGAGCAGGCCGCGGAGAAGGCAGTGGCGGTCAAGGAGCAGGCCACCGAGAAGGCGGCGCAGGTCAGCGCGCAGATCCGCGAGAAGGTCGAATACGCCGCACACCTGGTGCGGGACAAGACGGCGGCCGACCCGGGCGCGGACGGCTCGTCCCGAGCCGGTCACCTCGCCACGACGGTACGCGCCAACCGGACCCCGCTGCTCGTGGTCGGCGCCGTCCTGGTCGCCTATGTGCTGGCGCGCCGGTGCTGGGGGCGCGGGTGAGCTCCGCCGGGAGCGGCGGCCGCCGGTGCGGCCACGACGGAGGTCAGTAGCGCAGGGCGGTTCCGACGCTCGCCCGAACGTCTCCGGACAGGCCGCGGGTGCTGCGGGCCGTGCCCTGGCCCGTGGCTCCGGCGGCGACGTCCGGGACGGTCACGACGACCGTGTCGAGGAGGTTGCCGCCGGAGTCGCGGAAGTCGACCTGGACCGCGAACGACTTCTTGTCCTGCGCGGTGTTGGACACCGTGAGTGGCACCGTGCCGTGTCCGTCCGTGTCCTTGGCCGGGTCCCCGAGCCGGACGTCGGCCTTCGCGTCCACCCCGTCCTTGACGTTCTCGAGCTTCTTCTTGGCGTCGGCCGCGGCGGCGTCCAGCCCCGCGCCGACCGACTGCACGGCGGAGGCCGCCTTCGAGGCGACATCGGACGGTGTGCTGTCACCCGAGCAGCCCGTGGTGGCCGCGGCGAGAGCCGCCAGTACGGCGGCCGCCGGCAGGGCGCGGGTCCAGGCACGGTTCATGCGGGGCCTCCATGCGGCTCGGGTGGCCGGCGCGTGCGGGACCGGCGGGCCGACGGGACGCCGTCCACAGGCGGGGACGGGCCGTCAGCAGGCACATGATGCAACGCGGGGCCACGCCGCGCGGGACGCCGCCCCGATCGGGCCGAGCTACCAGCCGATCGCAGCAGCCACTCACCCGTACGCGCGCCGTACGGGCCCCGCGTCCGACCGGGGGACTGCGGCGACGCCGCCCCGCCGTGCGAAAAAGTGTGCTCGATGGCGCCTTCGACAGTCCGCGGGCTCGCTCTCCCCGCCCGACTGGCATCCCTCATCGACCAGGACCTGTGGCGTCATCCGGGCGATGCGGCGCCGGCCGAGGCCGTCCCCTGGTTCGAGGACGCGCTCGCCTTTGTGAAGAACCCCGAGCAGACTTCGCCGTGGCACGCGGACGGCATGCGACCACCCCGCTCGAACTGCCGTGGCTCGACGCTGATCAGGCCGTGTTGATCGCCCTCACCCGCAACCCCGGCGACGACGGTGCCCTCGCGCTCGACTACCGCACCGACCCCGCAGACCCGTGCGTGGTCGGGAGCGACTTCTGGACGGACCCCGCCACCTGCCGGTGGCGGGTCGTGGCCCCGACGTTCTCGGCCTTCGCCGCGCGCCTGGGCCTGCACCGCGGTCCCGGGTAGCCGCCGGGGAGTCGGTTGCGCGGCTCGCGCCGCTGGCGACTTGGCCGTGTGTCATGACGGCCCGACTCCTGTCGCTCGCACTGGACTTGACCTTCCGTTGCAGCCCGGCGGAGCCCCGGGGCGTGTCAGGCTCCTTCGCCGAGGACGGTTCGGATCAGGGTGCGCTGCTCGTCGGTGAGGCACGGATCCTGGACGTCGAGTACCTCGTCGTCGACGGTGATCCGGTACTGGTACCCGTCGGCGACGGAAGCCACGGCCCGTTTCGCGAGCTCCTCCAGTTCCGCCGCGTCCTCGCGCTCCGACGTGTCGAGCGCGCGCACCTTCTCGAAGCCGGCGAATCCTCCTGTGCGCGTGACCGTGATCAGCATGGCTGACCTCCTTGTTCCGGTGATGGCACACGGTCTGCACCTTGCAGCCACCACCGCGGATACCCCCAACGCGGGCCCACCGTCACGCGGCAGGGGCACCCCCTCGCGAACGTCCGGAAAGCGCCCCTCCGTGGCCGGCCCCTCCCCAGGACACGACGGTTCCCGTTGAGCCGTTCGTGCCATCCGGTGCGCGAGGACGCGTGCCCTCGCGGAACCAGGGAAAGCGCGGTTCATGGGCACACTGAAGAGTTGGGAAAGGGTCATCGAGAGGGCCGAACAGGCAGTCGCGGAGAAGCTGTTCGGCGGCGAGAAGGTGGAAGCGGAGGTGGTGGCGGCGCTCCTGCGCACGTGTGACGAGCATGTCGTCGTGTGCAGTTCGCATCGCACCATGGCACCCAACGTGTACACGGTCGAGTTGCCGGGACCCGCCTACGCGCAGATCGCCCCGCACCTCGCCGCCGTGGGGCAGGAGCTGACCGACCGGCTGGCGCGCCACGGTGAGAGCCAGGGCTTCGAGTGGGCGGGTCCGCTCACGGTCCGGCTCGCCGAGGCCGAACGCGTCCCCAATGGGCGCTACCAGGTCCGTTGCGCCCCCATGGCACACATCACCTCCGCGCCGCTGGGCGAGGCGACGGTGTAGGTCGCGCGGCGGGTGTCGGCCCAACTCGCCTCGCTTGAGGCGCCGTTCGCATGGCGCGCGGGTTCGGGTGCCAGGGCCGCGGGTTGCGTGTCGTCCCCTGGAGCCCGGTCGGCGCACTCCGGGCGGGCTCAGCCGGCGCGCCCGTATCGGACGTTGCGGCTCCAGATCCGCTCCAGCCGCACGTGCCCGCCGGGGCGCGGGGCATGCCAGATCTTGCCCCGGCCGGCGTAGATGCCGACGTGGCTCATCGTGGTTCCCTTCGGGAAGAACACCAGGTCACCAGGGGCGCGCTGGACCGGGGGGATGCGGCGCGTCTGCTGATACTGCTGGTTGGCCGTCCGCGGCAGCTTGCGTCCGGCCTTGCGGAAGGCGTAGAGCGTGAGGCCGGAGCAGTCGAAGCGTTTCGGCCCCGTCGCGCCGTAGGCGTACGGAGCCCCCCGTTTGGACGCTGCCACGGCCACCGCCTTTACGCCGTACGGTACGGCCGCGTCGGCCGAGGCGGTGCCGCAGGTCATCGTGGAGACGGCCAGGAAGATGACGAGAATGGACGACGTGAGGCTCTGGGGGCAGCGGGGTGAGGGCCCCGGCGTGTCCGGGGAACCGGCCGTGTCCGTTCGGGTGGAGACCATCGTGAAACCTCCGTGCGGGATGCAGGTTCTGCCTCACGCCGGGGAACTGGCCCCGGCGAGGTGCTCTTTGCTCTCGACGGCCGCTCAGTCTTCCGGAATATGTCTTATTCGTCACGCTTATAGGCAATTTGCATATCTCGGTCACGTAAAGCCATCGGGCCTTCAGGCGTTTGTGCTGCGGGATCACCCCGCAGAGCCGTGCGGACACCGCACGGGCACCGGCGTGTCGCGAACCGCGCCGAGCCGGGTCGGCAGGAGCGGGCCGGCCATGGGCCGCACACCGGGGCGGGCGGCGCTGCACGGGCCCGCAGGGCGGTGAATCCGGGCTCCGCAGATCGGCAGGTCACCGGCTCGCGTACCTGGGACGTCAACACCGACGGAGGGGGCACCCACTACGGCCTCGTACTGGACTGGATCGAGGACATCCGGGTCACGGGCGGCCAGGACGTGGTGGACGAACTCAT
This sequence comes from Streptomyces sp. NPDC045967, assembly GCF_056430495.1. Taxonomy (NCBI): domain Bacteria; kingdom Bacillati; phylum Actinomycetota; class Actinomycetes; order Kitasatosporales; family Streptomycetaceae; genus Streptomyces; species Streptomyces sp. NPDC045967. Next base: position 143,514 of record NZ_JBWKLE010000013.1, on the reverse strand, counting down.
GCAAAGTGCCGACGGCTACCTGCGCACCTGGGGGCGCGCCGGCGGCCACACCACCCCCTACACGCCCTTGGTCCGCGGGTACCGCCCGCATGCCGGGCACCTGGCCTCCTCGCGCCCCCTGCCCGCCGGGTTCACGCACGAAGGGGTCTGGAAGGTACTGCGGGAACCGGCGCCCGGCACCACCCGGCTCTACGAGTGCAAGGAGGCGGACCACTCGCTGCTGACCCCCGGCCCGCGCTGCGAGGGCCAACAGCCCCTGGGGGCAGTCGGATACGTGTACAACAGGGCGGTGCCCGGTTCGGTGCCGCTCTACCGGTGCTTCGCCCCTGCCGCGTTCGACCACTTCGTCTCCAACCGGGCCGACTGCGAGGGGCCTTGTGCACGAGGGAGGGCCTGCTCGGTCACGTCATGCCGGCGACGGCGCCGTAGCGCGACTCCGCGTGTGCCCCCGGCGCGTGCGACGCCGGGGGCACACCCGTGCGCGGGTCCCCGCCGGGCGGCCGGGGAGCGGGCACGGCGGCCGCGTCCACGCGGGCCGGAGATCCCCGCCTATGCTCCTGGAGGTCGGCGGTACGGCGAGACGAAGGACACGGGGATGAACGCGAGCGGGGACGGCGGCGGGACGCCGTGGAACGCGTACGGATCGGGTCGACCCCCCGTGCAGAGCCGGCCGCCCGTCCCGGGACCCCCGGCCGCGGCGCGCCGGCTGACCTTCGGACGGCTCTTCAACCCGATCGCCGTGGGGCGCGCGGTGTTCACGCCGTCCCGGCCGGACCGCGTGCACGATCCCGTGGTGAAGAGGGTCCAGGTCCTGCGGACGGTGATCGGACTGGTCGCCATCACCTGGATGCTGCTCTCCTATGGGGTGGTGGCCGACGCCGACGGCGTGGTCGACGACCGGTTCGGGCAGATCCGTACGGCCCTGATCGTGCTGGCGGTGACCTTCCCGGTCGCCGTCGCAGCCTTCATCGCCGTGGCCCGCCCACCCCATCGGCGGCTGTTCCTGCGCCGCGCCGGAAAGCCGGCCGGGGCGCTGCTCGCGCTGGTCCTCACGCTGGCCGCGCCCCGCCTGCCCACCGGGCTCGGCTGGGTGGACGAGAACACCGACTGGACGGCGTCCGCCGGCCGGGTGGTAGTGCTGTTCGCCCTGGGCGCCTTCCTGTTGTGGCTCGCGCCCTTCGCCTTCTACGGCATCGCCCAGTCACTCGTCCACGTTTTCAGGACGGCGGACCTCCACGAGACGCTCCCCCCGCTGCTGGCGACGCTCCTGGTGTGGGAGCTCGCCCTCTTCGACCTGTTCCGGGGCACCTACGACAGCGTGCCGTTCGGAGCCCGGCTGGCCTTCCTGCTGGGAGCGCCCCTGTCCGTCACCGCCGTGGCGATGTGGGAGTTGCGGCGGCTGCGCACGCGCCACGGCATCACCTTGCGCGGAGCCCTGTTGCGCTGAGTCGACGCTCCGGCGCGGCGCTGCCCCGTGCTGCCCGGCTCTCCGGCCGCCCGCCCGACTACCGCGCCGCGGTCGCCGGGGCCGCGCTCCCCGGATCCGTCGGCTTCCCGCTCCGGCGGGCCAGTGCGCTGGGCCACCAGGCGCGGGGGCCGATGTCGATGACCAGGGCCGGCACCAGCAGGGACCGCACGACCAGCGTGTCCAGCAGGACCCCGAAGGCGACGATGAAGGCGATCTGGACGAGGAAGGCCAGGGGGATCACCATCAGGGCCGCGAAGGTCGCGGCGAGGACCACGCCCGCGGAGGTGATCACCCCGCCGGTGGTGATCAGCCCCTTCAGGACGCCCTCGCGCGTCCCCGAGGCGAGCGCTTCCTCGCGTACCCGGGACATCAGGAAGATGTTGTAGTCGACACCGAGGGCGACCAGGAACACGAAGCCGTAGAGCGGGACCGAGGCGTCCGTCCCGCTGAAACCGAGCACGTGGCCGAAGACCAGGGCCGACACCCCCAGCGTGGCGAGGAAGTTGAGCGCCACCGTCGCCACCAGCAGGACGGGCACGAGCACGGACCGCAGGAGCAGGACCAGGATCAGCAGGATGATGCCCAGCACGACCGGTACGATCACGGCCCGGTCCCGGGCCGAGGTCAGCTGGGTGTCGAACTGCTGGGCCGTGTAACCCCCCACCAGCGCGTCGGCGTCCGGCACCGCGTGGACCCGCTCGCGCAGCCGCTGGACCGTCTCCTTCGCGGCGTCGCTGTCGGCGGCCGCCTCGAGCGTGGCGTCCAGGCGCACCCGGCCGTCCACGACGAGCGGAGCGCCCGTGCCCGGCCGGCCGCCGGTGGTGACGGGAACGACCGTGGCGACGCCTGCCGTCCCCTCGGCCGCCGCGCGGACCTCCGCGGCCCGTCCCGCATCGGCGATGACGACCACCGGATTGCCCGAACCGCCGGGGAAGTGCCGGGCGACGGTCCGCTGGGCGCTGACCGAGGGCGCGTCGTTGACGAAGATCTCCTCCAGCGGCACGCCCTTGGAGGACAGGGTGGGGGAGAAGCCGGCCAGGACCAGCAGCAGGAGCGTGGTGGACACCCAGACGCGGCGCGGCGAGCGGTCGATCAGCGCCGCGACGCGGCGCCACACCCCGTGGCCTTCCCCCGCGGCGTCGGCGGGCCCGGGGGTGGCCGGCCAGTAGGCGGCCCGGCCCAGCAGCGCCAGTACGGCCGGCAGGAAGGTCAAGGTGCTCAGGACCGCGCAGACGATGCCGATGGCGCCGACCGGTCCGAGGGCCCGGTTGTTGGTCAGGTCGCTCGCCAGCAGCGCCAGCAGTCCCAGGGCCACGGTCGCCGCGCTGGCGGTGATCGCCCCGGCCGACCGGTGCACGGCGGCCAGCGCCGCGTCCGCCCGGTCCCCCCGTGCGGCGAGCTCCTCCCGGAAGCGCGCCGCGAGGAGCAGTGCGTAGTCGGTCGCGGCCCCGATCACCAGGATGGACAGGATCCCCTGCACCTGGCCGTCCACGCGCACGATTCCCCGGTCGGCCAAGGCGTAGACGACCGCGCAGGCCAGACCGAGCGCGAGCACGGCTCCGACGATGATCACCAGGGGGAGCAGCAGGCTGCGGTAGACCAGCAGCAGGATCAGCAGCACCGCGCCGAGGGCAACGCCCAGCAGCAGCCCGTCGATTCCGGCGAACGCGTCCGACAGGTCCGCCTGGCTGGCCGCGGGACCGGCGATGTGGACGGTGGTGCCGGGTACGCCCCGCGCCGCGGTCCGCACCTCGTCCAGGACCGTTCCGAGCTCCTCGCCCAGGTCGGGGGCGAGCGGGACCACCGCCTGGATCGCCCGGCCGTCGGCGGAGACGACCGCGGGCGAGGGCGCGGAGGCGATGCCCGGCCGCCCGGCGAGAGCGCCGACCGCGCGGGTGGCGGCCTCCTGCTGCCCCACCTCCACCGGTCGGTCCTGCGCCGCCGTCCACACGACGATGGCGGGGACGGACTCCGACGTCTCGAACGCCTTGCGGGCCTCGAGGGCCCGCGTCGACTCGGCACTCCGCGGCAGGAAGGCGGCCTGGTCGTTCGTGGCGACCTCGCCCAGCTTGCCCGCGTACGGGCCGAGCCCCCCGCCGACGCCCAGCCAGACGAGCAGCAGCACGAGCGGCACGATCCAGCGGGCCCAACGTGGTGTGCTCCTCATGCATAACCCCTTGCCGTGAACCGGTAAGTCACCGGTGAACAATCTCAATGATCGAGAGATCTTATCCTGAGGTCATGCGTGATACCGACAGCACCTCGCCTCCCCTTCCGGCCGACGACCCGATCGGGATGCAGTCCTTCGCCGTGCTGCTCCGCCGGATGAACGCCGAGTTCAACCGCATCGCGCAGGAATTCGCCCAGGCGCAGGGCCTGCACCTCACGGACGTGCAGGCGCTCATCGCGGTCCTGGACGCCGACCACGAGGAGGACGGCGTCCCGATGACGCCGGGCCGGCTGCGCAAGCGGATGAACCTCACCTCCGGAACCATGACCGCCTGCCTGGACCGGCTGGAGAAGGCCGGGCACATCCGCCGCGTCAGGGCGGCCGACGACCGCCGCGTGGTCCACCTGCACTACGCGCAGGCGGCCAGGGCCGTGGCACGCGACTACTTCCGCCCCCTGGCCCACGGCACGGACACCGTCCGGGCCAGGTTCAGCGAGGACGAGCTGCACGTGGTGGTGCGGTTCCTGGCCGAGATGAACCAGCAGCTCGCGCTCGTACGCCGGTGAGTCGTACGCCGGCGGCCCGCAGGGCGCCGACGCGCCACCGGCCGGCCCTAACCCGGCGGCCCGGCCACGGGGGCGGCCCTCAGCCGTCCTCCGGCCGGGACGTCCCGCCGTCCGGCCCGGACGGCAGGCCCAGCATGGCCAGGAGCGAGGCGAGGTCGTGCGCCCCGGTGGTGCGGGAGGCGACGGTCTCGTGGGCCCGTTCACGCCGGGAGGCGCCGCCGGGGACGGGGTCCGGGCAGCGCGCCCGGTCGGTCAGGCCCGGTCCGGGCCCACCGGACCGGCCGGCCCCCGACCGGTAGGAGGCGGCCGTCGGGCAGACGGCCGCGGTGCTCGGGGCGGTACGGCGCCCGGTCCTGCGCGCGACCATCGACAGCAGGCGCGGGCCGAGGCCGGCGGGGTGGAGCAGCGAGCCGAGGGATGGCCGATGGGCGGGGTGACGGGCGTCTGCCATGGGGTGCTCCTCGTCGTTCCGGTCGGATCCCGGCCGAGGCCGACCGGGATCCGAGGGCGTGCGATGCGCGGCCCTCAGGGCCGCGGGGGCGGGACGGCGGCGTAGGCCGCCTCAGCGGGAGCCGGTGGCTGAGGCCGCGACCGCCTTCGCCCGGCCGGCCGTCCGCGCGGGGGGCGCCGACGCCGCGGCCGCGGGGGGGAAGGAGGGCGCCGCCGGGGGTCGGTGGTTGCAAGGCCGCCGGGAGGGGTAGAACAACGAGGGGTTTTCGTGTGTGTCC
>NZ_JBWKLE010000013.1:0-138572 GCF_056430495.1 Streptomyces sp. NPDC045967 | reverse complement strand
TGCCCCGGATGGGGCGCGATCACGAATCCCGCCCCCCCCCCCCCCCCCCCCCCCCCCCCCCCCCCCCCCCCCCCCGCCCCCCCCCCGGGCCCCCCCCCCCCCGCCGCCGGGTGCCGGTGGTCGAACGCGTGCCGGGAGCGGTAGACCAGCGAGGGCTTGCCGTGCGTGTCCACGGCGGCGATGAGCAGCCCGCCGAGGGCGGAGAGGTCGGTCAGGAAGTCGGCGCGCTGCCGTGCGCGCTCCTCGGGGTCCTTCACCGTCCAGAAGGCATGGGCGGTGAGCGAGGTCGGCACCAGCGTGGCGGCGAGCGCGAGCGCGGCCACCCGCGGCGCGCGACCCGTGGCGAGCATCAGTCCCGCCGCGGTCTGGACCGTGCCGGTGACGCGTACGAGTTTGCGCGGGTCCTCGGCGAGGGCCGGGATGTGCCTGCCGACGGCCCGGGCGACGGGCAGCGCGACGTCCGCGGCGGCCTCGGGACGGCGCAGGGTGCGCAGTCCGCCGGCGACGAACGGGGCGGCGAGGAGGGGACGGGCGAGTTTTCGTAGAACAGCCATGTCCCGCTCGTGCCCAGGCCCGGCCCGTCCATCCGGGTCCGGTGCCGGCCGATGTGCCGCCGCCCCGCACCGGCCCCGCCCGGGTACGTGATCCGGCCACCGTTCCGTCATCGAACCCGCTCGGAAGGTCCTAGAGTGTGCGCGTGACCGAGCGAACCCCCGAACTCATCGCCGGCCGGTACCACCTGGTCGAACGCATCGGCCAAGGCGGCATGGGCCGGGTCTGGCGCGGCATCGACCAGCAGCTCTTCGGACGCGAGGTCGCCGTCAAGGAGATCCTCTTCCCGGAGGGACTGGACGACGGGGACCGTGCCACGCTGCTGCGGCGCTTCACCGGCGAGGCCCGCGCGGCGGTCACTCTCAGCCATCCCGGCATCATCACCGTCCACGACGTCGTGGAGCACCGCGGCGCCCCGGTGATCGTCATGGAGTTCATCCGCGGGGAGTCCCTGGCCGCGGCCATCCGCCGGCAGGGCCGGCTGCCCCTCCAGCGGGTGGCGGAGATCGGCTCCGCCATGCTCGACGCGCTCGCCGAAGCGCATGCCGCGCGGATCGTCCACCGCGACATCAAGCCGGACAACGTGCTCCTGACCAAGGACCGCGTGGTCCTCACCGACTTCGGCATCGCCCACCTGGCGGACGCGACGACCAAGCTCAGCCACAGCGGGACGATCATCGGCACCCCGCACTACATGCCGCCGGAGCAGCTGGAGGGCAAGCGCCCCACCCCGGCCAACGACCTGTGGGCGCTCGGCGCCACCCTCTACCACGCCGTCGAGGGGCGGCCGCCGTTCGAGGCCGACGGCCTGCACGCCCTCGCGGTGGCCGTCTTCACCCGCCCGCACCGGCCGCCGACCCATGCCGGCCCGCTCGCGCCCCTGCTGGAAGCGCTGCTCACCAAGGACCCGGCGGAACGCGCCGGTGTCGCCGAGGCCGCCGAACTGCTGGCGGCGGTGCTGCGGGCCGCCGGGTCCCGGACGGGCACCTCCGCCGAGGCGGCGCGGCGCGGGCCGGAGCCGGTGGAGGACGACGGACACCTCCCCACCCCCACGGAGCCGGAAGGGCAGCGGCCGCCCTCCTCCCCCCTGCCGACGCCCACGGCCAAGGACTCCGCCCCCGTCCCCGGCACGCCCGGCCACTCCGTGGCCGACCGGCCGACCCTCGCGCCCCCGCCCCCGACCGTTCCCCCGGACGAGGTGCTGGTCGCCTCCGGCGGGACGCGCCGGGACGGAGCCGACGAGGTGCGGCCCGCCGGGCGGCGCGGCCTCACCCGGCGCTCCGCCGTCCTCGGAGCGGTGGCCACGATCGCCGCGGGGTCCGTGCTGACCTGGCAGTTGACCCGCGACACCCCGGACGGCGGGTCGCGGGGTGGCGGGGCGGCGGCTTCCCCCGTCACCGTGGTGATCGGCGTCGACGCACCGCTGACCGGGGCCCTGGCATCCTTCGGCGCCGGCATCAGGAACTCCGCCGACCTGGCGGCCGCGACCTCCAACCGCAACCGGCACGTACCCGGCGTGACCTTCGAGATCAAGGCCCTGGACGACGAGGGCGACCCGGCCAAGGGCCTGCCCAACGCGGCCCAGTTCATAGCCGACGACAAGGTGCTGGGCGTCGTGGGGCCCCTCAACTCGGGGGTGGCCCAGGCCATGGCGGAGCCGCTCGGGCGGGCGAACCTGGTCAACGTCTCCCCGGCCAATACCAATCCGGTCCTGACCCTGGGGCCGCAATGGGCCGCGGGCACCAAGTCCCGGCCGTACGGGAACTACTTCCGCACCGTCGCCACGGACGTGGACCAGGGGCCGTTCGCCGCTCGGTACCTGCACGACGAGGCCCGCAAGACGAAGTTCTACGTCATCGACGACGGCAGCGCCTACGGCACCAGTCTCACCACCGGGTTCCGGGCCGAGCTCGCGAAGCTCGGCGCAGCCGTCGTGGGGGAGGGGCGCGTCGCTCCCGAACCGGGCGACTTCACGTCGATCGCCGCGCAGGTCAGGGCCTCCGGGGCCGACGCTGTGTACTTCGGCGGCTACTACACGGTCGCGGCCCCGCTCTCCCAGCAGCTCAAGCAGGCGGGCGTCAGCGTCCCCCTGATGGGCGGCGACGGCGTCTTCGACCAGCAGTTCCTCACCACGAACACGAAGGCCGAGGGCGACCTCGCCACCGACATCGGTGTCCCCGCCGAGAACCTGCCGGGGGGAGTGGACTTCCTCGAGCGCTACCGTACGGCGGGATACCCGGAGGCAGCCGGTCCGTACGGCCCCTACGCCTACGACGCGGCCTGGGCCGTCATCGAGGCGGTCAAGGCCGTGGTGGCGGCCCACGGCGGGACCCTCCCCGCTGACGCCCGGGCGAAGATGGCGCAGGCCGTGGCCGGGCTGGGCTTCGACGGCGTCACGGGGCGGGTGGCCTTCGACGAGTACGGCGACACCCTCAACCGCCGCCTGACCGTGTACGCCGTACGGGGCGGCAGCTGGACGGTCGTGAAGAGCGGCCCGCGCATCCCCTGACCGGCCCCGGGCCGCCCGCCCGCCGCTGCCCGTAGCCCGCCGACGGCCCGGGCCGCCCGCCCGCCGACTGCGGGCCCGGCCCCTCGCCGACGGCCCGGGCCGCGGCCGATCGCCCCGCATCACACCGCGTCGGGCCCCGCGTCCTCCCGCGCGCTGCGCAGCACCACGGTGCTGTACGGCTCCAGCCGCAGCGGGCTGCGCGCCTTCAGCTCCTGCTCGTCCGGGGCGCCCGTGCTCGCGGTGTCGACCAGCACGTTCCAGCGGGGGGCGAACCGCTCACCGGGCAGGCGGAAGTCGACGGCCGTGTCCGAGCCGTTGAACAGCAGCAGGAAGGAGTCGTCGGTGACCCGGTTGCCGTAGGGGTCCGGCTCGGTGATCGCCTCACCGTTGATGAACATCGTCAGGGCCCCGGCCTGCGGCCACGCCCAGTCCCCTTCCTCCATCGGGGTGGCGTCGGGACGCAGCCACTCGACGTCGGCGGGCAGCCGGCCCCCGTGCCCGGCGGACCGGCCGGAGAAGAAGCGGCGCCGTCGCAGCGCGGGGTGGCGGCGGCGCAGCCGGATGAGGCCGGCGGTGAAGTCGAGGAGCCGGCGGCCGTTCTCGTCCAGGTCCCAGTTGATCCACGTGGTCGGGTTGTCCTGGCAGTACGCGTTGTTGTTGCCGCCCTGGGTCCGGCCCAGCTCGTCCCCGTGGCTGATCATCGGGATGCCCTGGGAGAGGAGCAGCGTGGTCAGCATGTTGCGCTGCTGGCGCTCCCGCAGGGCGAGGACGGCGGGGTCGTCCGTCTCGCCCTCAGCCCCGCAGTTCCAGGACCGGTTGTGGTCCTCGCCGTCGCGGCCGTCCTCGCCGTTCGCCTCGTTGTGCTTGCGGTCGTAGGACACCAGGTCGCGCAGGGTGAACCCGTCGTGGGCCGTGACGAAGTTGACGCTGGCCAACGGGCGGCGCCTGTCGTGCTCGTAGAGGTCGGCGGAGCCGGTGATCCGGGAGGCGAACTCGCCGAGCGTGCCGTCGGCGCCGCGCCAGAAGTCGCGGACGGCGTCGCGGTAGCGCCCGTTCCACTCCGACCACAGGGGAGGGAAGTTGCCGACCTGGTAGCCGCCTTCGCCGAGGTCCCAGGGTTCGGCGATGAGCTTGACCCGGCTGATCACCGGGTCCTGCTGGATGACGTCGAAGAAGGCGGAGAGCCGGTCCACCTCGTGGAACTGGCGGGCGAGGGTGGCGGCGAGGTCGAAACGGAACCCGTCGACGTGCATCTCCAGCACCCAGTAGCGCAGCGAGTCCATGATCAGCTGCAGCACGTTGGGGTGGCGCATCAGCAGGCTGTTGCCGGTGCCGGTGGTGTCGTAGTACTGGGAGCGGTCCTCGTCGACCAGTCGGTAGTAGGCGGCGTTGTCGATGCCCTTGAACGCCAGGACGGGTCCCTTGTCGTTCCCCTCGGCGGTGTGGTTGTAGACGACGTCGAGGATGACCTCGATGCCCGCAGCGTGCAGCGCCTTCACCATCTGCTTGAACTCGGTGACCTGGGCTCCGCGTCCGCCGGTCGCCGCGTAGGCGTTGTGCGGGGCGAAGAAGCCGATGGTGTTGTAGCCCCAGTAGTTCGACAGGCCCCTCTCCACCAGGTGCCCGTCCTGGATGAACTGGTGCACGGGCATCAGTTCCAGCGCGGTCACCCCGAGGCCCGTGAGGTGGTCGAGGATGGCGGGGTGGGCGATGCCGGCGTAGGTGCCGCGGAGTTCCTCCGGCAGGTCGGGGTGGCTGCGCGTGAGTCCGCGTACGTGCCCCTCGTAGATCACGCTCTCGCCGTACGCGTGGCCCGGAGGCTTGTCGTCGCCCCAGTCGAAGCGCCGGTCGGTGACCACGGACAGCATGGTGTGCCCCGCGCTGTCCAGGGTGTTGGGCTCCGCCCCGTCCGCGAAGTGGTGGCCGAAGAGCGACTCGTGGTGGTCGAGCTGCCCGTCGATGGCGGTCGCGTACGGGTCCAGCAGGAGCTTGGCCGGATTGCACCGGTGTCCGGCGGCCGGGTCGAAGGGGCCGGACACGCGGTAGCCGTAGCGTTGCCCGGGGCCGACGTCGGGGAGGTAGATGTGCCAGGCGGACCGGTCGATCTCGGTCATCCGTACGCGGGTCTCGTGCCCGGCGTCGTCCAGCAGGACCAGGTCCACGCCGTCGGCGACCTCGGAGAACAGTGCGAAGTTGGTTCCGGAGCCGTCGTACGTCGCTCCCAGTGGATACGGTTTGCCCGTCCATGTACGCATACGGTCACGCTACTGGCGCCGGGACCGCGAGGTCCGCTGGTCCGTCATTCCAGGGTGTCGCCGCGGCCGGCCGACCGCGGCGGACGGCCGCGGCGGACGGTCGGCGCGGTACACCGCCCGCCCGCGCCCTGCGGCTCGTACCGCCCGCCGCACGGGCGGCGCCGTACCGGCCTCCGCGACCGGTACGGCACCGCGCCCGGACTACCGGGAGGAGCCACTCAGGACCTGCCCGGCCCGCGCCGGCGTCCCGGCGTCGTCGCAGTCGCCTATCCACGCGGTGCGCAGCCGTTCCCGGGCCGCGGCCAGCGCGGACTCGATGTCCCGTGTTCCCGTGGAGACGCACAGGGTGTAGATCACGTCTTCCATCCGCTGCCGTGCCGGCTCGTGCCGGTCCGCTGCGTGTTGCTCCGATACCAGCTCGTACTCCTCCACCAGACGCGCCAGCACCGCGGGGTGAGCCATCAGCACGATTTCGCTCCTTCACAAGGACGCCTTTACGGAGGCCGGGACGCCACCGAACGGTCGTCTGCCCCCGGCCGCGCATCGCATGCGCCCCACGGGTGGTACTGGCTGAACACGGCCCGCGCCGGGATCAGTTCAGGTCCGGTGCGGGACCGTCCGGGCGGGCGCCGGAAGGAGCGCCGGGCCGCTGGAGCGGCTCCGCGTGCAGGCCGTCCGCGTCCGCCCCGACGTGCGGGGAGATCTGCCCCGGCGGGTGGAAGCAGGCTGTGATCGTCTTGCCGCCGTGGAAGGCGTGGGCGTCCCATCCGTCGGCGAGGGCGTCGATGATCGCCAGGCCCCGACCGGAGGTCGCGTGCGCGGAGGCGTGCCGGGGGGCGGGCAGCTGCGGATCGGCGTCCGCGACGCTGACGTGCAGGCAGCAGCCGTCCCAGGTCAGTACGAGATGGGCACTGCTGTGGGCGTGCACGTGGGCGTTGGTGACGAGTTCGGACACCGTGAGCAGCACGGAGTGGACCGTGTCGGGTGCGTCTCTGGTCCAGGGGAGGGTGTCCAGGTGCTCCTGGCACCACTGGCGGGCCTCACGCACCCCCCGGTGCACGGGAAACGATTTCGCCCAACCCACCGCTCGAACCGACACGGTCCACCTCCAGCCTCAGTTGACGTCGTTCTTCACGTGCGGCCGGCGCGGTGGCGGGCACGGGGACTGTCCCGCCGGGTGACCAGCAGCAGGGCCAGCAGCATCGGTGCGATCAGCAGCATCATGGTTCCCACGGCGCATTCGTCTCCTGGCGATTGGTACGGCATTGAACCCTTCGACCTCTTCGCGTGTGTCCGGCGCGACGCCCCCGAAACCCCGGTACGGGGGACGGTGTCCGCCCGAGGAGGGGAAACGTTCCTCTTTCATGCCGACGGGTCCGTTCCCGTGCAGACCGGCTCCGGGCGGGCAGGCGCGGGGTACCTGGCAGGCCGGAGAAAGGACGGACACCATGGCACGACCGAGGATTCTCGTGGTGGGAGCGGGGTTCGCGGGGGTCGAGTGCACCCGCCGACTGGAGCGCAGGCTGTCGCCCGCCGAGGCGGACATCGCCCTGGTGACCCCGAACTCCTACCAGCTCTACCTGCCGCTGCTGCCGCACGTCGCCTCCGGCGTGCTGACCCCGCAGTCCATCGCCCTCTCGCTGCGCCGCAGCCGCCGCTACCGGACCCGGATCATCCCCGGCGGGGCCGTCGGCGTCGACACCGCGGCGAAGGTCTGCATCGTACGCACGCTCACCGGCGAGCTGACCGAGCACACCTACGACCACCTGGTGCTGGCTCCCGGCAGCGTCACCCGCACCTTCGACATCCCCGGACTCACCGAACACGCCCGCGGCATGAAGACCCTCGCCGAAGCCACGTACCTCCGCGACCACGTCATCGCCCAGCTCGACCTGGCCGACGCGAGCGAGGACGAGGCGGAACGGGCCGCGCGGCTGTGCTTCGTCGTCGTGGGCGGCGGGTACGCCGGCACGGAGACGGCCGCCTGCCTCCAGCGGCTCACGCACCACGCCGTCAAGCGCTACCCGCGACTGGACCCCGGCCAGATCAGCTGGCACCTGCTCGACCTCGCTCCCCGGCTGATGCCCGAACTCGGCGACACCCTGGGGCGGGCCGCCATGGACATCCTGCGCCGGCGCGGCATCGAGGTCTCCCTCGGCGTCAGCGTCGCCAAGGCCGGCCCCACGGAGGTGACGCTGACCGACGGCCGGGTCCTGCCGAGCCGCACCCTCATCTGGACGGCCGGAGTCGCCGCGAGCCCGCTGATCGGCACCCTCGGCGCGCAGACCGTCCGCGGCCGGCTCCTGGTGACGCCGGAGATGACCGTGCCCGGCGCCGACGGGGTGTTCGCCCTGGGAGACGCGGCGGCCGTACCGGACCTCGCCGCAGACGAGGAGGGCGCCATCTGCCCGCCCACGGCGCAGCACGCCCTGCGCCAGGGCCGCACCCTCGCGGACAACCTGATCGCGACCCTGCGCGGCCGGCCCCTGCGGCCCTACGTGCACAAGGACCTGGGGCTCGTCGTCGACCTCGGCGGCACCGACGCGGTGTCCAAGCCGCTGGGCATTCCGCTGCGCGGACTGCCTGCCCAGGCGGTGGCTCGCGGCTACCACTGGTCGGCGCTGCGCACCAACGTCGCCAAGACGCGCGTCCTGACCAACTGGCTGCTGAACGCGGTGGCCGGGGACGACTTCGTCCGGATGGGGTTCCGGCCCACCCGCCCGCCGACGCTGCGGGAGTTCGAGTACACCGACGCCTATCTGACCCCCGAACAGGTGCGGGCGCACACGGCCGCCCTGCGCGCCGCCGGCTGAGGCCCGAGCACGCTGCGGATGCCCCGGGGCGGAGCGCGGAGGGGCTCAGGTGAGGCAGGTGCGGTCCCGGTGAGCCGCGGGAGCCGTTCCCCGCGGCTGCCCCCGGCGGTGACGCGCGACCGGAGGCCGCCCGGCCGGCCGTGACGCGCGCGCCGGGCCGGGTCGACGGGGCCCGGGACCCTACTCCCCCTTCAGGAGCGCGCAGGCGAAGTCCTCCTGGACCGTGCGGAGCCGGGCGAGCAGGGCGGGCTTGTTGCCCTTGCTGGTCTGGGTGTTGATGGAGAACGTCAGCGAACGGCTGCCGTCCGGGGTGGCGGCCGCCAGCTGGGTGTAGCCGGGGAAGTTGCCGGTGTGACCGTGGAGCACGCCGCACCGGGTGGTGTACCGGAAGATCGCCAGACCGGCCGCGTTGGTCCCGGGGCCGGCCGGTTCGGAGGCGTCACCGGGGCGGAAGGCGAGCTGCTCCTCGCGCGTCTCCTCCGACAGCAGGGCGGGCCCGCCGTATGCACGGATGAAGACGCCCAGCTCCCTGGGGGTGGAGACGATGCCGCCGGAGGCCCATACCCCCGAGGTGCTCAGCGCCTCGCTGATGTCCTCGGGCTCGGCGGGCGGGTCGACGTCGTAGCCGTGCAGGTACGGGCGGGGAAGGCGGTGGCCGAGGGGCAGGCTGGTCCGGCGCAGCCCGAGCGGGCGGTACACCAGCTCGCGGAGCAGGTCTTCGTAGCGGCGGCCGGTGGCCGCTTCGGCCATGAGCGCGACGGCGATGTTGTCGGAGTTGGAGTACTCGTACAGGCTGCCCGGCCGGAAGAGCAGGGGCTCGTCCGCGACGAAGTCGAGGAGCGTACGGGGGTCGAAGACGTGGCGGGGATCGGCCCGCAGGATGCTCAGGAATGCGGGGGAGGCCGAGAAGTCGGGCAGCCCGCTGGTGTGCTGGAGGAGCTGGCGCAGGGTCACCGCGTGCCAGGCGGCCGGCTGCGCGGGCAGACGACTGCCGATGGTGTCGTCGAGCGACAGCGCCCCCTGGTCGACGAGCCGGAGCGCGACCGCACCGCTGAAGGCCTTCGCGATGCTGGCGATGCGCATGTGGTCGTCGATGTCCGGCCGGCGCCCGGTCGCGATGTCCCCGACACCGGCGGTGTACACCTGCGTCCGGTCGCCCCTGGTGAGTACGGCGATCGCCCCGGGCGGGCCGTCCTCCTGGGCGACGAGCCGTTCGAGCTGCCGTTGCAGGCGCTCGGCCCGGTCCGGACGCCCGTCGGCGGGGCTGGGGTCGGCGCCCGCGGTCCCGGCGGTCGGCAGCAGCGCGCCGAGCGCGGCGGCGGTGACGACGGCGGCGGACAGTCCGGCGCGGAAGCGGCGTACGGAGGCGCGGGTGGGCACGGGTGTCTCCCGGGGTGCGGCGGCGATCGGCGAGGCCGACGGTCACCCGCCTGAGTAGCAGCCGCGAGGCCGCGCCCGGCCCGCGGCGCGCTCCTGCCGGGGCCGGTCGGCGGACACGCCATTCCCCGGGGCCGGGCGTGTCGCACCCGCGGCCCCCGAAAGTCCGGGTGAGCACCTGCACGGAGGGGGAGGGGCAGGTGCCCACGGGCGGCAGCCGGGGCCGCTCACCGCGCCGGCCGCCACATCCAGGGTAGATGCACCGGGCGCGGTGCACCTCCGTGAGCGCCCGCGGACCGGCCGGCGGCGCCGGCGGGCGAAGATGACCTTGCCGAGCACGTGCGGCGGGGATGGCACAGAATGGCGGAAGGGAACGGACCCGATGACGGTACGAGAGGCGGCGGATCCCATGCCTCGTACGGCGCTGATCGTGATCGACATGCTCAACACCTACGCGCACGAGGACGCCGAGATCCTGGTCCCGTCCGTACGGAAGGCGCTTCCCGGGATCACGACGCTGCTGGAACGTGCCCGGGCCAGCGCGTCGCCGGTCGTCTACGTCAACGACAACTTCGGCGAGTGGCGCTCCCACCACGGCGAAATCCTGCGGACCGCGCTCGAAGGCCGCCACAGGGACCTGGTGGAGCCGGTCGCCCCCGACGAGAACTCCCTGTTCGTCGTCAAGGCACGGCACTCGATCTTCTTCGAGACGCCCCTCGCCTACCTGCTGGGGCAACTCGGCGCCGAGCGCCTGGTCCTGTGCGGACAGGTGACCGAGCAGTGCGTGCTGTATTCGGCGCTGGACGCCCACATCCGGCACTTCGACGTCGTCGTGCCGGCCGACGCGGTCGCCCACATCGACGCCGACCTGGCGGAGGCGGCCCTGCGCATGATGACCCGCAACATGTCGGCGCGGATCTGCGCGGTGGACGACATCGTGTTCGACGCCCCCCGGGCCGACTGACGGCGGAACCCGGGGATCCGGGGACGGCCGGGGCGATGGGGGCGATGGGGGCGATGGAGGCGATCGGGCGATCACTTCACCCGGAGAGGGTGACATGACTGGCGCTGAGGTGGACAGGCGCGGGACATGACACGTGTACCGAATACGGATCACAGCGGCGACCACGAGCGCGAGCCCGACCACGAGCGCCCGCGCGGGCACGGGCATGAGCGCCAGGACCGGACCGACCGGACCACCGGCGAGCGGCAGGCGACGGTGGGCCCCGACGAGCACGTCGAGGAGCGAGCCCCCGACCAGCTCTCCGCCCTGCCTCGGCGGTCCTGGAAGAAAGTGCTGCGCGGCACCGTGCAGGAGTTCAAGGACGACGAGCTGGCCGACCGGGCCGCGGCGCTGACCTACTACGGCGTCCTGGCCCTCTTCCCGGCCCTGCTGGTGCTCGTGTCCATGCTGGGCATCGCGGGCAAGTCGACGACGCAACGTGTCCTGGACAACCTGCAGAACCTGGCCCCGGGCTCCGCCCGCGAGGTGATCACCAACGCGGTGCAGCAGCTGCAGGGCAGCGCCGGCGTCGGGTCGGTGGTCGCGATCGTCGGTCTGGTGGTCGCGGTGTGGTCCGCCTCCGGCTACATCGCCGCCTTCATCCGCACCTCGAACGCCGTCTACGACATGCCCGAGGGCCGCCCGGTGTGGAAGGTGCTCCCGCTCCGCCTGGCACTCACCGTCGCCCTGATGGTCCTCGCCTGCGCCAGCGCCCTCATCGTGGTCTTCACCGGTGGGATCGCGCGCCAGGTCGGCTCCGCACTGGGCATCGGCGACAGTGCGCTGACCGTGTGGTCGATCGCGAAATGGCCGGTCCTTGTCCTGCTCGTCACCGTCATGATCGCCCTCCTGTACTGGGCGGCGCCGAACGCCAAGGGCCGGGGCTTCAAGTGGGTCACGCCGGGCAGCTTCCTGGCCCTGCTGATCTGGATGATCGCCTCGGCCGGTTTCGCGTTCTACGTCGCGAACTTCGGCTCCTACAACAAGACCTACGGCACGCTCGCCGGCGTGATCGTCTTCCTCGTCTGGCTGTGGATCACCAACCTGGCGATCCTGCTGGGCCTGGAGTTCGACGCGGAGATGCTCCGGCAGCGGGCGATCGCCGGAGGTCTCCCCGAGGACGAGGAGCCGTACGTCGAGCCGCGCGACACCCGCGCCTGGAGCGAGGCCGACGCCCGCCGCATGGAGACGTGAGCGCATGCGTACCGAGGAGACCGCCGTGGAAGCGGGCGGCGCACCCGGACAGGACGACGTCGCCGCGCTGGCGCAATGGGTGGACATCCCCTCCGTCTCATCGGACCCGGACCGCGCGGACGACGTACGGAGGTCCGCGCACTGGCTCGCGGACACCCTGCGCCGGACGGGTTTCCCCCGCGCGGAGGTCTGGGAGACGGCGGGGCTGCCCGCCGTCTACGGCTGCCGGCCGGCCGCCGACCCGGACGCGCCGGTCCTGCTGGTCTACAGCCACCACGACGTCCACGCGGTCGACCCGTCCGAATGGCAGGTCACGGAGCCGTTCGCGGCGCTCGGACGTGACGACCGGCTGTACGGCCGGGGCGCGTCCGACGCCAAGGGGCAGATCATGTGCCACCTGTGGGCCCTGCGCGCGCATCTGGCGGAACGGTCCGCCCCGGCGGTCACGGTGAAGTACCTGATCGAGGGGGAGGAGGAGATCGGGTCCGTGCACATGGACGAGCTGCTGTCGGAGCACGCCGATGACCTGGCGGCGGACGTGGTCATGGTCTCCGACTCCATGCTCTGGTCCCTGGACGTGCCCACCGTCTGCTCCGTGGTGCGGGGGTCGGTCACCGCCACCCTCACCGTCCGCGGTGCCCGGCGCGACATCCACAGCGGGGCGGTGTCCGGTGCCGCCGCGAACGCCGCCCTCGAGCTGTGCCGCCTGGTGGACCTGCTGAGCGACGGCTCCGGGCGGGTCCGCCTGCCCGGGTTCTACGAGGCGGTGACCGGCCCCTCCGCGCAGCTCCGAGCCACTTTGGACACCCTGCCCTTCGACCTGTCAGCCTGGCTGGACGACACCGGTACCTTCGACGCGGCCGGCGAAGCGGGGTTCACCGTGCCGGAGCGCCTGTGGGCGCGCCCTTCCGTGGAGATCGCCCGCCTCACGGCGGGCCGCACCGACGCACCCGCGCTCGGACTCATCCCCGCGGAAGCCGGTGCGGACCTCCTGTTCCGGCTCGTACCCGACCAGCGGGCCGATCAGGTCGCCGAGCAGCTGCGCTCCTGGCTGGACGCCCACAGGAGGCCGGCGTTCGACTACGACCTGGAGGTCTCCTCCACCATCTCCGACCCGTACCGGACACCACCCGACCATCCGGCCCTCGCGGCTTTGACCCGCTCGGTCGGCCACGCGTACGGCGCTCCGGCCCGGCACATCGGCAACGGCGGGGCCACCCCCGCCGCCCAGCTCGCCCGCGCCTGCGACGCCCCCGTGCTCTTCTTCGGGACGGGGCTGCCCGGGGACCGCTGGCACGGCCCCGAGGAGCGCGTGGAGATCCGTGCGCTCCGTCTCGGAGTCCGCGCTCTGGCCCGGTTCCTCCGGGAACTGGGGTCGGAGCCCGGGCTCTCCCGGCGCGACGCCGGGAGCTCTTCCGTCTGAAACATGCGGAAAGCCCCCCTCCCCGTCGCCCCGGGCCCGTGACCGGGCGGGGCGCGGGAGGCGGGGCTACCTCGGGTCCGCGAGTCAGCGGCCGAGCGCGCTCTTGAGCTGCTCCTTGTTCATGGTCGAGCGGCCCTCGACCCCGCGCTTCTTGGCCTCCTGGTAGAGGTCTTCCTTGGTGGGCCCGGACGAACTGCTGCCGCCACCGCCACCACGCGATGTCTCGCCACCGCGCTGCGAGGCGGACTTGCCCTGGGTGGAGCTGCGGCTCGCCGTCTTGCTCTCGCCCGAACGCGCGCGTTCCTTGTTCACCGTGCGGGACGCCATCTCCTTCGCACGTCCCTCCGACATACCGCGCTTCTCGCCGGACTCCTTGACGTGCTCGTACTGGCGCTCTCGCTTGGGGCTGGATCCTCGGGGCATGGTGGACCTTTCATCGACGGGGGTGTGACGTCACGGTCATGGTGCGCGCACGCACATCCCGCCGCATCTCAGTCGGGCCCGAACAGGGTCCCGGCCACCGAGGATTGCGACAAACGGATGGACGGCGAGGAGCAGCCCCTGCGGGGGCGGTCGGCAGGGGCGTCCTGGAAGCACGGGACGCCGACGGCGGAGGCACCGAGTGAGGACGCGGACACACCACCAACCCCTGCGCGACCGGACCGTGGTCGTGACGGGGGCGGCGCGCGGGCTGGGAGCGGCACTGGCCCGGGCGTGAGCGCCTACCGCGCCTCCAAGGCGGGCGTGGAGTCCTTCCCCCACGCCCTGCGCGGGGAGGTCGCCCACCGCGGGGTCGGGGTGGGGATCGCCTCCTGCAACCGGGTCGACACCGACATGATCCGGTACGCCGACCGGTACGCCGTCCTGCGGGAACTGCGCGCCCACATGCCGCGGCCCGCTCGCAAGGTGTTCCCGGCGGCCCAGGTCGCGGACCGGCTCGCGACGGCCGCCGAACGACGTCGGACCTCCGTCTGCGTGCCCGCCCGGCTGCGTGCCGTCCAGCCGGTGCGCGCCTGCCTCCCGGCCGTCGTCACCCACGTCGCCCGCACCGAACTGCCGCGCCGGCGACGAGCTCCGCGGGAATCCACAGATCCGGCTCCGGTCATGGCCGATGCCGCGGTGCGTCGCCCCCTCCCCCCGCGGCCGGATTCGTCCGCCGGGTCAGCCGGCGGAGCCCGACCCCGACCCCGGCTCCGCCATGCCGCGGTGGGCCCTCGCCTTGACGCTGTCGGGCAGGACGCGATGCGCCAAGCCCTGCGCCTTGGTCCTCCAGGATCCGGCGACGACCTTGTCCTTGCCGGCCATCATCGCCTCGAAGCCCTGGGCGGCCACCCGCGCCGGGTCGTCCTTCTCCGATCGGCCGACCCTCGTGTCCAGCATGTCGGCCCGCTCGAAGAACTCCGTCTCGGTCGGGCCGGGCATCAGGGAGGTGACCGTGACGCCGGTGTCCTTGAGCTCGTTCTGCAACGCCTGCGCGAAGGACTGGAGGAACGACTTGCTCGCGTTGTACACGGCCTGGAAGGGACCGGGCATGGTGGACGCGATCGACGACGTGATCAGCAGCCGGCCCTCCCCGTCCTCCACCATCCCCGGCAGCAGCCGTTTCGCCAGGTGGAGCGTGGAGACCACGTTCAGGTCGATGATCTCCAGCTCGTCCTCCAGATCGGTCTCCAGGAAGGCGCCGCCCCGCCCGACGCCCGCGTTCAGCGCGGCGGCCGCCACGGGCCGCCGCGTGGCCGTGATCACGCGGTGCAGTTGCTCCACGCCCTCCCTGGTGGCCAGATCGGTGCGGACGGGCTCCACGCGCGTTCCCCGGGTCGTCAGGGCAGCCGCGGCCGAGGCGAGCGCGTCGTCCTCCGCCGCGATGATCAGGTCGAAGCCGTGTTCGGCGAACTGCACGGCCAGCTCGTAGCCGATGCCGCTCGACGCACCGGTGACCACGGCCAGCGGATTGACTGTGTCCATGCCCGGCGCCTACCCGCGCACGCTTCGGCAACCCTCCCGATGCGCGGGGGCCGGCCGGGCAGAAGCCGGCACACGGACTACACGACCTCGGATCCGGCGGCCAGACGCCTGAACGACCGGGCGTCCACGACGGCCGCTCCACCGGGATCGTTGTTGAAGTAGGCGAAGACGTCCGCGTCCGGCGACCAGGTGTCGGCGATCCGGCCCGCCCAGCTCCGCAGCGCTGCCCGGCCGTAACGGGGGGCGGGCTGCGCGCGGCCCTCGTGGAAGCGTACGTAGCCCCAGTCCGCCGTCCGCCACAGCGGTGTCACGGGCCGCGACAGCCGGTCGGCCCAGCACAGGGCGGCGCCGCGGCCGACGAGCACGGAGCGTGTGTCGGCCGTCCACCACGACGCGTGCCGCGGCTCGACGGCGACGCGCACACCGGCGGGGAAACAGGCGAGGCAGGCGTCGAGCGCGGCCGGGTCCGCGCGCAGGGTGGGCGGCAGCTGCAGCAGGATCGGCCCGAGCCGGTCACCGAGCGGAGCGGCATGCTCCATCAGCCGCCCGACCGGCTCCCGAGGCTCGCGCAGGCGCTTGATGTGCGTCAGGAAACGGCTCGCCTTCACGGCCATGACGAAGCCGGGCGGGGTGCGCAGGCGCCACTGCGCGAACGTGTCGGGCGAGGGCAGCCGGTAGAAGGCGTTGTTGAGCTCCACGGTGGAGAAGTGCTGCGTGTACTCCTCGAGCCAGAGCCGCTGCGGCCGGTCCGGTGGGTAGAGAACGCCCGACCAGTCCCGGTACTGCCATCCGGAGGTGCCGATGAAAACGGGCATACCGGGCTCCTGCCCGTCGTCGGGACGGCATGAACGTGCACGGGGCGGGGCAGACGTCCCGTACGCCGCTCGCGGCGCGCGTGACGGCCGGCCGGTAGAGGGGGCCGGCCACCGGAACGAAGAGGTGGGCCATGACATCGTCCCGACAGCGGATGAGCCGCAGTGACGCGTCCGACACCGAGGACCGGACCGCCCCGTGGAAGGACTTCAGCCGGGTGCTGGACCAGATGGTGGGCCTCCTGCAGGGAACCGGCGACGAAGGCCGGGACGGCGGAGGGTCGCGCGGTGGGCACCGGCAGTCGGCCGCGGCCCGCGGGGAGCGTCGGTCGTAGGCACGGTAGGCCGGGGCCCCTTGCCGGGCCGGCTACCAGCGGATGCCGGGCCGAGGTCCGGCCCGGCTGATCCATTTGGGTGACGCGTGGCACGGTAGCCGTCCGGGGGCCTGGGTATAGGCGGGGTGTGACTGAGCAGGGAGACCACGGACCGGACCCGCAGGAAGTGCTGCTGGAAGGCCTGAGCGTGGACGCGAGCCGCCCCGAGCAGCCGGTGCTGCTCGACGGGGCGGGCGAGCCGATCCGCACCTGGCGGGAGAACTACCCCTACGACCGGAAGATCCGGCGGGTCGAGTACGAGCGGGCGAAGCGGGTCCTGCAGATCGAGCTGCTGAAACTGCAGCGCTGGGTCAAGGAGACCGGCGCCCGCGTGGTGGTGATCTGCGAGGGGAGGGACGCGGCCGGCAAGGGCGGCACCATCCAGCGCTTCACCGAACGCCTCAACCCCCGCGGAGCCCGCATCGTCGCCCTGGACAAGCCGACCGAGCGGGAGACGGGCCAGTGGTACTTCCAGCGCTACATCGCCCACCTCCCCGGCCCCGGGGAGATCGTCTTCTTCGACCGCTCCTGGTACAACCGCGCCGGCGTGGAGAAGGTCATGGGTTTCTGCACCGATGAGCAGCACCAGCGGTTCCTGCGCCAGTGCCCGACCTTCGAGGCCATGCTGGTGGAGGACGGCATCCTGCTGATCAAGTTCTGGTTCTCGGTGTCCCGGGCCGAACAGCGGACCCGCTTCGCGATCCGCCAGGTCGACCCCGTGCGCCAGTGGAAGCTCTCACCCACCGACCTGGCCTCGCTGGACCTGTGGGACGCCTACACCGCCGCCAAGGTGGAGATGTTCCGCGCCACCGACACGGCGCACGCGCCCTGGACCGTCGTCAAGAGCAACGACAAGCGCCGAGCCCGGCTGGAGGCGATGCGCAGCCTGCTCTGGCGGGTCCCGTACGCCCGCAAGGACGAGGAGTCCGCCGGACTCCCCGACCCCCTGATCGTCGGGGCCGCCGACACCCTGCTCGAAGCGGGCGAGGACCCGGCCGGGCTTTCTCCCACCCCGCTCGGCGGCCCGCCCACGGGCCCCGGCCACCACCCTTCGGCGACCTGACCGCTCGGCGGCCCGCGGTGGGGAGCCGGTTGGTTCGGCGCCCCGGGCGGATGCCCTTGCCACCGGGCGGCGCCGTGCCCGAAGGGGAGTCGACGGGAGCGCCGCGAGCGGGCAGACTCCTCGCAGCAGAGAGAGCGGGTGGGTGGGTGATGACCGCACAACCGGTACACCGGAACGAGCCGGAGCGGGTGCCGCGGAACGCCGAGGGGATCGCGGAGGCGTTGTCCGGCGTACAGCGGATCGAGTTCTACCGCGAACTCCTGGCGGCGACGCCGGAGGAGGTCAAGGCCGTGCTCCTGCGCTGGTGGGGACGGGCGGTGCTGCTGTCGGATCCCGACCGGCAGCCTCGCCTGTCGGCAGCGCTCTCCGGTACCGGGGCCACCGCGACCGTCGAGGAGATGCTCGACCGGCGCCGCGCCGCGGGCCTGCCCGTTGAGTGACCCCCTGGGGGGCAGCTCCGGGGGCTGGCCGTGCGTGCTGTCCGAGGAGGTCGCGGCCTTCATGACCGATCCGGCGCTGCCGCCGTGGGCCATGGGCCCGATCGTCGCCGCGATGGTGGAGATCGGGGAGAGCCGGGGACGCGCCGCCGGGAGCACCGCGGCGGAGGACTGGCCGGAATGCCGACTGCTGCCGCTCGGCGCGGACGGCGCCTTCGGCATCATCGAGTACGTGGTCGCCGCGGACGCCCACCCGCCCCAGGTGATCGTGACCCGCGTCCTGCTCTACTGAGGGCGCGCGGTCGCCCGCGAGCGGCAGGGGTGTGCGTCAGCCGGACGCGGCCCGGCGGAAGCGGGCCGTGAGGTCTTCGACCACCGGTCGCGGTACGGCGTCCGGGTACCGGGTGATCACGCCGCCCGTGCGGACGAACGTCGTCGTCCGGCCGGGCTCCTGGAGCGGTCCCGGCGCCATCGGTACCGGAGAGCCGCCCGAGGCAGCGTCCCCGGGCGGGGGGTCGAGCCCGCGGTAGCTGATCCTGTCGTCGCCCACCCGGGAACACCACACGGTATCCGGCGATCTCCGTCCCCGGGGGAAGCACCTCCCTCATCCGGACCGTACCGAGCGTCCCCCCGTGCCCCCAGCCGAAGAGCGGATCCTCGCCCACGAGGCCGGCCGTCAGGACAAGGGCGGCGACCAACGGAAGCGCGGACAACAGGAGCCGGCGACGCATGTGTTCCCTCCCCTTGGCCCACGGTGGCGTGTCCGGACGGAAACGACGGAGCGCCGCACAACTGTCCGGCCGGTCAGCCCAGTGCTGTGGCCGGAAGACACCGGCCGGCAGACCGTGGCGGGATCTGGACGACCGCACCGCGCCGGGGTTTCGGAGGCGAGGCGCACGGGACAGGATCGCCGCATGTACTCAGTGAAGACCGGACTGACGGCTGCCGCGTTGCTCCTCGCCCTCGCCGCCCCGGCCGCGGCGCTGCCCGGCGTCCCGGACCTTCCGGCCGGCCCGGTCGGCGACGCCCCGTCCGTCGCGCCGCGTCCGTGCGACGGGGCCCCGACCTGCTATGTCGACGTGACCGTGGCGCAGGTGTGGGAGAGCCCCGGGCAGGTCCGGCCCGTCGACGCCCCCGCGACGGCCGTTCCCGCCGACCTCCGCGGCTGGTTGGCGGCCATGTCGCTGGACGAACGGCGTGACGTGGCCGGGGAGACGCAGGCGCTGCACGGCGTGAAGGTGAGCGTCGACCGGACGGTGTGGCACGGCGGCATCCTCTGGGACCACGTATGGGTGCACGGCCAGCCCACGCCCCGGGACCGGGACGGACGAGGCGCCTACCCCGGCTGGGTGCCCGACCGGCAGCTGACCTCGGAGCACCGGCCGCCGCCCCGCGGTACGCACGAGGAACGCGTCGGACGCCCTACGGCCCGGGGCTTCGCCACGGCCGCCGCCGCGGCTGCGGCAGCCGTCCCGGGCGGCGGTGGCGCGTCGGGGCAGGCGGCCGAGTATGCGTACAACACCTCGTTTCCCGTGAAGCCAGGACCGCTGCCCGGTGTCGTCACCGCCTACTCGGGAAGCGGCGCCCGGGTGTTCTTCCGGGCCGGCGACCTGACGGCGGTGCCGTCCGCGCCGAGCGGCGCGGACGTGGTCGCCGCCGCACGCGCCTTACTGGGCCTGCCCTACTTGTGGTCCGGCACCTCCGGGTTCGGCTACGACTGCTCCGGATTGACCGGCCAGGTCTACTCCGCCCTCGGACTGACGATTCCCCGGGACGCCCAGCCGCAGTTCGACGCGGGCGGCGGGCAGGCTCCCGCCGGCTCGGCCGTCGGGGTGCGCGTCACCGACCCGGCGGACCTCCGGCCCGGCGACATCGTCGCCTTCCGCCCCGCCGACGGCAGCGCGGTCACCCACGTCGGCATCTACTCGGGGACGAGGAACGGCGAACCCATGATGATCAACTCGCCCCGCACGGGCGACGTGGTCCGGGAGGAGCCCCTCGGTTCCACCGGCCGTGTCTACGTGGGTGCGACGCGCTTCCTCACCCAATGACCCGGCTGAAGGCGTCAGGGCAGGGCGCCCTCGGGTTCGGTGCGGTGCACCAGGCGGGAGAGCTCCGTCCGCGAACGCACCCCGAGCAGGGCGAAGACGTTGCGCAGGTGGTGGTCGACGGTACGGGGGCTGACCGAGAGGCTCAGTGCCACCTCCCGGTTGGTGGCACCCTCCGCCACGCGCCGCGCGATGCGCAGTTGCTGCGGAGTCAGCCGGTCCAGAGCGCCCGCCGGTGCGGGGGCAGGGGCGTCGCCGGTGGCCCGGAGCTCGGCGCGGGTCTGCTCGGCCCAGGTCGGGGCCCCGCAGCGCTCGAAGGCGACCAGCGCGTCCCGCAGCCGGTTCCTGGCCTCCGCCGGCCGGCGCCGGCGGCGCAGCCACTTCCCGTACAGCAACTGGGTGCGGGCGCGCTCGAAGTCCCCCGGCCCCGTCTCGTGCCGGGCCAGGGCCAGGGCGTAGAGGGCGTCGGCCGTGTCGTCGGGCGGGGCGGCCAGGGCGCGGCAGCGGGCCAGCTGCGCCGGTGCCTGCGGATCGGCGCCCTGCGCGGCCCACAGGGCGAACTCCTCGACGGCCGCCGCGGCTTCGGCCCCCGCCCCGGACATCACGGCGGCTTCGACGAAGCAGGGCAGGGCGAGCATGCGCACGGCGAAGTGACCGCGCCCCGGACCGGGCCGGGTCAGCGGGCCGAGGCGGGCTACGGCATCGAGGGGCCGGCCGCGGCACAGGTCGGCGCGGGCCAGGGCCCATTCGGCCAGGGTGACGACCTGGAGGAGCCCGTGCGGCCGGGCGATCTCCACGGCGGCCCCGGCGTGTGCGGCGACGACGGACGCGTCGGCCTCCACGGAGGCGACCAGTGCCAGGATCGCGTGCTGGCCCGCCGCCACGTTGCGCTGCCCCGCCCGGTGGGCGGCGCGCAGTCCTTCCCGGGCATGGGCACGGGCCCGCGCGTGCTGTCCGGCACGCAACTCGGCGTACGCGAGGTGTTCGAGGATCCGGGGGGTGAGAGCGGCCAGCCCCTTCGACCGTGAGACGGCCAGCGCGCGGGCGTTCGCCCGGCACGCCGCCGGGATGTCGCCGATCACCAGCGCGGCGACACCGGCCCGCAGCAGGCGGGCGGGGTCGTCGTCGTGGTGGGCGTGTTCGAGCACCCGGCGCAGCGGCCGTGCGGCCTCGGTCAGGCGCCCGTCGAGCGCCGAGCGCAGCCCCGCCCGGTAGTCCCGGCTCGGATCGGGCGCCGCCGCCCCGGCAGCGGCAAGGGAGCCGTCGGCGAGCGCGGCCAGGCAGGCGGGGGCGTCGCCCGCCGCCCACGCCGCGTCGACCGCCTCCGTGCGGGCTTCCAGGGCCGCCTCCGCGTCCAGCGGGGCGAGCCGCTCCGCGGCCATGAGCAGCGCCTGGTGGGCGTCGCCGACCGGTCCGTCCCGGAGGGCGAGGCGGCCCCGGACGAGTTCCGTGCGGCCGTGCACCGCGCCGGCGCGGGCGCCGTCCCGCGCGGCCGCCAGCAGGTGACGCGCCCTGCGCGGGCACCCTGCCATACGGGCGTACTCGGCGGCGGCGGTCAGGCGTGCGGTGCGGGTCTCCTCGTGGGCGGTGAGTTCGGCGGCCCGGGCGAGCGCGGCCGAGCGCTCCGTCGCGGTCGTGGGTGTGCCGGAAGCGGCCGCGGCGACGAGAGCGGCGGCGAGCGCGGCGTCGGGGCCCTGCGCGGCCAGCGCCCGGTGCAGCAGGTGGCGCAACGGGTGCCGGTCGGGGTCGAGGACCGAGGCGAGCAGGGCGTGGGCCGCCCGGCGCTGGGACGACGGCGCGCCCGTGTACGCGGTCCGCCGGAGCAGGGAGCTGCCGAAGGTGACGCGGTCGCCGTCGTGGTGCACCAGCCTCGCGGCCTCGGCCGGGTCCAGGGCGGCCGGATCCCACCCCGCCTCGCTGGCGGCGCGCAGGAGAAGGGAGGCGTCCGCGCCGCCCGCCTCGGGGTCCGGTTCGTGGGCGGCCGCCGCCAGGAGCAGGAGCTGTCGCGTGGGAGGTGGCAGCGGGGTCAGACGGCTGCCGAAAGTGGCCCACAGGGCGCCGGCGCCGACCAGCGGGCGGGGCAGCGGGCGGTGGCCGCCCAGCTCGTCCGGTGTCAACCGCTGTGCCAGCGCCGTGAGGACGGCCGGGTTCCCCTCGGCTTCGGACAGCAGCTCCGCCCGTACGGAGGGGTCCACGCTCCCGTCGGCAAGATCGTGCAGCAGGGCGGTCGCGGCGCAGTCGTCCAGGGGGCCGAAGCGGACGAGGGGCAGCCCCGCGAAGCCGGGCTCGTCCGCCCGGTGCTCCGCGATCGAGAGCAGGAGCCCGATGGGGCGGCCGGAGCCGGGGTCACGTGCGGCCGAGGCGAGAACGGCCCGCGAGGGCGCGTCCCACAGGTGTACGTCGTCCACGCACACCAGCAGCGGATCCGCCCCGGGGTGGTACTGCCGCAGCAGCCCGGGCAGGTCGCCCGGCGGCGCGGTGGTCCCGGCAGCGGGCCGGGGCGGCGCCGCGCCCGCGCCCTCGGCTGCCGCGCGCAGCAGTGCGTCCAGGCTGCCGTAGGGCCGGGAAGGGCAGGTCACGGGCCGGTGGTGCAGGACGGGCCCGAGCGAAAACTCCCGGGCGGCCGCGTCCAGGAGGGCGCTGCGGCCCAGTCCTGGCTCCGCCGCGAGCACCAGTGCGCCGCCGCGCCGGGACCGGAGCCGGTCCCACAGCGCGTCGACGGCTGCCCTCTCGGTGGTCCGGCCGTATATCCGGCAGGGACGTCCCGCGGTCGTCTGTCCGGTCACGCCGGTGAGGCTACTGCGGTGTAAACAGTGGCGGAAGTCTTGGCGCAGTCGGTGGAGGCCCGGGGGCCGCGGCCTCCACCGGCCGGGGGTCAGGAGGTGTGGGGGCAGTTCCCCCTGTACTCCTCGATGGTCGGCCCGGGGCTCGGCAGTGGGCAGAGGAACTGCTCGTAGCGGGTGTCGTTGTCGATGAACCGCTTCAGCCACGCGACGCTGTACTTGCCGATGGTGGTGTTGGAGGTGTTCGGCGTGAAGTGCGTGGCGCCCTCGAGTTCCAGGTACGCCTTGTCGAGCGAGCTCGGCAGACCGGCGTAGAAGGGCTCCGAGTGGGTGCGGACCGGTGCGATCGTGTCGCCGTCGGCGCCGACGAGCAGGGTCGGCGTCTGTATCTCGGGCCAGGACTTGTCCAGGTTCCAACCGGTGAGGGCGACCGCTGCCTGCAGCGACGGCCGGCTCTTGGCGGCCTCCAGGGTGCCCCCGCCGCCCATGGAGTGGCCCATGACGCCGAGCCGGCTGCTGTCGACCCTGCTGCGGACGGTGCTGCGCTGCGTCACGTAGTCCAGCGCGGCGAGCAGTTGGCGTCCTCTGCTGTCGGGCTGGTCGAGGGTGGAGAGCGTGTCGATGGTCAGGACGACGAAGCCCTGGGAGGCCAGCCGCGGGCCGAGCCAGGCGATGGACGACTGGGTGGCGGTGTAGCCGGGGGAGATGGCCACGGCGCCGAAGGTCCCGTCGGCGGTGGTGGTCGGGTAGTAGATGGTGCCGCCGCCGAAGCCGGTGACGCCGAGGGAGGACACGCTGGTCTGCGAGACCGCGTAGGGGCCGCGGACGGCCTCGATGCTGGACGTGGTCGGTGCGGGCCCCCGCTCGTAGGGGTTGCCCGCGGCCTGGGCACCGGGCGCCGTGAACGTGGCGAGTCCGCCGATGGTCAGGAGCGCCGCCAGCGCGGCGAGGAGCGAGCGGGGCCGGGTCCTGCCCGAGCCGGCGGTGCCGGCGCCGGCGTCGCGGTGGGGACGGGACTGAGGGGTCATGGGGGTGTGCCGGGCTCGTCGGGCGTTCTCGGTGGGTTGCTGCTGCACGACGGAGTCGTCCTCTCGGTCGTGGCGGAGTGGGCCCGGCCGCGATCCGGGACCCGGCTCGCGCCGAGGACCGTCCTGCCTGCCGGTGGTACCGCCGCTTTCGTTGGCCGGACCACTGTCACGGCGCACCCGGCAGCCGCACATCGGTGGAATCACCGGTCTCGTGGGCGGGCCGGTCCGGTGTCGTCCCCGGCGGCGCGGCCGTTCCGGGCGCCCCCGCGACGGCCCGGCCGTCATCGAGGGCCCCGGCCCCGAGCCGACCCGCACGCGCCGGGCACGGCTGCGACGGGGTCCAGGCCGGGTGCGGATGCGAAGCCGGGTCCAGGCCGGGTGCGGATGCGAAGCCGGGTCCAGGCCGGGTATGCCCGCGGCGTCGGCCTGGGCCGGGCACGCCTGCCCGGCCCCGAGCCCGACCCGCATGCGCCCGCCGCGTCTGCTCCGGCCTGCCAGGCGCTGCGGCGCCGGGCCTGCGCCGGGCATGGCTGCGACGGGGTCTAGACCGGGCACGGATGCGAAGCACGGTCTAGGCCGGGCACGCCCGCAGCGTCGGCCCGCGCCACGGCGACCTGGTGCCCGGGACGGGACAGGTCCGCGGCCGTGCACCATACTTACCGACCAGTAGGACCGTCCTGCCCCGCGGCCACCGCCCGCCCCGAGCACCCGGAGGACCCCGATGCCCACGCCCGCACGCTCCGCACTCTCCCTGGCCGCGCTCCTCGCCACGGCGGGCGCCGCACACTTCATCGCCCCGAGGCAGTTCGACGCCATCGTGCCGCGCGCCCTGCCCGGCAGTCCCCGCGCGTGGACCGCGGCCAGTGGCGCCGCGGAACTGGCCCTGGCCGCCGGTCTGGCGCTCCCGGCGACCCGCCGGACCAGCGCCCGCGCCGCCGCCCTGTTCTTTGCGGCCGTGTTCCCGGCCAACGTGAAGATGGCCTACGACTGGCGCCACCGCCCCGCGCCCGCGAAGGCCCTCGCCGTCGCCCGGTTGCCCCTCCAGGCCCCGCTGATCCTGTGGGCCCGTCATGCCGGCCGCGACGGCCGGTAGCCGCGAAGTCCCCGCCGCCTCGCGACGAGGAGCGCCACGCACCCGTCGGTCTACCCGGCCGCACGGAGCCGGCCCGCGGCCGCTTCCGCCTCCCGTACGACGCCGTCCGTGTCGATGTCCACCAGGCGGCCACCGAGCTTCAGCGGCCGTCCGTCCACGAACACGGCGTCGACGTTCTCGGGTCGGCCGTTGAAGACGACCTGGCCGACCCAGTCGAAGCGCGGTGCGAAGTTGAGGGCGGCCGGGTCGACGACCACGACGTCGGCGCGCTTTCCGGGTGTCAGGGAGCCCACCCGGTCGGCGATGCCGAGCACTTCGGCGCCGCCGAGCGTCGCCATCCGCAGGACGTCGGGCACCTGCGGGAAGACCGCGGCCTCGGTCGTGGCGACGCGCTGCAGGCCGATGGCCGTCTTCATCAGGGCGTGGAAGTCGGAGCTGTCGTTGGTCCCGCCGTCCAGCCCGAGCCCCACCTTGACGCCGCGCCGGCCGAATTCGCGCAGCCGCATGATGCCGGACGCCAGCCGCATGTTGCTGAGCGGGCAGTGGGCGGCTCGTACGTCGTGCTCGGCTGCGGAGGCGATCTCGGCGTCGGTCAGGTGGATCGCGTGGTTGATCAGGAGCTGCGGCCCCCACGCCCCGATGTCGGACAGGACTCCGACGGGGTCGTCCGCACGCTGCTCGGGGCGTTCCAGGACATGGGAGTTCAGCATGACCCCCAGCTCCCGGGCGGCCTCCCAGTGGGCGCGGTTGTGGTCCTGGACGGCCCGGGCCGCGTGGGTGGCGATCTGGAAGGAGCCCAGCGGCAGCGGGTCGACGAGATCCCTCTTCACCTGGCCGACCAGCTTCGCGTCCGGTTGCGGGGGATACATCGCGTACGTGAAGCGCACCCCGGTGCCGGCCAGGGCGCTGATGTAGCTCTCGATGAGGTCGGGGGAGAAGATGTCCACCCAGTCCACGAGCGTGGTCACGCCCGACTGGACGGCGTCGAGGGCGGCGAGCCGCACGAAGCTGTGGAGGGCGCGGGGCGTCAGCCGGCCGCGTTGGGGGTCGGTGCAGCCCTGGAACCAGCCGAACAGGTCGCGGTCGGTACAGCCGCCGCGGATCACCGCCTGCCACAGGTGATTGTGGGTGTCGACGAAGCCGGGCATGACCAGCTTGCCCGAGGCTTTCACCACCTGGGCGCCGGGCGGGGCCACCAGGGCGCTGCCGACGGCGGCGATGGTCCCGCCCCGCATCAGCACGTCGGCGTTCTCGAGGGAGCCCAAGGGGCCGCTGCCGAGGGCCGGGTCCATGGTCAGCACCAGGGACGCCCCGCGGAGCAACACCGGCCCGCCGGACGGCGCGGGCGGACGGGACGGCCGGTCGTAGGACGCGAGTCCGGCGGCGTCGCCCCTCTGGCCGGGGATGACGCCGGGAAGGAGCGGGGTGGCGGCCGTGAGGCCGATGCCGGTGAGGAGCCCGCGGCGGCTGGGGCCCGGAGACGGGGTGCGGGCTGACGGAACGCGGGGTGACTGCATGACGTGTACCTCCCGAGAGCAGCGGACGGAAGGCCCGCCGGCCGGGACGCCGACAGGCGGCGTCCAGGGGGGCGGGAAAGTACCCGCAGCATGCCCAGCGGAGGACCACCCGATAGCCGGCTGCGGAAAACTTTTTCCGTTCCCGGCGCGCATCGGCCACGTCCCGGCCGACACGCCGTCAACTGTCAGGCGAGCCGCAGCGTGACGCTGATGGTCTTGCCGGCGTCATGCGTGCTGATGGTGATCTCGTGCGAGAGCTGCTGGATGAGGGGCCATCCGAATCCGCCCGGGTGCTGTGGGCTGCCGGTGCGGGCGACGGGCGGGCAGGGGTTGGCGTCGGTGACGGACACGTGGAGGGAGCCGTCGGCGAGATGGCCGGTCATGGCGGTGATGCCGCCGCCGTGGCGGATCGCGTTGGTGACCAGTTCCGAGGTCACCAGCAGCGCGTCGGCGGCCGTGACGCTGTCGAGGCTGACGCCTCCCCGTACGAGCAGGCCGCTGACGCGGGTGCGGGCGGCGGCCGCGGTGACGGGTGCCCCGGCGTTCGTGGCGCCGCGGTCCCGCGCGTGTCCGGGGCCGCGGGTGTCGTCGGCCGCTGTGGGCGGATTCATACGGTCATCGCCTGCCCTCCGTCGTGCGCGGCACGCCACCGCACGCCGGCTCGGGTGGTGCTGCGGCTCAGCATGTCATCGCGGTCTCCAGGCTGTCCGCCACCCGCAACGCGAGGCCGGCTCCGGTGACTGCGAACAGCCGGTCGACAGCCGTCCGCAGCGGGCCGGCGATGACCAGCGCGCCGCCTGCCGCGGCGTGGACCTCCTGGCCTTGGAACAGGGCGTGGAGGACGGACGAATCCGCGAAACCGGCACCGGAGAGATCGACCACGGTGCGTGCCGGGCCCCGCGCCGCGGCTTCGGCGAGGGCTTCGACGAGAAGAGGGGCGCTGTCCTCGTCCAGGTGGCCGCTGACAGTGATGACGGTCACGCCTTCGTCCGTGGTCGCGGTGACCACCGGTTCATCTCCGATCACCTCGACATCTTCCTATACGGGCGGACCGGGCCGGCCACCGGCCGTGGATTCCTCGCATCGCCGTGACGCCGCTCACCGGCGGACCGGTGCTCCGCCGTCACCGTCGTACGGCCGAACGGGGCCGCTTCGCGCCCGTGACGCCGGACCGGTGCGGCGCCACGGCCGCTGGATCGCACGGCCGCGGCCGACGCATGCGCGGAGCGCCCCGGGGCAGACGAGCCCCGGGATCCGCGCGCTCGAGCACTACCGCGGACCCCCTCCAGGTGCCCGGTCGTCCCGGTTGAGGAGACGGTGTGACGGCCCGGTGTGGGTGAGGTGGCGGACGGCCGTGCGAGCGAGGCCGGGTTGCCAGGGGTGCGAACGGTGGAGGATGGTTGCCGTACGGCAAGGGTTTTCCTTCGATGCAATGAGGTGAGGGGTTCG
Source organism: Streptomyces sp. NPDC045967 (assembly GCF_056430495.1). NCBI lineage: Bacteria > Bacillati > Actinomycetota > Actinomycetes > Kitasatosporales > Streptomycetaceae > Streptomyces > Streptomyces sp. NPDC045967. The sequence goes on along the minus strand of NZ_JBWKLE010000013.1, from coordinate 110,877 downwards.
CGCAGCGGGCCTTCCATGAGTGGTGAATGACACCCAGACAACGACCTCCCCGTCCACGGTGGTTTTCCCGTGGACCGAGGCACCCCATCCCGTGCTCGTGGCGGACTCGCAGGGGATCCTGCGGTTCGTCAACGATGCGGCCGGTCTGGTCTTCCCGGGTGCACGGCCGGGCCGGGAGATGACGGGCGTCCTGCCTGCCTGGCTGGCCTCGGCACACAGCGACGCTCTGCGCATCCCGGCCCAGAGGCAGAAGGCCGCACCCCTGCCCACCGCGCACGGCCCGGTCGAGGACCGCACCTTCGAGGCGCACCCGACCGCCGCGGAGGACGGCACCGTCACGTGGTGGCTGCTCGACGACACCGACCACCGGCTGGCCCGCGAGGCGCTGCACCTGGAGAAGGAGCGCACGGCGTTCCTGACCCAGGCCTCGAACCTGCTGCTGTCGTCACTGAACCTGGAGCGGTGCATGGACGTCACGGCGCAGATGGCCGCGGAGCACCTCGCGGACGCGGCCCTGGTGATCGCCCCGTCCCACGGCCGCGTCCTGCCGATGGTGGTCTGCCTGAAGGACGGCACCCCCTCGACCACGCGGCTGACCGTCGATCCGGCCCACGTCCCCGGCCTGGCCGAGGCCCTGCAGGGGTTCCCGCCCGTCCCGTCCCGCTGGATCGACCCGGCCACCGCGCCCGCCTGGCTGGTCCCCGACGGCTTCGGCACGGTCGGCTCCATCGTGATCACCCCGCTGCCCGGACACGGCGTACCCGCCGGCGCCCTGGTGCTCCTGCGCCGCACCGGCAACCAGGCGTTCACGGAGGAGGAGGAGGTCTTCGCCCGCCTCTTCGCCGCCCGCGCCGGAGCCGCGATGTCCGCGGCCCGCCTCTACGCGGAGCAGGCGTCGATCACCGACATCCTGATGCGCGAGCTCCTGCCCCCGACGCTGAGCCAGGTCTCCGGCGTCGACTACGCGGGCGGCTACCGGCCCTCGAAGGACCACGAGCGGGTCGGCGGCGACTTCTACGACGTCCACCCCGCGTCCGCGGAGGGCGACGCGTCCCTCGTCGTCCTCGGCGACGTGTGCGGCAAGGGCCTGCAGGCCGCGGTCATGACGGGCAAGATCCGCAACACGATGCACGCGCTGCTGCCGATGGCGGACGACCACCACCGGATGCTGAGCCTGCTCAACACCTCGCTGCGCAACACCGACAACGCCCGCTTCGTCACCATGGTGCTGGCCTCGGCGTCCCGGGCCGGCAACTCGGTGGAGCTGCGGCTCACCAGCGCGGGGCACCCCGCGCCGCTCATCCTCCGCAGTGACGGCCTCGTCGAGGAGGTCGCCACCCGCGGCACCCTCGTCGGCGTCCTGCCCCACCTGGTCACCGAGACGGCAGAGGCCACCCTGGCCCCCGGCGACACCTGCCTGCTCTACACGGACGGCATCAGCGAGGCGCGGGGCGGCCCCATGGGCGACACCCTGTTCGGCGAGGAACGCCTGCGCCGGGCGCTGCCGGAGTGCGCGGGCATGCCCGCGGAGGCGGTGGTGGAGCGCGTGCAGATGCTCGCCTCGCAATGGGTGGGGGGCGGAAAGCACGACGACATGGCCGTCGTCGTCATCGCCGCCCCGCGCACCAACCACCTCACGGCCGTGGACGGCCACACCCGGGGCAGGTTCACCGCATGACCGACACGACGACCCCGACGGCGCCCACCCGGGACATCACCGGTTCCGGCCCCCGGCAGCTGTCCGCCGAGCTGTGGGAAGCGGTTCTCACACTCGACGAGGCCGCCGCGGTCACCGCCGTACGGCGCGCCCTGGACGCCGGCCTGGACGCCGAGAGCGTGCTGCTCGATGTCATCGCCCCCGTCCAGGGCCGGGTGGGCGAGGAGTGGGCCGCCAACCGGATCACCGTCGCACAGGAACACGCGGCGACCGCGATCAACGAGCGGAGCATCGCCGCCCTCGCCCAACACTCCTCCGCCCGCACCCCTCCCCGGCTGGGCCGCATCACCGTCGCGTGTGTGGACGGGGAGTGGCACGCCTTGCCCGCGCGCCTGCTGGCCGAGGTCCTGCGGCTGCGCGGCTGGGACGTCGACTACCTCGGGGCGCAGGTGCCGACGCCCCATCTCATCGCGCACCTGCACCGCACCGGCCCGGACGCCGTGGCGCTCTCCAGTTCGATCCCCACCCGTCTGCCCGCGGCCCACGCGACGATCACCGCCTGCCAGGCCGCCGGCATCCCCGTCCTGGTGGGTGGAGCCGCCTTCGGACCGGACGGCCGGTACGCGCGCCTGCTCGGTGCGGACGCCTGGGCCCCCGACGCCCGCACCGCCGCCGACGACCTGGCCCGCGGCCGGCTGCCCCGGCCCCAGGCCGACCACCAGACCATCGACGACCTGCCCCACCTGACCGACCAGGAATACACGCTCGTCGCCCGCAACCGCCCCGACCTCGTACGGGCGGTCTTCGCAGGGCTGGAGGACGCCTACCCGGCGATGCGCGGCTACACCGAGCAGCAGCGCGAACGCACCGCCGAAGACCTCTCCCACATCGTCGAGTTCCTCGCCACCGCCCTCTACACCGGTGACCACGAGCTGTTCTCGCGCTTCCTGCTGTGGACCGCGGGCGTCCTGACCGCCCGCGGAGTCCCCGCCGACTCCCTGCTCCCCGCCCTGGGCCTCCTGGGGCGGGAGCTGAAGGACTTCCCCCGCGCGGCCGGCATGCTCCGCACCGGTGCCGCCGACCTCACCCGTACCCCCTTGACCACCTCCGGGATCGCCGAATGACCGACTCGCACTCCAGTCCGCTCCAGTTGACGCGCCTCGACACGCCGGACACCACGCGCTTCGAACTGCGGGGCGACCTCGACCACTACTGCGCCGACCTGCTCCTGGAGGAGGTGGAGCGGGTGCTGGCCGACCACGCGGGTCTGCGGGAGCTGCATCTGCACTGCGCGGGGCTGACCGCGGTGGACTCCGTCGGGCTGTCGGTGCTGCTGATGGTCCGTCGCCGGACCGGCGCGGCGGACGTGCGGCTGCACGTCGAGAAGCGGCCTCTGCGGCTGGACCGGCTCCTGGAACTCACCGGTACGCTGGACTACCTCACCACCCCGGAGGCCGGGGCGCAGCACACCTCCTCGACGCAGAAGCAGCGGTCTGCCGCTTCCGAGGAAGCCATACCGGCCCGCCCCGGCAGCACGGACAGCGTCTGACGCGGAGTGGGCCGGCGCCACGCGCAACCCTTGCGGAGCATCCAGATGCCGGCACCGGACCCCGCTGACCGCAGTACCGACCGCCGTGCGCCAGCCGCGGTCGCCGAACTCGCCTCCGTGACGGAACTGGTGGAACTCCTCGACGCCGTCTGGGAAAACGCCCGCCAGAGCACCGGCAGAGCACCGATCCCCACCGCCCAGCTCCGCCTGATGAACCTGGTGGACCGGCAGCCGGGGATCCGCATGCGCGCCCTGTCCCAGCTCCTCGGAGCGGCGGCTCCCTCCGTCACGCGGCTCTGCGACCGCCTGGAGACCGCCGGATTCCTCACCCGCCGCCCCTCCCCGCACAGCGGCCGCGAGCTCACGCTCCACCTGACGGCCGCCGGGACGTCCCACCTCGCACAGATGCGCCGTCACCGCAGTCAGCGGCTGGCCCGCGTCCTCGACACCATGAGCACCGAGCAGCGCAGCGCCCTGGCCACCGGCCTGATGGCCCTCTGCCAGGGCATCACGGGCACCGCCGACGCCCGCTGAGCGGACGTACCGGGCGGCGTACCCGGAAGGGGAGCCTCAGATGCGCCGCCGGGCGGCGGCCAGGGCGTCCTTGACCTCACGCGCCACGCGGGCCGCGTCCTCGGGACGGTGCACCACGTCCGTGTGGTTCATGTCGACGACCAGGACATCGCTGGCGGAGTAGTGCTCGTTGATCCAGTCGTCGTAACCGGACCACAGCGTGCGGTAGTACTCGACGAGACGCTCGTCCTGCTCGAAATCACGGCCCCGCAGCCCGATGCGGTGCATCACCGTCTCGAAGTCCGCCTTGAGGTAGACCATGAGGTCGGGGGCCTTGCGGTACGGCAGGCCGTCGATCTCGCGCATCATCTCGTCGAGGAGTCCCTCGTACACCCGCATCTCGAGGGAGCTGATCCGGCCGAGGTCGTGATTGACCTTGGCGAAGTACCAGTCCTCGTAGATGGACCGGTCCAGGACGTTGTCCCCCTGCTTGTACGCCTCCTTGATCGCGGCGAACCGGGTCTGCAGGAAGTACAGCTGGAGCAGGAAGGGGTAGCGCTTGGCCTGGATCTCCTCGGGGCTCGCCGTGTAGAAGAGCGGCAGGATCGGATTGTCCTCGACGCTCTCGTAGAAGACCGCGCTGCCCAGCTCCTTGGCGAGCAGTTCGGCAACGCTCGTCTTGCCTATCCCGATCATGCCTCCGACGCAGATCACCGGCATACCTCACTTCTCCCCTGGGGCTTTCCGTGCACGGGCGGGCGGGCCGGCCACCGCCCCGCGGCCGCCAAGAAGCATAAATGACGATCAGCCCCCCGCCGGTCGGTGCTCCGTCCCCTGACCTCGGGGGAGGCGGGCCCGCCCCTCGGATCGGTCCACCACCGCCGGACCGACGCGAGGGTGGCCGGGCTGGTCCACGTGTCCGCGTTGGCCCCGGACGCCGGCGAGACCCCCCAGGACCTGATCGGCAAGTACGCCCCGCCGCCGCTGTTCGCCCAGCTGGACTCCGAGGACGGGCGCCTGCGGACCAACCGCGACGGGATCGCCGACTTCTGCGGTCCACCTCCCGGAGGCCGAGCGGCGGCTGGTCCGGGCAACCCAGGGTTCCGCGGCCGCGGCCGTGCTGCGTGCCTCCACGGGCACCCCGGCCTGGCGTACCAAGCCGGGCTGGTTCGTCGTCTCCCGGCAGGACCGTGCCGTCGACCGAGCTGCAGCGCTTCTCCGCGCTTGGCACGGGCGCCACGGTGACCGAGGTCGACTCCTCACACGTCCCGATGCCGTCCCGCCCTGAGGCGGTGCTCGGCACCGTCCGGGCGGCGGCCCGTGCCGTCGGAAGCCCCGCCCGCGTCCGAGGCACCCCGCTCCGGCCGGGGCGGTCGCACGGCTAGCCGGCGTCGGTCCCCGGGGCCGCGGGCGTCGCGGGAGTCGCGGTGTGGTCGGGGTGGTGGCGGGTGCGACGGTCCTCCTTGAGCGCCGCTTCGTAGAGGTGGTCCCGGCCGCCGGCCAGATGCTGCAGGATCCGCTGCTCCAGAGCGGCGAAGGGCCGGTAGTAGGTCGAGTTGTAGGCCTCGACGATCTGGAACGTCCAGTGGCCGGGGATGACGTTGCGGCCGACGATCTCCCGCTCGATCTGCTCCGCCTGCTCCTCGTGACCGGCTTCGCGGAGCAGCCGTACGGCCTCGTCCAGCTCGAAATCGGCCGTCCCGGTCAGCTGGTGGAACCCGTACAAGTGGCCCCGCGCCCGCTCCGTCGTCTCCAGCGCCTTCGACAGGGCCCCCAGCGCCCGTACCGTCGCCTCGCCGACACCCTCGGGTGGCCGGTGGGCCCCGTCCATCGCACCGCTCTCGTTCCGCATGGCCTACAGGTGCCCCGCCGGCGGTTCGGAAGGAGACGCACTGGGCTGGGCGGAGCAGGAAGATCCCCCGTCCTGAGGACGAGGGGAGATCACTTCCCGTGGCCCTTCTTCCGCAGCGCGCCCGGCTTGTGCACCGCCGTTCGGCCGGACTTGTCGCTTCGCACCTCGTACTGGGGTTCCTCGGTGGACGCGTCCACCGAGCGGCCCGCTGCCCGGGTGCGCTCCGTGATCTTCTTCTCGACCTTGCCGGCCACCGTCTGCCCGTGGCTCTTCCAGCTGACCTCGTCGCCCTTGCGCAGTTCCTTCTTCGCCATGGCGGCCTTCCCGTCTCGCGGTGTCGTCTGACGAGCGCCCGGCGCCTTCGCGCCACGCCGTGGACCGGCCCCTACCCGGGCAGGGCGCGCCCATACCCGAGGGGGAGCACGATTGCGGCGCCGCGGATCTTCGACCCGGGCCGGTGCGCCCGCGCTCCGTGCCGCACGTCGTGCTCCAAGGGCCCGTCAGTAGGTGGGACAGAGGTTGGTCTGGACGGCGGCGAGGATGAACGCGGCCTTGGTGGGGCCGAAGCCGTCGGGATGGCCGGGGCTGGTGAAGCGGCGGTTCGTGGACTCGACGCGCTTGGTCGGGTCCTTCTCGTCCTTCATGGACTGGCACTGGCTCAAGCCGCGGTTCACGGCCTTGTCCTCCTCGCCGCTCACGATCTCGGGGTCGATGCTGTTGAGCGCGGCGAGATAAAGGGTGCGCTGGGCGGGCGCGGGGCTCGGCGGAACGCCGGCGTCGGAGGGTGCGGGCTCCGGGGCGGCGGTGGGCGTGGGGGCGGGCGCCGAGGCGGTGGGCCTGGGCTTGCCTTCGTCGCTCGCGCCCGCGCGGTCCGCGTCCGCGTCGGAGCAGCCGGTGAGGGCGAGGAGCGCGGCGGTTGCGGCGACGGCCAAGGTGTGGTGTGTGCGCATCAGGCCATGGTGGGCTCCGGGCGCCCCGGGGAGGGGCGGCGTTGCAGTGCTGTGACAGTCGGACGGTCCGGCAGCGGCCTGCGGGGCCCCGGCCAGGGGTACGGCCGGGGCCCCGCAGGGTGGTGCCGCCGACCCCGGCGACGGCACCCAGCAGGACTTCGCCGCCCACGGGGAACAACGCCCCGGAGGAGGAGCACGGCCCCCTCGGCGACCCGCTGTGACGCCTGGCGCGGGCGGGGGGGAGCGGGGTTAGCGCACGCGCTCGACCAGGGTGACCTGGAGGGCGCCGACCCGGGTGGTGTGCACCACCTCGTAGTGGTCCCTGAGCGCCTTCTCCTGGTCCGGAGGGAACGCGTGGTAGGGGTTCGACGTCCCGCTCCAGGTGACGACCCACACCCTGCGGATACCGGCCAGGCACGGGGCGGGACGGCTGCACTCGGTGGGGAAGAGGTCATGGCTCTCCACGGCCGAACGCTCGACGAAGACGTCCTTCGGCTGCCGGTGCGCGGGCAGGTAGTACTGGACCATCGGACCGAACATGAACAACCGTTCATCGCGCCCACCGACCGGGGCCAGGGCGTCGCCGGGCCGGTAGCCCTCGGCGATGACGGCGGCGGCCCGCTTGCCGTCGGCCGGACCCTTGGAGTGCTCGGTCCGCAGCTGCCGTTGGTGGCTGAGGCCCAGCGCCATCAGGAGCACCAGGCCGGTGATGCCGAGCGGCCGCGGGCGCAGCGCACCGAGACCGGCGGCTGCCAGCACGGCCCAGGCCGGGAGGGTGAAGAGCAGATAGCGGTCGAGGAAGTAGGAGCTGCCGTTCTGGGAGACGAGCCAGGCGGCAGGGATCGGCAGCGCCGCCACCAGGGCCAGTTCCGCCGCCGGTCGGCGGCCGTGCGGCCAGGCCAGTGGCAGCGCGGCGGCCGCCAGCAGGGCGTAGGAGACGGCCGGCGAGAGGGACAGCGTGCTCCACAACCCGGCGAAATCGGCGAGGTGCGGAGGGTGCAGCCAGCCGATCTGTCGCCCCGTCTGGCGCCGGGCGACCACGATCAGGGGGAGCAGCGGCAGCAGCGAGGCGAGGACGGTCAGCGCGTAGCCGGCGGGCAGGCGCCAAGTGCGCGCCCCCCACCAGCGTCCGAGGACGATCAGCGCGTGGGGCAGCAGAACGAGCAGCGAGACGATGTGGAAGAACCCCGCACAGGTCACGGCTGCCCCGTACGGCAGCCAGCGCAGGGCGGTCGGCCGCTGCAGCGCCCGGATCAGCAGCCAGGTGGCGGCGGCCACGGCCAGCGTCACGAACGCGTAGGCACGGGCCTCCTGTCCGAACTTCGATATCGCGGGGATCGCGGCGAAGAGCACGCCGGCGAGGAGTGCGGTGCGGCGGTCGAACAGGGTACGGCCGGTCAGCACCACGAACGCGGCCGCACCGGCCATGGCCAGGGCGGAGGGCATCCGCAGCATCGCCGGGGAGTCGCCGAAGACGGACACCCAGGCGTGCAGGACCAGGTAGTAGGCACCGGAAGCGGCGTCGACGTTGCCCAGCATGGCGAGGAGGTCGCCGGGGCTGCGCACGGCGGCGCTCCAACTGGCGAGTTCGTCCCGCCAGAGCAGAACGGTGCCGCTGCCGGCGCAGGAGAGCGCGAACGTCACCACGGCCGCCCAGAGCGGATCGAACCGCGCGGGCACCCCGGCCCGGCCGGCGCCCGCGCGGCGCGCGATCCCGGCGTCGGGGCGCCCGTCGCGGGGGTCGGGTCGCCCGTCACCGGGATCGGGAGACCTGGGGACGCCGGGCTCACCGGCGCCCGTGGCCAGCGGCGAAGACTTCACCGGCGCGCTCCGTCCGGTCGGCGCGAGCCGCGCTTCCCGGGCGGGACCGGGGTCAGCGGGGTACGCGCCCGGGCCGTGCCCGCGGCGCCGCCCCGATCGCCGTTCACGCGGCGGGGGTCACACGCGTCCATCACTGGAAGCACCTCATGGGAGTCGGCCGACAGTGCGCAGTCCGCAGTGTGCCAGCACCCGTCCCGGGCCGTACCGCCGCCCCGGGTCCCCTCAGCACCCCCCGCCGACCCGGCCTCGAGCGGACCTCTCGGCGCAGGCGTTCCCGGCTGTGTCCAGGGGCCGCGTCCCGGACCCCCGACCCCGAGACGGTCCGGTACAACGTGCCCGCCGTGTAGGGGAGTTGTCAGGGTCTTCACCGATGGTGGCGCCACCGGCCCGATCGGCAGGGTGGGGCCATGACAGAACGAGCAGCACGACTCACCCGGTTCTCCCTTGTCGCGGGGCCCCTCCTCCTCCTGGTGTACGGGTCGGTCCGCCTCCTGGTCGAGGGGTCGAGGGAGCCCGGTGCGGCTTGGATCACCGGGCACTTCGCCTTCCTCTTCGGCCTGTTGTTCTTCGGGGTGATCTGCGAGGGCTTGCGCCGGACGGTGGCCGCGGGAGCCGGGCCGGTCAGGCAGCGGATGGCCCGTGCCGGGGCGTTGGTCGCCCTGGTGGGCGTGGCCGCGTCCACCGCCCAGGCCGTGATCGACCTCTACGCGGGTTTCCGTGCCGCCGACAGACCGGAGATGAGGGAGATCTTCGCCCGCGTCCAGGACGTGCCCGGCGTGCTGCCGGTCGTGTACACCGTCGTCCCGGTCTTCTTCTACCTGGGCGTGATCACCCTGCTCGCCCTGCTCCGGGGCGCCGCGGCCGTCCGCTCTCTGGTGCCCTTCGTCCTCGGCACGGCTGCGATGGCGGTGGATCTGGACTTCCTGCCGATCGGCGGCCTCTGCTACCTGCTGGCGTTCGTCCCCCTGCGCCGCCTCATCACCGGTCCCCGGGCCGCCGGGGGCGCCGACGCGGTCGCGGCGTGAGCCTGCTGTCCGCGCTAGGTCCTGGCGTCGAAGCAGCGGGGGCCGGGCGGGACTTTGACGACGGGACCCAGGGGCCGGTCCACCGGTCAGTCGCGGCCTCCCCCCGCGCCGTCGAGGGCGGTGACGGCGCCGCCGCCGGCGAGGGTGCCCGTCAGGGACACCGGCCCGTCCGGACCGGACCACGGGGCCGCCAGGGTGCGCTCGGCGGCAGCGGCTCGGACGGCGCCGGCCGCCGTGATCCCGGTGACCTGCCGGCTTCCGGCGGCGAGCAGGTACCAGCGGCCCGCCGGCGAGCGCCAGCGGAAGCCTGCGAGCAGGTGCTGTCCGAACCGGCCGCAGGCCGCCGTGGACCGGGCCCGCGCCACGTCCTGAGGGGCTGCGCCGTCGAGGCGCAGCCGTACCACGACATCGCCGGGCCCGGCCCAGCCGGATGCCCGCGTACAGGACCAGACGGCGCGTCCGGCGCCGTCGGGCAGGTGCGAGGCCGCGAAGTCCCAGATGTTGACGGCCCGGTACGCGCCGCCGCGCAGTTCGCCCAGCCGGCAGGCCACGGGCGCCCCAGGCCGCACGGGCCTCGGCCCCGCTGGCCTCGCGCGGCTGGCGGGCGGGGACGGCGCCCGGGCCGTCCGGCAGTGGGGTGTAGGTCAGGTGTGCCGGGGACAACGCGCCGAGAGCCGTACCAGCCGCCGACGGGTCCTGCGTGTCCTGGCCCGTCCTCGAACTCACCTCCTCCGCGCGCATCGTCGAGAAGCACTCCTTCGTCCTCACGGAGCCGGGGCGGTGACTCCGTCGCCGGCCACGGCGAGTTCGCGGCCCGCGTCACCCGCCCGCAGCAGGTCGCGCAGGGTGGCTCGGGCGATCCAGGGGGCGAGCAGGTAGCGGGCCGAGTCCCCGCCGGGGGCGCGGGACAGCGTGAGGGCGGCCGCTGTGGTGACCCCGGCGTCGTCGGTCCGGGTGATCTCCAGGGTACGGCCGCCGGCTCCGATGGCGCTCTCGCCGTAGCGCGCGACGCGGTCCGCGTCGCAGCAGCACCACCGCGCGGCCGTCCAGCTCGGGCTCGGGTCGCGGCAGGGGTCTCGCGCCGCCCGGCTTTCCGCGAGCCCGCCCGGCAGTCGTCTGCCGGGCGGGCTCCTGTGGCGGAGGGTCTTCTAGTAGACGTGCCCGGCGTGCGCGAGTGCCTGCTTGAGCAACACCCCTTGCCCGCCCGGCATCTCGTTCTGCACGGCCGGGGAGGCCGCCTCCTGCGGGCTGAACCAGACCAGGTCCAAGGCGTCCTGGCGCGGACGGCAGTCGCCGGCCACGGGCACGAGGTAGGCGAGGGACACCGCGTGCTGGCGCGGGTCGTGGTAGGAGGTCACGCCCGCCGTGGGGAAGTACTCGGCGACGGTGAAGGGCTGGAGGGAAGCGGGGACCCGCGGCAGGGCCACCGGGCCCAGGTCCTTCTCGAGGTGGCGCAGCAGCGCGTCGCGGACGCGTTCGTGGTGCAGAACGCGGCCGGACACCAGGGTGCGGCTGACCGTTCCGTCCGGACCGATGCGCAGCAGCAGCCCGATGTCGGTCACCTCGCCGCTGTCACTGACGCGTACGGGTACGGCTTCGACGTACAGGATCGGCATGCGCGCCCTGGCCGTTTCCAGCTCGTCCTTGCTCAGCCAGCCGGGTGTGGTCTCGGTCGTGTCGGACATTGCTTGATCATACTTTCCCACGGCGCCCGGGCACAGGACCCGTGCACCGATTGGAATGCGCAGGTTCGTTCGGAGACCGCCTGCGACCCGCTTGAATCGGTACCCACCTGCGTCCGAAAGCGGCCGTCGCAGAGCGGAGACCGCTCGACGGCCACAGGCGGCACCCCCGGGGGGAGGGGAGTGCCGCCTGCTGTCACCCGCCGCTGCGGGACCCGTCTCCAGGAGGTCCCGCATCGTCATGGACGCGTGTTTCCCGGGCCGGCCCCTTCAAACCCGGCTCGTACGAACTTCTCACCGGCCTTCCGCAACAGCCCGCCGGGCGACGGGGAGAACCGGCCGGCCGCCCCGGCCTCAGCTGCCTTCCGGCGCGACGTACTGCCGGACTTCCTGGTAGACGATCGGATCGACGGGGAAGGCGGTGTGCTGCAGGCAGGACGTCTTGTTGTTGAGCGCGCCTTCGAGCACCACCGTGCCCTCCGGCCTGACGATGCTGTCGCAGGAGGAGCGCCAGGTCGCGTAGCGGGGGGCTCCGGGTGTCTCGTCCCCGGCGTTCAGCTCGTCGAGGAACACCGATCCGGGACGCATCTCCGCGCAGGAGGCCCCGCCGCACAAGTACGCCGCGTCCGTGCCGTGGTTGGGGCCCGCCAACGACACCCAGGCGTCGACCTTGTGGTCTCCGGCGAGGTTCTTGAGGTAGTGGCGGGAGGAGAGGCTGCCCATGGAGTGCGTGACGAGGTCGACGCGGGAGGCGCCCGTGGCCGCCAGCACGCGGTCGACCACCCTCGCCAGCTGGGAGGCGGTCGTCGCGTTGGACTGGTTGGTGGGATAGCTCCACCGGTGGAGGCGGTCGGCGGGCCAACCGTCGCCGCGGAAGCGGTCGGCCATGGTGTTCCAGGTTGAACCGTCGCTGTTCCAGCCGTGGACGAAGACGACCGGATCGGGCAGGGGAGCCGCCTGCGCGACCCCCGCGTGCGCGGCCACCGTGGGGACGGTCAGCGGGAAGAGGGCGAGGGAAGCGAGGGCGAGGGCGCGGGACGCGTGCCGCATGCTGAAGTTCACAGGCAGCGTTGTAGCCTCGGCCCCCTCGCCCGGCGGCGATGCGCGCCGCCCGTCACCCGCCCGGCCCACCTGCTTCACCCGAGGAACGTTTCCCCAGCTCAGTGCCGTCCGACCGCCGAGCGGTCGACCGGAGTGGATCCCGGACGGGACAAGGGGACGCACCCGTTTGCTTGCCCCCATTGGTGGAGTCCTGCGAGCTGTTGCACCGTTACCAGGAGTGAACGTCTGTTCGCGACGTTGTACCCGCACGGTCCTGCATTCGGACGGAGCGATCCATGAGTGACGACGCCACACCCGACGCCACGCCCGGCGTCATACCCGAGGCCCTGCCCGAGGCCCTGCCCGACGTCGAAGCCGATGCCGGGAACGAGCCGGCCCCGGAGCGGGAGACGCCGGCCCCGCCCCCCGCACCGGTCCCGCCGGCCTCCGCACCCGCCGCCTCCCCCTCGGCGGGAGAGGGCGCGGACGGGGAGGCCGCCGGGGCACCGGACGAGTCGCCGAGCGACGCCGCCGCCAGCTTGCGCACGCTGCTGGAGACGGCCGTGACCCGTCGCTCCGTGGGGGAGGTGGCCGATCTGGTGACGCTGCTGCGCGGCACCGGCCAGATGCCCGACGCGGCGGACCAGGCCCTGCGGGCCGCCGCGGTCAGCCGCCCGATCGAGGACGTCATCTCGCTCGCCGCCCTCCTCTCGGGCGAGGACGACCCGCAGATCCGGCCGGGCCGGGCGCCCCAGGTCCCTCAGGAGCCCGAGCCCGAGCCCGAGCTCCGGCCCCGCCCCCGGCCCCGGAAGCGTCGCGCCCAACCCCCGCCGCGGAAGGCGTCGCAGACCGAGGCGACCGCGGCCGGCCGGGTGCTGCGGTGGCCGGTCGCGGTGGCCCTGGCCCTCTCCGCGCTCCTGTACCTGCCTCGCCACCCCTCGCAGCTGCTGGCCGCGGCCAGCCCGTCGGTTTGGCTCCTGCTGGCCTTGGCCGGCGGGTGCCTGGGCCTCGCCGGGCTGATGGCCTTCGGCGACCGCGCCTGGGTGTGGTCGGCCACGACCGCGACCGGTATCGGACTGGTACTGGTCCACGTCCTCGCGAGCGTGCTGGACCTCCATCCCCTGGGCAATGCGGTCGGGGGGCTCCTGCCCTGGCCCACCGGCGCCGCGATGCTCGTGGCGGGGCTCACGGCGGTCCTGTCGGTGATGGCCCTGCTCTACCGCTCGGAACGGGCAGGGCTCCCGCCCGTACCCGGCCTACCGCCCGTACCCGGCCTACCGCCCGTACCCGCCCTTCCGCCCGTACCCGGCCTACCGCCCGTCGACCCCGCCGAAGCGGCGCTGACCCCGCTGTACGGGCCGCCGCCGACGGCCCCTCCCGCGAACGAAGCGGATGCCCCGGCCCCGTGAGGCGGCCGGGGGCACGCCGACCCCGCGCGACCGGGCCTGCGCACGACGACGCGAGGCGCGCCGGAGGGCCACCCGCCCCCGGCGGCCTCGGCATGTCGGCACCGGCGTCAGGCCCGGGTGGGGATCTTCATCCCGGGTCCGGCTCCTGGTGCCACGCGGCCGGGCCGCCCCCGCGCCATTCGATGAGGCCCGCGCCGTAGGGGGCGGCGTCGTCCGGGTCGAGACCGGCCCGGCGGAGGAACTCGAGGACGTCACTCGGGCCGAAGGCGCGACCGAGGATCTCGCCGTCGCAGCGGACCCGGCGCCCGCCCTCCGCGTCGGGAGGGTAGACGACCACACGCAGATCAGGGCTCATCCCTCCACCGTGCGGGCGCCGGCCCGTTCCAGCACCCCGAGCAGCACCCCGAGCACGGCGCCGGGCCGAAGTACGGCCGGCAGGTGCCCCGGGCGCCGCGTCAAGCCGTCCGGGGAGCGGGCGTCTGCCGGCGCGGCAGCCTCAAGGGGCCCGGGACCGCCGTGCAGAACTCGGCCAGGCCCGCCGCCAGGGCCGCCCGGCCGTCGGGCGACATCGCGTCCATCGCCTGGGCCAGGGCCTCCTGCCTGCTCGCGCGCAGCCGCTCCAGGTACGCCCCTCCGGCGGGCGTCAGCCGGAGCAGCACCTCGCGCCGGTCGCCCGGGCCCGGGTGCCGGTCGACGAAGCCGACGGCCTGCAGGCGGTCGCAGAGCCGGGAGACCGACGGCGGGGCCGCCTCGAGCAGCCTGCCGAGCTCCCGCAGGTTCATCTCGCCGTACCCGTCGATCAGGAACAGCACCCGCGCCTGGGCCGAGGAGACGGGCGGGGCGCTGACGGTGTCGCGGCTCCGCTCCCAGACCACCTCCAACAGCTCGATCAGCTCGCTCATCTCCGCTGTGGCCGCCGTGACGGGCCGGGGGGAGCCGATCGGCCGCTGACTCATGTGACACTCCCTACCGGGCCTACGCGCTGCCCTTCCCCGGTGGACCCGAGGACGGTGGTTCCGTGGGCCCCATCTTGGCAGTTGTGAGAGAGGAAGGTACCGGTCCGGTGGCCGTGAGCGACGGAGTGGAGCGCACGTTGCGGGGCGCGGCCCCGCACGAGCTGTTCGAGAAGGTGCGCGCCCTCCTGTCCCGGGACCACGGGGCGCGGGACGCCGAGCTGCTGATGGCGGACTACGCCTCGGCCCTGCTGCAGCCCGTGACGGCCCGTCCCTTCACCGCCGAGCCCGTGTCGGCGTACACCGGTTCCGTGGGCCGGGCCTACGGCTCCCAGGAGCCGTACGTGGCGGAAGGGGCCGGCGGGGTCACCGTCCACCTGCCGGTGAGCGTGCGCGGCGACCGCCTCGGCGTCCTGAGCATCCACTTCGCACGGGACGCCTACACCTCCGCACGGCTCGGCCCGCTGCGGGAGCTGGCGGACGCACTGGCCCACGAGATCCTCGTCGCGGACCGCGACACCGACGTCTTCCTCCAGGCCAGGCGGGCCAGACGGCTCACCCTGGCCGCCGAGATGCAGTGGCAGCTGCTGCCCGGGCGCGCCTGCTCCCGCTCCGAGTACGAACTCGGGGGACAGCTGGAGCCCGCCTACGCCATCTTCGGCGACGGGTTCGACTGGTCGTCCGGCGCCGACCACCTGACGCTGACCGTCAACAACGGCATGGGCGAGGGCATCGAGGCGGCCCTGCTGACCAACCTCGCCGTCAGCGCCCTGCGCAACGCCCGGCGGGCCGGCCTCGGCCTCGCCGACCAGGCGGCGCTGGCCGACCAGGCGGTGTACGGCCAGTACCAGGGGAGACTCCACCTGGCCGTGCTGCTGCTCCGCTTCTGCCTGCGGACCGGCGAGGTCGAGGTGATCGACGCCGGCTCGCCCCGGCTCTGGCGCCTGCGCGGGGGCGCGCTGGAGCCGGTGGTGCTGGAGGCGCAGCTGCCGCTGGGCATGTTCGAGGACACCGTCTACACCTGCCAGCGCCTTCGGGTGCTGCCCGGGGACCGGCTGTTCTTCCTGAGTGACGGCGTGTACGACGTCCTGTCGCCGGCCGGGGAGGCATACAGCGAGCACGCGCTGACCCGGGCCGTCATGAGCACCCGGCTGCTGCCCCCGGCGCAGGTGCCCCGGGCCCTCCTGGAGGAGCTGGCCGGCCACCGGGGCGGCATCGCGGCCGTCGACGACGCCATGGTCCTCTGCCTGGACTGGCACGGGCGGCCGGAAGCCCCGGGCCCGGCCTGATCCGAGGACACCGCCAGGGAACCGCGGGTACGGGTCGCGGCCGGCCGGCCGGACGCGCGGCAGCGCGACCCGTAGGCGCCGCCGGTCCGGGAGAGTGGCACAGTGGTGGCATGTCCCGTACCGCTCGTACCGGCGCTCGCGAGGACCCGGCGGAAGCCCTGGGGGCGACGGCGGAGCTCCTCGCGGTGCTGCACGCCCGAGGCCAGGACGGAACGGCCCCCGCCGTCTCCCCGGCGCAGCGGCGGGCGCTGCTGGCCGTCGAGGGCGCCGAGGGCATCAACCTGACGGCCCTGGGCGCCGTGCTCGGCTCCCGCCCGCCGTCGGTGACCCGGCTCTGCGACCGCCTGGAGGCCATGGGGCTGCTGACCCGCACGCCGCACCCCAGCAGCAGGCGCGAGGTGGGACTGCGCCTGACTCCGCGGGGCCGGGCGCTGCTGGACGAACAGCGGGCCATCCGGCTGCGTGAGCTGTCGGCGGTGCTCGACCGTATGGCGCCGGAAACGGTGAACGCGCTGGTGACGGGTTTGGCGGCGTTCCGGGTGGCAGCCGCGGAGCTGTTCCCCGCCGATCCGCTCGCCGACACGGGCCGGGGCGCCGCCGGCACGGGCCACGGGCCGGACACCGCGCCGGCCGTGGACAGCGCCTGACGGCGGCGAGCAGGCGTGGGGGCGGGCGGGGAGGCGGACAGCTCCTCGGGGAGCGAGCGGCACCGCCTGCGACGCGGTGTCGGGGCCGGGGTCTGAGCCCGGCGACGATGGCAGAATCATTGAGGTGCTAAAATATTGCCTTACGGCAAATATTCGATCTACGCTTGCCCCGACGCAACCAGGCGTCCGTCGGCGTCCGCGTACAGCGGGAAGAAGGGACAATCGCGACGCCATGGGGAGCACCCTCGGGCTGGATACCCACTACCCAGCCGTCCGCACGTCCACGCAGCCTGCCGTGAATTCGCCCCGGCAGGCTTCCTCCGGTGAACCGGACGATTCCGTGGCGTTGTGGAACGGCCTGCCACCTTACGTGCTGCTCATCGAGGACGACGAGGGCGACGCCCTGCTCGTCGAGGAGCTCGTCGAAGACAGCGGGATCGACGTCCGCCTCGGCCGGGCGCGCTCCCTCGCGCACGCCCTCGACCTCTTGGCGGCCGAGGCGCCCAGTTGCGTCCTGCTCGACCTGCACCTGCCCGACGCCCAGGGCCTGGACGGCCTGAAGAAGGTGCTCACGGTGTCCGCCGAAGCCGCCGTGGTCGTCCTGACCGGCCTGTCGGAGGAACAGGCGGGCCTGTCCGCAGTGGCGGCCGGCGCCCAGGACTACCTGGTCAAGGGCCGTCTGGAACCCGACGTCTTCATGCGGGCCATCCGCTACGCGATCCAGCGCAAGCGGACCGAGCTGGCAGCCGTCGCCCTGGAGTCGAGCAGACTCCGGGCCGAGGAGAACGCGCGCCTCGAACGCGGCCTGCTGCCGACGCCGCTGCTGCGCGACGACCCCGCCGACGCGGTCCGCGTCTGCGCTCGCTACCACCCCGGACGATCCCAGACCCTGCTCGGCGGGGACTTCTACGATGTCGTCCAGACCCCCGACGGAGCCACCCACGCGGTCGTCGGCGACGTCTCGGGCCACGGCCCGAGCGAGGCCGCGCTCGGCGTGTGCCTGCGCGTGGCCTGGCGGGCCTTCGTCATGGCCGGGGCGCGTGGCGCCGAGCTGCTCGGGCTGCTGGAGCGGATCCTGCTGGCGGAGCGCTCCGGCCCTGAGATCTTCGCCACGCTGGTCGCCCTCACCCGGCCTTCCGGCACCTCCGCCGTCTCGGTGCAGCGCGCCGGGCACCCCGGCTTCCTGCTGCGCTCCGCCGCCGGCGTGGAGCTGCGGACCGTACCCGGAGGGCCCGCGCTCGGAATCCTGCCCGGCGGGGGCGGCGACTGGCCCGTCACCGACGTGCCCGTGGAACCGGGCGGCGCCGTGATGCTCTTTACCGACGGCCTGATCGAGGGGCGCATCGGGCCCGGCTCCGACCGCCTCGACGAAGCCGGTCTCCTGGAGATCGCCCGCCGCCACACCGACCTGCCCGCCGAAGCCTTCGTCGACTCCCTCATCCAGGCGGCGCAGGGCCTCGCCGCGGACTGGGGCGGCCTCGCCGACGACGTCGCCGTACTCCACCTCGAATGGAACCTCCCGACGTGACCTCCTCCACACCGACACCCGAACCGGCCCGAGACCGGGCCGCGCGGCGCCAGGGGTTCAGCCTGCGGGCCTGGCTGACCGCGGTGCTGGTCGTGCTGGCCCTGATGGTCGTCGGCACGGGCGCCCTCGGAGCCGCCCTGCTCTCGGGCACCACCACGGCCGGGAACCGGCTCGTCGACGGGATCCTGCCCGCCCAGCGGGACGCGCTGCGCCTGGAGACGGCCCTCCTGGACCAGGAGACCGGCATCCGCGGCTACCTGCTGGCGGGAGAGCCGGGCCTGCTGGAGCCGTACGAACGGGGTCTGGCGAACGAGCGCACGGCCGCCCAGCACCTGTCGACGGTCCTGCACGGCGACGCCCGGGTCCGCGCCGACCTGGCGGCGGTGCAGGAGGCCGCCCGCACCTGGCGCGACGAGTTCGCCATCCCCGCCATCACCTCGGTGGACGGCGGCGGCCCCCGGCCCTCGCTCCAGACGGGGAAGGACCGCTTCGACGAGCTCCGCCGGCGCATCGACGCGCAACAGGCCCACCTGGACCGCATGCAGGCCGACGCCCGCACCACGTTCGGGGACGCGCGCACGCAGCGCGACCGCATCCTCCTGGCGATAGCCGTGGGCTTCCTGCTGGCCGGCGCCGCCCTGGCGGTCCTGCTCCAGGTCGGCGTGCTGAGGCCGCTCGCCGTGGTGCGGACGGCCTCGCAGCGCGTCGCGAACGGTGCCTTCGACGAAGCGATCCCGCTGCGCGGCCCCGCCGACCTCAAGGCCCTGGCCGGCGCCGTGGAGGCCATGCGGCACCGCACCGTCGCCGAGCTGACCGCTTCCCGGCGCACCACCGACGAGCTCAACCGCACGGCCGCGGAACACGACGTACAGGCGGCGGAACTGCGTCGCTCCAACGCCGAGCTGGAGCAGTTCGCCTACGTGGCCTCGCACGACCTGCAGGAGCCGCTGCGCAAGGTGGCGTCCTTCTGCCAGCTCCTGGAGAAGCGCTACGGGGACCAGCTCGACGAACGCGGCACCCAGTACATCGCCTTCGCCGTGGACGGCGCCAAGCGGATGCAGGTGCTGATCAACGACCTGCTGACCTTCTCGCGCGTCGGCCGCGTGCAGGACGCGCGCGAGACGGTGGACCTGGACGGCTCCCTGGACCGGGCGCTGCGCAACCTGACCGCCGCCCTGGAGGAGAGCGACGCCGAGATCACCCGGCCCGAGCACCTCCCGGACGTGGTGGGCGATCCCACGCTCCTCACGATGCTCTGGCAGAACCTGCTGGGCAACGCCGTCAAG
Source organism: Streptomyces sp. NPDC045967 (assembly GCF_056430495.1). Taxonomy (NCBI): domain Bacteria; kingdom Bacillati; phylum Actinomycetota; class Actinomycetes; order Kitasatosporales; family Streptomycetaceae; genus Streptomyces; species Streptomyces sp. NPDC045967. The sequence continues at coordinate 91,675 of NZ_JBWKLE010000013.1, read as the reverse complement.
TTCCGGTCGCCCGACCGCACTCCGCGGGTCCGGGTCGAGATGGTCGACGACCCCGACGCGGAACCGGGGTACCGCACCTTCGCCGTCGCGGACAACGGCATCGGCGTGCCGGCCGAGTTCGCCGACAAGGTGTTCGTCATCTTCCAGCGGCTGCACGCCCGCGAGACGTACGGGGGGACCGGCATCGGTCTCTCCCTCTGCAAGAAGATCGTCGAGCACGCCGGCGGCCACATCCGGATCGACACCGCGTACGAGGGCGGCACGCGGATCGTCTTCACGCTGCCCGTCTCCGAATCCCCGGACGCGGCCGAGAGCACGGCCGGGACCGCACCCGGCACCTCAGCCGACGGCGCCGCGGCCCCGACCGCCGACGGCGCCCCCGACTCCGTGCCGGCCCCCGTCGCACCCACCGAAGGAACCCGCTGATGAGCACCCCTGACCACCGGCCCCAGGCCACCCCCGCCGAAGTCCTGCTGGTCGAGGACGACGCGGGCGACGAGCTGATGACCCGCGAGGCCTTCGAGGACAACAAGATCGGGAACCGGCTGCACGTGGTGCGGGACGGCCTGGAGGCGCTGGACTTCCTCTACCGCCGCGGCGCGCACACGGACGCGCCCCGCCCGGACCTGATCCTCCTCGACCTGAACCTGCCCAAGTACGACGGCCGGCAGGTGCTCGAGCAGATCAAGACCGACCCGGAGCTGAGCCACATCCCCGTGGTCGTGCTCACCACGTCGGCCGCCGAGGAAGACATCCTGCGCAGTTACAAGCTCCACGCGAACGCCTACGTGACCAAGCCGGTCGACCTCGACCAGTTCGTGCGGGCGATCCAGCGCATCGACGACTTCTTCATCACCGTCGTCAAGCTGCCCCGCACCAGGTGAGTGCCACAGGGGAACGAAGCGGCCCGGAACGGGGCGGGCCGGAGCAGGGCACGCCGGAACGGGGCGGACCGGAGCAGGGTGGAAGAACGTGGGGAAGACGGGCATGAACAAGGAAACGCAAGGCCCCGCGGCACGCAGCCGCGTCGAGACGCGATCGGACGGGGACGTCCGCATCGTGGTGATGGCGGGGGAGTTCGACATGGACACCGTGGCCCCGCTGCGGATCGCCATGGACCCCCGGGCACCCGGTGTCACCCGGTTCGTTCTGGACGTCGCCGAGGTCACCTTCGTCGACTCGATCGCGCTCAGCATCATGCTGCAGCCGGCCCTGGACCGGCCGGTGATCCTCGCGGGGACGGTGCCGCCCCGCCTGGCCCGCGTCCTGGAGATCACCGGCGCCGACCGGGCGTTCGGCGCCGCGCCCAGCGTGGCCGAGGCCACGACCATGATCATCCCGCCCCGCCGCGGCTGAGCCCCCGGACGTTTGCGACGACGGATTTCCGGCCATACGGGCACTCGGACACTGTTCGGCATCCGTCGAGGTCCCCGATCCGTACGGGTCGGGGACCTCGGCGTGCGCAAGGGAGGGGACTCGCATGACCACACCGGAGGAGGACAGACCGGCGGCCGGGACCGGCGCCCACCGGGCACGCGGCGTCGCCGTCGGACGTCCCCCGGACGGAGCGTGAGGCGCCTCCCCCCCCGGGGAGGCCGACGGGCGGCAGCCCGACCCGTATCCGTCCGATCCGCCCGTCCTCAGCCAAGGAGCACCGTCATGACGACCGACACCACCCCCACCGCCGTCACCGGCACCGAAGCCGCCCGAAGGGACGCGTCCCGAAGCGGAGACGGAGCCGGATCCCGGGCGGACGCCGCCCCCGCCGGCTCACCGGACGAGCGCATCCGCCGCATCCGACGCCGCCTGGAGCGGCTGATCGGCATCGCCGCGACCGAGGGCAACTCCGTACGCCCGCTGCGCAACGGCGACGAGATATTCGCCGCCATGCTGGACGCCATCGGCTCCGCCCGCCACACCATCGACATGATGACCTTCGTGTACTGGAAGGGCGACATCGCCCGCCGGTTCGCCGAAGCGCTGGCCGAGCGCGCCGCCGACGGAGTGCGGGTGAGGCTGCTCCTGGACGGGTTCGGCAGCCGGCTGATCGAGAAGGAACTGCTGGACCGGATGAGCGCGGCCGGGGTGGACATCGCCTGGTTCCGCAGACCCGTGTTCCTCTCCCCGCTCAAGCAGAACCACCGCTGCCACCGCAAGGTCCTGGTCGTCGACGAGCAGACCGCCTTCACCGGGGGAGTGGGCATCGCCGAGGAATGGTGCGGTGACGCACGCAACCCGAACGAGTGGCGCGACACCCACGCCGAGGTCCGCGGCCCGGCCGTCGACGGGGTCGCCGCGGCCTTCGCCCAGAACTGGGCGGAATGCCACCCCGAACTCTTCGATGCACGCGACCGCTTCGTGGAGCACGAGCCCGCCGGCTCCGCCGTCATCCAGGTGGTCCGCGGGTCGGCCGCCTTCGGCTGGCAGGACATGCAGACCCTGATCCGGGTGATCCTCGAATCGGCGGAGGAGCGCGTGCGCCTGGCGACCGCCTACTTCGCGCCCGACGAGTACTTCGTCGAGCTGCTGGCCGCCACCTCCCGGCGCGGCGTCACGGTCGAGATCCTGCTGCCCGGCCCGCACACCGACAAGCGGGTGTGCCAACTGGCGGGGCAGCACCACTACGAGACGCTGACCGCCGCAGGTGTGCGCATCTACCAGTACCAGCCGACGATGATGCACGCCAAGATCATCACCATGGACGGCGTGGTCTCCCTCATCGGCTCGACGAACTTCAACCGCCGCTCGCTCGACCACGACGAGGAGGTCATGCTCGCCGTGATGGACCCGGACTTCACCCGGACCCTCGACGAGCACTACGACCAGGACCTCGAGGCCAGTACGCGGATCGCCGCACAACGCTGGATGCGCCGATCGGTCCTGCAGCGCGCGAGGGAGCTCTCGGTGCAGCCGCTGCGCCGTTTCCTGTGAGCCGCTGGAGGGGCGGAGGAGACGGGGGGCGCGGGGGAGTCAGCCCAGGCGCAGGACGGCGGTGACCGTCTTGCCGCCGGGGCCCGTCCGGCAGTCCACGCGTTCCGCGAGGCGCTGCACCAGCGGCCACCCGTAGCCGCCGGGGCGCTCGGCCGTACCCGTCCGGGAGACCGGGAGCAGGGGGCTGCCGTCGCCGACCGACAGGCGCAGGACGCCGTCGGCGGCCTCGGCCCGGAAGACGGTGACGCCGCCCCCGTGGCGGATCGCGTTGGTGACGAGCTCCGAGGTGACCAGCAGGGCGTCCGAGGCGGTGACGCCGTCGAGGCCGACGCCGGCCCGCAGCAGGACCTCTCCGACCCGGTCGCGGGCGGCGGCCGCGGACTCCGGCGGGCGGGCGGGCCGCTGCCCGGGCACCACGGCCGAGTCGGCCGCCGGTGCCGGGGTGTTCACGGCATCGGCGGGGAAGCGGACCAGGCGACCTCGCACAGCCGCCGCACCACCCCGGAGCGCCCTACCGGCGCGGGCGGGTGCGCTCTGGGGGTCCGTGCCTCCGCGCGGGCTGACGACTGCCGCGCTTCGATCGATGGTCGTCGTGACGACCGCTTCGTTTCCGGTCACCCCGCCATCCTCCTACACCGCGAGTCGGTGGGGACAACGAGGTCACCTTTGGCGCCACCAAACACGACCGGTGCGTGCGCCGGAGCCGGTGGCCCCCGCCCCGTCCGCTCGGCGCCCACCGGCCGCTCACCCCCTGTATCAATGGAGGCAGAGGCAGAAGGGGTGGCCGGCCGGGTCCGCGTAGACCCGCCAGTTGGCGTCCGGGCGGACCTGGTCGGTCCGCTCGAGCACGGTCGCGCCGAGCGCGAGCGCCCGCTCTTCGTCCGCATCGAGATCGTCCACGTCGAAGTCCAGATGGACCTGCTGCGGATGCTCCTGGCCGGGCCACTGGGGCGGTCGGTAGCCCTCCACCCGCTGGCACGCCAGCGCCGTTCCCTCGAATCCGTGCACCTCGACCCAGTCGGGATCCTTCGGATCCGCCACCACCCGGCCACCGAGCAGGTCGGCATAGAACTGCGCGAGTCGTTCGGGATCCGCGCAGTCCAGCGCGATCGCCTGCAGCTTTCGAATCACTCCTGCACCCCTCGTCGCTCCATGGTTTGCGTGTCACTTCCGTACCGGACACGTGATACCCATCGCGGAGACCGCCATGCACGGCGGTGGCGCACCGGGAGCACTCGGCCCCGGACGGCCGCCGCCCGCGGGCCCCCGCCGACGCGGGCGCTACTTGCGCCGCTTCTTCCCTTCGCCCTTCACCTCGCGCTCCTTGTCCTTGCCGGGCGGTCGCCGGCCTTCCGTCGGAGCCCAGCGGGCGGGGGAGGCCGAGGAGGGGCGGTCGGAGTCCGTTTCCGCCGGTGCAGCGGGGCGCGAGGTCGCACTCACCGGTACGGGCTGGTCCGCGGGCGCCGCGGGCGCCGCGGGCGTCTGCGGCGTCTCGGGCGTCTGCGGCGTCTCGGGCGGGGGCGAGGGGCGCGCAGCCGCCTCGGGCGTCGTCGAGCGACTGCCGGGGGATGCGAGGGGCGAGGCGGTCGCCCCTACGAGCAGCAGGGCCGCACCGGTCACACCTGCCGCCATCAGGCCCATCTCGGCCGTACGGCTCCGGGGCCGACGCCTCCTGCCCGCGAGAAGGCTCGGCGCCCGATGCAGGGGGGCGGGTGCCCGGTGGGTGTCCGTGATCGGCGTCAGGGGGGCGGCGGCACGCGGCGGCACCGGCACCGTGCCCAGCGCCGTGCCCGGGTCCGGCGCCGCCGTGCCCGCGCTCGTCGCCGCGCCCGCAGCCGGCGCCGCGTCGACGGTCCGAAGGGTCAGGTGTATCCGGGCGGCGTCGGGCCGGGCCCGCGGGTCCTGATCGGTCATCGCCTTCAACAGGCGTACCAGAGCAGCCGGCAGATGCTCGGGCACCTGCGGCGCACGCAGCAGCGGGGCGACCCCCACCTCGACCGGCGTTCCCAGGTACTCGCGGACGCCGGTGAGTGCCTCCAGCAGCGTCAGGCCCAGCGCATAGACGTCGCTGGCCGTGCCCGCCCCCTGACCGAGGAGCTGTTCGGGGGCCATGTAGGGGAGGGTCCCGACGAGCGTGTCCTGCTCGCTGCGCGTGTGGTCGCCGACCGGCCGGGAGAGCCCGAAGTCGGCGAGGAAGGGCGAACCGTCGTCCCCGAGGAGGATGTTGGACGGTTTGATGTCCCGGTGGATGATGCCGTGCGCGTGCACGTGGTCGAGAGCGGACGCGATCTCCGCGCCGAGCCGGATCACATGGACGGGGGCGAGGGGGCCGGCACTGATCCGCGTCCGCAAGGTGGTGCCGGGTATCAACTCCGTGACGATGTAGGACCCGCCCCCGGCGCGGCCGGTGTCGTACACGGTGACCAGGGCGCGGTGGGAGAGCCGCGCCAGTATCTGCGCCTCGTCGCAGAAGCGTTCGTCCGTGACGGCGTCTGCGTCCGGCCGGAAGACCTTGACCGCGACCTCGCGCCGCAGGACCTGGTCGAGGGCCCGGTACACATCGGCCGTCCCCCCGGAGCCTATGAGGGCCTGGAGCCGGTATCGGTCACCCAGCAGCGAGCCGGTCCGGATCTGCGCGGCGTGGGCTGAGCTTCGGCGCGCGGGCATGCGCAACCTCCTCGACTGGCTGGCAGTACGCCGCGTTTACCCCCCGGACGGCGGCCTACGCAACTCACCTCGTGGCGTGCGCACGGCATCCCGGCCCACCTGCGCCGGGGGGTCGCAGAAGCCTGGCACAAGGGGGGCGGCCTGCGTTGTCGACTCCCGTCAGCGCCGCCGCAGCAGTCCGGCTTCGCGGGCCAACTCGTCCTCGGTTGCCGAGGCCCGCCGGTCGCTCGGCCGGGAGCGGGTCACGTAGCGGAACGGCATGCCGCCCGGCAGGGCGAGCATGCCGCCGAATCGCGTGTCCCCGGCGAACCACACCCGGTCGGCCTGGTGCGCCGGTTGCGGCACGCGCGGTCCGTCCCAGCCCTCACCCGGCGGCGGGAAGGAGCAGTGACTCTGCCCGTCGGGCCCGAGCAGCACGATCCGGTCCTCGTTCGCCCACCGTCGTCCTCCCGCACGCTCTCCCTCGGCCGACACCACCCGCACGCTCCGGCCCGCGCAGGGCCACACCTGCCACCCGTACGTCGCCAGGACACGGCGCTCCTTGCGTCGCGCCCTGCGCCACAGCAGCGTCAGCCCCGCGGTCACCGCCAGCAGCGGGAGCAGTACGGCGAGAGCTGCCACCGATTCCGGCGAGGACGGCCCGCGGGCCGCCAGGACACCGACGAGCAGCGCGCCCTCCACCACGGACGCCAGCACGCCCCACCGCAGTCCCCGCTCGCGTCGGCGGAGCACTTCCTCCACACCGGGGGTGTCCAAGGCCACGCCCGGCATCACCGGGTAACCGAACTCAAGAGCGGACATCGGCGTACTCCGGCTTCACCAGGAACGAGGGGGCACCGATGACGGCCATGCCGCCGCCCCCGAGGCCGAAAGTGTAGACGCGATACCGGCCGGGGCCTACAGGTGCATCCGGTGGACGCGGTCATGGTGAAAGGGGAGCATGGAACGCAAGCAACGGTCCGCCGCCGACCACGCGGCCACCGCGTGCCCCGAACGGCGACTCCGCCGAGCGGAGGGACAGGACCTCGGCAGCGGGAGCGGAGCCCGATGAACCACCGCGCCGAAGGCCCGGCGAGGCGATGAGGATGACATCGATGCGGCCCACCACCCCTGACACCGTCGTCGTGGGCGCCGGGCTCGCCGGCCTGGCCTGTGCCATCGACCTGTCCCGGGCGGGGCTGGACGTCCAGCTCCTCGAGGCGTCCGACCAGGTGGGCGGGCGCATGCGGACCGACCGGCAGGACGGCTTCCTCCTCGACCGCGGCTTCCAGGTGTTCAACACGTCCTACCCGCAGGTCAAAAGGCGGCTCGACCTCCGGGGACTGCGCCTGCGCCCCTTCACGCCCGGTCTCCTCGTGAACACCCCCGCCGGGCCGGTGCGGATCACCGACCCGACGCGAGATCCGCGCTCCGCCGCAGCGCTGCTGCCCGGGCGGTACCTCGGACCCCGCGACCTGCTCGGGCTCGCAGCGCTCACCGCCCGCGACGCCCTGCTGCCGCCGAAGACCCTCAAGCGGCGACCCGACCGCACGACGGCGTCCGCCCTGCAGGCGCTCGGCCTCTCCACGGCGGTGATCGACGAACTGCTCAGGCCGTTCCTCTCGGGCGTGTTCCTGGAGGACGAACTCGAGACGTCCGCCCGCTTCTTCCACTTCGTTTGGCGGAGCATGGTGCGCGGCAGCCTGTGTCTGCCCGCCGAGGGCATCGGCGCCGTGCCCGCCCGACTCGCCGCGTCCCTAGAACCCGGCACGCTGAGGCTCGAAACACCCGTGGCCGTCCTCGAGGAGGACGGCGTCCTCCTCGAGGACGGCTCCGAACTCCCCGCCCGCGCCGTGGTCGTGGCCACGGCCGCTCCCGCCGCCGCCCGCCTGCTGCCCGGCCTCGACGTACCCGACGGCCGCACGGTCACGACGTACCACCACGCCACCACGAGCTCCCCCCTGCGTGAACCCTTGCTGCTGATCGACGCCAGGTACGAGTTCCTCAACACCTGCGTCCTCAGCGAGGTGGCTCCCAGCTACGCCCCGCGGGGAACGGCGCTGGTCTCCACTTCCGTGCTGGGGGCCGACCGGCCGGGCCGGGAGCCCTCCCTGCGGGAGGCGCTGGCCGAGGCGTACGCGGCGGACACCGCCGACTGGCAGCTTGTCGCCGCCCGCACGGTCGCGCACGCACTGCCCGCCATGGCACCGCCCTGGCCGCTGAGCCGCACGACACGGCACAGCCCCGGGCGGTACGTGTGCGGGGACCACCGTGCGACCGGCTCGGTGCAAGGGGCACTGGCCTCGGGCACCCGGGCCGCACGGGAGGTCCTCGCCGACCGTTCGGCACGCGGTTGCCGTACGCGACCGGTCAGGGGCGGGCGTACGGCCGGGTGATGACCTCCATGTTGTGACCGTCCGGATCGTCGAAGTACGCACCGCGACCGCCGAACAGGCGGTTGATGTGACCGGGCTCGGTGTGGCCGGGGTCGGCGTAGTACGTCACCCCGACCGCCTCCAGACGGGCGATCACCGCGTCGAACTGCCCGTCCGGCACCAGGAACGCGTAGTGCTGCGACTGGATCGGTTCGTCGCGCTTCTCGTAGTAGTCCAGTGTCACGCCGTTGCCGAGGTCCACGGGCAGGAAGGGCCCGAACGGAGCCCCGACCTGCAACCCGAGCAGTACGGCCAGGAATTCGGCCGACAGCTGCCGGTCGGTGGCATGGACGACGGTGTGGTTCAGCTGGACTGCGGTGGCCGGCGTCCGGGACTGGTACTCGAACTCGTACTCGTACGCGTCATGGTGCTGGCTTTGGTTCTGCATGGGGTGGTGCCTCCGGGGCTGAATTCGCTGGATGAGGCGCCGCGGTGGGGCGCCGAGCAGAGAAAACCCGGAAGAAGGCGGGGCTCTTGCCCGCCTCGTGCTCACGCCGAGGCCGGGAGCCTCACTCGTGCATGGCCCATGGCCGACCCGGCAGTCACGCGAGAAACCTTAGCCGCGACTGTGGGCTGAGGCAAAGGATGTGCTCGTCACGGGGGGCGCGGCTCCCCGCACCCCCGCGATCGACGCGTACGAAACCAGCGTCTCCATCGAGCATGCGTCGGCTTGTTACGGTGCCTCCATGCCCCCGTCGTCCCGTGACCGCTCCGCTGCCTTGGACCAGTTCGATGCACACCTGGAAGCGCTGTGGGACGGAACGGACGACGCCCCTCCCGGAGAACCGGTCCGAGGGGTCCACCTCACCGGGGACGGGCTCGTCGCGTGGGCCCTCGACCGGCTGCGGGACATCCCCCGCGAACCGAAGGCCGACTTCCGACTCCACGCCGGAACCGTGCTGGCGGAGTTCCGCATGCGCCGCTGCCCCTGGAACGCGGCGGCACTGCGGCTGCTCGATGACACGTACACCTTCGTGGCTGTCGGCCCTCGGCAACACCCCGACTGGGCGCATGACTTCCGTGCCGTACTGAACCGGTCGGTCGCCGACCCCCGGGGGTGGGTCCGGCTGGACGGGGACCGCCTCAACGCCACCCGGCACACGCTGCCCCTGTACCCCTTCGACCCCCCGGAGCCGTCGGAACTGGCCCGGAGCCTTCACCCCCTGGAGGCGGAGGCCGCCGTTGCCGCAGTCGCCATCATGGCCGAGGAGTGGCAGTCGGAGCCCCGGCCCGTCCGCTCCCGGCCGGACCTGGGCGCCGTGCTGGCCGACGCCCGGACCCTGCTCGACCGGTTCGGGCCCGCCGCGAGCTACTGGACCAACGCGACGGCAGCCGCCTCCGACCCGGCCCCGGACTTCCTCGCAGCGGGCCTGCGAGGAACCCGGTCCCACGATTTCCACACCTCCGCGTACGTCGGAGGCGTGGATATCTTGGAGGACCTGGGCGTGATCGCGGTGTCCGCCGAGGAAGTGGGCGTGTTCTGGTCGTTCGGGGCCTACTGACCGTCGTGGTCGGCCACGGCCGCTCGCTGCCCGGTCTGCCGGACGGATTCGTCGTGCCGGGTGCGCCACCGCCACAGCGTGTGCCCCACGAGAACCACGGCGGTGAGGACAGCCAGGACCTGGAGGGTCCGCCACGTGCCCTCGGCGACGGCTCCCGCAGAGGCCGCTTCGACGCGCAAACGCCAGTACGTCTCGTAGAAGGCGATCAGGGGAACGAGCAGACGGAAGGGGAGGCCGCCGACACCAGGAGTCGCGGCCAGGTTCCCGAAGAGCCCCATCGGGGCACCGAACACGAAAGCGGCCATGCCCCAGAGCGCGATTCCCGACCAGGGACTCCCTCCGGTCTGGTGGCCGGACAAGGTCACGCCGACCGGTGTCACCGGGCTCACGTACTTGAGCAGGTAGTAGACGATCACGCCGACGGCCAGCGCCGAAGAGGCCAGCCACGAAGCCTCCGCCTTCGACGGGCGGGCACATCCCACCAGGAAGGCGAAACACGCCCACGACCAACCCCCGCTGAACACCACGCTGATGACGTGGAAGATCGGGCCGGCACCTTTCCCGGAGAGGGCGCCGAGCGCGCCGAGCGCCGCACCCCCGCAGAAGGTTCCGACCGTCGGCACGATGCGGGCATGCGGCAGGTTCACTCTTTTCCGTCCTTCTCCATGTCCTCGGGCCACGGCCATGCGTTCGCATGACGTAGCCAGGGCTGACTACCCGTCCGTCCATGACGAGAACGACGCCGGCCAGACCCGTGTCCGTGGAGGCCGTGTTCCCGGAGCTGGCCGCCTACCGGGCCCGGACGACCCGGCTGCACCCCCGGCCGGGCCGGCCCGGCATGCGCGACAGCCATGTCGGTGGTCCTCTGCTCTGGCCGGAAGACGAACCGTGGCCGCTCTGCCACGAGCCTCACGCGTCGGTGACGGAAGGTTATGCCCCCGACGACATACGCGGCGCCCGAGCCGCGGGAGTGTGGCCGAAAAGTCGGCCCTGGACCGCCACCGGAACGCCTGACGACGGCGGGCCGGTGCCTTTTGCGGCGCTTGCGCAGTTCTTCCGCCGGGACATCCCGGGCCTGGCCACCGGGCCCGATGGAGCGGACCTGGTGCAGTTCTTCCGTTGCCCGCTCACCCACGGGCGCCACTTCGAGCGCCGCCACCACCTGAGGTGGCGACACGCAGCGGAGACCGGGCACGCCGAACGCTTCCTGACCGCGCCCCCCGAGATGCCGCTGCTGCGGTGGGAACACGAACTCCCCGAGCCGTGTGTCCTGCACCCCGAGGAAGTGGACACCTACCCCTGGGCGGTGGGTGCTGACGTAGCGCGTCACTCATCGGCAGGGCTCCGTTAGCGCGCGGTGTCCCGGGGGCTGAGGGTGGAGCCATGACGTCACCACGATTGGTCATCTATCCGCCCGACGAGAACGGGTGGCGCAGGGTCCGGTGGGACGGGACCGCCATCGGCGTGGCTCACCGTCCGAGCGACATCCACGCGTTCCTGGCCGCTGCCGGGATGGAGAACCCCGAGGAGCTCGACCTGGCCGACCCCTCGCTCGTGGAGTGGCGGGGTGTCGGCCCTGAGAGCTGGGCCGAGTCGCCGCCGTGACCGGCGATCGGCAGCCCCGGCCCCGGGCGGCTGCGGCACGGCGGGTACGGGCCCCCGTCCCGCCGCGGCTCACGCGTGGCTGAGCGCGTGCGCGCCCGACCGGAGCTCGTCCAGGAGGCGGGCGGCGTCGGTGAGCAGGGTGCCCTGCAGCGTCGGCGCCACGGACCGGCCTTCCGGATGCGTCAGGTAGTCCTCCTGGATCCGGTCCAGTACGGAGGTCGCGTCCTCGATCATGGCGGCGAGGCGGTCGTCGTCGGTCCGGGACGGCTGTCCGATCTCCTCCATCGCACCGGCCGAGGTCCTCAGCACGCAGGCGTACCCACTGCGGAAGGACGCCGGCAGGTTGTCGATTTCCCGGCTGTCGACGGCGTAGTCCACTGTGCGCGTGAGGGAGCGCAGGTGGTCGAGCGAGCGCTGGGCGATCGTGAGGGCCTCGCGCGTCCGGGGGAGGGCCTGCGAGGCGCCCTCGAAGCTGCGGCGGGGATTGAGGCGGCTGTTCTCCTCCTCCGCCTCGATGCCCTGGTGCAGGGTGTCGCAGTCCTGGGACAGGCGTCGCCAGTCGCGTCGCCACTGCCGGACGCGGCCCGGGTCGGGCGTGGCCTCCTCGAGGGTGTCGGCGAGGCCGTTGATCCGTTCGCTCGTCTCCGCGTAGAGACCCGCGACGTCCGTCTGCCGATGGCGGGCGTGGCGGGCGGGAGCCAGGATGACGTGGGCCGCGAGTCCGCAGACGGCGCCTATGGCCACGGAGGCCGCCAGGTGCCCGATGTATTCGATCCGGCCCTGTCCGGAGGAGAACGCGAAGAACCCCACGACCGCCACCTGGTTGCCCTGCCGGCCCAGCCGTCCGACGCGGCCGAGCCAGAGCGCGGCCAGGGTGAGGAGACCGAAGGTCCAGGCGTGGATGCCGGCGGTGGCCGCCAGGGTGGCGGCCAGCGTCGCGCCGACCGACATGGCCAGGGCGTACTGGGCGCAGTCGCGCAGCGAGCGGTACAGGGTCGCCTGCAGCGCCACCATGACCGTGAACGGGGCGAACGTCGCCACGGCCGGCGGCAGGAAGAAGCGGGCCAGTGTCCACGCCACCATGGCCGCGACCACCGTCTTCGCTCCCAGCAGCAGGTCGTCCCGCTCGCTTCCCGGGGTCCGCACCCCCCGCCACACGTAGGCGGCGGCATCGGCAGCCGCCGCGCTCACCCTTTCCGGGACGTTGCGCCACCTCGGCACAAGGAACCACCTCCTCGGGGCCGTCTGCCCGGCTGACGAGCGGCAAACGTGCACGGCGGGACGAGCGACGAGCGGTACGCGCTCCTCCTCCCGCGCCCGTCCCCGCAGAGCTCTGGCCATGGCTTCGCGAGGGCGTTCGGAATCCGATGCGGTCCTCCCGCCGCTGGTCCGGGGGCCTGACCGGACGGGCGGCCGCGTCCCCGGCGGGTCATCTGGGCCGTGCACGGGTGAGGCGCCGAAACCAGGGCAGGTGCCCTCTGCAACGTCCACACGCCATTCATCGAGGAGGAGCCTTGAGTGACTTCCAGGATGCGAGCCGCGCGGAGGAGAGCAGGACCGCGGCCGTAGCACACACGGTTCAGGACAAGGCCGGCGAGAGCGCGTCGCTGGTGGGTGGGAAGGCCGCCGAGGTGGGCGGTACGGCAAAGGAACAGGCGGCCCATGTGGTCGGCGAGGCCACCGCGCAAGCCCGGGACCTGGTCGGTGAACTGCGTACCCAGCTGACCGGGCAGGCGGAGACGCAGACCCGGCGCCTGGCGGAGAACGTGCGCCGCCTCTCGCAGGAGCTGCGGGAGATGGGCGAGAACGGCAAGCCCGACTCCGTGATGGCGGACGTGGCTCGTCAGATAGCCGACGGCGGGCACCAGGTGGCCTCCCGCGTGGAGCAGCGCGGCCCCGACGGTCTGATCAGCGACCTGCAGGGGTTCGCCCGCCGCCGTCCGGGCGTCTTCCTCGCGGGCGCGGCGCTCGCCGGGTTCGTCGTCGCGCGGGCCGGCAAGAGCCTCAGCGCGGCGTCCTCGTCGGAGACCACCGGCGGCCCTTCCGCCGACCGCGCCATCGCCCGCCCCGACGCGGCCGGCACTCCGGCCACCGGGCCGGGGGCCGGCGACACGACGGCCGTGGCGCCGCCCGTGCCCCAGCGGAGCGGCATTCCCTCCGGTTACGCGGACCCCCTTGACACCTACGGGCAGTCGCAGCCCCCGCACGTGACGCCGGCGCCGCCGGCCTACCCCCCGGCCGCCTCGCCGCCCTCCGTCGACCGTCCGCAGTCCGGGGGAGGTTTCTGAGCATGGCCATCTCCTCCCACGAACGTCCGACGGCGCCCGTGCCGCCCCCGTCGGCGACGGCACCGGAGCCGTCCATCGGGGACCTCATCGGTGAGATCGGCCAGGACCTGTCCCAACTCGTGCGGGACGAGATCGAGCTGGCGAAGGCCGAGATCAAGCAGGAGTCCACGAAGGCCGGCAAGGCGTTCGGGATGCTCGGTGGGGCGGGCTACGCGGGGCACATCGTGCTCCTGTTCGGCAGTCTGACCGTCGTCTTCGCCCTGGCCAACGTCATGGACCCGGCGTGGGCGGCCCTGATCGTCACCGCCCTGTGGGCCGTGGTGGGCGCGGTGCTGTATGTGACCGGCCGCAGCCGCCTGCGCACCGTCAACCTCAAACCCGAACAGACCGTGGAGAACCTGAAGGAGGACGCACGATGGGCACGACACCCGACGGGCTGAGGAGCGACCTGGAGTACCGGCGTGCGCATCTGGCGCGCAACGTCGACCTCCTCGCGGACCGGTTGACCCCAAGCAGGGTGGCGCGCCGGAAGGTCGACTCGGTGCGCGATCGCATGAGCGGAGTGAAGGAGCGTGTGATGGGCACGGCACAGGACGCGGCGCAGGGCACCTCCGGGAGCCTGCACCAGGCTGCGGACAGCGTGACGGAAACGGCCAAGGAGGTGGGCGGCACCGTGCAGGAGACGGTCCAGCAGGCCCCGGCCCAGATCAAGCGGCAGACGCAGGGCAGCCCGCTGGCCGCCGGACTGATGGCTTTCGGCGCCGGCATGCTGGCGGCCGCCCTCCTGCCGACCACCGCGGCCGAGGAGCGGGCGGGGCAGCAGCTGCGGGAGCACTCCGACGAGCTGCTCGAGCCGGTCAAGCAGACTGCCCTCCAGGCCGCCCAGGAGGTCCGGCAGGAGATGGAAGGCCCGGTGACGGACGCGGTCCAGACGGTGAAGGGCACTGCGCAGGAGGCCGTGTCGACGACGACCGAACACGCGCAGAACGCAGGCCAGGAGACCACCGAAGAGCTGCGCCGGGTGGGCCGGGACACCGCCGCCGAGGTGCGGGACACCCCCGGCGCGGGTCGTCCCCCCGTATAGCCGCACGCCGCAGGTGACGGGCCCGGGACCGGCTGACCGGTCCCGGGCCCGCTGTGTGGTCCGGCGCCACCGACGTGCGGTGCGCGTGCGCGGCCTGAGCGGAAACGCTCGGCACGGGTGCGGTCCCCAGGGCCGGGTGCGGCGACCGACTGATCAGCGGGGGGCGCGCCGGGGCGGGGTGAACGTGGCGACGACCGTCTTGCCGCCGTGATGGACGTGGACGTCGACGGTGTCGGCCAGCGCGTGGACCAGCCGCCACCCGAATCCGCCGGGCCGATCGGGGGCCCAGGGGTGGGCCAGGGGCGGTCGGGGGGAGCGGTCCGAGACGTGCACGGTGACCGCGCGGCCCCGGACGCCGACCTGGAAGCCGGAGACGCCACCGGCATGCCGGCGGGCGTTGGAGACCAGCTCGGTCACCACGGTCAGCACGTCCTGGACCCACGCGTCCTGACCCCGCCCGTCCTCGTCCCACCCGTCCTGGCGCCACCGCTCCGGGGTCCACCCGTCGGGCACCCGCAACGCGCCGAGGGCGTCGCGGACTGCGTCCCTCGCGGCCGCGCAGGTGAGGCCGCCGGCCTGTAGAACCCGCGCCGAAGCGGTCTGCTCCTCCATGACATCCTTCCGCCGGTTCCCTCCGCCTGGCAGGTGACAGAAGCCCCTGCCCGTGCTGCTGACCGTCACGACGCCCGCGAGGGGGTGTTCGGTTCATTCCTGCGAGGGCTGTGCATGGCTGAGGCACGAATTCCGGGTCGCCCGCGTTCCCGCCCGCGTGTACCCCTCGCGGCCGGCGTGCCGCATAGTAGGCGGTATGGGCGATCAAGAAGACCGCGCCCCCACGCCGGGGGCACATGGCGATGACCAGCGACTCGTCGTACACGTCGGCGGAGAGATGGACATCGACCGGGCCCCCATGCTCATCGATGCCCTGCACGCCGCGATCACCCAGCCGGGCAGTCCGGAAGAGATCATCGTCGACCTCGCCGAGCTCTCCTTCTGCGACTCCTCGGGCCTCAACGCCTTCCTCGAGGCCCGGCACACGGCGGAGCAACACGGCAGGCGGATCGTCCTGCGCGCCCCCCGCCCGCAGTTCCGCAGCCTGCTGGCGCTCACGGGCGCCGAGGCCTTCTTCCCGATCACGGACACCTGACCCACCCCACGGCGACGGCGGACGCGCGGCGCCACCGGCCGGTCCTCCTCCTGGCTGACCGATCCGCTTCGGCCAGTCGCCCGGGCTCAGGTGCGCGCCCGAGCCACGGCTCGGGCTGCGGCTGCCCGACCTCGCTGCCGCCCGATGGATCGACGCTCCCGACGCCGCCGTTCCCCTCGCCCACCTGCGCGCTGTCGCCCGAAGTGACGGCTTCGGTCCCCAACTCGCTTACGCGGACCGTGACATCCGCGGCCTCGCCGCCCTGGTGGCCGCCGGCGGTGGGCTCACGACGGCGGCCCTGCCCCTGGCCGGAACTCGGCCATGCCCTCCGCCCGCCGTGACAGACGCCCGGCCCATGGGGTGCGGGGCCAGGGACATCCGTCCGCGCATGGAACAGGCGGCGCCGGACATACGTGTGTCAACCAGCCCGCAGCTCAAAGGAGTTGGGCAACGGGCACTGTGCGCACCGAGGAGACGCCATGCCGCTGACATTCCGCAAGAGCTTCAGGATCCTGCCCGGCGTCCGGCTCAACATCAACCGAAAGTCGTGGTCGATCACCACCGGGGGCGGAAAGTACGGACCCCGCCGCACCCACAGCAGCACCGGGCGCCGCACCACCTCGGTGGACCTGCCCGGCCCCTTCGGCTGGCGCAAGACCCGCCGCGGCTGATCTTCGGACCGGATCCCGCGCTCGCCGCTGGGTCACCACGCCGCACGCAGCCATCGGCGGAGCAGTCTTCGGGGTGCTGCGCGGACGAGTGCGGCGGAAGCCAAGCCGATGACGGTGCCGGCTGCGACATCGGACGGGTAGTGCGCGCCGCTGTGGACCCGTTGGATTCCCACCAGAACGGCCGGCAGGGCGCAGGCGGCCGCGGCGACGGGCCAGCCCGGAGCGACGGCAGCGGTGAAGGCGACGGCGGCGGCGGTGTGACCGGACGGGAAGGAAGAGCTGTCGGGCCGCTCCTCGACGTCGTGGTGGGGGATCCACTCCTTGGGAGGCCGCCGCCGCTCGATCAACTTCTTGGCGACCGCGTTGGACAGGACCTCCGCCACCGCCATGCTGCCGATACCCGCGACCGCGGCCCGGCGCCCCCGCCAGCCGCCCCCCGCGGCCATGACGGCGGCCGCCGCCCACCACAGCTTCGTATGCTCGGCGGCCTCCTCGACCGGCGGCAGCACCTTCCGCGCCCAGCCCGATTCCCAGGCGGCGACGCGACGTGTAAGCCGGTCATCGTGTTTACGCAGGGCAGTCGGCATCTTCATGAGGTGCGACTTCCCGCAGCGCCGCGGTCCATGCCCCCCGCCGGCCCGTGCGGGCCACTGCACGCGGCCTCCCGTGCAGGGAGGCCGTACAGCTGCGCGACGCGGACCCCACGCGCCGGCACGGCAAGGGCGTCGACCGCGCCGTGGCCCATGTCAACGGCGAGATCGCGACGTCCGTGCGCGGCCGGGCCGCGGCGGACCAGGCAGGTCTCGACGCCGCCCTGATCGAGCTCGACGGCACCTCCACGAAGTCCCGGCTCGGCGCGGACGCGGTCCTCGGCGTCTCCCTCCCCGCCGCCAAGGCCGCCGCCGCGGCCCACCGCCTGCCCCTCTACCGCTTCCTCGGCGGAGCCGGCGCCCACCGTCTGCCGTTGCCGATGATGAACATCGTCAACGGCGGCGCGCACGCCGAAAACCCGCTGGACTTCCAGGAATTCATGATCGCGCCCCTGGGCGCGGACACCTTCGCCGAAACCGTCCGCATGGGCAGCGAGGTCTTCCCCACCCTGCGCCGCGATCTGCTGGCCGCCGGGCACTCCACCGGCGTCGGCGACGAAGGCGGCTTCGCCCCCGCGCTGCGCACCGCCGAGGAAGCCCTCGACTTCGTGATGGCCGCCATCGAGCGCACCGGCTACCGTCCCGGCACGGACATCGGTCTCATCGACGCCTACCCCGTGGCCTCCATCGAGGACCGATGGCGGAGCGACCTGGACGGCTGGCGCGAGTTGACCGCCCGCGTCGGCGACCGCTGCCGGCTCACCGGCGACGACGTGTTCTGCACCAACCGGCGACCGGCTGCGGCCAGATCAAGACCGGCTCGCTCTCCCGTTCCGACCGCACGGCGAAGTACGACCAACTGATCCGTAGCGAGATGGAGTCGGGCGGCGCAGCGCGCTTCGCCGGCCGCTGCGCACTGCGCCGGGTCTGAACGCTGGACCCGTCGGGTCGGGTCGTTCGAACCGGTGGCGTGCGGTGCGGGCCGGTGCCGTGCGCTGGGGGAACGGACGCGGCTGGGCCCCGACCCAGGGGGAACGGGTCGGGGCCCAGCCGGAACTGCGGCCCAGGGGGGCCTGGTCCGGTCAGTGGCGGAAGGAGTCCTTGACGTCTTCCTTGGCGTCACGCGTCTTGCCCTTGGCCTGGTCGGCCTGGCCCTTCGCGGCCATCCGCTCGTTGCCGACGGCCCGGCCAACGGTCTCCTCGACCTTGCCCTTCGCCTGCTCGGCCTTCGCCTTGCCCTTCTCCGTACCCGACATGGGGACCTCCTCGTGTAGTACCGGCTTGGTCGTAACCGCTCTCCTGCTCCCGATCCCCGCCCGCAAACCCCCGGCGCCGGAACCAATCCGGGGCGAGTGCCCGCAGCGGGTCAGGGTCGTCCCTGCACGTCCCCCAGTGTCGAGGCGGCCACCGGGTCGCCGTGGGTGAAGTCGCCCGGGGGAATGCCCGGGTGGTGGCCGTCGGCCGGTGCGGCGGGTGCGGCGTCGGCACGGAGCGTCAGGTGGGACACGATGCGGTAGCGGTCCCCGCGGTAGAGGGAGTGGACGTACTCCACGGGCTGCCCGGAGGTGTCGGTGGTCAGCCGTTCGAAGAGGAGGGCGGGCGAGAGTTCCGGTACCTCCAGCAGCTCGGCCTCCGCGCGGGTCACCACGGTGGGCTCGATCGTCTGCGTCGCCTCGTTCACGTGCACGTCGTGGTGCGCACGCAAATGCTCGTACAGATCGCCGAACTCCAATTCGCGCGAGCTGAGGCCGGGGACCAGGGCGGCGGGGATGTGCAGGTGCTCGATGGCCATGGGGTAGCCGTCCACCAGCCGCAACCGGGCCACGTACACGATCGGCGCGGCGGGGGAGAGGCGCAGCCTGCGGCCCACTCGTGCGCCGGCCGGTACGGTGGTGAACTCCAGCAGCCGGCTGGCCCAGGCACCCGAGGCGCGGGGCACGCCGAGCGCATGGCGCCCCGGTACCAGTTCCTGGGTGATCTTCTCCGGAGCGACGAACACGCCCCGACCGTGTTCGCGGATGAGAACGCCGGCGGCGACCAGCTCGTCGACGGCCGCCCGCAGCGTCGGGCGGGACACGCCGAGTTGCACGCACAGGGTCCGCTCGGACGGGATCGCGTCCCCGGCCCGGCGCTCCTCGACCATCCCCAGCACCGCATCTCGCACCCGCTCGCGTTTGAGTACGCCGCCGGGGCGGATTCCCGCAGATCCGTCCGAGGAGCCGTCCGAGGAGTCGTTTGGGAAGCCGCCCGAGGGGCCGTCCGAACCGCCCGCCCCATCGACTCCTGCGGAACGCGGTATGAGGGCGGGCGGGGCGGGCTCTGGCGGTGGCACCGCCCCGGCCCCGGCCACGGCCGCCGACCGGGCGGTGCCCGGGTTCCTGTCGCGCATCTGCGTCGTCCCCTCTCCAGCGCCCGCTACCGCGTTGCATGCAACCAGTCGTGGTCGGTCCGACCGCCACCCGGTACTGGTCAAGTCCAGTTTACGGGGTGATCGGGACGCCACGCCTCGGGATCCGAGCAAAACGCCTTCATTCCAGGGGGGTTGACGGTCGTATTGGTCTATGCCAGTTTCTTCCCTCACCGGCAGGTCATCTGTCCAGTGGGAAAGTGGTCAGGTGCCTGGTCCGGTTCATTGCCATCCGCCACCCTCCTGCCCCCCTCCGCGTCGCGTCATTTCGATCCCCCGCCCGCCCGCCGCTCGCTGCGCCCTTCCGAGGTGAACCGCATCATCGCCCGCGACACCGACATGCTCGACCGGCTGATGACCCTCAGCCTCGTGTACTTCATGGTCACGCTGCCGTTCACCATCATCGTGCTGCGCAGCTTCATCACCACCATCCCGCCCGAGCTGGAAGAAGCCGCGCAAGTCGACGGCTGCACCCGCTTCGGAGCGTTCCGCCGGATCGCCCTGCCCCTGCTCACCCCGGGGCTGATGGCCACCTCGCTCTTCGGGTTCATCACCGCCTGGAACGAGTTCGCATACGCCAACTTCCTCATCATCAAGAACCAGGACCAGCGCACCCTGCCCGTGTGGCTGTCTTCCTTCCAGAACACCTTCGGCACCGACTGGGGAGCCACCATGGCCGCCTCCACCCTCTTCGCCCTCCCCGCCTTCGCCCTCTTCCTGTTCCTCCAGCGCCACGTGACCTCCGGCCTCGCCTCCGGAGCCGTCAAGGGCTGAACCACGCACACGGCCCTGCAACCGGCCCTGCCCCCGGGCCACCGCTGCGAGCCCCTCCCCGGAAGGCTGCACCCCCGTGCCAACTCACCGTCCCGAACAGGCCCTGCTGCCCCGGCCCACCCGGTACGCCCCGCGGCCCGGCCACTTCACCCTCGGCCCCGCCACCACCGTCCGCACCACCCCCGGAGCCGACGGCGCGGCGGACCTGCTGCGCACCCTCCTCACCCCGGTCACCGGCCTGCGCCTGGCACCCTCGCGCACCGGCGCCGTCACCCTGGCCGTCGACGCGGGACTGCACGGCCTGGGTGAGGAGGGGTACGGACTCACCGTCTCCCCGCACTCCGTCATGCTGCGCGCCGCCACCCCCACCGGACTGCTGCGCGGCGTCCAGACGCTCCGGCAGCTCCTGCCGGCCGAGGCACTGGGGCCCGTCGCCGCACCCGTCCGGCGGGAGCGCTGGGAACTGCCCTGCGCCGAGATCACCGACATCCCGCAGCACCCCTGGCGCGGGCTGATGATCGACGTCGCCCGCCACTTCCACGACACCGCCACCCTGCGCCGCCACGTCGACCTCCTGGCCCTGCACAAACTCAACGTCCTGCACCTGCACCTCACCGACGACCAGGGCTGGCGCATGCCCATCGCGTCCTACCCCCGGCTGACCACCGTCGGGGCCCACCGCGCCGAGTCGATGACCGGCCCCGCCGGCACCGGCGGCTTCGACGGCAGGCCGCACGGGGGCGCGTACACCCGCTCCGAACTGGCCGACCTGGTCGCCTACGCGGCGCAGCGCGGCGTACGGGTGGTCCCGGAGATCGGGATGCCGGGACACGTCCGCGCCGCCCTCGCCGCCTACCCCCACCTCGGCAACCACCCCGAGCGCGCACTCGGGGTGTGGACCCGCTGGGGCGTGTGCGAGAGCGTCCTCGGCGTCCACGACGAGGTCCTGGACTTCATCCGGGCGGTCCTGGACGAGGTGATGGAGGTCTTCCCCTCGCCCTACATCCACCTCGGCGGTGACGAATGCCCCACCACCGAGTGGGAGCAGAGCCCCCGCGCCCGGGCGCGCGCGGCCGCGGAGGGACTGCCCGCCCCGGCCGCCCTGCACGGCTGGCTGATGGGCCGGGCCGGCGCCCACCTGCTGGAGCACGGCCGCCGCCCCGTCGGCTGGGCCGAGGAGGGATCCCTGCTTCCGCCCGGTTTCACGGTGATGAGCTGGCGCGACCCCGCCCACGCGGCCGAGGCGCTCCGACGCGGCCACGACGTCGTCCTCACCCACCACCGGACCACCTACCTCGACTACGCGCAGGACGACCACCCCGACGGGCCGACCACCCAGCCCGGCCCCGTCGTCGACCTGCGCACCGTGCACGGCGGAGACCCCGAACCGCGGGCTCCCGCCGAAGGCCACGGGCGGGTCCTCGGCACCCAGGCGCAGGTCTGGACCGAATTCGCCCCCGACGCCGCGGACCTTGACCGCCTCGCCTACCCCCGCCTGTGCGCACTTGCCGACCGGGCCTGGACCGGCTCCACCACCTGGGCCGACTTCTCGTCCCGGCTCCGTGCGCACGTCCCCCGACTGGACGCCCTGGGCGTCCGCCACCACCCGACGACCGCGCCGCGCACGACCGCCGCCGCGACGCCCGCACGTACAGCGCCCTCCGCATGACACCGCCCCGATCACACCCTGGAGAGGACCCCCTCGTGACCCGTTCGAACACCTCACCCGACCTGACCGGCTCGACCGGCACCGTGAACCGGCCCGCCGGCCTGCGCCGCACCCGCATGCGGGCCGCCGCCGCGGCGGCCGTCGCCACAGCGCTCGGCGCCGCCGCCCTGGCCGCTCTGCCGGGCACCGCCAGTGCGGCGAGCAGCCTGTCCGTGCAGTACCGCACCAGCGCCGGCGCCCCCACCGCCGACCAGAGCGAGCCTTGGTTCAAGGTGAAGAACACCGGTACCACGGCACTGCCGCTGAGCGAGGTCAAGCTGCGCTACTACTTCAAGTCCGATGCGCCCGGCGCCACCTACCGCTTCGCCTGTTCATGGGCGGTCAAGGGCTGCGCCCACATCACCGGCACCTTCGGCAGCCTCGCCAACCCCACCGACACCGCCGACCGCTACCTGGAGATCGGCTTCACCTCCGGCGCCGGCTCCCTCGCCCCCGGCGCCGACACCGGCGACATGCAGCTGCGCTTCCACCAGTCCAACTGGCAGCCGCTGCGGCAGAGCGACGACTACTCCTTCATCGCGGGCCAGACCGCCTACGGCGACTCCACCAAGGTCACCGCCACCCGCGCCGGCGCCCTGGTCTGGGGCACCGCTCCGGCCGGCAACACCCCCACCGACCCGCCGACCACCCCGCCGCCCACCACGCCCCCGCCCGGCGGATCCGGCTCGCTCTGGGACGACTTCACGTACGCCTCCCACACCGACCCGAAGATCTCCGCCAACGGATGGTCGGTACGCGCCAACTCCGGTGGCCCCGGCGTCCCCGGCGCCACTTGGGACCCCTCCAACGTCACCTTCTCCACCGCCAACGGCAACACCGTCATGCGCCTGGAGACCTCCACCAACGGCACGGCCTCGGGTACCGAACAGACCGAGGTCCTCACCAAGTCGACCAAGTTCAAGAACGGCACGTACGCGGCCCGGGTCAAGTTCAGCGACGCCCCCATGTCGGGCCCGGACGGCGACCGCATCGTCCAGACCTTCTTCACCATCAACGACCTCAAGGCCCCCATGGCCGACGACTACGCCGAGTACGACTTCGAGTACCTGCCCAACGGCGGCTGGGGCGAGCCGGCCAACATCCTCTACACGACCTCCTGGGAGACCTACAACCCCGAGCCGTGGCAGGCGGTCAACGCCCACACCGAGAGCCGCCAGAGCTACGCCGGCTGGCACGATCTCGTCGTCACCATCGACAACAACGCGATCACCTACTACGTCGACGGGCAGCTCTTCGGCACCCACGGCGCCTCCTACCTTCCCGAGCGCCCCATGTCGATCAACTTCAACCAATGGCTGATCGACCTCAACGGCCAGACGTCCACGACCCCCCGCGCGTACGAGCAGCAGGTCGACTACGTCCTGCACGTCAAGGACCAGGTACTGACACCGGCCCAGGTCAACGCCAAGATCGCGGCGTACCGGTCGGCCGGCACCGCCTTCGAGGACACCGTGCCCGCAAGCTGAACCGCGCTCCCGCGCGGGGGGCGGGAGCCGGAGAGCCGCGGACGTCGCCCCTTGGCTCGGGGCGGCGTCCGCGGCCATCGGCCCGCTGTACGTCGTACGGCGAGCAGTGCCCGACCCTCACCCTCACCTCCACTCCCGCTGCCCGCTCAGTCGGCGTGCCGGACCGGCTCCGCTCCGGTCCGCACGAGGAAGTCGGTCAGCACCCGGGCGAGTCGTTCGGGCTGGTCCTCAGGGACGAGGGTGGACGAGCCGGCGATCTCGACCAGCCGGCCCCGCGGGTACAGCGCGGCCAGTCGCGGGCCGTGCTCACGCGGCATCAAGCGGTCCTCGGTCACCCACACGACCAGTACCGGGCGGTCGAACCCGCGCAGCCGCTCGCTCCAGGCCAGCAGGGTCCGGCGGTCGGGTGCTCCGGTGGCGAACTTGGCGAAGTCCCTGCGGACGGCCCTGCTGCGGGTGGCGGGAGCGAACCAGTCGTCCATGATCTCGTCGGGGATCCCGCGCAGACTCATCCCCCCGTACCCGGACCGGTGGTGGCGGACCGCGGGGATGCCCATGAGCCGGGTCAGCAGCCGCACACTGCCGGGGACCCTGCACACCCGCGCCATCGCCTTGGCGGGCCCGGGAGGGAAGTTGTCGAAGGCCTCGCAGGCCACCAGCACCATGCGCGCCAGCCGCTGCGCCCGCCCTTCCGACACCAGGAACTGACCCCCGCCCCAGTCGTTGAGGACGAGGGTCACGTCGTCCAGACCGAGCCGCTCGATGAACTCGCCCAGCAGCAGGGCCACGCCGCGCTGGGACAGGTCGGCGTCCGGGTTCATCGGCCGGCGGTGACCCCCGAGGGGCAGCGTGGGCAGCACGCACCGGTACCCGTCCAGCAGCGGGACCACCTTGCGCCACTGCGTCTCGTTCATCGGCATCCCGTGCCCGAAGACCAGCACCGGTCCTTCCCCGCCGGTGTCCTGGTAGTCGACCGGTCCGGCCGACAGCTCGATCCTCGGCATCAGCACCCCCACTTGATGGAGTGTTCTACTGCAATCCTGGCCGCGGGGAAGGGCAGAGGGCAATGGGACGACCGGACACGCGAACCAGGATCCAGGGCGCCGCCGTGCGGCTGTTCCGCCGCCACGGCTACGCGGCCACCGGCCTCAAGCGGATCGCGACGGAGGCGGAAGCGCCGTTCGGCTCGATCTACCACTTCTTTCCCGGGGGCAAGCAGCAACTGGCCGAGGACATGATCCGCACGTCCGGACCGGAGTACGGCCGCATGGTGCTGGCTCTCCTGGACGGTGTGCCGGACCCGGCCGAATCCCTCGTACGCGCCTTCGAGGCGGCCGCGGACGACCTCGCCGCGGCCGACTACGCCGACGCGTGCCCCATCGCGACGATGGCGTTGGAGGTGGCCGGCAGCAACGAGGTGCTGCGGACCGCGACGGCGGAGGTCTTCGAGGAGTGGATCGCCGCCGCGGCGGGTTGGTTCGGCCACTGGGTGCCCGACCCGAAGGCGGCGCGATCGCTCGCCTACTCGATGATCATGATGCTGGAGGGAGCGTTCATGCTCAGTCGGGCCGCGCGCGATCCGGAGCCGCTTCGCGTCGCCGGCCGATCGATGGCGGAACTGCTGCGGACGGCGGTCGCGCAGCCAGGGCCCCACTGACGCACCCGCTGCGCGCCGGGCAGGGACGCGGACGGACGGGCACCGGCAAGGCGCCGCGACGTCCGTGCCGAGACCGGCTCCGGCCTGCCCGGCTGTTCGATCGGCCGACCGATCAAGCCGCTGCGGGCGACGTCAGGCGGGGCGTGGAGGCCGGCGGGGACCGGGCCGGGCGCAGCGGACGCAGGTGGTCGCCGCCGGGCGGATCTCCAGGCGCTCGGGTGCAATCCCCTCGCCGCAGCCTTCGCACCGTCCGTACTGGCCCTGCTCCAGCCGTTGCAGCGCCCGGTCCAGCTCGTCCAGGTGCGCGCGCGCCTGCGCCACGAGGGCGGCCACGTGGGCGCGCTCGAAGGCGGTGCTGGACCCTTCGGGGTCGTGTTCGTCGTCGACGGCGATCAGGGCGTTCGCGGCGACGATCGCGTCGAAGTCGCGGCTCAGCGCGGCTGTCCGGGCGAGGGTGTCGGCGCGGTCGGCCGCCAGCCGCGCGCGGACGGCCGCCGAGGTGGCCGGGCCGCGCTCGTCAGGGTCGTGCCGCGATGCTTCGCCCATGCCGGGGACAACGCCGTTTCGCGGTCCCCGATTCCTGGCAGCCCCGGCGCCGGGGCTCAGGCGGCGTGCTTGAGTGCGTCGACCAGGTCCTCCCGGGTCATGTGGGAGCGGCCGGGGATGTTGGCCGCGGTGGCCTTCTTGTAGAGGTCGGCCTTGGACAGGGCGTCCAGGTCTTGCTTCTTCGGAGCGGAGCGGATGCGCTTCTTGCCCGCCGGCTTCTTCGCGTTGCCGGAGCCGGAACGCGTCGTGCGGGCGCGCGTCGAGGCCGAGGTGGAAGCCTTCTCACCGGCGGACTCGGGGCTGCGGGCGCGCTCGACGCTGGCGCGCAGGGCCTCCATGAGGTCGACGGCGCCGGTCGGCTCGGGGGCCGGCTCGGCCTTCTCGACGGTGTCGCCCTTCTGCTTGGCCTCGATGAGGGCGGCGACCTTCTCCTGGAAGGTGTCGTGGAACCGGCCCGGGTCCCAGGGCATGGCCATCGCCTCGATGAGCTGCTCGGCCATCTGCACTTCCTTGGCCGTGCCCTTGGCCGCCTTCCCGGGAAGGCCGTCGATCTCGTCCTTGGGGTTACGGATCTCGTCCGCCCAGTGGAGCGTGTGGAGGGTGAGCAGGCCGTCTTCGGCCTTCAGCACCACCAGGTATTCGTGCTGGCGCATCACGAACGTGGCGACACCGGCCTTGCCGGTCGCGGCCAGCGCCTGCTCAAGGAGGCTGTAGGTCTTCTCGAAGCCCTTGCCGCGAGGCCCGAGGTAGTAGGTCTTGTCGAAGAAGATCGGCTCGATGTCGTCCAGGTCGACGAACCCGGCGATCTCCAGGGACTGCGAGCGGCCGGGGGCGATGTCATCCAGCTCCTTCGGCTCGACCAGTACGTACTCTCCCTCGCCCGTGTCGTAGCCCTTGACGATGTCGGACAGGTCGACCTCTTCGCCGGTGCGCTCGTTGACCCGCCGGTTGCGGATCCGGTCGGCGGTGCCGCGCTGCAGCTGATGGAAGTGGATGGTGTGGCTGTCGGTGGCCGTGTAGAGGCCGACCGGCAGGCTGACCAGCCCGAACGACAGGTTTCCGGCCCAAACGGGACGTGCCACGGCCGTGCCTCCTCCTCTTCCCGAGCCCTCTCGTCCTTCCAGCTGACGGCTTCCGTCCGGTGATCGCATCCCTACTGTGCCGGACAGGTCAATGCGCGGAAGGCCCCCGCGCGCGCCCGCCCGGGCACGGAGAGTCGGACCGTACGGCTCCGTCGTCTCGTGCCCGGTGAGGGCTGCCCGGCGGGGGACGGGGTACGTGTCCGCGGGAGTCGGCCGGAAGGCCGGTGCGCCCGGGAGGCGAGCGCGGTGGTGGCGGGGCGGCCTCGCTGTCCTAGGCCTCGTTCCTGGCAGGGGTGAGCGAGTCGACGTCTTCCATGAAGCTCAGCATCCGGGCGTTGACGACCTCGGGGTGGTCGATCTGCGGTCCGTGGCCGGTCGCGGCGATGATCTCGGCCCGCGCCCCGGGAACGAGCCTCGGCACGCGCTCCAGCTGCCGCTTCGGGTGCACGAGCAGGCTGTGCCTGCCCATGATGAGGTAGAGCGGGGTTCGGATGGACCGCAGCGCGTCCTCGGAAAGCGGCAGGGGCGCGGGGCGGCGGATCCGGAACGCGCGTGCGCCGAGCTGGATCCATTTCCTCATCTCGGGGACGGCGATGACCGGCTGGTCCAGCCACGCCGCGAGGCGCGGCCGCAGCGCCTTGGGGGCGAAGGTGGCGAACAGGCTGACGAACACCCAGGCGAAGAAGCGCAGCCCCACCTTCTCCAGGCCGCCCGGGTCGAGGGCGGTGACGGAGGCGATCCGTCAGGGCGCCGATGGGCCTGGTTCAGCACCAGCCAGCCGCCGTAGGAGGAACCGACGAGGTGGACCCGGTCGAGACCGAGTGCGCCGAGGGCCTCGTCCATCCACTGGGCGGCCCGCTCCGGCTGCCACATGGGCTCGCGGTGGACGCTGCGGCCCGCATCGCCGGGGGTGTCGAGAGCGTAGACGGGACGGTCGAGGCTGAGCCCGCGGGTGTTCGGGTACCACATCGCGGAGGAGTAGCCGGCGCCGTGGATCAGGACGATCGGGGTGCGGGATTCGGCGGCGGGATCCGCGGGCCCGTACCGGTAGACGTGTGTGGTGCCGAAGCTTGTCTCGACGTCCGTCTCGGAGCGCAGGGGCGCCCCCATGGCGTAGAGCACGTCGGCGGCGGCGAAGTAGCGGTCGCGCAGCTCGTCGTTGACGTAGCGGCCGACGTCACGGCGTATGCGGGTCGTGTGTGCGGGCACCAGGCACCTCCGAGAAGATCCATTCTTTGTGGTACGACCGTACCACGATGTTGGTACGCGCGTACCATGAAGGGGTCCGGCACGGCACGGGCCGTCGACGCACCCACCGATGGGCGGAGAAACAAGCACATGCCGAAGCGCGTGGACCACGAGGAACGGCGCACCCAGATCGCCGAGGCGCTCATCCAGGTCGCCGGACGGCGCGGGCTGCACGCCGTCGGCATGCGCGACGTGGCCGCCGAGGCCGGCGTGTCACTCCGGCTCGTGCAGTACTACTTCGAGACCAAGGAGAAGCTCCTCTTCTACGGCCTCAAGCACCTGACCGGCCGCTTCACCGCCCGCGTCGGCGCCCGCCTGGCCGAGGCGGGCCCCCACCCGGGTCCCCGGGCCACCATCGAGGCGCTGCTGCTGGCCTCCCTCCCGACCGACGAGGAAAGCCGCACCTTCCACCTGCTCTACAGCTCGTACGCGATCCTCTCCGTGACCGACGAGGCGCTGGCGGCCCAGCCGTTCATCGACAACCCCGACGCGGCGGAGAACGCCCTGACCGGCCTCCTCGAACAGGCCCAGGCGGCTGACCTGGCCGATCCCGGCATCGACGCCCGGACGGAGGCGATCAGCCTGCTCGCGATGGCGGCGACCCTGGGCACCAGCATCCTCGTGGGCCAGCGGGCCCCGGAATCGGCAGTCGCGGTGCTCGACCACCACGTGAACCGAATCTTCACAACCACCGCGACGGCGACCACGGGGGACCACACCGCACAGGAAGCGTGACGCCTTGCCGACCGCGGGCAGGCGGCAGTCGGCAGCGGGCAGCAGGGAACGGTCCCCACGGCGGTGGCGATCTCCACGCTCGACGTGCGCCAGCCCCTGCGCGCCCGACCCCGCGCGGCCCGAGCGACCGGCACCTGAGTCGGCGCCGTGCGCACCAGTGCCCTGGGTCAGGTGTCTGCCGGTGTCCGCCGAGGGTGGGAACCGATTCGGCGTGTTCGAATTGCGTTCGATACCGTGGAGGGAGGAGATCCGGCCATAACGGCTGGAACCGTTCGGTCAGGAGGTGGGCATGGGCAACGGCGTCCACCTTCACGTCGCCAGCGGCTATTCCGCCCGCTACGGCGCCTCCCACCCCCGCGACCTCGTACAGCGGGCTGCCGAACGGGGCATCGGCGCCCTCGCGCTGACCGACCGCGACACCGTCACCGGCGCCGTGCGGTTCGCCAAGGCCGCCACCGCCGCCGGGATCCGCCCCGTCTTCGGAGTCGACGTGGCCGTCGCCCCCCGCAACCCCGCCCGCCCCGGCTCCGCACCACGCCACCGCACGCCGGCGCGCGGCGGCGCGCACGTCGCGGAAGCCCCGCTGCGCGTCACCCTGCTCGCCAAGGACGCAGCCGGCTGGGGACGGCTGTGCCGGCTGGTGTCGGCCGCGTACGCCGTCGCCGCCGACGGCCCGCCGGTCGTCAGCTGGGACGCCCTCGGCCGGTACGCGGACGACGGCCTGCTGGTGCTGCTCGGACCGGTGTCCGAACCGGTGCGCGCCCTGTCGGCCGGGCGGCCCGATGTCGCGGAGCGGCTGCTCGCGCCGTGGCGCGAGGTGGTCGGTGCGAACCTGCGGCTGGAGACGGTGTGCTGGGACCTTCCCGGCACCGGACCGGGCTCCCTGCGCCTGGCCGCCCGCACCCTCGGCCTGGCCGACCGGCTCGGGGTCCCCGCGGTCCTGACGAACGCGGTGCGCTATGCCGACGCGGACCGGCACCGGATCGCCGACGTACTGGACGCCGCCCGCCTGCTGCGCCCGGTCGACCCGCGCCGCCTGGACTGCGGGCGACGGTGGCTGACCGGCCCCGTGGAGATGGCCGCCGCGGCCGAGCGGATCGCGCGAGCCTGCGGCGCCGGCCCGGGCCGGGCGGCCACGCTGCTCGCCGAGACCACCCGGGCCGCAGAGCAGTGCACGGTCGACCCGCAGGCGGACCTCGGACTGGGCCGGCCCCACTTCCCCGAGCCGGAAGTCGTCGGCGCCGAGCCCGGGCCGGGCGGTGCGATGCGGCTCCTGCGCCGGCGCTGCGAGGCGGGCATGTTCGCCCGCGGCCTGGACCGTGACCGGCGCGCGGTGGAGCAACTGGACGACGAGCTCCAGGTGATCGGCAGGCTGGAGTACGAGGCGTACTTCCTCGCCGTCGCGCAGGTCGTCGCCGACGTGCGCGCGATGGGCATCCGGATCGCGGCCCGCGGATCGGGTGCCGGTTCGATGGTCAACCACGCGCTGTTCGTGGCGACGGCGAACCCGCTCGACCACGACCTGCTCTTCGAGCGGTTCCTCTCCGTACGGCGGCGGTCCCTGCCCGACATCGACGTGGACGTGGAGTCCGCCCGCAGGCTGGAGGTGTACGACCGGATCATCGCCCGCTTCGGAACGGAGCGGGTGGCGGTGACGGCGATGCCGGAGACCTACCGGGCCCGTCACGCCCTGCGGGACGCCGGCCTCGCGCTGGGCATCGCCCCGCAGGTCATCGACCGGGTCGCCAAGTCCTTCCCGCACATCCGGGCCTGCGACATCCGCGACGCCCTCACCGCGTTGCCGGAGCTCAAGCAGCTCGCTGCGGAAGCCGGCCGGTTCGGGCCGCTGTGGGAGCTCGCGGAGGGGCTCGACGCCCTGCCCCGCGGGATCGCGATGCACCCGTGCGGGGTGATCCTCTCCAACTCCACGCTGCTGGACCGGCTGCCGGTCCAGCCGACCCCGGGCGGCTACCCCATGGTCCAGGCCGACAAGGAGGACGTCGAGGACCTCGGCCTGCTCAAACTCGACGTGCTCGGGGTCCGCATGCAGTCGGCGATGGCGCACGCCGTCAAGGAGATCCGGCGCACCACCGGACGGCACATCGACCTCGACAACCCCGACCACGTCCCCCTCGGCGACGCCGGCGCCTTCGACCTCATCCGCGCCTCGGACACCGTGGGGATGTTCCAGCTGGAGTCCCCCGGCCAGCAGGACCTCGTCGGCCGGCTCCAGCCCCGCGACGTGCAGGACGTCATCGCCGACATCTCGCTCTTCCGGCCGGGCCCGGTCAAGGGAGGCATGCCCGCCCTCTACATCGCCGCCCGCCACGGCGCCGCGCCCGCCTACCCCCACCCCGACCTGGTCCCGGTGCTGGCCTCCACCTACGGGGTGACGATCTGGCACGAGCAGATCATCGACATGTTCGCCGTCCTGACCGGCTGCGACCGCGCCCTCGCCGACATCGCCCGCCGCGCCCTCGCCGACAAGGAGCGTCTGCCGCAGGTGGAGGCGTGGTTCAGGCGCGAGGCCGGCGCCCGCGGCTACGGCACCGCCGTACTCGACGAAGTGTGGGAGATCATCAGGGGGTTCGGCGCCTACGGCTTCTGCCGCGCCCACGCCGTCGCGTTCGCCGTCCCCGCCCTGCAATCGGCATGGCTCAAGGCCCACCACCCCGCCGCCCTCTACGCCGGTCTGCTGGAACACGACCCGGGCATGTGGCCGCCGCGGGTCATCGTCTCCGACGCCCGCCGCCACGGCGTCCCGGTCCTGCCCGTCGACGTCAACCGCTCGGCCGCCGACCACCGCATCGAGGAGACCGCGGGCGGGGTGTGGGGGGTACGGCTCTCGCTGTCCTCGGTCAAGGGCATCAGCGAGGACCAGGTCGCCCGGATCGCGGCCGGCCAGCCCTACAGCGCTCTCCAGGACCTCTGGCAGCGCGCCCGCCCCGCCCTGCCCATCGCCGAGCGCCTCATCCGGATCGGCGCCGTCGACCCGCTGCGCGGCCCCCTCACCCGCCGCGACCTCCTCCTCCAGGCCGCCGAACTCCACGCCCACACCCGCGGCCGGCCCGCGGACGGGCAGCTGCCGCTCGGCGGCGAGCTGGTGACCGCCGAACCGGCAGGGCTGCCCGAGATGACCAGCCGCGAGGCCCTCAGCGCCGAGATCGACGTCCTGAAGATCGACGTGTCCCAGCACCTGATGACCCCCCACCACCGGCTGCTCCGCGAGATCGGCGCCACCGACGCGGCCCACCTCAAAGCCCTGCACCCCGGGCAGCAGGTGCTGGTCGCCGGAGTGCGGGCGTCCACCCAGACCCCGCCGATCCCGTCGGGCAAGCGCATCATCTTCGTCACCCTGGAAGACGGCTCCGGGCTCGTGGACCTGGCCTTCTTCGAAGACAGCCACGACGCGGTCGCCCACACCGTCTTCCACTGCGGACTGCTCCTCGTCCGCGGCACCGTCGAAGCCCGTGGCCCGCGCCGCACCGTCGTCGGCCAGATGGTGTGGGACCTCGAAGAGCTCGCCGCCGCCCGCCGAGACCACGGCCCCGAGGCCGTGCTCGCCCTCCTCGGCCGACGCCGGCTCGCCCCCACCCCCGCGCAGCCCGGCACCCGGGAACGCGAACGGACACTCGCCAACGGCACGACCGGCGCACGCCTGCACCCCTACGCCGACCTCCAGCCCGCCGGAACCCGCTCCGCCAACCTCAACGCCCTCGGCTACACCAGCCCCGGAAGCCCCGGTTGACGCCCCGAGTGACGCCCCGGGCGACCGCCGTCGCTACGCCGGGCCGACGTTCCACGGCCAAGTGGCACGTCGGCCGGCCTCGATGAGGCCGACCATCCGGAACGCGGCGTCGGTGAGCCCGCCGAAAGCGTGCCGGTGCGGACCCGCGGGGATGTGGGCCGGCTGGTACCCGCCGAGGTTCCAGGTGTACAAGGGGACCCCGGACGGCACCGGATCGGCCGCCTTGCCCCGGCCGTGGGGCGCAGCCTGCTCGTCGGTGACGATGAGGACGCGGTCGTGGTCGCGGTAGTGGTGGCGCAGGGCCGTCGTGGTCTGCGTGCCTCCGAGGCTGTGGAACCGTTTCAGCACGTCGAGCACCGGTTCCCCCACTGCGAAGGGGACCGGCTTGCTGGACCAGCCGAACTCGACCAGGTCCGCCTGTTCGGCGCGCATCGCCAGGGCGGTGGCGAAGACCGCCGCGGCGTCCGCGCGGGTGAGCGTGGACCGCTCGGATACGGTGTCCCAGAACATGGAGTCCGAGCGGTCCACGAGGATCAGCGTCCGGCCGGGCAGGGCCGGGACGTTGGCCAGCGAGTGGCCCAGGGCCCGTTCCAGTGGTTCTGCCCAGCGGGGCGACGGCGCGTGCTGGTGGGCGGCCAGGTACCGGAAGGGGAACTGCCGGGCCCGGGCGACCTCCTCGGCATCCGAGATGCGCGCCGCGACCGCCGCCGCCACCTCATCCGAGACCCCTGCTTCGTCGAAGTTCCGCAGGTTCCGCAGGAGCGCCATCGGGCCCATCGAGGGGATCACCGCCTCCCAGACGGCGGCGTCCATCGGCCCCTGGAGCCAGCCGGCCAGGGCCTCCCAGGTCGTACCCGCCGCAGCGAGCCTCTGGGCGCCGCCGGGCCCCGTCACCGCGGCCCGCCTCTCCTCCGGCGCCAGCTCCATCAGGGCCCGGTGCGCGGTCAGCAGCCGGTCGGAGGCGGGCACGGTCGCGCGCTCCGGATGATGGCGGCGGTCCAGGGCGTGCCGGAACAGGGCGCCCTGCCAGGGCTTGGCGGGGTCGGGGGAGGCGTGTACCAGGTTGAGCACGTCCCCGAAGCGGTAGGCCCTGGAAGCGGTGTCGTACTTCAGCAAGGACCGCGAGGAGTACAGCCGGCGCACGGCGTCGGCGATGCCCCGCTTCACGGGCTGCGGCACGTTCCGCCCGTACTGTGAGGTCCAGTGCGCGAGCAGCTCTCCCGGCTCGTCGGCGCGCTGGAGCACCGAGTCGATCACGGACCGGTTGGATGGGCTGCCGGCCGACCCCGCCTCGAGCCGGGCCCGGACGTACGCGGCGGCGCCGACCAGCGACGCGGTGCGCATGTTGCCCTCGCCGCGGAGCCAGCGCAGCAGGCCGGCCGTCCATACGGGGTCCTCGACGGCGAGTCGTCCCAGGAGGCGGGCGTAGCGGTCGTCGCGCTCCTGACCGCTTTCGTAGTAGGTCTGCTGGGAGCCGAAGTTGCCGACGGCCAGCAGGAAGAGCTCCTCCCGGGGCTCCCGCACGAAGGCCGGACCGCCTGCGTGGGTGAGCTTGGCCCGCCCGCCCCGCCAGTGGTGGACCGCGGGTGCGGACGCGGTGCGGGCGGCGGCCGAGACGTGCGGAGCCACGAGCATCTCGGGCCAGACCTTGGAAACGCGCTGGGTGTGGCGAGGCAGTGAATCCCCCCGGATCCGAAGAGCGGACGGCCCCGGCCGTGCTGTCCGGCGGGGCGAGGTGCGACCGCGCCGCCCGAGATCAAAAAGAGGCGGCGGCGTCACTTGGGTGTCAGAAGGAAGTAGCCGCAGCCGGGCGCACCGGGGGCGCGGTCGCGACGACACTCAAGCAGGCGGACCGCTCCCACGCCAGCGAATTACGCGGCGCGAAAGCCCGGTCTGTCCCGGGACGGTCGATCCCCCTACCGACCGTCTTCCCGGGTGCCGTCCCGGGGTCATGCTTCCCACTGGTCGCAGTACTCGATGTGGATCTCTCGCGCGTCGCCGAGAACCCCGTCATTGGAGTGGAGCTCGGTGCAGAAGTGCGGGCGGCGCGGGTGGACGGGCACGTATCCGGGACCGGTCCGGGCGAGGTCGAAGAAGCGCCGGGCGGTGTCCTCGAACACCCTCGCGCTGCCGGTCATGAACAGGGTCTCGGCGTGGAGGTGCTGGTGGAACAGATCCCGGTTCTCCTTGTGGTGCCGTGCCCCGTGGTCGCTCGCGGCTTCGTCGGCGTGCCCCGGGGTGGGCAGCGTCACGGTCTGCTGACGTCCTGGTCCCAGCCGCCTTCGTACTTCTTTCCAGCGAGATGGCGCGAACTGCCGTGAGTGGTGCAGCAGCACGAGATCGAGCTGCCGTGCGCTGTCTTCCGGCACCTGGTGCGAGGGGCCACGGTTCGCCCGCATCGGCAGGTGCACCAGTGAGCGCGGTGACGAGGCGGCGAGCGTCCACAGCCCACCGATGCGCCAAGCGGCATCCTGATCGAGGTAGGCGTCCAGGTACCGATCGCGGTCGACGAGCACGGAGTGGACCAGCGGTCGGGCGGGCCGGATGACCTTGAACTCCTCGGGGCCGAGACGGGCTTGATGAATGGTGATGGACAGCTTCATGTGGTTCTCCGGGGCACGGCGGCCGGGTTCTGGCAGAGATCTTGAGGAGTGGCCGCTGAGAGCGGCGGTTGTCGTCCCCTTGGGCGAGGGTCATGTGCCCGGGCCGTCGACGAGGGCGGGGCGTCCGCTGCTCCCCTGCGGCGGCGGACTGCCGAGCGCCGCCGGGGGAGCGGTCAACTCACGTCAGGTCCGCTGTCCGGGCCCGGTGACCGTGAGTCCGCACTGCTCGGCGAGCCAGTGCGCGTAGGGCTCATTCGACTGGATGCCGTCGAAGACGGCGCTGCGGACATGGACGAGGACGGTGTGGTCCTAGGCGGGCTCGTCGAGTTCGCGGGTGCGGGTGTTGCACAGGAGCGTCACCTCGGCATGCTTGGACTCTCCGTGGAAACCGGCCTCGGGTGCGTCCGGCCAGCACAGCGACTGCCAGTTGAGCCAGCCCACGTTCGCGCCGATCGCCGCCGCGAAGGCGTCCTCGACACTGCCGACCGGCACATCACTCAACCCGCACTCCAACGGGAGCCGCCCTTGGTACGCGGCGGGGTCGGCCGGCAAAGCCGGCCCCTGCACGCCGACGACCAGCGGGGGCTGCTCCTCCAGCGGCACCCCTTCGAACTCCTCGTACTCCGCATGCCCCTCGAACCATGCCTCGGGCAGCTGCTTCGCCATGCGCCGCGCCTCGGGGACGGAGCCGAATTCCGCGTACACGCAGACCGTGGAGTACTCGCGCCGACCGAACTCCATGACGCGGCGCGCGGTGCCGAAAGCGAGTGGGAGGTCGGTGGTGCGGAAGACGGGGTAGGCGATGTCATGGGACATGCGTGCACTGTGCCACGGTCCGTCATCGCAGGTCATCGCATTTTCCGATGTTCGAAGGTCAGGTCAAGGCCGGCTGGGAAGTCCGGTCCGGTCGTGCTCGCGCCCCGGGGGCGAGCTGCCGCCCGCATGGCGCCGCCCGTGCCCGGCAGCGGACCCCGCAGGTGCCGCATGCTCGTCGGGGCCGCCGTTGACGGTCACTCAACATTGCTGGTCAGAGGGGGTTTCCCAGGAGTTTCCCGTTTCCCGTTCCGGTGGGCCGCCATGGCTTCCTCGACACGGAGGGCTCGACGGGCCCAGTCTCGAAGTGCCGGCGGACGGCCTGCGGCGCGGTGTCGTACGACCTCCACGCCGACGCACTCCACCACGGGCACTGCCGGCACCACGGGTACGGCGAGCGAGGCGGGCCGCGGCACAGGGCGGCCGGAACGGGGGAACGGACATGGCGAGGCGGAGAACGGTCGGAGCGGCAGTGGCGGCGGTGGCCCTGCTGGCAGCGTGGCAGGGTGTTCACGGTACTCCGGTGGCCGCGGCACCGAAGTCGGCGGGGGCGTGCGCTGTGCTCGCCCCCGGGGCTTCCGCCGTGGCGGAGGCGGCCGTACGGGCCGCATGCGAACAGGTCGGCGTCTGGTACACCTGGGGCGGCGGCCACGGTCCTCAGCCGGGGCCGACGTACGGTCAGGTCGACCCGAGCGACCCGGACAGCGCGCACGACCCGGAGCGGCTGGGCTTCGACTGTTCGGGGTTGGTCCGGTACGCCTACGCCCGTGCGGCCGGCGGGGACCCACTCCCGGGCAACGCCTACCACCAGTTCAACTCGCCGCAGGTGAGGCAGCGTTTCACGGCCGCGCAGGGCACCGCGCCCCTGCTGCCGGGGGATCTGCTCGCCTGGGGTTCGGGTGGCTCCGTCCGCCACGTCGCGATCTACCTCGGCGCCGGAAAAATGGTCGAGGCCCGGGAGTCGGGCACCCGGATCACCGTCAGCGACGTACGGCTGGGCGGGGACTACGCGGGAGCGGTCCGCATCGCCGCCGCGTCGGCTCCCGGCACGTTCAGCACCTGGGGCACCGATGTGTGGACCCACGAGGAGCCGTCCACCACGAGCCCGCGGGTCCACCGGTTCCCCGGCCCGACGACCGTGCGCATCGAGTGCCAGCAGCGCGCCGAACCGGTGACGGCGGAGGGCTACACCAACGACGCCTGGTCCTACCTGCCCGAGTACGGCTCGTGGATCACCAACATCTACATCAAGGGCCCCGCCTGGCTGGACGGCGTACGCACCTGCCGCTGAGCGCGCCCCCTACGACCACCGATCACGCACACCCATCACACGGCTCGCCAGAGAGCCCCTTTCCGAGGAGAAGACATGTTCACAGGCAAGAAGATCGCCCTGGGCCTCGCCGCCGCCGCACTCGCGGGCGGCACGGTCGCCGCGACCGGACCGGCCGTGGCGACGCCCGCCACCGGCACCAGCGCGGCCGCCGAATGCGGCGTCCGCGCCGACGGCAAGCTGTGGTGCGGCAACCGCATCGGCGCCAAGGGCTACGAGCACCGGCGGTACAACTCCGCCGTGCGCGGGCCGCTGAACACCAGCCCCAGCTGGTTCCAGTGCTGGGGCCGTGGAGACCAGCACGCCGGCGGCAACAACGTCTGGTACTGGACCAAGCTGGACAACGGCCAGTGGGGCAACGTCCCGGCCGTGGACGTCCACACGTCGGTCGACCCCGCGCCGGGCCTGCGCGAGTGCTGACGCGCTGATGCGCTGACGCGCTCGCGAGTGCCGACGCGTTGCGGTGTTGACGTGCCGAGGGCCGCCACCTCCGAGAGGGAGGTGGCGGCCTACGCGTTGCCGCTCAGGTCTGGCACTGCTTGGTGGACGCGGGAGACCAGCCGCTCCAGGCGCCGCCGTCGGCCCGGGCGTGTACGCGGATCTCGACCTTCACGGGGCCGCACACCCGTGTCGTGCTGCCCACTTCGAGCGGGCCGACGGTCTCGCCGGCCCCGACGCGGGTGCGGCCGCTGCCCACCTTCTCCCAGTGGCCACCCTGCACGACCCGGAAGAACGCTTCGTACGAGACGTTCACGGCCTTCGGGCCGGTGTTGCGCGCCTTGATGTGCGCCGTGATCTCCCGGGTGGGGAACTCGCCGACCGAACCGCGCTGGGCGCTGATGCAGCCGTTGACGGCCACGCGGCCGGTCGACACTCCTCCGCCACAGGCCACCGCAGCGGCCTGCGCGTTGGTCGGGATGGTCAGGATGGTCAGCGCGACCGCGCTGACGATCGTTCCGACACGCCTCGTACGCAACGTCCCCTACCTCTCGTCGAGCCGGATTCCTCGCACCGACCCTGCCTCCACCCGCGGTGCGAGGAGTGGGTTTCGTCCGGCTTTCGCCTGAACGGGTGCAGCATCCCGCCCCCGGATCCGACGCCCGTGCTGCGCCGACCACCCGACCCGGTGGTCAGGTGCATGGGTCGGGCCGGTGCGGGGCATCCGCTCATCGGAGTCCGGACACGGGTGTGGAGGCGGAGTTGGCCGGGAGCGAGCTGACGGCACGGGAGACGGCGGCCTGGGACCAACTGGTCTGCGAGCTGAACGAAGGCAGGGCCCGGTCGGAAGGCGGTCGGCCGGGGCGCGGGCGCCAAGCCGTCATGATGGTCTTGCTCCTGGCCACGCTCGCCCTGCTCGTCACGGGTAGCTTCGCCGGGTCCGAAGCCCTCGCGTGGATCGGGGTCGGCGCCTGGGTGGCCGTCGTCCTGCTCATGTCCCACCTGCACGGACACGGCCCCAGGCTCCCGTTGCGCTGAGGGGGCCCGGCACACGCGCCGTTCGCAGTGGGGTCGGAGGCCCTGGATCGCATCCGGTCACGGCGTCGGCTTTGGCGGCGGTGCAGAAGGTGCGGAGTTCTGCGAGATCGTTCCGGCCGAGTCGCCGCCGGGCGGGGTGGAAGGCGCGCGGGCACACCCTTGTTTCCCTACGGGTCGACCCGTAAAGTAAATGCCATGAGTTCCTCTTCGTCCTCCCGAGGGCGTCCCAGAGATCCCCGATCGCACGAGGCGATCATCGGCGCGACGGCGGAGCTGGTGGTCGAAGTCGGGTACGCCGTCACCTCGATCGGAGCGGTCGCCGCGCGGGCCGGAGTCGGCAAGGACACGATCTACCGGCGGTGGTCGGGCAAGCCCGAGCTGGTCTTCGAGGCCGTCTTCACGACCACCGACGACACGCCGCCCCCGGACACCGGAACGCTGGTCGGGGACCTGACCGTGCTGCTCCAGGGCCTGATCGACGAGTTCCGCGCGCCTGCCGCCGCCGCGGCACTCCCGGGGTTGCTCGCCGACTTCGCCGCCGACCCCGCACTCCAGGCGCGCATCCGCGGCGACTTCCTGGCCCCGTCGAAGGAACGCCTGCTGGTCGTCTTCGAACGCGCCGCGCAGCGCGGGGAGATCGCGGCCGAAACGCCCGTGGATCTGGTCCTGGACACGCTGGCAGGAGCCGTGTTCTTCCACATCGGACTGGTCGGGGAGCACCCGGGCCCGCAGCTGGCCGCGCAGCTGGCCGCTGTCATCGCCCAAGGGATCGAGGTCCGATGAACGGCTGGCTTCTCGCAGCAGGGATCACCGCGCTCGGCGTGACCGCGGTGCACGTCGTCGCCGGCCACCGCGACGTGGTGCGCCCGCTGCTGACCTGCGGGCTCGCGGACGAACCCAAGCGTGTCCTGCACGCCGTGTGGCACATGGTGAGCTGCGACCTGGCGCTCTCCGCAGTTGCTCTGCTCTACCTCGCAGGGTCGGAGGGCACGCGGGGTGCCGGCCTGGTGGCATGGTTCGTGGCCGCGCACTTCATCGCGTACGCGGCGGTCTTCCTGGCCGTCACGCTGTCCGTCGGCTGGTCCAGACCGCTCCTGCGCCTGCCGCAGTGGATCCTGCTCCTCCCGGTCGCGGTACTGGCGGCGGCGGGGGCGACGTAGCCACCCGTCCGCAAGGCCCCGGGGCCGCCGGGTCCCCCTCTCCTCTCGGCTGCTGTCTGCCTATACGCAGGGGCTCCAGAGGCGGACGGCAGGTGACGGCGGCGCACGCGTCAGCTCATCGAGGGGTGTCGAGGACGGCCCGCCGGCTCCGTCCTCGGTATACCGGTGGTCTACCGAGGTTCTCGGAGCGCCGCGCAACGCAGAGGGAGAACACCATGACGCTTCAGCGGATGGACAACGTCGGCATCGTGGTCGAAGACCTGGACGCCGCCGTCGCCTTCTTCACCGAACTGGGCATGGAGGTCGAAGGCACGGCGCAGATCGAGGGCCTCTTCGCGGACCAGGCCGTCGGGCTCGACGGGGTCCGCAGCGACATCGCGATGATGCGCACCCCGGACGGCCACGGCAAGCTGGAGCTCGCGCAGTACCGCGCCCCCGAGGCGATCGGCGGCGGGTCGCCCAACCCGCCGCCGAACACGCTGGGCCTGCACCGGGTCATGTTCGCTGTCGACGACATCGACGACACCATCGCCCGTCTGCGCTCCCATGGCGCCCAACTGCTCGGTGAGGTCGCGCGGTACGAGGACCTCTACCGTCTCTGCTACCTCCGCGGCCCCTCGGGCATCATCCTCGCCCTGGCCGAACAGATCGGCTGACGGGTCGTCGTATCCCGCCGACGGCCCCCTCCACGTACTGATTGAACACGTTCAAACAGTCTGGCAGTATGAGCGTCAGGGGAACCGGCAGCGGGCGGGGTGCATCCGCGCTGCTCATGTCACCGGTTGCCGTCAGACCCGGAGGTCGCTCGACATGGTCATAGCCCTTCTCATCTTCGTAGCCGCGGGGTTCCTGGTCGCCGTCACGCCCGGCGCGGTCCTCGGCTACTTCCTCGTCGTGGTGAGCAGGAGGCTCGATCACGGTGCCAGGGTCGCCTTGCTGCTGGCCGCCGGAGCGGCCTCGTCGGTCATGTGGCTGTTCTTCGTGACCTACACCGGTGACGTGTTGGCGGTGATCGTCATGGGGCTGTCGTTCATCGCGACACTCGTCTCGGGGTTCTCGTTCCTCACCCGCGAAACCCGAAGGCGGCACGCACACCGGTTCCCGCCCGTGGTGTGGCCCGGCTACACGTCCCCAGTCGACCCCGCGTAGGACCGCTCCGTGCCGGCGACCCGGATCTCCTGGTCGGACGAAGCCATCGTCGTGTCGTTTCCGGTCCCCGGCGCGCTGTCGGCGATGGCCGCCATCAGCATCGCGCGCATGACCGCTCGGCGGAGGCGGGGCTCACGAGCGCGTTCGAGAGGAGCAGGCCCTGTGCCGTGCCCCGGCGGGCCCGTGCGGGCAGGCGGGGTGCGGGGTGTGCCTCCACGTGCGGTTCGAAGACGGATGTGAACACGGGTCAACCTCCAAGGGTGCGTCGAACAGGTCCCGGACAATGTCCCGCCCGCCCCTGGAGAGCCCATTGAGCCGGACCGGAGGCCCCCTCGTTGCCGAGCATCTCTTCGCTCGAGTTCGCGGATCGCGCGGCAAGTGCACGCCTGGGCGGTGAGGGTTGCGTCCGGGCCGGTCCGCGCCCGTCGACGGCGACGCGGAGCGGGCAGGTCGGCCAAGGCATCCGCGCAAGGGGTGCGTCGCCCGCCTGACCGCTGGTCAGGCGGCTCGCGAAGGGGGACGGGGCCATGGGCAGCCGATCCATCTCCGTCGTCGCTCCGCCGCGAGCAGGCGCACAGGGCCCGACCCCACGATTTAATGCCTGACAGATCATCCGGGAGGTGCATATGATGCCGGCGATGAACACCTTCCTCTCCTGCGGATTGGGGGAATCGTCCACGCAAGGTGAGTGCTGATGGCACCTCACTTCGTGGAACCGATTCCCGCCCGCCTGTTGATGTGGCAGCGCGTACGCGAGTACGCCGTGCCACCGTCCATGATCGAGAACGCGGCCGCGCGCCGTGCGGCCGGCGACTGGGCCGGGGCCTGCGCCGTCGCCCGGATCGACGTCGATCTCGATGTGCCCGCCGTGCGCAACCGCTACGGCACCGACCTCGCCACCCGCCTCCGGGCCGATCTCCGCCGACTGGCGCCGGATCTGCTGCGCTGGCACATGCCCCGGATCGCCCCCGACGGGCGGCTCCGACCCGGCCTGACCCTTGCGCTCGCCCGCTATGGCGACCCGAGCGCCGTCGCACCGCAGCTCGTCGTGCGAACGCCGCCCGCCTGGGCGGACGCCGGCCAGCGGATGTCCCTGGCGCTCTGGGACGAGTCGCGGGACGGCCCAGCGGAGCACCATCCGCATCCCCACCCCGACCGGCGTTTCCGCCTCGACCTGCACCGGCACCTCTGGGACGCCGCGCGGAGCGCCGAACTGGCCCGCAGGTGCGGGGCGGAGGCGCTGTACAGACCCGCCGACCACCACCGACCTCCGTGGCCGCCGGACCACTGGGCCGACGAGGCGGAACTGCTCCTCCGAGCCGAGGGCCTGCCTCGCGGGGCCTTCACCGTGCGGCTCGGTGCGCGCAACCGCTCCGTGCTCGAACTCGTCGCCCCCGACGACAGCCACGCCCCGGTTCTCCGACCGGTACGGCAGCCCCTGCCGCCGCAGCAGATCGCGGCGCTCCCCGTGCTTCCGGAGGCCGCTGCCCGACCGCTTCCGGACCTGGAGCTGCTGCGGGCCGGACTGCTCCGTGCCGAACGGCTGCACCCGCTGGTCGCGGCAGCGCTGCCCGCCCTCGGGATCGCGGGTCCCGCCTCCAGCCCGCTGGCGGTGTGCGGTCCCGGAAAGCCTGCGGACGATGCGGCTCCCGACCCCACGGATCCGCACCGGGTCGAGTGCCTGGGGAAGGTCCACCGGATCGCGCTGCGGGACGGGACGCTGACGGCGGTCGACCACGATCCGGCCCAACTGGCCCGTGAGGAACTGCTCATGGCGCTCGGAGGGCCTGGACTGCCCTGCCTGAGGGCTATTGACGCGGTGCACCGCAGCCCCGAGGCGCTGCCCGCCGTTCGTGAGCGGCTTGGCCACGGTGACGTGGCCGGGGCCCTGGCCGTGGTCGAAGGGCTGCTCGGACCAGGCGCCGTCCTGCGCGAAGGGCCCCTGCGGGAAGCGCTGCAAGCGGCGGTGGCCGGCCGCCTCGACCACGGGTGCTTCCGTTCAGGGCTGGTACCGGTGCATCCCGCCGCCGCCGTTGCCACGGGGGACAGGGGCTACCGGCCACGGCCCGGCCGCCGCACGCCAAGGGAGTTGAGCCGGAAGCAGGGCAGCCGTGGTCGGCCCCGGACCGGTATGCGGCGCTGAAGACCCGTGGCGGCCGTGCTCGCGTCCGCCGACCTGGTCGGCCGCACGGTCTCGCCGGACCGCCCCGCAACTGACTCATACCGGCTACCGGCCGGGCCGGGCCGGGGCGGACCTGGCCCGGCAACCGGACGCGACTCCGCAGCGGGCCGCAAGTGCCGCCGTACCGCCCCTACCGCCGTACCGCCCCTACCGCCGTCCCGCACGTACCGCACGCACCGCACCGTACGTACGACGCCCACGCCGTCGTACGCCGCTGAACGACGACATCCCGGACGGACCCCCGTCCCCGACAACAC
The DNA here is from genome assembly GCF_056430495.1 of Streptomyces sp. NPDC045967. Classification (NCBI taxonomy): domain Bacteria; kingdom Bacillati; phylum Actinomycetota; class Actinomycetes; order Kitasatosporales; family Streptomycetaceae; genus Streptomyces; species Streptomyces sp. NPDC045967. The sequence goes on along the minus strand of NZ_JBWKLE010000013.1, from coordinate 48,414 downwards.
CCAGGTGACCCCATGACCTCGAGCACCATCCTGCCCCTGCCCGCGCCGCCTGCGGCCGACCGTACGCAGCTCTCCCTCTCCGAAGACCTCCTGACCCTCCTCCGTACGACCGCGACCGAACCGCGCCCCGACGAACAGCTGGAGGCGCTCACCCTGGCCGTCGCGGCCGACCTGCCCGTCCTGCTCTGGGGCGAGCCCGGCATCGGCAAGACGGCCGCGCTGACCCAGCTCGCCGCCTCCCTCGATCTGCCGCTGACCACCGTGATCGCCAGCGTCCACGAGCCGACCGACTTCTCCGGACTGCCCATCCTGGGTGAGGACCCGGCAGCGAACGGTGTGCCCATGGCACCGCCGCAGTGGGCCGTGGAGCTGGCGCGCGCCGGGCGGGGGCTGCTCTTCCTCGACGAGTTGTCCACCGCCACCCCTGCCGTCCAGGCCGCACTGCTGCGGGTCGTCCTGGAGCGGAAGGTCGGCGCGCTCCAACTGCCGCCCGGCGTACGGATCGTGGCCGCCGCAAACCCGCGCGCGTCCGCCGCGGACGGCTGGGAGTTGAGCCCGCCGCTGGCGAACCGGTTCGTGCACCTGTACTGGGTGCACGACCGGGACGTGGTGGTACGCGGTCTCGGCGGGGTCTGGCCGCGCGCGGAACTGCCCCGGCTCGACCCGGTGGGGCTGGCGGAGGCGGTGGCGTTCGCCCGCCGGGCAGTGTGCGGCTTCCTGACCGCCCGGCCGACGCTGATCCACCGGCTGCCGACCACCGAGACGCGGCGCGGCGGCGCCTGGCCCTCGCCCCGTAGCTGGGAGGCCGCGATGACGCTGCTCGCCTTCGGAACGGCGGCTTCCATATCCCGGGACGTGCTGGCGCTGCTGGTCCGGGGCGCGGTGGGGGACGGGCCCGGCCTCGAACTGCTCGCCCACATCGACCGTATGGAGCTGCCCGACCCGGACTCACTGCTCGCCGATCCGGGCGCCGCCGAACTGCCCGAGCGCGGCGACCTGCGCCAGGCCACGCTGGAAGCGGTGGTCGCCGCCGTCGGGGCGCGCCCGGAGCGGGAACGCTGGGAGGCGGGCTGGGCGGTGCTGGTCAGGGCGCTGGAGACCGGCGCACCGGACTTGCTGGTCGCCCCGGCGAAAGCGCTGGCCGCCCTGCGGCGCGACGGCTGGGAGGTCCCGGAGACGATGGAGCGCCTCGCCGCGGTGGTCGGCCTCGCCCGGCGCGCGCAGGAGTCGGTGGCGCGTACCGCGGCGGGCGCCGGCGCCAAGCCCGCGGCGGGTGCGGGCCGATGACCGGGGCCGCGAAGCAGCCGCGGCCGCGCCCGCTGCCGCGCCCGATGTCCCCGCCCCCGCCGCCGAGGCCGGTGCGAGCCGCAGTTCCCGGCTCACCAACCGGGCCCGTAGTGCCACTGGACATGGACAAGTTGCTGGCCGCGAGGCTGTACGCGGTCACCGTCCGACCGTATCTCGCCGGCGCGCTCTTCGCGCTCCACGTGGTGGAGGACCGGTCGGTGCCGACCATGGCGGTGGACGCGTACTGGCGCTGCTACGTCTCGCCGTCCTTCGTATCGCGGACTCCGCTGGAGGAGTTGGCGGGCGTCTGGGTGCACGAGGTCTCCCACCTGCTCCGGGACCACCACGAGCGCGGCGCACGGTACGCCCGGGAGCACGGGGAACAGGGACCGGGGCAGCGGCTGCGGCAGAACGTGGCGGCCGACTTCGAGATCAACGACGACATCTACGGCGACGGCCTGCCGAAGCCGGCGGGGGTGGTGCTCCCCGCGATGCTGGGCCTGCCCGACGGGCTGCTCATGGAGGAGTACCTGCGGCGGTTCTCGATGGCGGGCCGCACACCACGGCTGGCCTGGCTGGACTGCGGCAGCGGTGCCGACGGGCACGCGCGGCCCTGGGAGCTGGGCCCCGAAGGAGCGCATGCCCTGAGCAGGCAGCAGCGCGACGCGGTGCGGTTCCGGGTGGCGCAGGCGATCACCGGCCGGCCGGGGGACGCTCCGGAGGGGTGGCGCCGTTGGGCCGACAAGGCTTTCCACCCCCCGCAACCGTGGCGGCAGTTGCTCGGCGCGGCCCTGCGCGCGGCCGCGGGCGCGCCGGGGGCGGGTGAGGACCACAGCTACCGGCGTCCGTCCCGCCGCTCGGCCGGCGTCCCCGGCGTCCTGCTGCCGAGCCTGCGCCGGATGCCGCCCCGCGTCTGCGTCGTGATCGACACCTCCGGGTCGGTGAGCGACGCCGAGCTGGGCGGCGCGCTGCTGGAGGTTGCGGCGATCTCACGGGCGGTGGGCGGGCGGCGCGACCTGGTTTCGGTGATCTCCTGCGACGCGGCGGCGGGCGTCGCCGTACCGCTGTGCCGGGCCGAGAACCTGGAACTGATCGGCGGCGGCGGTACGGACCTGCGGTCCGGCTTCGCCCGTGCGCTCCGCACCCGCCCCCGCCCGGACGTGATCGTCGCCCTGACGGACGGCCAGACACCCTGGCCCTCCGCACAGCCGCCCTGCCGCACGGTGGTCGGGCTCTTCCCCCGCGCTGCGCGCACCGTGAGCGAGGAAGACCCGGACTACGTCCCTGACGGCCCGCCCGCATGGGCCCGCGTCGTCACCATCGGCTGAGCGGGCGGAAAGGGCGTCGGCTGGTCCTACCCGGTCGTCCCGCGCGGGCGCCGTGCGGTTCTCGCTGGACAGGTGCCGCCGCTGCTCTTCCCACCGCCCGGTTGACGGAGGCACCGCCCGCGTCCGGTACGTGCCACTGCGGCCGGCGATCCAGGACTCGTCACCGCACTCCGTGGCGCAGGGCGCGAAGCGTCGCACGGCATCATGCAGGCATGATCACCATTCATCTGAAGTACGAGATCGACGCCGACAAGCTCGAGGACTTCGAGGAGTACGGTCGCCGCTGGGTTCGGCTCGTCAACCGTTTCGGCGGGACGCACCACGGCTACTTCCTGCCGAGTGAGGGCGACAGCGACATCGCCTACGCCCTCTTCTCCTTCCCCAGCATGGCCGCGTACGAGCAGTACCGCACGGACAGCATGTCCGACCCGGAGTGCCGGGAAGCGTTCCAGCTGGCCCGTGACACCCGCTGCATCAGGCGGTACGAGCGCCGCTTCCTCCGGCCGCTCGACGGCCTGTCCTAAACCGCCGGGAGGTGCGTGGTCCGGCCCGCCCGCCGCGCCGCTGTGCGCAGTGCCGCGCCGACGGCCGCCGTGCGGATCCCGGGCACAGCCGGGTCGATGGCCGTCCGGGGAACGAGCGCGGTGGCGAGGCCGGCCCGCGCGGGGGCGAGCTGGGCGGCGATGTCGGCGGTGACGTAGCGCGGCGCGGGGGTGAGGCCGGCCTGGTGGAAGGCGTGCAGGACGGCCTGTCCGCAGTCCGTGGTCGGTGGCGGCACGACAAGGGTGTGCGAGGCCAATTCCCCCCACGTGACGGGCCGTACGTCGGCGTCGGCCTCACCCTCGCCGGCTTCGTCCGCCCCGTCGGCCGCGGTGACGACGAGCAGCGGGTCGTCGAGCAGCGGAGAGACCGCGACGCCCTTGGGCGCCGTATCGGACAGGTGGTGACAGCGCTGCCCCAGCACGATGTCGACGGAGCCGAGGGCGAGTTCTCGCAGTTGGGCCTGGTCGGTGAGGAGACAGGTCACGGCAACCTGCGGGTGGCGTGAGGCCAGCGCGGTCAGGGCAGGGGCCACGATCCGGGCGACGGTCGACGGCAGCGCGGCGAGCGTCGCGCTGGCCCCGACCGTGTCGTTGACCGCCGCGACGGCGCTCTCGGCCTCCTGCACGGCGGCGAGGATCCGGTCGGCGTGTTCGAGGAGCACGCGCCCCGCCTCGGTCAGCGCCACGGTTCGCCCGTCGGGGCGCAGCAGATCGACTCCCAGTCCCGCCGCAGCGCGGCGAGCTGCTGGGAGACGGCGCCGGCGGACAGCGCCAGTGCTGGGCGGCCACGGCGATGGAGCCGCGGGCGGCGACGGCGACTTCGGCGACGCGACGAATCCATGTCCGACGAGACGACCGCCGCCGTGGGGATGCGGGCCGGTTTCCCCCCGGGGGCGCCGCTTCTACTGCCGCGGTCGCTTCGGGGTGCTCGGCGAGGCGCCGGCGTCAGTGGTCCAAGCGGTACAGGGCTTCCTCGGTCCTGCCCTGGTCACCGCAGGCTGGCGGGCCGGACGGCCCGTGATGCCACCGGAGGATGCCGCCGCCTGCTACGCACGGGCCGTCCGGACCTGGGGGCGCGCCCACATCCCCACCGACGTCGACGTGGAGCACTTCAACCGCCTGGCGCAGCAGCTGACCGACGCCGCCGACGCCGACGCGCTGCCCCTGTTCGCCGGCTGGCGAGCGCAACCCCGCTCCGACGACGATCCGGTCGGTGCGGCGATGTAGCGCATCCACGTCCTGCCGGAACACCGTGGCGCCTGCCATCTGGCGGCGGTGCGCATGTGCGGGCTGAGCGCCCGAGAGGCGATGGTCGTCAACCTCGGCGCCGAGCAGGCAACCCATTACGGCTGGCAAGGACCCCATCCCGTCGCCGCGCCCCTGGTCCCCCGGTGGCAGCGGGCCGAGCGACTCACCGACGAGTTGCAGGCACCGCTCCACGCCGCCCTGACCGACCGGCAACGCACTGCATTCGCCCACCTGGCGGGCGCCTTGACCGGCTCCCTGACCCCGTGACCGACCGGGCGCCGAGCTTGTAGCCAGCAGGCTCAGCGGCCCGAGCCGATCCCCGGTCACGCCAGGCCGAACCACGGCAGGCACTCCGGCAACCCCTCCATCGTCACCGGGACCGGTTCGCGCGGGTGCCACCGTTCAGCTGTGAGGCGGAGCCTGCGCAACACGGCGGGTCTGCCGCGTACGGCATGACGCTCGATGCCGTCCTCGCGGTAGCCGAGCTTGTGTGAGACCGCCAGCGAGGCTGCGTTGTCGTCATACGCCCCGGAGACGGCATGGTGTGCACCGAGTCCCGTGAAGGCCAGGTGGAGAACGGCCGCGCGCATCTCGGTGCCCAGGCCGTGGCGGTGATGGGCCCTGCCCAGCCAGGAGCCCGTGCTCACCTCACGACGAACCGAGAAGTCCCGGGCACTGAGCCCTTGCGTACCCACGACAACGCCGTCGCGCACGACGGCCAGGTTCAGCTTCCAGTTCTCCGGCTGCCACTCACCCCAGCAGCGCCAGTGGTACTGCAGGACGCTGCGGGCACGTTGCTCGGGCGCGACATCGGTCCACGCCACGGTGAAGGGCTGCACCGCCGGGTCGTGCACACCGTCCGCAGCCAGCGCAGCCAGCGCGCCGAGATCATCCAGGGTCGGTAACCTCAGCTCCAACCGCGGTGTGGTCAATCGCAGGCCCGAAAGCGGCCAGTGAGTCAGCAGGGTCATGACCAGGGATACTGCTCGCTCCCCAGGCATCGCTGCCAATGGATTTCAGGGGTGTGCCGGACCAGCGCTTCCGAAGGCGTTGAACGGGAAGCTCGCCCTACCGGACGGGTTCGGCTGCCCGGAGAATGTCCTGCGGGAGGCAGGTGGCCCCGGCCCGGCCGGCACGCAGGGCGGCGTCGGCGACCGTGCACACGTGCCGCGCCCCCGTGCGTACGCTGCGGACCTCCGGCCGTCTCCCAGGAAGAGCTGCGGATGCCTCTCGGTCCTGCGGCGCTTCCTCGTGTTTCCCTTCCTCATCGGGCCACGAGAAGGTGAGCGCACCGTCGAGATCGCCGCCGGACATGCGCCGGTGGCCGCCGACATCTCCTGCGGCGCGTACGAGGCGGGACGCTGGGCGGAGTTCGGCGCGATGCCACGCGCCGCCTCCTTCCCGGAACCCGGAACGGTACGGGAGTTGGCCGAGCTCTACCTGTCGTGGGGCCTCGCCGGCCGCGAGGGGACACCGGAGCGCACCCGGTGCTCGATGCCCACCGCCCTGCCGCTGCCCGGCGACCTGCTGCCCCTGGGCGACGACCTGCGCGGCACGGGGAACACGACCCCCGCGGCGCGAACGCCGGCTTGCTCGAGCGGCAGCCTGCTCGAACATCGCCCTGCTCGACCTCACCGCCCGCCACGGCCCGTGGGGCAACGGTCCGGTGGCGGGGGACCGGTGCCGCTATGCTCGCTGCCGTGGGCGAAATCGTCGTGGTGCGCGATGGCTCCGGGCCGGAGGTCCTGCTGGTGCACGGCGGCGCCGGCCCACGGACGACGTGGGGCGCTCTCGCTCCGCTGGCCGACCGGTGGACGCTCGCGTACGTCCATCGCCGCGGATACCCGCCGAGTCCACCGCCCCAGGAGCGTCAGGACTTCGAGGTCGACGCCCACGACCTGGCGCCGCTGCTCGTCGGCCGCCCCCACGTCGTGGCCCATTCCTACGGCGTCCTCGGGACGTTGATCGCGGCCGCTGCCGCTCCGGGCGCCATGCGCTCGCTCACCGTGATCGAGCCGCCGCTCAACTACCTGGTCCCTGACGATCCCGACGTGGCGCGGCTCGAGCGCATCGGCGATGCGGTCCTCACCCACGGGATGGACATGGACCCGACCGAGCTGCGGGAGTTCCTCCGTCTCGCGGGCGCGCCCATCGGCGTCGGCGACGGACCGCTCCCCGAGGGCGTGATCGCGGGCGTCCGGCGGGCGCACGGCAGTCGGCCGACCAGCGAGGCACGCCCACGGCTCGACGCGATCCGGCGCACCGGCGTCCCGGCGCTCGTCGCGTCGGGGGACCACTCGGTCGCGCTCGAGCGGATCTGTGACGCCCTCGCGGACGCGCTCGGGGGTGAGCGCGGTGTGCATCCGGGGGCCGGCCACTTCGTCGCCGCGGCGCCGGGCTTCGCCGAACGGCTTGATGCCTTCCTGCGCGGGAGCACCGGGTAGTCCTTCCTTCCGGTCTGCGGGAGGTAGGGGACCGGGGCGAGCGCCGAGGGAGTCGCTTCCTGGGAAGAGCCCGAGGACGTCGCTCGCGCGCTCGTCCACGTCGGCGGCGATGGCGGCGACCGGGTGGGCGGCGAGCCTCTCACCCTCCCGCAGGCCGCCCCTCTTGCTTTCGGACCCGTTGCGGCACCACGCCGGGCAACCGAAAGGACCGAGACGGTGTCCGTCGAGGGTCGAAGGCGGGGGCCCGCTGCATGAGGAGATCCTGCACCGGCTCGACGGCGCGGGTCTCCTTGATCTCTCCCGTGCGGTGCTCGGCTCCGCTCATGGCCGAGCTGAAAATGGGGCGAACTCACAGATCCGAGCCCCGTGGACCACGGCAAGCCGGGTTTCCGGCACGTCCTGCGAGCTTGTCAAGCCCCGAAAGCTCGCGGCATGACGCGACCCGAGGGGCGGGGGCCTAATCAAGGCGTGGGCTCGTGCAACAGCCGGTCCACCCGTGTCGGGCTCGTGAAGAGACGGGCCCGTCCGGCCGTCGCCCCATGCTTTTCGCGAGACCGGAAATTCCATGATCCACGCCTCGAGGGCGTGAAGGCCATAATGGCGATAAGGAGCGAGCAATGCGGATTGCCATCACTTTCCCGATGTCCTATGTCGGGGGGAGAGTGTCGTGAGTTCCCTACCTCCGTCGTCCGAGCGGCCCACCGGCCCCCCGTCCGGTCCGCTGTCCGGTCGGCCGATGCATCAGCCACCGCCACCGCCCGGGCCGCCACCGCCCGGGCCGCCGCCCCCGCCGGGGCCCCCTGGCCCGCCGGCCGGTGAGCCGGATGGGCCGGGCCCGCGCCGCGCTGGACCGGCTCACGGGTGGCGGTCGCGCAAAGCCGTCCTGAGTGCCGGCACCGCGGTGGTAATGGCGACGGCGGTGGTCCTGGCCTTCACGCTCATGGGCGGGAACCAGGCAGCCGGCGGAGAGGTCTTCCTCCAGCCCGCCTCGGCGGCCGGCCCCGATCCGTTCACCCCCTCGACGGCCACGGAGTCCCAGGACGCCGCGGTCACACCCGCGGCCGCTGGAAAGTCGACGAACGGCACCAGGAGCGGCGGCACGCGCGCCCTGGAGGTCAACGGCGGGTATCCGGGTCTGTACGGGGGCACGCGCAACGTCGCGAGCTGCGACGTCGAGAAGCAGATCACGTTCCTCACCCAGCACCCGGCCAAGGGGAAGGCCTTCGCCGCCCCCTTGAACATCCGGCAGCCCGAGATCCCCTCCTATCTGCGCTCCTTGACTCCGGTTCGGCTGAGCTGGGACACCCGGGTCACCAACCACGGGTACAAGAACGAGGCGGCCACCAGCTACCAGGCGGTGCTGCAGGCCGGCACGCCCGTCCTGGTGGACGACCGAGGCGTACCCCGCGTCCGCTGCGCTTGCGGCAACCCCCTGGCCCCGCCCGTGGCGGTCAAGGGCAAGCAGACGTACAACGGCAAGGAGTGGTCCTCGTACCGGTCCTCCGGCCTCGTTGCGGTCAGACCCGCCGAGAAGCCGGTCAAGACCGTCACGCTGTTCGACCACGACCGCAAGGGGTGGTACGAGCGCCCGAGCGGCGATGTGCAGGGAAGGCATGACCACGAGGTCCCTCTCCCCAAGGGCCAGACACCCGACTCGCCGTACCCGGTGCTGCCCCCACCCCATCCCGGATCAGCCGACAAGCCCCTCGACAGGGACGAGGTCAAGGAGCACGACAAGGACAAGGACCCGGGGAAGGACCCCGGGAAGGAGCCGGGCAGGGACACCGGGAACGAGCCGGGCAAGGACCCGGGCGAGGACCCGGGGAAGGACCCCGGCAAGGAGCCGGGCAAGGACCCCGGCAAGGACCCGGGCGAGGACCCGGGGAAGGACCCCGGCAAGGAGCCGGGCAAGGACCCCGGCAAGGACCCGGGCGAGGAGCCGGGCAAGGACCCCGGCAAGGACGCGGGCGAGGAGCCGGGCAAGGACCCCGGCAAGGACGCGGGCGAGGACCCGGGCAAGGACCCCGGCAAGGACCCGGGCAAGGACCCCGGGAACGACCCTGGCAAGGACCCGGGCAAGGACCCGGGCAAGGAGCCGGGGAAGGACACCGGGAACGATCCCGGCAAGGACCCCGGCAAGGACCCGGGCGAGGACCCGGGCAAGGACCCCGGCAAGGAGCCGGGCAAGGAGCCGGGGAAGGACACCGGGAACGATCCCGGCAAGGACCCCGGCAAGGACCCGGGGAAGGACCCCGGCAAGGAGCCGGGCAAGGAGCCGGGGAAGGACACCGGGAACGATCCCGGCAAGGAGCCGGGCGAGGACCCGGGCAAGGAGCCGGGCAAGGACCCTGGCAAGGACCCTGGCAAGGACACCGGGAACGAGCCGGCCAAGGAGCCGCCGGGTAAGGACACCGGCAACGACCCAGGAAAGGACCCGGGCAAGGACACCGGCAACGATCCCGGCAAGGACACCGGGAACGTCCCTGGCAAGGAGCCGGGCAAGGACACGGGAAACGATCCCGGAAAGGACTCCGGAAACGAGCCGGGCAAGGACACCGGGAACGACCCAGGAAAGGACCCGGGCAAGGAGCCAGGCAAGGACCCCGGTAGCGACCCGGGGAAGGATTCCGGGAACGAACCCGGCAAGGACCCCCGTAACGACCCCGGCAAGGCACCAGGCCAGGACTCGGGGAACCAGCCCGGCAAGGATTCCGGGAACGAGCGGGGCCAAAATCCCGGGAACGACTCGGGGCAGAACCCCGGGAACGAGCCCGGCAAGGACTCCGGCAACAACTCGGAGAACAACCCCGGCCAGGACTCCGGGAACGACTCCGGAAACGACTCCGGAAATGGTTCGGGCAATTGAGAGGCACTTCCGATGATCATGCGCTGCGGGCGCGGCGCGTGGGGCCTCGTCAAGGGGCGACGCACCACGTGATCACTGATCTCCGGGGGTGGGCAGTTCGGAAAGACGCTCGGCTGGGGTTTCCCAGCCGAGCGTCTGCGTTGTCGGCTCTTGAGGGCCTGGGCGACCATGTCCAGGTCCTGACGTCTGCGGCTCTGCGACGACATGGTGCGCCGGTCGAAGCCTGCCGAGACAGCCGGACGCCTCAGCGGCGAGCTCCGCCCTCAGTCCCGCGGCCCGAGGCAAGCCGGGTTCGGCTCTGAAGTCCGTGGTGCTCGGTCACCGAACGAGATACGCCACGCCCCCCATCAGAACGGTCCAACCCGCCGCCGAGCCCGCGCACGCGCCGCGCCGGGAGGTGTCCGGGCGGGGCGGAGCACGTCCTCAGGGCCGGCCGACCGCCGCGGCCACCGGCACGTCGACGACCGCAACCGTGCCGTGCGGCGCGACGTTCTCCGGGGAGAAGCGGCCACTCATCCCCTCCACGCGCCCCCGGTGCGACGACACCCCGACGTGGCCCTCCGCGGCCTTGGCGGCATGGCAGCCCCGGCGCGATGCCCGAGCCGTCATCGACGACCTCCAGCCGCACCACGACCCGGTGCGCCCGGGTGCTTGACGATGCTTGAGAGGAGCCCCGGCAGCGCGGAAGATCAGCTCGTAGACCGGTGTGTGCCCGATGGTCTGGCAGGTGAACTCCAGCTCGAACCCGCCGCGGGCGCTCCTGCTCGAACATCGACCGCGGCGCGCGTTCCAGCCCGGCCGGCTCCACCTGGTCCGGGTGCGGCTCGGTGACCGAGTACCGCAGCTGCCAGGCCGCGTCGGTCAGGACGGACTCGAAAGGACGGCGCGGCCTCATACCCGACGTCGTTCAGCGGCACTGACCCTGCACGCCGCCCGCCCGCCCTTGGCGGGCGGGTCGGGCCGCACCCGAGGCCTGCTTCGGGTGCGGCCCGGGGTACGGCACCTTCTCCATAGATCCGGGAGCCCGCCTACCGACCGGCGCCACCGGCGCCACCGGCGGCTCCGGCGTCTGGCGTGTCCGAAGCGGTGTTACCCGCAGTACGGGGCGAAGCGGACTGGAGGCGGTCGATCATTTTCGACGCCTCTGCCTTCGTGAGGTCAGGAGGCAGCTCCTCGCCTGCCTCCCGGGCCAACGTCTGCAGATAGCTCAGCTGCGGGCCGGTGGCCGGCTCGTCGCCGGTCACCCAGTTCTCGACATCTTTGCTCGGATCTTGCGCATCGCTCATGACGCAGGGCTACCCCGATATCGGCGTGAATCACTCAGCCAGTCAGGGCACAGGCACGATGGCGACCGCCCGGCCCCGAGCCGACCATGCACGACGCCCTGCGCCGCAGCCAACTCGCTCCTGAGCCAGTCGGCCGGTCGGCCGGTCAGCCAGTCGGCCGGTCGGTCAGGGCCCGGAGCCGGGATCCGGATGCACGGGACTGGTGATGCCGGCCCGGGCGGCCTCCAGCTGGGCCGCGAAGGCCACGCCCAGGAAGAGCGCGACGCCGGCCAGGTTCGCCCAGATGAACAGGGCCATCAGGGCTGTCAGAGGCCCGTACAACGAACCGAAGGACCCGCTGTGGCCCACGTACAGGGCCAGCAGCCAGGTAGCCGTGATCCACAGGACGAGCTGTACGACGGATCCGAACGCCAGCCACGTGTAACCGGGCTGGTCACGCCGGGGCGCCCAGCGCAGGATGGCCGCCGATGCCATGCAGGCGAGTGCCACGCCCACCGGGACCTTGCCCCAATCCCACCAGCTCAGCCATGCCCCGGGTCGGCCGAACACCTCCGTCACCGCCGTGCCCACCGCCCCGCCGGCCACCGTCACGAGGAAGCCGAGCACGAGCGGCCCGCCCGCACCGACCGCCAGCAGCAGGCTGCGGCCGTACTTCCTCAGGAACGGCCGGTCGCGTTCGATCCCGTAGATGCGGTTGCAGCCCCGCTCGATCTGGCCCATGGCCGAGGCGAGGTTCAGCACGGCGAAACCGAGGCCCAACCACATGGCCACGGTGCCCGCCGTGTCGGCACCGGCATGCGTGCGGGTGGTCAGCAAACCCTCGCGTACAAGCTCGGCGCTGGCCGCCGGAACGATCTCTGCCAAGGTCAGTTCGATCAACCGTCCGACGCTTTCGGTGTGGACTGCCGCCGAGACCCCGACCAGGGCGATGGCGAGCGGCACCATCCCGATGACCAACTGGAAGGCCAGGGCCCGCGCGAAGCTGAAACCGTCGGCGTACCGGAAACGCAGGAACGCGTCTGACGCCAGCCGGCGGCCCCCGTAGCGGCGCAGCGCGGTCCACGCCTCGTCTCCGGACAACTCGTCACCGATCATGTCCCTCGTCTGCGGTACGTGCACCACTGTTCCCATGCAGGAGATGTGCTCCGCCGGCCCGTTTCCATGCGGCCGGGCGCCCTCGTGTGCAGACTCCGCCGGAAGGGGCACGGGCCAGGGGGCGCCAGGACCATCAGATCGAGAACGCACGTGAACCGTGGCTCGACGCAGCATGAGCCACCGGACCCGGAGCACCCCTGACCGGGCGCCGGGCACGGCGGCACTCGCCGAAGCCGCGTCCGTCAGCGTCCGTCAGCGTTCGTCTGTGGTGCGGGTGTGGTGCGGGTGTGGCGGAGGGCGTGGGCAGGCCGTCCACGTGCGAGGAGGCAGGCCGGCAGTGCCACAGCCGCGCAGATGTAGACGAGTGTCTGGTAGCCGAAGGCGTGCACGATCTGCCCTCCCGCTGCTCCTGCGACGGACAGGCCGATGAACAGTGCGCTGTTGTTCCACGACAGCACTGCGGTCGCGCGTGCGGGGAACAGGTCGACGAGGTGGCGCTGCTGAGCGGGGAAGAAGGCGTACGCCGCCAGCGCGAAGAGTCCCAGTGCGCAGGCCAGTGCCCAGGTGGTCGGGTAGAGCAGGGCGACGGCGGCTTCCAGTACGGCCGTGAGCACCAGTGCCGTCGCCGTGACCCGCACGGCACCGGCCCGGTCGGCGATGCGGCCTCCGAACTGGCCTCCCACGACGGCGCCGACTCCGTAGACGACGAGCAGCCAGGTCACGGCGCCGGCCCTGCCGTCGCCGTGGAGCGCAACGGCGAGGAAGGTGTACATCCCGTAGACGGCGAACGCCCACAGGGCGGTGACCGTCACGGCTGCTGCCGCGGCGCCCGTACGGGCCGGGCGCGCCGGCTGCGGGCGAGTGGGGGGTTGGCCGGCGGCTTCGATGACGGGCCGGGAGCGCCAGACGAAGGCGTGGGGGACGGCCAGGACGAGGGTGCCGGCTGCCAGCATGACGAAGGCGGCCTGCCACCCTACGTGCCGCCCCAGCAGGGCCCCTGCGGGGGCGCCCACCCACAGCGCGGTCAGCAGACCGGATCCGACGACGGCGAGGACCTGGGCTCGCGCCTGCGGCCGGGCACGAGTGCTGACCAGCGCATAGACGGTCGGGCCTGTTGCGGCTGCCGCGATTCCGGCCACGACGCGGGATACGAGAAGCAGACCGAAATCCGGAGCGAGGGCGGTACCTGCGTTGGCCAACGAGAACAGGACCAAGGCCCACACCAGGACTTTGGCCCGGTCCCACCGGTCCGAGATCCATCCGGCGAGAGGTGAGGCCACGACGTAGGCGATCGAGAAGGCTGTCACCAGAAGACCGGTGCTCGCTGCGCTGACATCGAAGGATGTGGCGATGACGGGAAGCAGCGGTGCCACGACGAAGAGGTCGGTTCCCACGAAGAACTGGGTCAGCCACGCCAGGGCGACCGGTCCGGCGGACAGGCCGCGCCGTGGTTCGACGGCCGCCTCGTCGCCTGCCCGTTCCATGATCCGAAGGTATGCCCGCACGGGGGACGTCGCCACTGGGACCAGGTGGCCGCCCTGGGCGCCGGCAGCCCTGGCCGAGGCCACCAGCCAGGACGCAGCCGTGCGGCTGTCAGTGAGTTGGGCGCTGCGGGGCGCTGGCCACTCCTGCCGTGCGACCGCTGAGCGCGGCGTCCAGGGTCTCCTGGGCCGTGCGCATCGCCTCGGCGTACTTCGGCTCGGACATGCGCTTCCAGGCGAGGTCCGGTGCGACGTCCTCGACCCGGCTCATGACCCACCAGATGTTGCCGAAGGGGTCCTTCACCCTGCCGCCGCGATCCCCCCACGCACTGTCGGCAACCTCAGTGATCACCTGTGCCCCGTGGGCGACAGCAGCCCCCATCGCGGCGTCCGCGTCCGGGACGTAGACCCGCAACAGCGAGGGCATCACCGGCCAGTCGGGCCGACGGTCGAAGGCCAACACGACCGTGTCGCCGACTCGGATCTCGCCGTGGCCGATGGTGCCGTCCTCGACCGCCACCCGTGCGATCTCCTCACCGCCGAACGCGACGGTGAGGAAGTCCATCAGCGCACCTGTGTCGTCGGTGACCACCCACGGCGCAACGCTGGTACAGCCCTCGGGCGCAGTGTGATGCATGGCCTCGATCCCTCCTGTGGTCCTGCGTGATGTGAGGACAGTAGAGGGCATCTAGGACAGATTCCGCCCTAGAGGACGGTGAGTTCCCGCTCGGGCCGCTGACCGCCTGCTCGGACCGGCCGCGCCTCCTTCGCGACCTGCGGGTGACCTGGCATGGCGTGCCATGAGCGAAGCCGAGCACGTCCTCGACTGGCTGCAGGGTTGGTACGCCGCACAGTGCGACGAGGACTGGGACCTTCCCCCGCCAGGACCTCGAGCGCAGCAAGAACGACTGGGTCATGGCACGCACTTCTGGCAACGCCTTCCATGCCTCGTGCGGACCGGGCAACCTCTCCGAGGCGCTCGCTCTCTTCCGCTCGTGGGCGATGGAGAACGCCCACGAGCGCGACGCCGGCGAACCTCGGCGCTGACACTGCGGCGGGCGATCACCCGATGACGTGCCCGCAAACACAGGCCGTGGAATTCGTGTAATCCGGTGGGGCAAGGGAACGATCAGAGTTTCCGAACGGGCCACTGCGCTCTCCTACGCTCAAGGACCGCCGATGCTTCCCGAGTTCCGCTCCCACGAGTCCGCCCCTCTGTCCCATCAGCTGGAACAGCGACTGGGGCTGGACCCGCGCCGCGACGCCGGCCGAATCGACGTGGAGCGGGTCGCGGACATCGCCGTCATCGCATCGGCCCACTCCGACGGGTACGCGGCCACCGCGCATCTCCTCGGACTGCTCGCCGCTCTCCCCGCCCCCACCGAGGCCGGGGAGAACTTCTGGTCGGACCTCTGGAGGTCCTCGGGCTCCCTCTACTTGCTTCCTGCCAACATCAAGTCGTGCGTGCTGAGTGCACTGTCCGGAGAAGGCGCCGACCTGGCCGGGCAGATCCTCTCGGCTGTCGACGAGATGACCCCGCCCCAGCGTCTCGCAGCCGGCGAGGTCCTCGGTCAGGCACTCGCCGAATCCGACCACCTTCCGGACTTGAAAACGCAGGTCATCGGCGAGCTGTGGCTCCGTGACCTCGAACTCACTGCTTGGCGTGTCCTGCACGCGGACCGCAAATCAGCTGACCCGGCGGAACGGAAGGCATTCTTCGACGCGTGGGCGGGTGCCTGACCGGCCGCCTTTCCTCAGCCCGCTGCACCGGGCTGCGAGGTGGGGTCGACCGCGTCCCGGACCGGCCCGATGCCGCCGTCGTGCAAGGCTTGATCGACCGTCCCGCCATGGGACGTTCGGGGTTCGGTCCGCCCCGCCGGGCCCTGCGCGAAGGTCCGTAGGACGTTGGCGGTGACCGTCCGGGTGAAGTGCCCGGCGCGTGCGTCCAGGCCGTGGTTCGCCTTGCCGCTTCCGGTTCCGCTTGCGTCGAGGGCCTCGACCCAGCGCATGGTGCCCGTGGCGACCACCGCGGCCCCTCCCGGCAGGGACATGTAGGCGGTGTCCGCGAACGACGGCCTCCCTTTGCACACCACCGGCGAGTGCGCGAGGACCTCGACCGGCCCCGGCGCCGGGAAGGACGGATGGACCCGGTCGAACTCGATCCCCACCAGGTGCGGGAAGGAGTCGCCGGCCCGGGCCCCGGTGCCTGCCAGGAGCCAGTGGTCCGGACGGGAGACGACATAGGGGGCGTCGACCGGATAGCCGTCGTAGATCACGCCGAGCAGTGAACTCTCCGGGTCGGGAACGGGCCCGCTCCTGAAGTCGTTGGTGGGCGCACTGCCCCGCTGGAAGCCGGGGTCGAGGGCGTAGTCCTGCTTGTAGCAGACCACGACGCGGTCGGGCCCGGCCGGGGAGGGGGCCCAGCGGATCCGGCGGTAGCAGCAGTTGGCGCCGAGCACGGCCAGGTTCATCCCTCCGTCGCGCGCCCGGGTCACGCGGCGGCGCTGTTCGGGACTCCAGTACTCGTCGTGGCCGAGCGAGACCATGGCGGCCGCCCCGCACAGGGCATGCGGATCGCGGGCGACGTCCAGGCCCGTCGTGTACGCCAGGGGGATGCCCAGGCGCTCGGCGAGGGCGAGCAGGGGCGCCTCGTAGACGAGGAACTGGCCGGCCCCCTGCCTGTTGGCGTACGGGCGGTCGAAGGAGACCTGCAGGGACCGCGATCCCGGCTTGCCCGTCGAGCCCCTGTAGAGGTCCGCGCCGCCCCACCGGTTGTACGCCTGCCAGGTGGCCACCGCGTTGACCACGACGGTACGGCCGGCGGCCGAGGGGGACCGGACGGTGACGGGCACATAGCGTTGGGCCCGGCCGTCCGTGGTGTCCAGCCGCAGGAGGTAGCAGCCTTCCGGCCATCCCGAGGTGTCCACCCTTGCCGTCGGCGCCCAGTCGGCGTACGCCATCCGCGTGCCCGGGTCGAGCTTCGCCGGTGGTTGGAGGACACCGCGCAGGGCAGCCGACTTCCAGACCAGACGGGCTCTGGCACCGCCGTACCAGCCCATCCGGTACGCGGAGACGGTGTACGACGCGGATGTCGTCGACACCCGCAAGGCGAACGACTCGCCCGGGCGGACACTGACACGGTCCGCGAAGCCCTCCACAGCAGCCTTCGGACCGGCGCGGGTGATCCGCCAGTCAGGAGAACCGGGCAGCGCGTTCTCGGCCTTCACATCGAGCGCGCGCCCGCTGCGGACTCCGCAGGCGGCGTCCGCAGGGCTGGGGGCGGCCGCCGCGGCCGCCGCCGTACCGGCCGGCCATGGAGTGAGCGCGGCAGCGGCGAACCCCAGGAAAAGCCGGCGCCCAGGACCTTTGCGGCACTCGTCGTCCCCGCTCGGCACCGCCATCTGCGTCACCCCATCACCGCGAACATCCGGAACCACACCGGAGCCCGTTCTATCCCATGACCGCCACCGGCCCCCTGACCGCCACAAGGAAGGCGACACGAGCGGGGGCTCGGGGCTGTCACGGCAGGCTGGAGTCCGCCTCAGCGCTACGCGTCGATGATCACCGGAATGATGAGGGGCTTGCGCCGGTGGGTGCGAAACGCCCAGGACGCCACCGCGCGTGCGATGAGCTGTTCGAGCTGCACCGCGTCACCGACACCCTCCGCCGCGGCGGTGGCGAGGGTCTTTTCGATCACCGGGATGACGGGTGCGAAGGTGGTGTCGTCGTGTTCGAACCCGCGGGCCAGGAAGTCGGGGGCCTCGGCCAGCTTGCCCGTGTTGGCGTCGACGATGGCGACGACGGTGACCACGCCTTCCTGAGCGAGGGTGACGCGGTCCTTGAGGGAAGCCTCCGTGGCGCCGCCGACCGTCATGCCGTCCACGTACACGTTTCCGGCCGGGACCTTGCCGGTGATCGACACGCGTCCGTCGACGAGGTCGACGACGACACCGTCCTCGGCGATGACGACCCGGTCGGGGTCGACTCCCGTGGCGATGGCCAGGTCGGCATTGGCGCGCAGGTGCTTCCATTCGCCGTGCACGGGCATCACGTTGCGGGGCTTGACGATGTTGTAGCAGTACACGAGCTCACCGGCGCTGGCGTGGCCGGACACATGCACCTTGGCGTTGCCCTTGTGGACGACTTTCGCGCCCCAGCGAGTCAGCCCGTTGATGATGCGGTAGATGGCGCTCTCGTTGCCGGGAATCAGAGAGCTGGCGAGGAGGACGGTGTCACCCTCGCCGATGCGGATCTGGTGGTCGCGGTTGGCCATGCGCGCCAGGGCCGCCATGGGCTCGCCCTGCGAGCCGGTACAGATCAGGGTGATCTTGTTGTCCGGCAGCTGCTCCAGTTCCCTCATGTTGACGATCAGACCGGAGGGGACCTTGAGGTAGCCCAGTTCGCGTGCGATGCCCATGTTGCGGACCATGGAGCGACCGACGAAGGCGACCTTGCGCCCCTGCTGGTGGGCGGCGTCCAGTACCTGCTGGATGCGGTGTACGTGGCTGGCGAAGCTGGAGACGATGACCCGGCGCGGGGCGGTGCGCATGACCTGCTCGATGGCCGGGTTCAGGTCGCGTTCCGAGGTGGTGAAGCCGGGGACCTCGGCGTTGGTGGAGTCGGTGAGGAAGAGGTCGACGCCCTCCTCGCCGAGGCGGGCGAAGGCGCGCAGGTCCGTGATGCGGTCGTCCAGGGGGAACTGGTCCATCTTGAAGTCACCCGTGTGGAGCACCATGCCGGCGCCCGTGCGGATGGCGACCGCGAGGCCGTCCGGGATGGAGTGGTTGACCGCCACGAACTCGCACTCGAAGGGGCCGAACTTCCTGCGGTCGCCCTCGCGGACCCGTGCCGTTCGGGGCTTGATGCCGTGTTCCTTCAGCTTCGCCTCAAGGAACGCCAGCGTCAGCTTGGACCCGACGACAGGGATGTCAGCCCGCTCGCGCAGCAGGTACGGCACGCCGCCGATGTGGTCCTCGTGGCCGTGTGTCAGCACCACGGCGACGATGTCGTCCAGCCGGTCACGGATCGAGGTGAAGTCGGGAAGGATGACATCGACCCCGGGCTGGTGCTCCTCGGGGAACAGCACGCCGCAGTCGACGATGAGCAGCTTGCCGGCGTGCTCGAAGACGGTCATGTTGCGGCCGATTTCGCCCAGGCCGCCCAGGGCGGTGACCCTCAGCCCTCCTGCGGGCAACGGCGGGGCGGCTTTCAATTCGGGATGCGGGTGACTCATACCTTGACGTTACCGGAGGGTCTGCGGTGGTGATCCTCGTGGCACCGTCAGTGATCCGACCGGCTGCGCGTGTCGCTTTCCTGCGGGCTGCTTGCCGTCTGCCGGCACCTCGGCGGACGAGACCCCGGCGGGCCGGTGGCGCCAGGGGACAACGGTGACTCATCCGGACGCCCGAGCCCGTGTGAACGCAGTGCCGGCCGTCTTCGCGCCTCGATCTGAACCACGACGCCCAAGCCGTCCTCGTCGAGGTCTCCCCGACACAGTGGTCTTGCCGGAAGTCGGGTGCGAGCCATGCGTACGCCCCGTCCGGCCCCGCACGGGTGTGGTGTTTCACGGCAGGATCTGTTCGGTCCAGATGGTTTTGCCGCGCACGGTGCGGCGAGCGCCCCAGTGCTGGGCCATGTGGGCGATCAGGTAGAGGCCGCGGCCGCCTTCGTCGTCGTCCTCGGCATGCCGCACGTGGGGCGCGGCGTTGCTGGTGTCGGAGACCTCGCAGATCAGTGTTCGGTCATGGATGAGCCGTAGGTGCGCCGGTCCGTTCGAGTAGCGGACGGCGTTGGTCACCAGTTCGCTGGCGATCAGCTGAGTGCTGAACGCGAGGTCCTCGAGGTCCCATTCGCTGAGCTGGGCAGCGACCAGGCGGCGGGCCGCAGCGGCGCTCCCTGGTTCGTTGGGCAGGGTCCAGGAGGCCAGCTGCTCCGGCCCCAGGGGGCGGGTGCGCGCCAGCAGAATGAGGGCGTCCTCGGTGGGTGTGTCCGGGAGCAGCGCGGACATCAAGGCATCGCACATGTCCTGGAGGCGGCCGGTGAGGGCCTCGCCTGGGGAGAACACGTTCCGGAAGGCCGGGAGGGGGTCACCGTCCTGACCGAGTCCGGCGTTGTAGAGGGCCAGGACGGCGCCCTCGGGCAGGTCCACGCTGGTGGACTCGTACGAGGCCACGCCGCGCCCCAGTCTCGGCCCCGCCGGGCTTTCGATGACATGGACACTGCCGTCGGGGAGGGTTAGGACGGGCGCGGGATGTCCGGCCCGGGACATCGTGCAGCTGCCGGTGACCGGATCGTAGACCACATAGAGGCAGGTCGCCGTCAGCTCCACTTCGCCGGCGTCTTCGTCGGGAGGTTGTTCGCGGGCTACCTGCTCCGTCAGGTCGTGCAGGTGTTCGAGGAGTTCGTCGGCTTCGAGGTCGATCCCGGCGAGGGCGCTGACCGCCGTGCGCAGCCGTCCCATCGTGGTCACGGTGCGCATGCCGTGACCGGACACGTCACCCGCAACGAACGCGATGCGCGCGCCGGACAACGGGATGACGTCGTACCAGACGCCGCTCGCGGCTACCGGCAGGAAGGCGTACGCGGTCTCCGCAGCGGTGCGCGAGGGCAGCCGCTCGGGCACCAAGGTGTGCTGTGTGAGCCGGGCGAGCGTGCGTTCACGGTTGTAGCGGCGGGCGTTGTCGACACACACTGAGGCCCGGGCCGCCAGATCGGTCGCGGCACCGAGGTCGGCGTTGTCGAAGGGAGGCGACCCGGCGCCGCGGTAGAAGGCCGCCAGGCCGAGGACCACGCCCCGCGCGGCCAGCGGTACGGCGATCAGCGAGTGCAGACCCGCCTCGGCCGCCGTGTCGGCATGTTCCGGATGTCGGGCCAGCCACGGGTCGCCGGGCGCCAGGCGCCGGACGAGGCGGGGCCGCAGGTCGCTGAGGGCCTGCGCGTACGGGGTGCCCCGGGGCATCACCCTGACCTCCCCGACCACGCTCGCGGGCGCACCCGTGATCGTCTCCGCCGCTCGGAAACCCGCCCGGCGCACCGTGGCCGGGTCGAACAACGGTCCCGGGTGGGGCGCGTCACCGTGCAGTACCGCATCGAGGACGTCGACCGACACAGCGTCGGCCAGCTCGCCCACGGCGACGTCGGCGAGCTCCTGCGCCGTACGGAACACATCCAGGCTGCTGCCGAACCGCTCACCGGCCCGGTACAGCAGTTGCAGGCGCTGCTCGCCTCGGTCCTGCTCGGTGACGTCCACCACCGTGCCCGCCACCCCCAGCACGCGCGCCTCGGCGTCCTGGAGGCGGAACGCCGAGATCGACAGCACTTTCGTCGCGCTTTCCGAGCCGAGCAGAGGGCCGCGGTACCGGAAGTCGGTGACCGCCTCACCGGTGTCCAGCACCGTGCGCAGCATGCTCTCCACATCGTCCGCGACGAACCCCAGCTCGCGCCAGGTGCGGCCGACCGCATCCTTCATGTCGAAGCCGGGGACGTGAGGTGCGGCAGCGTTGAAGCGCACGATCCGCAGCTCCGGATCCAGCACGTGCAGACCAACCGGTGATTGCGTGAAGAACGCCCGCAGCACAGCCGCATCGAAGTCAGTGTCCATAGCGTCGGCAGCCTCCTCGCGAGCAAGCAACCAGTATCTACACCGCACCGCCCGGCCGCGCGGCGGCACACCGCCTGCCCAAGCCGGGCAGGCCGGGCAGGCCGGGCAGGCCGGACAGCCAAGCGGACGGCAGGGCGGCGGTGTCGGGCATGACGGCTGCTCATGGAGGAGCTGCCGCGTGACAGGCGGCGCACGGTCCCGATGCCGGCCGTCCGGCCCCGGCGGGCCCAGGGTGCAGCCGGTCGTGGTGGCGGCGGCGGTGATGGACCACTTCGGCGACACCCTGGTGCTGCTCAGCCCACGACCGGCGGCGGCGCGAGACCTTCCGCGGCTGCCGCGACCTCGCCCCGGACGGCTACTGCCGCGCGGCCTGACCGTCGCCGCACATCGCCTGCCCGTACAGCGTCTGCAGCGCGTCGTCGATGGGGTGGTGCTGCGGCTTCCCCGACGGGTCCGGCGCGTTCCACCTCTGGAGGTTGACCGCGACCGTCATCTGACGTTTGCCGTCGGCGCGGGTCAGCGAGATCGTTCCGGCCCCCCAGACCGTGCCGTCGTGGCCCCAGAAGGTACCGCAATCCGAGATGTCGACCTTGTGCAGCCCCAGGCCGTACTGGATCGTCGATCCGTCCAGGGCGATGACCGGAACCGTGCGCTGCATCTGCTCCAGCGACGACGGGTTCACGATCTCACCCTCGAGCAGCTTGCGGTAGAAGCGGTTGAGATCGTCCGTGGTCGACACCAGGGCGGCTCCCGTCCCGGTCCAGGACATGTTGTAGACGCTGTAGTCGCGGGGCGGGTCGAGCAGCCCCCACAGTGCCTCGTACATCCGTGAGTGCGGACCCTGGATCCGCGTCCCGGCCGGGAACCCCGTGTGCCGCAGACCGGCCCGCCGGATGACGTTCCGGGTGATGTACTGCTCGGCCGGGGTACCGGTCACGTGCTCCAGGAGCTGGCCGAGGAGGAGGTAATTGGTGTTGGAATACACGCCGGTGGGGCCTCCGGGCTCGCCGGTGGGGGGCGCGTCCAGGCCCAACGCGATCAGCTCGGCCGGGCGGAACTGCCTGAACCGGTTGTCGTCCAGGCTCTGCGGCGAGCCGGTCTGGAGGGACGGGAAGGCGTACCGGATGTAATCGGGGATGCCACTGGTGTTGTTGAGCAGCATCCGCACCGTGATCTTCCGGCCCCGCTCTCCCGGTACCAGCTGCGGCAGGTAGTCGCCGATCGGCGCATCGAGGCGGATGCGGCCCTGTTCGACCTGCTGCATGACCGCGGCGGCCGTGAACGTCTTGGTGATGCTGCCGACGCGCTGCCGCATGTCGGGCGTGACGGGACGGCCGGTGGTGACGTCGGCGACCCCGGAAGCGCCCCGCCACGTCCGGCCGCCGTCGCGCACCTCTGCGTACACCCCCGGTACACCCGCGCGGTGCACACCGTCCAGGGCGGACTTCAGCTCGGCGGGTCGGAAGGGTGACGACGGGCTCGCGCTGCCGGCCGTCACGGTGTGCGTCTCGCCGGGTGCGGGAGCTGCCGCCACCGTGACCGCGCAGATGCTGAGCGCGGCCATGGTTCCGCACATCGCCAGTCGGATCTTCAAGACAGTCGTCCTCTCGTGTCGTGCTCACTGAGTGCCGCAGGCGGGGACGCTCCCCGTGCTTTTCGACGTGTACGGCTCAAGGGGTCAGGGCGCGGCGCAGAGCGGCGCCGAGTTCGGCGTTCTGGCGCTGCGACACCTCGGCGGAGAGAAGTGCCTGCGATCCGTGGAAGGTGCCGGGCCACTGGTGGAGCTCGACCGACACGGCCGCCTGCATCAGGCGCAGCGCGTAGGCGATGCCCTCGTCGCGGTTCGGACAGAACTCCGCGGTGGCGATGTAGGCCGGTGGCAGCCCGGACAGATCGGCGGCCCGCGCGGGGGCGGCGTACGGTGTGGCGGGCCGGGAGCCCAGGTAGTGCCGCCACGCTGCGGAGAGCTTGCCGCGGTCGAACCAGGGTGTGTCGGTGAAGTTCCGCGCCGACCACGTCTCCTGCCGGTCGTCGAGCCCCGGCTGGTTGAGCAGTTGGAAGCAGATGGCCGGTCCCTGCTCGTCACGCGCCCGCAACGTCACCGCCGCCGCGAGGTTCGCGCCCGCGCTGTGACCGCCGACCGCGATCCGCGCCGGGTCGACACCGAGTTCGCCGGCGTGCTCGGCCGTCCAGACCAGTGCGGCGTAGGCGTCGTCCAAGGCGGCGGGGAACGGGTTCTCGGGCGCCAGGCGGTAGCCCACCGAGACCACCACCGTCCCGGAGAGGGACGCGACCCGGGCGGCCCACGGATGCTCGGTGTCCAGATCACCGAAGACTCCGCCACCGCCGTGCAGCCAGACGACGGCGCCCTGTGCCCGGTGCGGGCGGTAGACCCGGACCGCCACGTCCGGATCGCCGGACACCGTGCGGTCCTCGACCTCCATGTCGGAGGTGTCCGGCGCCGGCGCCGCAGCCGCACGCTCGGCGAAGTCCTTGCGCGCGGTCACCGGTTCGTTCATGTCGAGTTGCGGGAGGAAGGGGATGAATGCTTCGAGTTCGGGGTCCATGGCGACCATCCTCACGGGCCGTCACCCGGTGGGTCATCCGCCATCCGTCGCGCCTTCCGCCCCGATCACGCACCGGTCGGCGCGCCCCCTCCTCCTATCCTTCTGGCATGGAGGCACTGGCGGTTCGGCTGTCGGGACTGGATCCCTATGTCGACGGGGCGATGCGCATCGTCGCGTTCTACGACACCCTGATGCGCCGACGGGTGGATCTCCCGGCGCTCGCCCGGGCTTCGGCGGGACTGGCCGAGTGCGTGGCCGGCATACGGCTCCACGGCGCGGGGCGCGCGACCCGCGTCTCGCCCGACGGCAGGCCCGCCTCCACGCCCGCGACACCCGCGTCCACCGCGACGCCGATCACGCTCGACGACGAGGAGATCGGCACGGTGTGGCTGGAACGCCCCGGCCGGCCCAAGCCGCTCGACGAAGTGCTCCTCGACAGGCTCGCCATCGCCGCGGCGGCGGTCGCCGAGCGGTACGGCCCGGCCCGCACGACCATGGCCGACCCCGCCCTTGTCGAACTGGCGATCAGCTCGGACGGCGACGACGCGGCCCGAGCCCGGGCGCTACGGCTCCTGGGCTTCTCTGCCGAACTGCCCCTCCACGTCGTCGCCGTGCGGTCGCAGCTGCCGCTCGACCGGATCGGCGGCCTGATCTGCCCGGCCCGTACCGTGAAGGCGGCGCCGCTCGCCGACGTCGGCGTCATCCTGGCCACCTTCGTGGACCCGGCCCTCTTCCCGGCGGACGTGCGCGCGGGCATCGGCGCCGCCGACAGCCCCGACCGGTCCTGGCGGCAGGCACGCACCGCCCTGCGCTTCACGACCCCGCGCGCACCCGTCGTCCGCCACGCCGAACTCGGGGCGCTGGCGCTCCTGGCCGAGGTGCCCCCGGAGATCGCGCGGGAGAATGCCGACGTGGCGGCCGTCGCCCGCATCGCCGGCAACCCGGAGGATCTGGAGACGCTGGACACCTACTGCACCACCGGGTCGCTCCGCCGGGCCGCCGACGTGCTCCACCTGCACCACAGCAGCATCGCCCGCCGCCTCGAACAGATCGCGAAGACCCTGGACATCGAACTCACCGAACCGGCGGGGCTGACACGTGCCAGGATCGCGCTCACCGCGTGGCGGCTCCTCGACGCCTGTTCCTGAACGTGGGCGCTCGAGGACCAACTGCGGCAGGGCATGCCGAGGATGCCCTGCCCTCACATCCACCGTGGGCCACACCGCCGTCTGCTGTTGTCGGCGGCGCCCCCTACCCTCTACTCATGTCGGTCAACATCGATCTCGCCTTCACCGTCACCGGTGTCAGGGACGAGCCGCAAGCCTTGGATATCGTCCGCGCCCTAGAGGAGCTGTTGCGCGAGGAATCCCTCGCTCTCCAGGTGTCCCTGGGGGTGGCCGTGGACGACGACGGCGCGTTCTTCGTGTCCGGCGAATCCGACTTCCCGCTCGGGATCAGCCGTTTCTACCTGTGGCAGCCACACTTCGAAGGGCTCTTCGCGGCGACCGTCGCAGAGGTGGCCGCCGGTGCGACGGCGAAGGTCCACTGGGGCTACCCGGACGAGGAGTACTGACCGGGGCGGTCAACCTCCTGATCGACCTGACCCCTGCGCATGGGCACCACCAGCCAGACGCTCAGCCCCCGGGGCTCGCGGCCCGACCGGGACCGCGTGCCACCTGCCACCTGCCACCTGCGACCTGCCACCTGCCACCTGCGATCTGCCACCGCCCCGTGGGCCCCCGTGCCGTCGTCGTGCCGCAACACGTACGTCCTCCGCTTTCGCGGTGCCCTCGCCGGGTGGGCGGCACAGCCGGCGTGCAATATCCCCGAGGTCGCGGTTGTCGAAGCCCAGGGCGGACAGAACGGGCGGTGACGGCCTCGTGGTTGACTACGTCGATGGGCAGGGGACGGGGGAGACCTGCGGCGGTCGGCACCAAGGCCGTTGGCAGCAGCGGTCGTCAGGACCGGGGGAGCGGGTCGCGGGTCCGGAAGCTTTTCCCCGTGGACCCTGGGCCGGTTTTTGACGGGCAGTCGGGTGTGGAAGGGATCTGATGAGGTCGCGAACGATGGTGAGTGCGGCGGTATCGGCATGCGTGGCGCTGGTGGTGTGCGGGTGCGGCCCGGACAAGGGGCAGGACAACGCTGACGCGAAGGGTTCGCAGCCGCCGGCGTCCACAGCGGCGCAGGCGCCCGCGGGCACGCCCTCCGCGTCTGCCGGAACCGAGCAGCCGTCGCCCGCGGTGACCGGGAGCCGGCCCGCGCCCAAGACCAAGGAGCGTGCGATCCAGCGGTACGAGCAGTACCTCCACGGCTTGGGGCGCGAGGACATCGGTACGGTCTGCGAAGTGGCCGGGCCCGGCGCGAAGAAGGCGGAGGAGCAGGGATTCGGGCCGTGCACGTCGACGTACGTGATCGTGTTCCAGATGATTTCGCCCGCCCAGAAGAACGCCCTGAAGACCGCGACGGTCGACCCCCAGCGCGTCTCCGTGCGCACACTGGACAAGATCGAGATGCCGCTCGAAGCGGTCAGGTCCTCCGCCACCTTCACCGAGGAGGACCTGGGCAGTTACACCTTGGAGTACATCGAGAACGACTACTACATCACCGACGGGAAGTGACCTCCTCCGTACACACCGGGACACAGTGCGACGCCGGCCAGGCGAGGCATGCAAGTGGGGTGTTGTTCCCGATGTGGCACCGCCCCGCCCCGACCCGTCCCCCACTCCGTTACGATCCGCCGCGGTTCTGGCCGTGTCCGGGGGTCACGCCGTTTCGTGCGTGGGCGAAGGAGGCTGTCGCCAGGAAGTCTCCCGCGCAAGCGGTCGGCGACGAAGCGGATGGCCTCGTCGAACAGGGCGTCCGAGCGGTATCCGACGAACCTCACGGGCCGGCCCGATTCGTCCCGAAGGACGGTCAGGTACGCGTGTGAAGTGAACTCCAGGAGATCGCCGGCGAGCCAGTGCTGACAGCCGCCGCGGCGTTCGTGCCACCCAGATGCCACCTGCCGATGTACGCCGTGCGGTATCCGGCGTCACCGAAGACCGATGCCAGCGGGCCGCCCGCGCCGGCCCGACACCGGTTGCGGCGTGAACGCCTGAGCGACCCGCCTGGCGCGCCCCGGCAACCGTCATCCCCAACGACGGCGTTTGTCGGCTTCGCCCGCCCGTGGGGGATCGGGGAACGGCGTGTTTCCGGGGCTCGTGCGCCCATGGCTGGCTGCTTCAAGGGGACGGGCATGACAGATTGCAGGCGCAGGCGGCTCTCCTGCAGGCTCGCACCGTGTGGATCACCGGCAGTGACGGAGTGAGGATCGCGTTCGAGAGCCTGGGACGTGGACAACCGCTGGTGCTGTTGCACGGCTTCTTCGGAGACCGCACCACCTGGCACTCCGCGCACCGCATGACGCGGCGAGCTACGCAATCAGCCGTCAGGTCGAGGACGTCCTCACCGTCCTGGACGCGCTCGCCGTCGATCGTGCAGCCATGTGGGGAGCCTCGATGGGCGGCATCATCGGTCTGCATTTGCTCGCCCACCACCCTGAGCGGCTGACCTCGCTCGTCGCTTCCCGGCTGCGGGCATCTCGATGCATTCCTGCGAACGGATCTCACCCTGCCCGTCGTCCATGCGTTCCTCACTGGACGGAACACTCCCTGAGCCACTCGGACTTCCGGTGGAACAGGTCGCCGGGTCTGCCGTCCGGTGCGGGCGTCCAGGCGGGTCACGGGACGGCGGGCCCGGCCGGCGGGACACTCGGTAGGCTCCTCGGGGTCGGGTAGCAGGTCCTGACCTCCCGCAACATCCGCAGTTTGCCGGTCCATGACGTCCTCTTCGGCGGGCTCGATTACCAGATCGAGCTGCCGGCCGCTGACGATGGCCCGCTGCGCCGAGGTGGGCCTGCCCTACCACGAGGTCTCCGCGACCCGCTCGTACGCCGAAGTGCTGGCGCACCTCCGCCAGATCTCGGAGCGGGTCAAGAAGAGCGACTCGCGGTCCGTGTGATCCCGTCCATCAGCATGTCGACCAGGTCGCGGGTATAGGTGTCGGCCACCTCTCCCCGGCGGACCAGGACGCGCATCCACAGCGCGCCGGCCATGGCGTCCACCAGCGGCGCCGGATCGGCGTCGGGCGGCAGGTCGCCGCGGGCCACCGCGCGTTCGAAGACGGGTTGATGCCGTCCGAAGCGGTCATCGAGGAAGGAGATCACCAGGTCCCGCATCGCCTGATGGCGGACGGCGCCCACCAGTGCCGCCTCCACGACGGTGCGCCGGTGTTCATCGGCCAGCATGTCCTGCACCCGTTCTGCGAGTGTGGTCAGGTCACCGCGCAGACTCCCGGTGTCGGTGAGCTCGAACCGCAGCATCTGGGAGTGCAGCAGTGCGTCGCGCAGCAGCTCGGACTTCGACGCCCACCACCGGTAGATGGTCGTCTTGTTCACCCCGGACCGCTGGGCCACCCCCTCGATGGTCAGGGCGTCGTAGCCCAGGCTGCCCAGCATGTCCAGCGTGGCCGTGAAGATCTCAGCCTTGCGCCGGGGGCCGCCGCCTTCCCCGTCGTGCCTCCGCGCCACGGAAACCACCCTCCAATCGATGAGACGTCAGCCTACTCCAACGCAACGTGGCGTTGTGTTTGATCGCGAGCTCGCTTAGTCTGCAACGCAACGTTGCGTTGCCAGGGCTCCCCTTTCATGGGCGCCGCCCATCACACTCGCAGGGGGAATACATGTGCGCTCAGGGACCGGTGGCACCGGGGACCGGGCTGACACCAGCCGTCGGCCGGCCGGGAATCTGGGTGGCCGGACCGGACAAAGGCATTCCGCTGGTCCTCGTACACGGCATCCGGGTCTCCGCCCGGATGTGGGACCCGCACGCCCGCCGCCTGACCCCCCGCTTCCGGATCACGGCTCCTGACTTACCCGGACATGGAACCCAGCGGGAGCGCCCGTTCCGCCTGGAAGAGGCGGTCGCGCGCGTCGGTCTCGCCGTCGAGGAGGCCGCCGTGGCCACCGGCCGCCCGCCCCTCGTCGTCGGCGCGTCCCTGGGCGGATACGTCGCCCCTCGCCTACGGCGCGGCTCACCCCGACCTCGCCGCCGCCGTCCTCGTACAGGGGGCGACCGCCCTGCCCGACCGCCTCACCGGATGGGTCTACCGCACCGTGGCACACGCGATCTGGGGACTGGGCCCCGCCCGGGCCGCCCGCCTCGACGACCGGGCACTGAGGCGCCGGCTGCCCCCCGACAGCTACCGGGCCATCATGGACGGCGGCCTCAGCATGCACGCCTTCGTCGAGGTCGTGGAAGACCTCACTCGGCGCGACTTCCGCGACGTGGCAGGCCGCACCCGACTGCCCGTCCTGTTCGTCAACAGCCGCGGCGACCGACTCTTCCGGGCCCAGGAGAAGGAGTTCGTCCGCGCCGTCCGCACCGGTGGTGGATACGCGAGGCTGGTCCACGTCCGCGGAACGCACGACATGTCGATCAGCGACCCGGCCGCCTTCACCCGCATCGTCGCATGCGGCCACGAACTCCTCTCCGGCGCACGACCCGACGCTTTCTCCCCACCCGGGCGGGCGACATGACCGCCCGGCTCCACGACCGCCGCGGTTTCGGCCGGGCGACAGCCTTCGAACTCGCCCGCCACCCCCACCCGGAGGTGACCCACGCCGCCTGACAGACGTACTCCTGCCGGCCGACCCCCGCCCGTCAGGAGTACCGGGACGGCTCGAGGGCCCTTATCCGGCCCCTCGAGCCGCCCCCACTCATCCGGCCGCCCGCCCGTTCATCGGGGCCGGGACCCTTCGGTGAATGCCTGCCGGCTGTGTACGAGCAGCTCGCGCATCCCCGGGCTGCGCATGTTCTTCCAGACCAGGGCGAGCAATGCGGGTGTATCGACATCATCGATGGTGCGGGCGGTGAGCCGGTCGGGGTAGCTCGCGGCCATGGAGTCGCTGAGGACGGCGACGGCGAGCCCGCGGGAAGCGAGTTCGGCAATGGCGTCCGCGGCGCTGGCCTGCAGAGTGATCGTGGGATGGAGGCCCTGTGTGGCGCAGGCCCGGTCGAATGCCGTGCGCAGGCCGGTGCCGGGGGGCATGCACACGATCGGGTAGGCGATCAGGTCGCGCAGGGTGACTCGCTGCTGCTGTGCCAAGGGGTGCCGGGCCGGGACGGCCGCGACGAGCCGCTCGCTGATGATGGTCAGCGCGTCCAGCCCCTCGGGGGTCGCGTTTGCCGCCCCCACGAGTGCCAGGTCGATGGTGCCCGTGCGCACCCCCTCGACGAGCCGGTCGGAGCTGTTCTCCACCAGCGAGATCTCCACACCGGGGTGCGCCCGATGGAACGCGGCGAGGGCGTCGAACAGCGGGGTGAGAGTGCAGCCGATGACCATTCCGACGGCGAGTCGTCCCCGGATCAGGCCGGTCACCTCGCCCACCGCCTGGCCGACCGCCCCCGCGGCGGCGAGTGCGGCGCGGGCGTGTTCGAGTGCGGCCTTTCCCGCGACGGTGAGGGCGACGGTGCGGGCCGACCGGTCGAACAGCTCGGCTCCGAGTTCCCGTTCCAGCTGGCGGATCTGGGCGCTGACGCCGGACTGGCTGATGTGCACCCGCTCGGCTGCCCGGGTGAAGCTCTGCTCCTCGGCGACCGCGACGAAGTATTCCAGCTGCCTCAACTCCATAACCGCGAATCCTAGTTGGCAGAAGATTCATCTGTTGGAGTTCTGGCCCGTCGGCGGCCACGCTGGGAAGCGTCGAAGCCCGACGTCAGGAGGAATCTCATGCCGGAGTACGAGAAGGCCATGCGGCCCGAGGACATCACCCGCTTGTTCGTCGAACGATCCAACGCCGGTGACGCGGCCGGGGTCGCCGCACTCTACGAAGAAGGCGCAGTGATGGCCTACCCACCCGGCGAGCGGACGGTGGGCCGGGAGGCGATCCGTGCGCTGTGGGAGCAGGTGCTGGCCAACCGGCCCCGTTTCGAGCAGGAACAACCGCTGCCGACGTTGATCAGTGGCGACATCGCCCTCACCTCGACTCCTCCGAAGGACGGGGCCGGCGCGCGGGCACAGGTCGTCCGGCGCCAGCCTGATGGAAGCTGGCTGCGCCTGCTCGATCAGCCCGAATTCGTCCCACCCACCTGCTGACACCTCGCCTCCAGGCAGCGTCAGCGGCGAGTTCGGCGGCAAGATCGATGTGGCGGCGGGGAGATCAGCTCCAAGCTCGGGGTGAGCGTGGGGGCCGGCGTCTCCATCTCCAAGGGCAAGTCCCGGGGCCTGCGTCGTGCCGCTCTCGACGCCGTGCCGGCCAACGCTACCGATGGGCTGCCCGGACCGGACGGCATGGCCGTCGGCTGGTCGAGGGCGGACCGGCAGGCGTGATCACCGTTGAGGCGGGCGTACGGCGGCCGATCCGGGGCATCCGGTCTGCGTGGTGCCAGAGGGCTGAAGAGGAAGCCGCGTACGAGTGCCGTGGACGGCTGCGGTGGCGGGAACCCCAAGTTTGCGAGACCCGATGGTCGGCATGCAGCGATGACGTGAGAAGAAGGAAGCCGCAGTGAACCCACCTCCCACGCTTGAACCGCGCGGATGGTTCGGTCGGGCCAAGGAGGGCGTCGCCCGCCTGAGTGAGCGCCGGGCGCAACTCCATGCCCGACAGGAAGCGGCGTACGTCGAGGCGTGGGACGAGGCCATCGAGATCGACGAGCAGCGCTCCGACCGGCCCGCGGTCCGGGACGCGGCCATGGCGGTGCCCTGGGGCGTGCGGGTGGCCGCCGAGGTGGGCTGGCGTCTTCTGGTGCTCGCCGCCACGGTGTGGGTGCTGATGCGCGTCATCGGCGCTGTGCGCCTGGTCGTCCTGTCCTTCGCCGTCGCTCTGCTCATCACTGCCCTCCTGCAACCGACCGTGGCACGGCTGCAACGGCACGGCCTGCCGCGGGGGCTGGCTACCGCGCTGACCGCGATGTGCGGTTTCGCGGTGCTGGGGCTCGCCGGATGGTTTGTCGTCTGGCAGGTGCTCGACAACCTGGCCAACCTCTCCGGACGCGTCCAGGAGGGCATCGGCGAGTTGAAGCAATGGCTCGTCGACAGCCCATTGCACGTGACCGAAGCGCAGATCAACGACATCGCCGACCGGCTGAGCAGCAGTATCGGGACGAGCACGAGCCAGATCACCTCAACCGGCCTGCAAGGCGTGACCGTCCTGGTGGAGATCATCACCGGGTTGCTCCTTGCGATGTTCTCCACCCTCTTCCTGCTGTACGACGGCAAGCGCATCTGGGAATGGACGCTCAAACTGGTCCCTGCCGCGGCTCGGCCGAGCCTGGCGGGCGCCGGCCCGCGCGCCTGGCGCACCCTCACCGCGTACGTCCGCGGCACGGTGATCGTCGCCTTGATCGACGCCGTGTTCATCGGCGCGGGCATCTATTTCCTCGATGTCCCCCTGGCGGTCCCCATCGCCGTTGTGATCTTCCTGGCTTCCTTCGTGCCGTTGGTCGGCGCCGTCGCCTCGGGCGCGCTGGCAGTGGTCGTCGCCCTCGTCACCCAGGGCGTTTTCACCGCGCTGATGGCCCTGGTGATCGTCCTGGTGGTCCAGCAGATCGAGGGGCACGTACTGCAGCCGTTCATCCTCGGCCGGGCCGTGCGGGTCCATCCACTGGCCGTGGTCCTGGCCGTGGCCACCGGCGGCATCGTGGCGGGGATCGGCGGAGCGGTCGTGGCTGTACCGCTCGTCGCGGTGGGCAACACCGTGGTCGGGTACCTCCGTGCGCGCGTGGTGGCGGGGCCACCGGCGACGACGCCCACGGCCGCAGCCGCCGCCGATGCCCACGTTGAAAACGGCGCCGCTGCCGCTGCCGGTGCTGAGGTGGCCACTGGAGCCGAAGGGCAATCGGGCCAGCGGTCCGGCGGTGACAGCACGAAGGAATGACGCGCGCTGGAACCCCGCCGGCACGATGCCGGGGCGGCGCCGCCACGTCGGGAACGGAACGGCTCCGGCACGGCCGCTTCCCGGGTACCAACCTGCCGGGGCGCTGTTACCCGCACCACGGTGGAGACGTTCACGATGCGGCACGTGGTCGTCAGGACCACGTGTGGAGACCGCCGCGCAGACGTTCGCGCGCTGGGCCAGATGACGAGCTCCAGGCCGCTCCAGGTGAGCGGGTAGCCGTCGACGTCGGTCTCATCCGGATGGCGGGGGGTGGGCGTCCTGGACCCAGGAGGTCCTCGGCGTCGGCCAGCGGCATGCTGCAGTGAAGCGGTCCGGTGCGGCCGGTCCGGGCGAAGCCGACGAGCATGTTCATCAAGGGGCCGACTACCGCCAGCGCCAGCCGGTCGACCGCGGGATCGACAGCCTGAAGCGGCACCGAGCCGTGGCCACGAGAGACGACTCGCCGTCCGCTACGAAGCCCCCATGCCGGTCGCGGTGATCAACGAAACGAATGGATGCGAAGGGCTTTGGCGCCCTTGGGCGATCGCTAGTCTCACCGGTTATGAAGCAACGCCAACAGAAGAAGCTCTCCCGCCGTCTCTTCGAGGCAGTCCTAGCAGGTGACGCCAGGCACACGAGGGCCCTGTTGCGCAGGGGAGCGAGCCCAGAGAGACAGGACAGTCACGGAACCACCCCGCTGTACCTGGCCGCAGTGCAGGGCGAGGCGGAGATAGCGCGCTTGCTCATGGAAGCCGGGGCTCGTCCCGACACCGAGAGCAGCGGCCCCGGTTCGGAGGGCACACCGCTGTGCGCAGCCGCCTGTTGGGGGCACACCGAGACGGTCCGGCAGTTGTTGGCGCATCGTGCCGACCCCAACCTCCGCGAAGACCAGGGCACAGGCAAATCCCCGCTGGACTGGGCGGACAACGGCCCTCACCCGGACACGGCCGACGTCCTGCGGGCAGCAGGGGCTCAGCCCACAGCTCACCCAGCTGCGTAACCGGCGCGCGCCGCGCCCGGCTGCGGCCCGTACCTTCGGCTACCGCCTGCGGGGTGTGTTCGCCGGGTATCCGGAGTCGGCAGATGGCGCCGGTGCAGCGGGGGGTTATGGAGGGGCCAGGTCGTCGGTCTGGGAGGTGCTCGGACATACCTCCGCAGGGTTTTTGCGTGCTGTCCGTGAGGGGGTTCCGCCAAAGAACTCGTGGTGAATAGCGGGGGCACCTGCCCAAGGAGGTGAAGCCTCAGCGCAGGCATGGTGACGGTCCCGTGCTCGCGGCCGTCCGCGCTGGGCGAGCAGGTCGCGGCGCGTGAAATCCAGCCGTGTCGGACCGCAGCCCGTCAAAGCGTCCCGCGGTCCATGTGTCGGCCATACTCGAGAACTGGCGATCCGTCAGTTGCGCATCGGGCGCCTCGCGCCAGTCTCACCGAGCCGGTTCCCGCCACGTGCCGTACCGACCCCGTGCGGCGCACCTGCCCGACCGTCCCCTTTGCATGCGCAGACGACCTGCCTGTGCGCGAGTCGCCCTCCCCGCTCCACTGGCGACGGGCGCGCATTCCAGGATCCTGTGGGTGCCGTGGCCGTGCTATCCGATTCCGGCACGGAACCCTGCCGTTTTCGGCTAGCGGTTGAGGGCCTGCTGTGCCGCCTGGCTGTAGTGCCGCATCTCCTTCGGAGGCAGCGGTTGCAGGGCCGTTCGGCTCGGAGAGCCCAGTATCGATGTCGCATCGGTGGGCGGTCTCAGGGGGGAGTGGGTGAGTTTCCCGAATACTTCAAGCCACTTAGGCGCCAGTCCGATGTTGCCGGTTGCACCACTTCCGCCCGCTTCGAACTCGAGGAACTGCCCCGCTCCCGTCAAGACGCGCATGTCCTATTTGCATTGCTGTTCGCGAATTCACGGGTGCGGTCGGCGCGCTCGTCCGTATAGGTTCGTGCCGCAACCAAGAGAGCCGGGGCCGCTGTTCGGGCCCCGTCAGACAGGAGGCGCACATGAAGTTCAGGTCTACGGCCGCCCGAGCGGCAGCGGTCGTGCTCGGCGGAGTCACCCTCGTAACCGGCATGCAGGGGCAGGCGATGGCGGCATCGACCGTCACCATCTCCCATCCGGGTGGCTACGGTCAGTGGAACCCTGACCCGTCCGGTTCCATACCCGGCGACGCAATCAGGGCCTGCGACAACGCGGCCGACGGCTGGGGCATCGAAGTCTGGCTGGACATCAACCGGAACGGCACCATCGACCGCATCGCCAGCACCCGTGGGCACGACTCCCCGTACTGCTCGTCCTGGGCCAGCGGCAACATCGCCGAAGGCACACCGGTCGACGTGTACGTCCTGCGCCGCAAGGGTGACACCGTCGAGGAGCCCTTCACGGTCTATCGCGGCGTCGCCTGAGACACGTCCCTGAAGGACTGACGGGGCAGGCCGGGCCACTGGTGCGGCCTGCCCCCTCGGCCCCTTCGACGACCCCCACATGTCAGGCAGGACCACACTTGAACCACACGTACGGGAGGACGGGCATGCCCCACGGATCGTTGAGTCGTCGTGCTCTGCTGCGCGCGGGCACTGGAATAGGGCTGACCGCGCTGGGACTGGGGCTCGGGGCCGCGTCCGCCTCGGCCGCGGTGCCCGTGTCGAAGCGCTTCGCCCTGACCGAGCCGTCGTACGACTTGTTCAGGGGCAAGACGCTGCACGACGACACCGTGCAGCAGAGTTTCGCCTTCGACCACGTCAACCGCCGACTCTTCGTCGCGCAGCGCCGCAACGGCACAGCCCAAACCGCCGGTGACCTGTGCGTCACGCAGCTCGACTTCGCCGGCAACCAGCTCGGCCACATGTATCTGACCGGCTTCGGTCACGGCGTCGCCTTCGGAGCTCAAGGGCTGGGCACATCGACGTATCTGTGGACGGAAGTCGACGCCAACGGGAACGGTTATGGTGCCCGCCTGGCGCGCTTCAAGTTCACCAGCGGCACGACCCTGTCGAACAGTTCGTCAGCGCTCACGAAGTTCAAGCCGGTGGCAGCCGCCACCGAACACACCTGTGCGATAGATGCCGTGCACGACCGTCTCGCCGTCCGCTACCACCTGAGCGGAGCGAAGCGCATCGCGATCTACGGCCTCGCGGCCGCCTCGGGCGGCGACTTCAGCAGCCCGCTCGCCGACTTCGCCCAGCCTGCACTGGGCTCGATCTCGGCCATGATCCAAGGCTACGCGGTGTATGGGAGCTACCTGTACCTGTTGACCGGCACCTCTTATGAGGCGAACGGCAACGTGGTGGACTCCGAGATCACCTGCGTCGACGTGAACACTGGTGCAATCAGCCAGGGACCCGTCCTGACCAGGGCCGGCTCAACCCTGACGTTCCGCGAGCCGGAAGGCCTGGCGGTCTATCGGACAGCGGCCGGCGAGGACCGCCTCTTCCTCGGCTTCGCCTCCGGTGACGCGGGTGACCGTCGCTCCAATCTCTTCTACAAGAACGTCCTGGTGTGACACCGAGCGCGATGTGCCGGCGTGGTGTCGGGGGAGTGGGCGCTGACGGCCATGGGATCGATGCTGGCTGAGTGTTCTCCTTCTCTCGCGTCGAGGCATGACGGAAGGGAAGAGCGGCCGCGGCCCGCCGACGCAGAGCGCTCGGGCCGCGGCCGCACTGAGCGTCGAGCTTCACGACCTGCAGGTCTTGCGCGCTTGTCCGGCGCGCGTCGCGGTGGCAGCTGCGAGGGCTGCAACTGACGCAAGGTCGGACCGGATCGTGGTCGTGGCCACGGAAGGAGAGCGACGTCCTGCAGCCGACCGGTCGCCGGGGCATACGGCTGGGCATGGCCCACCGGCACTGCGCCTGGTGACGTGACCGCCCTGCCGAACCGGCCGGTTGCCGTCACCGGCTAACCGCCGGAGGACCACCCGTCTTTCGGCCACCGTGCCGCCCTACACCCCTGCGCGCCGCCTCCTGGAGCCAACGCCGGGGCCCGACGGCGAACGGCAACACCGGGGATGTGGGCGCACACGCTAGGCGCAGCGACCCACGGCCGGCTGAAACCTGTCAGGTGTAGTCGGCGGTGTTGCGTACCTCGCCGAAGCGGGGGAAGGTGCGCTCAACGGTGAACTCGTGCTCGTCCGCGGCGAGGCCGGACATCGCGTCGGCGACGAACTCCAGCCGGTAGCCGTGGTCGGCTGCGGCCCGTGCCGTCGATTCGACTCCCATCGTGGTGACCAGGCCGGCGAGCACCACGGTACCCACGCCGTGTTCGCGCAGCCGCTCGTCCAGCTCGGTGCCGTAGAAGGCTCCGACGGTGCGCTTGACCAGCACGATGTCGCCGCTTTGGACCAGACGGTCGGCGAAGTCGCTGCCGGGCGGTTGCTGGGAGACGTTCGGGCGGTCCACCCGGACGAGCACCACCGGCTTGCCTTTCGCCCGGAATGACTCGGCCAACACGCGGCAGCGGGCGAGCACTTCCTGGCCGGTGTGCGGTGCGAGCGGGAGGCCGATGATGCGCGGCATGAGGTCGATGAGGATCAAGGCGGTGGTCATGGCCCGATCGTAGGGTTCTGCGGGGGCGAGCACGGTCGTTCGGTTCACCTGGCTCCCGGTGCTTCTGCGTCCCGTTGGGCGTTGGCAGCGGCGATGCCGTCGCCACCGACGCGGCGCCCGCCCTCGGCACCGTACGGATAGCCGGCCACGCGCAAGGCAAGGGCTGTGTGTGTACGGCTGCACCGGCGACCCGCACGGAGTCGACTGGACACCCTTCGGCTGGATGGGGCGGAGCAGGCGTTAAATCGGATGTGCGTGCCGCACGGGGGTTGTTAGGTTCACCGTGTGCCGAAGCTGAATCAGATCATCGCAGTCGAAAAGGGCGTCAAGTCCAAGGCTCTCCAGGAGCTCACCCAGGCTCACCAGGACGTGCAGAAGCCCGCCCTGTTGGCAGGCATCTCCCGGACCTACCAGCCCAAGGACGAGGAGGGCGAGCAGCTGCCGCCCGAATCCACGCGGGTGCAGATCAAGGCCGAGGACGCTCTGCGGGCGACGGCCGGGACGCTGACGCGGCTCTTCGACGTGACCGCGACGAAGGACTGGGCGAACCGGTCCGCGGCCGCGGACGTGGTGGTCGACGGTACGGTGCTGTTGCCCCAGGTGCCCGTCCCCTACCTGTTGTTCCTGGAGAAGCAGCTCACCGACCTGCACACCTTCGTGCGCAAGCTGCCGGTGCTGGACGCCTCGGAGTCGTGGAACCTGGACCCCTCGACGGACGCGTGGAAGACGGATCCGGTGCGGACCATCCGCACGAAGAAGGTTCCGCGCAACCACGTGAAGGCCGAGGCCACGGAGAAGCACCCGGCGCAGGTCGAGGTGTACTACGAGGACGTCCCGGTCGGTTACTGGACCACGGTGAAGTTCTCCGGCGCGCTGCCCGCCCGACGGGTCAACGAACTCCTCGACCGCGTCGAGAAGCTCCAGCAGTCCGTCAAGTTCGCCCGCGAGGAGGCGAACAACACCGAAGTCACGGACCAGCGGGTCGGCGACGCGGTATTCGGCTACCTCTTCCGGTAGCCCCCACACACGCCCTCCGTCGCGAGCGGAGGGTGCGCGATGAGCGCAAGCTGAAACTGATGTTGAAGCTGATATGGGGTGTCAGTTGGGGGTTCGAATCCCTCTCCCCGCACCACGTGCGGGGGTGGCCCAAGCCTGGCAGAGGCGGCCCCGTGAAACTCAGATTCTCGCTCCAGTCTCAGTATTCGCCGCCGAACACCGGATCGACCGAGCGCGGGCGAACATCGACGGATGGGGGTTCAAGTCCCCTCGGCGCCTCTCTCGTGGCGCTGTAGTTCAAAGGCAGAACACGTCGATCTCAACATGACCCGCGGATCTTAAACGCCGCCGGTGTGCGCAAATGGGTGGCAAGCTGGAGCCCGGGAGCTGGACATGCTCCCGGGCTCCGTCACGTTCGGGCGCGCGGCTGGTGCTGTGACCGCATGGGTGCACCGGGTTGCTCGTTGCCTGACGTGTCGGCGCTGAGCACTTTGGTCGGCGGGCGATCGGTCAGACCACGGCCAGTCGGGCCACCAGCAGCTCGACCCTCCGCTCGGCGTCCTCCGGCGGCAGCCGTCCTGCCCGGGTGAGGGTAGCCACTCCGTGCAGGGCCGCCCAGAACACCTCGGTGAACAAGCCCGGTTGGACGCCTTCCCCGGCGACCTCGCCGAGAGTCTCCAGCAGGGCGGCGAAGGCGTCCTTCAGAGGCTCCGGGGTGTCCTCGGTCGCGAACGCGAGGCCGCCGTCGAGCTGGAACATGGCGTCGTAGACCGCCGGGTTGCGCTCCGCGAAGTCGAGGTAGGTGCGGGCGATGGCGGTGACCTGGGCGCGCGGGCAGTCCGCGGAGGAGGCCGCGGCCCGCAGCGCTGCGGCCATCTCGGTGGCGCCCTCCAGGGCGACGGCGCCGATGATCTCGCGTTTGCCGCGGAAATGGCTGTAGAGGACGGGCTGGCTGTACTCGATGCGCTCGGCGAGCCGGCGGGTGGTGACGGCGTCCCAGCCCCGCTGCTCGGCGAGTTCGCGGGCCGTCGCCACGATGAGGCGCTCGCGACCCGCCCGTTCGCGCTCCTTGCGTTCCTGTACCGACATGATTCGACCCTAGCACCGCTAGACAATCGAGCGGTAGAAGGTCTAGCGTTGCTTCATCGACTAGCGACGCTAGATATCGGGAGGGGTCGTCATGTTCAACGCACTCGAGGTCTTCACCACCGTGGTCGTCGGTGTGATGGTGGGGGTGGAGTTCTCCGTCGCCTTCGTCGTGAACCCGATCCTCAAAGCACTCCCGGAGGACAGCGGCCAACTCGGCCGCGCTCACGGGGGCAGGATGCTCGGGGCCGTGATGCCGGTCTGGTACATCGGCTCGCTCGTCCTCGTCGCGGTCTGGGCGATTGTCGGCTGGCACCACCATGGCGCCGGCCTGGTCGTCACCGCCGGCGCGCTGCTGATCCTCAGCGTGGTCATGTCGGTCCTTCTGCTCGTCCCGATCAACAACCGGAACAAGACGTGGACCCCCGAGAACCGGCCCGAGGACTGGAAGGAGCAGATGCACCGCTGGGACCGCTTCCACGACGTCCGCGTCGCCGTCATCATCGCCGCCTTCGCCCTGCTCGTCGCCGCCCTGGCCTGACCCCGCGGGCCGAACCGCGTCGGCTGGACGGTGCCGGGGTGGGGGCACGTTGCCGAGTGCTCTTCCTGGCCGGACCGGTCAGGAAGAGCGCACGGTCGGCCGCACGACGTCACCGGCCGCCTGCGGGGGGTGAGCCCCGGCCCCCTGGCCGAACCGAGGAACGTCCTCGGCCGTGACGGTCCGCAGCCGCTCGAACCGGAGCGGGTGACGGATCACGCCGCCCCGGGTCCACCGACCGGTCAGCGCTACTTCGGCCACTCCCTCCGGACTAACCAGGACCGCGTCCAGGACATCGTTCGACCCGCCTGCGGCGGCTAACCGCATACGGTCCACGGATGCCCGGGCTCGGCAGCGGTCAGGTGCCCGGCGATTCGGTGGGACTGCTCCGGGCACGGCGCGACGGTACGGGCGTGTCTGCCGTGTGCGCCGAACCGGAAGCCGCCGTCGTGACGCCGCGGCCCAGGTATGTCTCGACCTCCGTGAAGGCGCTTTCGGCCGGGCGGAGGGATACCGCCTCGAGGCGGCGCTCGACCGGCTGCGCCCCTACCTGAGGCGATGCCGTGAGACCGGGCTGTTCTTGCCCATGGGCGCCCCCGATCCCCGTCCCCGGGAATCACCGCCCGATGGTGTTCATCAGAATGATCGCCAGAAGGTTGGCGAGGATGACGGCGACGACCCCGATGATCATGACCCAGGCTCTGCTCGACTCGTCCAGCTGCATGCGCCACCTCCCGACCCGCGCCCGCACGCGTCACCCTGTCGCGCCGGAGGCCCGTGACACGGACCGGTCCGGCTTCTCCGCCATATTGACCCGCCTGTGGGCGCCCCGCACCTCGGGCAGCACACCGCCGGACGGGGCGCGCGGCGCGCCCCTGCGGACGCGTCCCGAGGCCCGTGCGGGCGATGCCTATACCTGAGGATTCCGGCCGCGTCCAGTCCCGAGTCTTCGGAACATGACCCTGCCGGGCAGGTCGGGCCTACTTGAAGCACGGACCCCACCGGAAAGACGAAGAAGCGGAACGGCAAGACGGAATTGCTCGCCGAGGGCAGTCCTTCTCACCGAATCGTCGACCGGAAAGAGTCCGCCGCTTGACACCGTATGTCCTGTAATTCCACGAACCTCTTATCGCAAGGAGCATGTCATGACCCGCACCGTTCACACCCCCAACGACGTCCGTCCGAAGCGGCGCGGCTTCCGCCTCGCGACCATCCTCGCCTCGGGCGCCCTGCTGTCCGGTGCCGCCATCCTGCCGGCCTCCGCCACGGTGGCGTCCGCGAAGCCCGCCGCGTCGGCCGTCGGCATCGTCGAGGGTCACGACAAGCACGACCACCACGACAAGCACGACCACCACAAGAAGCACAACAAGCACCACGACAAGCACAACAAGCACCACGACAAGCACAACAAGCACCACGACAAGCACAACAAGCACAACAAGCACCACGACAAGCACGACCACCACAACAAGCACAACAAGCACCACTGACAGCGCGACCGGTCACGGTAGGGCGGCTTCCCGCGACGTGGGGCTGATCTCGTGACGGTACTGATTGCGGTTCCCGGTCCGGCCGGGTGGTTGCAGCCGACGCTGACGCCGCCCGGCCGGACCGTCGCATGTCGCAGGGAAGCG
The DNA here is from genome assembly GCF_056430495.1 of Streptomyces sp. NPDC045967. Taxonomy (NCBI): domain Bacteria; kingdom Bacillati; phylum Actinomycetota; class Actinomycetes; order Kitasatosporales; family Streptomycetaceae; genus Streptomyces; species Streptomyces sp. NPDC045967. The sequence goes on along the minus strand of NZ_JBWKLE010000013.1, from coordinate 6,977 downwards.
AAGAGGACCGACGATGCTCAGTGCGATCCCGTAGCCCGGCTGCTTCCCGGCGGGCCGATCACCGGACTTGCTTGCCACCTCCTGCCGCCCCGCTCACCCTCGGTTGTCCGCAGCCGATTACCTGCCTGTTGGACACGCGAAAATCTATGGTCGCCGGAGTAGACATTCGCTGGTGTCCTGGTTATGGTTTCTCTCGTAGCCCAGAAGACCGCAGGGCCCGGCAGAGACGAACTGCCGGGCAGCAGTACCGCAGAACAGAACAGGTAGTTGTTGTTCGCAGGACGGTGCGGTGACGGAGTGTCGAAGCCAGCGTTGTTGCAGGACGGCGACGGGACTGGTGACCGGACCGGGTGGCCCGCAGTGTCAGGGGCCGCCGTGAGCAGTACCGCGGTCAACGCAGGTGGTAGTACGCGGAAGTGCAGTTCGCAACATCAGCGGTTCACGTAGTTCGCAGTACAGCAGTGAGAGAAGTACCCGCGGTACGGAAGGATCCAGCAGCGAAATACAGGAGCAGCACCTCGGTGAAGGCGTCGGCTGCGGGCGCGCGCACCGGGAGGTTCGGCAGTGGGGTTCTAAGCCAGAGCAGACGCAGGATGGGCGACGGGGCTGGCTGCCGAAGTGGCGCTGGGAGAGGCCACGAGCAGTATCGGTAGGTGCAGTACCGCAGTGCGTGCAGTTTCCAGCGGTACTGGTCAGTGAAGTGATCCCAGAGGGATGAACGGAGGAACGAAAGCGCCATCAGGATCGCCCGGACGCCACGCGAGTCCGGGTACCGCAGGACATCGATAGCGAGGTGGTCTCCGGTCACGCATACGCGATCCCCGCATCCCCGACGAAGCTCAGGTCGGGTCAGCGGAAACAGAAGGCCGGCGCAGCATCAGGGCCGGCAGATGGTGTAGCAGTTCCTTCGGGGCCCGGGTGCCGGCAGGCACCCGGGCCCCTCCACGCGATCCACAGAGAGGTTCGATGACAGCAGACGACACCTTCGGCCGTCTCGATGACGACGACTACCCCGCCTACACCATGGGCCGGGCGGCCGAGATGCTCGGCACCACCCAAGGCTTCCTCCGCGCCATCGGCGAAGCCCACCTCATCACCCCGCTCCGCTCCGCCGGCGGCCACCGCCGCTACTCCCGCTACCAACTGCGCATCGCCGCCCGCGCCCGCGAACTCGTCGACCAGGGCACCCCGATCGAGGCCGCCTGCCGCATCGTCATCCTCGAAGACCAACTCGAGGAGGCACAGCGCCTCAACGCCGAGTACCGCACCGCAGCCGCTGCGAACCCCAAGGCCGCAGCCTGAAAGACGCACTCCGGGCCCGGGCCCCTTCCCGTCCTTCGGCCAGGCATGCCCGCCGCCCGGGGCGCACGACGGTCCGGGCAGTGTCCCCGTGCCTGATCGAGGCGGCGGCCACGGCCGGTGCCCCGGTCGTCGCCGGCGACGCCGTGTCACCGGCGCCATAGCGCCCCCCTCGCCCTCGCTCGAAGCCGTGCACAAGGAAACGTCCTGGCGATCCGGCGCTGGGGGTAGGGTCGCCGCAGCGACAGGCGGCCGAGACCAGGGACCTGACCGACCCCGACTCGTGGTGGCGAGGTGCCGACCCTCAGAGGTGGGAACCCGCCGTGCCCGCGCAGCCACGCCGAATCCCGTAGCAACGCCCGCGTTTGCTGCCTACAGTCGCCGCCTGGCCACCGAGGAGCAGAACCCAGGTCAGCCCGACATCACCGCGATGCTCAAAGACCAGACCAGTGCCTGCGAGGCAGCACGTGACGCCATCGCCGCCGGCGGTGAGGTGATGCTCTACAACGGACAGCCGCCACAGTGGATGGTCCTCGGCATCGCTGCGACAAGGCTGAAACGGTCGTTGCAGATCGGCCTGACGACCCTCGGCCTCGACGAGAGCGTCGAGATCCTCCGAGCTCTGCACCAGGACGAACAACTGCGTACTGGCAACATCGTCGCAGCAGACCGGTCTTGGTTCTTCACCCTGTACTTCGACGCCACCGGGACCGAGCTTCTGGCGTGCAGCGGCGTCAAGAACGAGCGGCCCTCGCGAGGGGACGCTCAGACGCTCCAGCTGTAGAGGCGGCCACGCGTGTTCGCCTCAGACGTTGCGAGGTGGACAACGCCATGCAGCCGAATGTTGATCTCCGCGACCAGGTTCGGACGCACCGGGATCCCATCCAGGAAGTTGCGGGGCTGCCGACCGCGGACGCCCCCGGCAAGGGATGCACTTCGCGGCGTCCTGAGGCCGCACGGTACCGCTGCGCCCAGAGCAGGCGCTGCCAAGTCGCCGAGCACCTGGCCGAGCTCCCCACGTCACGCGCACCGTGGGGGGTGAGGGGGCTACTGGCCAGGCACGGTGAGCCCCTCCCCGAGCATCTGGCAGAACACCGCGATGCGAGGCTCGCTCGTCGGAATCACCGGGACGAGGCTGCGGAGGGCATGGAGCAGCACGCGCACCTGCCCAGGAGGTTCAGCGCCCTCCAGGAATTCCGCGAGGCGCTGCTCTGCCGGTTCCCAGCGCCCCCACAAGCAGTAGGTGAGGACGAGGTGGTCCGCTTCGAAGGCATCGCGCTTCCCGGCGGCGGGAGAGCTTAGAAGTTCCACTACGCGCGTGAGGTGGTGGTCGACGTCCGGGTGACCGAGCGCGGACATGGCGACGGCCGTTTCGTAGTGGGTCCACGCGTCATCGGCGTCGAGCTCGATGGACCGGGTCAGGTCGGCGAGCGCTTCGGCGTAGTGGCCGAGCAGGCGGTGCGCGACACCTCGGGCAGTGAGCGTGGAGGCACTGGCGGGACGGAGTTCGACGGCGAGACCGTAGTCGGTCAAAGCCTCCCCGTAGGAGCCCAGCACGCGATGGCAATCGCCCCTCCTCCTGACGGCCCAGCTGTTGTCGGGACTGATCTCGTGGAGTCGGACGAAGTCGGCAAGGGCCTCCTCGAACCGGCCGGCACGGGCCCGTGCCATCCCCCGCAGGTGGTAGTTCCCCGGGAAGTCCGGGTCGTGCGCGATGGCGTGATCGAAGTCGGCGTGGGCCTCGTCGTGCCGCCCCATCGACTGGAGGGCGAGGCCACGGCCGGTGAAGGCCCAGGCAGATCCGGGGTCCAGCTCGAGGGCGCGCGTGTAGTCCGCCAGGGCATCCTCGTACCGCCCGGCCAGGCGGTAGGTCTCGGCTCTGTTCGCGACGGGCCAGGCACTCTCGGGACTCAGCTCAGCTGCCCGCGTGAAGTCGACCAAGGCTTCCTCGTGTCGCCCCAGTTTGCGGTACGTGTGTCCGCGGCTTGTGAAGGCCCAGACGAGCCCCGGGTCGAGCTCGATGGCACGCTCGAAGTCCTCGAAGGCTTCCTCGTGACGTCCCATCGCCTCGTAGGTGCGGCCCCGACTCGCCAGCGTTTGAGCCTCGTCTTCGGGTGCGATCGTGAGGAGGCGCGTGAAGTCGTCCAAGGCTTCCTCGTAACGGGCGAGCGCATGACAGATGCCGGCGCGTGCGCTGATGGCCGACTGGTGGTCCGGAGCGGATTCCAACACACGGTCGACGTCCGCCAGGGCCTCCTCGTACCTTCCGGCCACGCGATACAGAATGCCTCTGTTGACCAGGCTCATGGTGTCGCTTGGATCGAGTTCTACGGCCCGGGTGTAGTCGGCGATCGCCGCGTCGTCGTCGCCGGTGAGTTGTCGCGTCAGGGCCCGGCCGTACCAGGCGCGCTCGCCCATCGGGTGCAGGGCGATGGCCTGGGTGTAATCGGCCAGGGCCCGGTCGTAGTCCCCGCCGGCGCGATGGTCACGGCCTCGGAGGGTCAGGGCCAATGCCCGGCCTGCGGGGTCGAGGCCCGGGCGGGCCAGGAGGAGCGTCAGGGCGGCGATACCCGGGGCCGTCTCATCAAGAGCCGCGCGCAGTTCCCGAGCCCACCCGGTCAGCTCTGCGGAGTCCGTGTCGAAACCGGCCCGGGCCAGGGCTACGGCCCAGCGGCGCAGGGTGGTGATGCCGTGGTCGTAGGCATCGATGAGTTCGTGCAGCGCGGACGGGAGGGCGACGCGGGGATCGGCGCAGAGCCGGTGGTAGGTCTCCTCCAAGCGGTGGCCGCGCCAGGTGTCGTCCGACCACCACCCGTCGGCCGGGGCGACGGCTTCCTCAAGGTGTTCACGGCGGTCGCGGAAGGCATCGGCCAGCCGGGTGTGGAGCTGCTCCCAGCGGACCGGCGACTGCCTGCGCTGCAGGCGCAGCATCGCTCCGCGCACCACCTCGTGATAGCGGCAGTGGCCCGAACGATCGGTGACGAAGGGCATCGACCGCAGCCAGCCGAACAGTTCGGACGCCTCCTCCTCGACGGCGGCCCGGTACACGTCCTCGTCCAGCTCCTGCGGGAAGGCGCAGGCCAGGGCGGCGGCCCGACGGGCGGGGTCGGGCTCCCACTTCAGGAACCGTTCGACGGCGGTGCCGCTCGGATCCCCGATCTCCTCCACCGTTCCCGGCTGCGCCTCGGCCAGGGTGGAGACGAGCACCGGCAGCCGGCCCGAGAGACGCAGGATCACCTCCACCACCCGCTCGTCGGTGACCCCCTTGCCGGCGAGGAGCCGGCGCGCCTCGGCCTCCGTGAAGACCTCCAGCGGCCAGTCGGTGACCAGGTCGTGCCAGTCCTCCCAGGTACGGGCGGCCAGCCGGGACTGACCGGCGAGGATGACCAGTACGTTCGCGGGGAGTTCCCCGTACCGTTCGGTGCCCAGGACATCGCGCAGCCACGAGTCGAGCATCGGTCCGGTGCGCTCGTAGGTGTCGAAGAACAGCACGATCCAGGGGTACCTGCGCGCCACCTCGCCGAGCTCCTGGAGGAACACCGGGGCCAGCGCGTCAAGGGGGGACAGGACCAGCTCCATGTCACCGTGGCTGCGCAGCCGGGTGCTGAGGAGGACCTTGACGCGGTCCGCGCCGGCCGCGACGTGGTTCGGGTTCACCGCCCCGGTGAAGGCGCCGACTCCGGGAATCATGCCGAGCCCGACCAGACCCAACTGTGAGGCGATCACGCTGGAAGAAGAGGGGGATGCGGACGAAGCAGCGCCCCCCGCAGGGTCCGGCACTGCCATGGCTGCGGCCAATCCCGCATCGGCTTCGTGCCGGCGCTGACGATAGGTGGCCAGCAGTCTGTCGAAGCCCTTCAGCGCCATGCCCTGCTGGGCGAACTGCGCGCTGATGACCTCCATCGTTTCGACTACGTCCGCGACGGACTCGTCCACGTACGCGGTGACCGCCCCCGCCTCGCGGGCGATGGTCTCCAGCTGCCGCACCAGGGTCGATTTCCCGACCCCGGCCGGGCCCCGCACATGGAAGAGGAACTGAGCCGCCTCCTCCGGGGACTGTCTCAGCGCGTCGCGGAACGCGCCGATCTCGCCCTGGCGCCCGATGAAGCCGACGGCACGCCGTCGCCGAATCAGTTCCTGCCTCGAAGGCCCCCGCCCCGCCATCTGTCAGACCCTTCGGTACGCCACCGGCTGTATGGACATGCTGTCGCATGGGGGCGGACACCGTCTGGCGAGCAGGGAAATCCCGGCGAGAGCGGATGGTCGTCATGGCAGCCGTGCCGCCGGACATGGCGTGTTGGGATATCGGTCGAACCACGGCAGGGCTTTGCGCCGCGCTGGACGGGTACGGGTACGTACCCGTACCCTAGGGTCGTGGGAAGGAGCACCACGATGCCCGATGCCAACGTGAGAATCCCCGAGGAAGCCAAGGACCGCCTGGCCGCGATCGCGGCCGCCGAGGGGCTGTCCCTGCGCGCCTACCTGGCCCGCCTGGCCGAGACGATGCTGACCCCGGACGAGCGCGCCGAGCGTGCACAGAAGGCGCAAGCCGTGCTGAGGGCCTGGAACGGGTACGACCCCACCTCCGCCGAGCAGCACGCACTCGACGACGAACTCGACCGGCGCCTCGCGCAGGTGCAGCGCCCGTGAGCGAAGCGATGCACATCGTGCTGGACGAGACGGCCATGGCCGCGGCCGGGCAGGGCAACGTGCTGGCCTCCCGGCTGATCCACCGCGCACACGCGGAGACCGGATGGTTCCTGTACGCGCCGACGTGCGCGCTTGTCGAGGCCGACCGGGCCCGCCCTGGCACTGCTGAGCACCTGGCCGCCCTGCCCGGCATCACTGTCCTGGATCTGGACCTGCCCGGCGCACTCGCCGTCGCTCAGCAGGAGACCTGGGCGGCCGCCCACAGCCGGCATGCAGCGCAGCCCACCGCGGACCGTCCCGATGGCGCGATCGTGGCCACCACCCAGCCGAAGCGCTGGGGAGGCCAGCCGGTACGGATCCTGGACCTCACTCCATGACCAGCCCCAAGCCGGCTCCCCGGTAAAGCGCTACGACGAGACTTCTCGTCTGGTCTGTCCGTGGTGAGTTGACACCTCGCCTGGCTGCAGCAGGGATGCACTCGGGGGCCGGCCGTTTTGTGAGCAGCGCGGTGGACATGGCCCGGCATCATGGCCGAGTGACCACATGGATGCGCTGCTACTGGGACGAGGAAGACACCTGGTTCTACTTCGAGGTCGATGCCGAAGGTTGCGTGAGCCGGCAGGTCGAACTCGAAGGGCCTGAGCTGACACCCATCGCGGCCGCCTCCCTCGCTGAGTGGCAGCGGGCCTACGACGCAGGCCGCCTCGACGAGTACGACAGCGGGTTCGGGATCACCGCCGAGGTGCCCGTCTCGGAATGGGAAGGCCATGACCCCGAACACCTCACTTCCGAGGAGTTCGAGGAAGTCTGGGGCCCTGCCCGTCTCCAGATCGCATCCCGGTCCAGCTGACCTCTGGGCGCTGCGGAAGTTTCTCGGTATGAGGACATGACACCGAGCCGGCAGGGCCGCCTCCCCAGGCCCCCGGCGTGGCAGTGGGGGGGGGGGGGGGGGGGGGGGGGGGGGGGGGGGGGGGGGGGGGGGGGGGGGGGGGGGGGGGGGGGGGGGGGGGGGGGGGGGGGGGGGGGGG
>NZ_JBWKLE010000012.1:125346-193820 GCF_056430495.1 Streptomyces sp. NPDC045967 | reverse complement strand
GAGCAGGACTGGCTCAAGTCCAACCTCGCGCAGATCTCCAGCCTCATGCAGGGCCACCGCGACCTCGCCGTCGTCGCCGAACTCGTCATGGACGAGCTCGCCCCCCTCGTCGACGCCAGCTACGGCGCCTTCTACCTCGGCGAGGAGATCGACGGCCAGGCGGGACTCACCCTGATCGGCTCCTTCGGCCGGCCTGCGGAAAGCCCCGCCACCCCGCGCGTACGGCACGGAGAGACCCTCGTGGGTCAGGCGGCCCGCAGCCGCCGCATCCTCACCACCGACAACGTGCCCCCCGGCTACCTGATCTCCTCAGGACTGGGCGGAGCCGCTCCCGCCAACCTCATCGTCCTGCCGATCCTCGTCGAGGACCAGGTGCTCGGCGTCATCGAACTGGCCTCCTTCAACTCCTTCACACCGGTGCACCGCGACTTCCTCGGCCGCCTGATGGAGACCGTCGGCGTCAACGTCAGCACCATCGTCGCCAACGCCCGCACCGACGAACTCCTGGAGGAATCGCAGCGCCTCACCGGCGAGCTGCAGGCCCGCTCCGAGCAGCTCCAGGTCCAGCAGGACGAGCTCCAGCGCTCCAACGCCGAGCTGGAGGAGAAGGCCGCCCTCCTGGCCAGCCAGAACCGGGACATCGAGACCAAGAACCTGGAGATCGAACAGGCCCGTCAGGAACTGGAGGAACGGGCCCAGCAGCTGTCCCTGGCCTCCAAGTACAAGTCCGAGTTCCTGGCCAACATGAGCCACGAGCTGCGCACCCCGCTCAACAGCCTGCTCATCCTCGCGCAGCTCCTGGCGCAGAACCCCACCCGCAACCTCACCCCCAAGCAGGTCGAGTACGCGGGCATCATCCACTCCGCCGGCTCCGACCTCCTCCAGCTCATCAACGACATCCTCGACCTGTCCAAGGTCGAGGCCGGCAAGATGGACGTGAACCTGGAGCGGGTCTCCCTCCAGCGGCTCCTCAACTACGTCGAAGCGTCGTTCCGGCCGCTGACCACGCAGAAGGGCCTCGACTTCGACATCGAGACCGCTCCCGGCGTGCCGGTGGACCTCCTCACCGATGACGCACGCCTCCAGCAGATCCTGCGCAACCTGCTGTCCAACGCGGTCAAGTTCACCGAGCGCGGCGGCGTCCAGGTGAAGATCGAACCGGCGAACGCGGCCGAACTTCCCGCCGAGTTGGCGAACGCCGGCTCCGTGGTGGCCTTCCGCGTCATCGACAGCGGCATCGGCATCGCCGAGCAGCAGCTGGAGGCCATCTTCGCCGCGTTCCGGCAGGCCGACGGCACCACCAGCCGCAAGTACGGCGGCACCGGCCTCGGCCTGTCCATCACCCGGGAGATCGCCCGTCTCCTCGGCGGAGTCGTCACCGCCCGCAGCACACTCGGCGAGGGCTCCACCTTCACCCTGTACCTGCCGGTCGCCGGGCCGGACATCACCGAGCGGGAACCGGCCGCCCTGACCAGCGGGGAGACCGAGACCGCGGTGCCGGCTCAACCGCACGAAGCGGCCGAGCCCCAAGCGGAGGAGTCCCGCCACCCCCGCCGCCTCCTGGTCATCGAGCAGCGCAGCAACGGCCTCCTCAGCCTCGTCGCCGAAAGCGCGGCGAGCGAACTGACCGCGGGACGGGCGGGCGGGGGACCGGTGGCCGAGCGTGCCGAAGTGCTGACCGCCGTCACGGCGGCGGACGCGGCCGCCGTGCTGGCGCAGGCACCCTTCCACTGCGTGGTCCTCGAACTCGGCTCCGACGGAGAGGCCCTGCGCTTCCTGGAGGCCCTCGCCGGGGACGGCGCCCTCGCCTCCCTGCCGGTCCTCGCGCACGACAACCGGCGCATGACCCAGGCGCAGCAGGAGGAGATCGCCCAGCGTGCCGCGCTCCAGTCGCTGGAAGTGCTCTCCAGTCTGGACGAACTGCGCGAACGCATCGCCCTGCACCTGTCGGCGGAGCGCCCCGAGGACGTCCCCTCCCTCGTGCGGGACAACAGCGGCCTCGTCGCCCCCGAGGAAGCCGTCGTCGACAGCAGCCTCGCCGGCCGGTCCGTGCTCGTCGTCGACGACGACCCGCGCAACCTCTACGCCATCAGCGGGATCCTGGAATTGCACGGGCTGCACGTCCTGCACGCCGAGAACGGCCGCAAGGGCATCGAAACCCTGACCAGCACCCCGGGGATCGACCTGATCCTGATGGACGTGATGATGCCCGAACTCGACGGCTACGCGGCGACCGCGGAGATCAGGCGGATGCCCGAGTTCGCCGATCTGCCGATCATCTCGGTCACGGCGAAGGCCATGCCCGGAGACCGGGAGAAGAGCCTGGCCTCGGGGGCGAGCGATTACGTCACCAAGCCCGTCGACGCCAACGACCTCGTCGTCCGGCTCCGCCGGTGGCTGCAACCGCAGAACGCCTCGGGCAACACCCGAGCCTGACACCCGCAACCCTGGCCGCCCACGGAGGAATAGCGACATACGGTGAACAACACCACCTCGGACGAACCCACAGCGCCCCAGCCCCACGAACCGGGCCCGCCCCCCGGGGCCGCCGGTGCGCCCGGCGCCGGCAGTGCCGCGTCACACGGCGAAGCCCGCCCCGGGCAGGCGGCTGCGCGCAGCGCGGCCACCAGTGAGGCCGGGCGGCTGGCCGCGACCGTGGAGCGGCTGCGCCTGGAAGCCCTGGAAGCACAGTCGGCCGCCGACGGCCGGGCCCTGGTGGAGTTGGCCAAGGGCATCCTCGTCGGACGCCTGGGCTGCGGGCCCGTCGAGGCGTCGCGGCAGCTCGCCAAGCTCGCCGAGCAGTCCGGTACCACCTTGCTCGCCCTGGCCGTCGACGTCATCAACCAGGCCGCCCGCGACCAGGTCAGCGAAGTCGCGCGGCAGTTCCTCACCGCGGTCGTCGACGAAGAGGCCCCGGTGGAGGAGGCGCCGGCCGTCCGTCTGCGGACGGCCGAAAGCCGCGTCCTCGCCGCCGATGACGCGGACGCCGTCGCCGCGGCCCTCCTCGAAAACGCACTGCGCCCCCTGGGCGCGCACGGCGTGGCCATCTGGGTGGCGGGACCGGACTCCTCCCTCACCCTGGTCGGCCAGGCCGGTTTCACCCAGGAGGACGCCGCCCGCTGGCACTACGTCCCGCCCGAGGTCGTCACGTGCGCCCGGCTCGCCCTCACCAACCGCGAGCTGACCGTCGTCGCCAGCCTCTCCGGAGGCGCCGCTCCGACCATCGGCCGACGCCAGCACCCCGACGGCGGGCGCATCGTGGTCCCGGCAGGCACCGGCGGACGCATCCACGGCGTCCTGGAAGTCGCCTGGCCGCAGGAGCTGCCGCCCCAGCCCGCCCAGATCCTGCGCCAGTTGGAGGCGCTCGCCGAGCTGTGCGCGCACACGCTGGACGAGCAGTCACCGCAGGGCATGTCGGCCGCCTCCGAGGCGGCGCACCTGGCAGCCCTTGCCGAACTGGCAGACCTCGCCGACCACCTCGACGACCCCGTGCTCGTCCTGACCCCCGTCCTCGACGCCGACAGCCGTCTGGCGGACTTCCGCATCACCCACACCAACAGCCGCTTCATCGACCCCGCGGGCCGGCCGCGCTCGATCCTCACCGGCCGCCCCTTCCTCGAGACGTACCCCGCGGCGGCCGAGAACGGCGGACTGTTCGACAAACTGGAGCGGGTCTACGCCACCGGCGAGGCGTGCCAGGTCCTGCACACCGCACTGACGACCTTCGTGGACGAGGTCCCCCTCACCACCGTCGCCGACGTGCGCATCAGCCGGCACGGCGCCGCCCTCCTGCTGATCTGGAAGATCGAGGACGAGACGGCGCGTTTGGCCAGCCTGCTGCAGCACGCGCAGCGACTCGGCCGGGTGGGCGGTTTCGAACAGAACATGCACACCGGAGAACTCAGCTGGAACGGCCAGCTGTTCGCCCTCTTCGGCCTGCCGCTGACGGCCTCCCCCGTCCCGTTGGAGGACCTGGCCGCACACACCCACCCGCACGACGTCAACTCCATCGGCCGGTTCCTGCGCACCCTCCTGCACCGCCAGCGCGAATCGTCCGTCGAGTTCCGGCTGATGCGACCGGACGGCATCACCCGGCACATCCGCATGGTGGCCGAACCCGTCCTGGACGACCAGGGCCGCCTCTACTCGGTACGCGGCGCCTGCCAGGACGTCTCCTCGCAGCACTGGACCGAAGTCGCCCTCGCCGCGACCCGGGACCAACTCGCCGACACCGAGGCCGAATCCGCCGGCCGCAGCCGACTCGCCCTGCAACTGCAGCACGCCATCATGCCGCCAGCCCCCGCTGCGCTGGAGGTGCCGGGCATCCGCATCGCGGTGCGCTACCGTCCGGCCGAATCGCAGTCGCTCGTGGGCGGGGACTGGTACGACTCCGTGGTCCTGCCCAACCGGAAGATCCTGCTGAGCGTCGGCGATGTCGCCGGGCACGGCATCCAGGCCGCCACCAGCATGGTCGTCCTGCGCAACGCCCTGCGCGGTCTGGCCGTCACGGGAGCGGGTCCGGCGCAGTTGCTCGCCTGGCTCAACAGCGTCGCCTTCCACCTGACCAGCCATGTCACCGCGACCGCCGTCTGTGCCGTCTTCGACCCCGAGACCCGGATCCTGCGCTGGGCCCGCGCCGGACACCTGCCGCCCGTTCTGGTCCGCGGCTCCGACGCCCGCTCCTTCCCCCTCACCGGGGGACTGCTGCTGGGGGCACTGCCCGATGTGACGTTCGAGGAAGAAGAGGTGCAGCTCGAAGCCGAGGACGTGCTCCTGATGTACACCGACGGGCTCGTCGAACGCAGGGACATCGCCGTCACCGACTCCCTGAAACAGCTCCTCGCGGTGGCCTCACGGACCGTGGACTCCCTCGAGAAGCGGCTCGACAGCCTGCTGACGTACAGCGCGTCCGACACCGACGACGACACCTGTCTCATCGGCATCGAAGTCCACTGAATCCACCGCTCTACGTGAGGCCACGGACCCCCGGCTGCGCCCCGTACGGCCTGCGCACCCCCGACGGGCGCGTCCGTCGCGCCGTAGGTCGGGGGAGTCGCAGCGAGGGGTCGCCGAGCGGCCGGCAGGCGGCGGATCAGGTGGGGAGGCTCACCAGGAGCAGTGGTGCGGTGGTGGGCTGGGGTGAGCCCCCGGCGGGTTCGAGGGTGAGGCCGACCGCGGTCGCGTCGGCCGGGTTGCCGCTGATGAGGACGGTGTCGTCCCTGTGGACGAGCCCGGCGGGGCGCATGGCGCCGTCGTGGTCGAGCCACAGCTGGTAGGTCTTGCCCGCGCCCGGTGCGGGCAGGTTGCGGGCGGTGAAAACGGCCTGGTTCTGCCGGTCGGAGGCCACGACGGTGGCCAGGGCTCCGTTGGTGGTCCGCCCGTGCACGGTCCGGGCGTCCGGAGCGGCCAGGACCGCGCTGACCGCGTCCAGGCGCTGCTCCGCCTGCCGGGCCTGCTGCTGGAGTTCCCGGCCCTGTTGGACCTGCCACACCGCGACGCCACCGAACAGGGCGGCGGCGATACCGGCGGCCAGCGCCAGCGGCGCGGCCCTGCGGCGCAGGTAGCCGCCGAGCGGGGAGGCGGGGGCGGCGACGGGCAGCGTGGGCGGCAGCTGGCGCACACCGTCGATGGCGGCCATCACCTTGGGCTTGACCGCCGCGGGCGGCACGTGGGAGGCCGCCGCGGCCAGGCGTGCCGCGGTCGCCTCGAACTCCGCGGCTTCGAGCCGGCATGCCTCGCACTCCCGCAGATGGACGGTGAACTCCCGCTGCTCGTCCGGGTCGAGGGCCCCGAGGGCGTAGGCGGCCGCGAGGGTGTGGGCGTCGGATGCGTGGTGTTTCATGTGGTCACCCCCATGCAGTCGCGGAGCCGGATCAGCCCGTCGCGCATGCGTGTCTTGATCGTGGGAAGCGGTGTGCGCAGGGCTTCGGCGACTTCACGGTAGGTCAGCCCCTGGTAGTAGGCCAGGGTCACCGCCTGTCGCTGCAGTTCGGTCAATCCGCGCAGGCAGCGGCGGACCTGCTCGCTGTCCAGGCGGGTCTCCACGTGCTCGGCGACTTCGTCGAACGCGGTGGTGTGCTCGCGGGCGGCCTGCGCCTGCTCGCGGTCGGCGGCCGCCTGGGCGGAGCGGACCCGGTCCACCGCCCGCCGGTGGGCGATCGTCGCCGCCCACGCGTTCACGCTGCCGGTGTCCGGCCGGTAGCGGGCGGCCTGCCGCCACAGGTCGATCATGACCTCCTGGGTGACCTCTTCGGACTGGGCGCGATCGCGTACGACCCTGGTGACGATCCCGGAGACCAGGGGCGCGAGGGCGTCGTAGAGGGCGGAGAACGCCTGTTTGTCGCCGTGGGCCACCTGCTGCATGACGGCGCCCAGGTCACCGCGCCCCGTGCCGGAGCCTGCGCCGAAGGGGAGCGGTTGGTTCACCGGCCGGGCTCCGGTTGTGGCGAGAAGGCGAAGAGGCGGCCGGGGGCGGCCGTCGGGGGGCTGGGCGTCCATCGCATGCTGGTCCTTGTCCTTGTCCGTGTCGCTGGTGCGGGAAGGGGCCGGGCCGCTTCCGGGGGAGCGGTCCGGCCGAAGGGTGTGCGTCCTTCACCGGTTCTTCGTAGCGGACGGCCGCGCGGATGGGAGGTCAGTTCGTCACCGGTGTTTCCGGCGATTACCCCGTTCGAGGGAAGCTGCGCGGTCCGGCCAAGCAGGCGGGTGCGCTGCGGCGAAGGGGCGGGTGAGGGATGGCGGGGATGGTCCCGGCCCCTCACCGGCCGCACGGTTCCTCCGTGCGGCCCGAACCAGTCGAATGGGAGTGAGTGAAGTGAGTGCAGTGAGTGACGTGCGTGCAACGCGTGCCACGGGTTCTGTGTCGGTACAACGGGGCGTTGCGGTGGCCCTGGCCGCCGGGCTCGCGATCCTCGGTGGCGCGTCGGCGGCCTCGGCCGATGCCGGTGCGCACGGCGTGGCCGCGTACTCGCCGGGCGTGGCCTCGGGCAACCTGATCCAGGTGCCGATCCACATCCCGGTCAACGCCTGCGGCAACAGCGTCAGCATCATCGGGCTGCTGAACCCGTCGTTCGGCAACACCTGTGTCAACGCCTGATCCGACGGCAGAGGGACTGGTCCGGCGCCCGCGTGACGGGGTGGGCGCTGGGCCGGCGACCTGCCGGGCACCACCGGATCCGCACCCGAGCGCCGGCGGCAACCAGAGCGGACACCCGGACATGTCCCAGCGCGAGCAGCTCCAGAGCGCGGAAACCGAACGCGACGCCACCGCATCGCAGGCCCAGCGGATCTGCGCGGAGAGCACCCGCCCCGGCAGCAGTTGAGGTGGAGAGGCGCGGAAGGAGTCGGCCCGCGGCCGCCTGAGAAGGCGGCCGTCACTCTTTCGGGCGTGGGACCAATCCGCCGGTCGGGTGCCACCGAATCCCAGGTGTGAGCAGCTTCCGCACCATCCTCTCCCGCGTCGTGCCGGGCGCCCTGGCCGGGCTCCTGGCCGCTTTCACGGCGCTCGCCGTGGCCGAGTTCGTCGCCGCCCTGGTGCGGCCGGCCGCCGGACCGGTGACGGTCGTCGGCGGCGCCGCGATCGACCGGACCCCGGCCGGGGTCAAGGACTTCGCGATCCGAACCTTCGGGGAGAACGACAAGGCCGTCCTGCAGCTCGGCATCCTGGCGGTCGTCGCACTGATCGCCGTGGCGCTGGGCGTGGCCGGTCTGCGCCACCGGCGCGCCGGCGCCGCGGGAGTCCTGCTGTTCGGTGTCGTGGGGTCAGCGGCCGCCTTGAGCCGACCCGACTCCGCGGGCCCCGGTGACGTGCTGCCCTCCCTCGTCGGTGCGGCGGCAGGCGCGCTCGTGCTCTACGTCCTGACGTCGAAAGCCGCACCCGACACCGCCCGCGCGGACGAAGCAGAAGGCTGGACCAGGCGCGGCTTCCTCACCGCGGCGGGAGTCACGGCCGCGGCCGCCACGTCAGCCGGCGTACTCGGCCGCTTCCTCTCCGGCCGGCAAGGTGCAGGAGCCGGCGTCTCCCGCGACCGTCTCGTCCTGCCCGAGCCGGCCTCCCCCGCCCCGGCGCCGCCGGCGGGCGCCCGGCTGAAGACGGCCGGCATCAGCCCCTTCACGACCCCCAACCACGACTTCTACCGTGTGGACACCGCTCTCGTCGTCCCCAAGGTCGACGCCGAAACCTGGCGCCTGCGCATCCATGGCAAAGGTGTCGCCCGGCCTCGCACCTACAGCCTCGACCAGCTCCTCGCGCGCCCGCTCATCGAGCGCGACATCACGCTGACCTGCGTGTCCAACGAGGTCGGCGGCCCCTACGTCGGTACCGCCCGCTGGCTCGGCGTGCCGCTGGCGGAGCTCCTGCGGGAAGCCGGGGTGAAGCCCCCGTCGTCCGGGAAGGGCGGGGCCGACCAGCTCGTGGCCCGGTCCGTGGACGGCATGACCCTGGGCTCCCCGGTCGAAGACGTCATGGACGGCCGCGACGCCATGCTCGCCGTCGGCATGAACGGCGAACCCCTGCCCTTCGACCACGGCTTCCCCGTCCGCATGCTCGTCCCCGGCCTGTACGGCTACGTCTCCGCCTGCAAGTGGATCACCGACATCGAGCTGACCACCTTCGACGCCTACGACCCCTACTGGGTCACCCGCAAGTGGGCCCGCAGGGCGCCGATCAAGACGCAGGCGCGCATCGACACCCCCAAGCCCTTCGCCCGCCCCGACGCCGCCGCGGGAACCGTCACCGTCGCCGGCGTCGCGTGGGCGCAGCACCGCGGCATCGACCGCGTCGAAGTCCGCGTCGACGAGGGCCCTTGGCAGGAAGCCGACCTCGCCGCCCAGGGCTCCCTCGACACCTGGCGCCAGTGGGCCTACCGCTGGCAGGCCACCCCCGGCGGCCACACGATCACCGCCCGCGCCACCGACGGCACCGGCCAGGTGCAGACCGAGCGGCGCACCCGCACCGTCCCCGACGGTGCGAGCGGCTGGCACAGCGTCTTCGTCACCGTCCCCTAGACCACCGGACCGGCCCCACGGGCAGGCCCGGCAGCACCCCCCGTATCCCCCCTGACAACGCAGTCCACCAAGGAGTACCGATCATGACCAGCATGCAGCTTCGCCGTACCGCCATCGCCGTGACCGCAGCCGTCCTGCTGCCCTTCTCCCTCGCCGCCTGCTCCGACTCGGGCAGCAACACGAAGGCCGCCCCCGGCACGGCCGCCGAGGACGCCTCCGCGTCCGGCGCGAGCACCCCGGTGGAGGACGGGACATCGGGTGACAAGCCCTTCGGCCCGGCCTGCGCCGGCGTCCCCGCCGACGGCGCCGGTTCCTTCGACGGCATGGCCAAGGACCCCGTCGCCACCGCCGCTTCCAACAACCCGGCGCTGTCCACCCTGGTGGCAGCGGTCAAGCAGGCCGGCCTCGTCGACACCCTCAACAACGCCAAGGACATCACCGTCTTCGCCCCCACCAACGACGCCTTCGCCAAGATCCCGAAGGCCGACCTCGACAAGGTCCTCGCCGACAAGGCCACCCTGACGAAGATCCTCACCCACCACGTGGTCGGGCAGCAGCTCACCCCCCGGCAGCTGGAGAACGGCTCCTTCGAAACCCTTCAGAAGGGCATGATCACCACGAAGGGGTCGGGCGAGTCGTACAAGGTCAACGACAGCGCCGCGGTCGTCTGCGGCAACGTGAAGACCGCCAACGCCCATGTCTACATCGTCGACACCGTCCTGATGCCCAGGTAGCAGGGCCGAAGACGCGCCGGTGACCTTCCCCCTCCACGGCAGAGGAGGAAGGCCACCGGTGTGATCGCCCCGACCGGTCCGCTCACGCTCGGGCGGCCGACGCGCAAAGCGCCCGTCCGAGGCCGCCGCGCTACGCACGCGAAACGTCCGGGCGGGTGCTCGGTTCGGACGGGGCGAGCAAGGCGCCGAGCAGCGTGCGCACCGTGATCACCGCCGCCGCCAGGACGATGCTGTCCCAGGAGGGCTCGCCGGCCAGCCGGATCAGGCCGGCGCCGGTCAGGAAGTCGAGCAGCACGGCCAGTGCCGGTCGAACATCGTGCGTGAGGCGCCAGGCCGCCGCCGCGGCGACGAGGCCGAGCACGGAGACGAGTACGGCCGCCTCCAGCAGCCAGGTGTTCACGTCGGCACGCCTTTGTCCTCGCGCGAGGGCGCCGCCTCGCTCCGCTCGATCTCGGCCCGCTCCTGGGCGATCTCCCGCCCGAGGAAGTAGTTCAACGCGGTACGGATGGCCGCGATGGCAGCCAGCTGGCCGATCTCGGCGAAACTCGGCGCGACCGCCGTGCGCAGTACGTCACCGGCGAGCTGGAACTCCAGGCCCAGCACGAGGAAGCGTCCCAGGCTCAGCCTGATCCGGTTGAACCCCGCCACCTTGCCGCGCCCGCGCAGACCGGCCCGGACGAACTGCACGAATGCCCACACGGCACCGACGAAGATGATCAACGCGCCGGCGAACTCGATCAGTCTCACCAGCAGACCGATCACTTCGTGCAGGGTCGACTCGGGCAGCGCTTCCACCGAAAGGATCATGAGACCCGGATACCCGCGACGGCCCCGGGAACGCCGCTTCCGCCGAAGGGCGCCCGAGCGGAACCAGGGACGCCCTTGTGCCGTGTGCCGTTACGGGTGATCGGGCTGCTGTTCGGGGGGCTTGGTGCCACCCGTCTGCGATCGGTCCTCCTGGCCGCCCGACTTCTTCGACGGCTGTGCGGCCTTGAGTTGACTGCTCTCCTGCGGAGTCGCAGCACCCTTGCCGCTGCGTCGGGCTTCCGGCTGCTGAGCGTCGCCCATGATCCTCGTCCTTCCTTTCGCGATCGGCGGTGTCCCGTTCATCGGTGACGGTTGAGCGGCCCCCACGAGCCCTGCTGCTGTCGCATTTCCTCCAGGGCTTCGGAGATGACCTTGTCGTCGACCCAGCCCAGAGGCTGCACGTCCCGTACGAGAGGTTCGTTGTCGGGTCCGCGACCGGCCTCCGCGCCGTGCAGCAGCCACGGCTTCACCCGGTGGCCCTTGATGTGCGGCAGGTGCGAATAGTCGTAGAGGCGGCGCGCGGCCCAGGTGCGCAGCGAACGGTCGCCCCACCAGTCCTCGATGTCCAGAGGGTTCGCGGACAATCCCGGCAGTTCGACACCGGTGAGCTCGTCCCGGCTGGACGGCTGCACCAGATCGGCCTGCGGACCCAGGGACCAGCGGACATAGAGGTTGCGCCGACTGGCCAGCAGGCCGGTCAACTCGTCCAGAGATCCGATGACCGCCATCTTCGTACCGTTGCGAGCCTCCTTCATGGTGAGCGGCTACCCCCCACCCCTCACGCCACTCCTCTTTCGGCCGCCGGCCGGGGACGAGGTCCAGCCGAGCTCCTGACGGGGAGCGGGCCCGCCCGGCCGCCCGGGACGACGCCCCTGACCCCGGCCCCTGACCCCGTCCTTCCGGCGGGGTCAGCGCACGACCTTGATGCCGAAGTGCCCGCCGAACCGGTGGCCGAGGCCGAAGCCGATGGCGGAATGCATGTGGGCGTACATCTCCATGCCGCGGGCGCACACCAGCGGGCCGAGGTCGAGGACGTCGTTCCAGCCGTAGTGCTGCAGAAGGTCGGTGGTCTGCTGCTTTGCGTCCGGGTGGTCGCCGGCGACGAACATGGTGTGGTCTCCGCCGCCGACGGACCGCGGATCCACGACGGTGGACTGCTCCTGCGTGACGAAGCTCTTGACGACCTTCGTTTCCGGCAGCGCGCGCTGGATCCGCTCGGCCAGGCTGTCGGTGTCGCACGGGTCCCACTTCGGCATGACGCCCCACGGTGTGGGCCACGGGTGCTCGCTCTGGTGCTCGTAGATGTACGGGACGCCGTAGTCGATCAGCGTCTTGCCGGAGAGCCGGTCGGCGATGGCCGCCAGGGCGGCGACGGCGTTGTGAGCCGGTCGTGGCGCCGGCCCACTGGCGTTCATCGACGGGCGCGCAGTGCCTCTCCGTCCGGTGGCGGGGTGCCGGTGATGTTGGTCACGAGGTCGGCGCACAGGTCGCGGAGTTTGATGTTGCGGTGTTGGGAGGCGGACCGCAGGATGCCGAAGGCTTCTTCGGCCGTGCAGCGCTGTTGGCCCATGAGGACTCCGGTGGCCTGGTCGATGACGCTGCGGGAGGTGAGGGCTGCCTGCAGGTCGGCGGCGAACACGCGGGTGTCGGTGATGCGCTGGGCCAGTTCGATGCCTCCGGTCGCCTGGGCGGCGAGGCTGCGCAGGGCGGTGAGGTCGATTCCGGTGAAGTCGTCCGGCTTGCCTGCGTAGACGTTGAGGGCGCCGGCGGTGTCGGTGTGGGCGGCGATCGGCAGGGACAGGGAGGAGTGCGTGCCGAGGGCGGCGGCGTAGGCGGGGTAGGGACCCCAGCGCGTTTCGTCGAGCATGTCGGCCACCGGCACCTCCCGGCCGCTGCGCAGGGCCTGCAGGCAGGGGCCGTCGTCCTGCCCGTACTGCGCCTCGTCGAGTTCCGGGGCGCCCTTGCCGGCGCTGACGACGGTGATGGGCCGGCCTTGACGCTCCAGCGTGATGCCGCAGCCCTCGGCCGCCGGCACCAGCGTGAGGGCGCAGTCGGCCAGGGCCTGCAGGAAGCCGTCGAGGGAGTCGGTTTCGAGCAGGAGCAGGGTCACGTCCGGCAGACCGGGCATGGAAGCGACGGACATGATCGTTTTCCGTTCCGGAAGGTCCCGCAGATGGAGGGCATGACGCCCTGCCTTCCACTATGCGCCCTGGGGGGCCCTCCCCATCCGTCGTTCGCATTCCCCTGTGGAGGAACGGCCCGGTGAAGGGACATCCCGGGTCGGCCCGGTGGAGTGCCGAGCCCTGGCAGAATGGGAGACGGGTCAGGAAGCGGCCCGTCGTATCGTGCTGCTTCGACGGAGACACTGTTGCCCGATTTGCCCCACGGCCCTCGCCTCGACGCCCGCCGCCTGGTCCGCCTGCTCATGGCCAGGGCCGCGTCGTGAGCGTCCCCGATGAGCCGTCGGCGTTGCTGGTGACCACCACGCTGCTACCGCCGAGCCCCGATGGCCCTGAGACGGGCGCCCTCCTGGCTGTCATCACCGTGTCCGGACGCCTGGAGCACGCCGTCGGCTGGAAGCTGCGGGGTGCGATCAGCGCGTGCCTCTCCCAGGACGCGACGGTGCTGGTACTGGATCTGGCCGCTCTGGACTCCTGCGACGACGCGGGCCTGCACGTACTCAGCGGCGCCGCTGCCGGCACGGGCGCCATCGGCAGCAGCTTGTACCTGGCCGCGGCCCCGGAACATCTGCGCCCCCGGCTGGCGGCCGTCCTGCCGAACGCTTCGTTGCCCTTATACGCCGATGTGGATGCGGCTGTGGCCGCGGCCCGAACGAAAGAGGCTGACGGCAGGGAGTAGACAGCGCCGGACGGAACCGACCTCCATAGGGGAACGCTCACTCGGAGCCCCCGGGCAAACCCTTTTAAATAGCGGAAAAAAGGGCATAAAACTTCTCGTCGAGAGCTTGCCCGCACTTCCTCGGGAGAGAACGGAATGACTCCCGGAATGACCCCTTCCGTTCGGCAGAGCACCGCGTTCGCCCCGCACACCGAAGCCGCAGGCAGTGCACGTGAGGCGACCCGCCACTTTCTGGACGAGGCCGTGCTGCAAGGCCACCGGGTGTCGAACCGCGCGGCGGGCGATGCGATGCTCATCGCCAGCGAACTCGTCACCAACGCTCTGCGCCACACCGACGGGCCGTGCACCCTCGACCTGGCCCTCCGCGACGACGACCTCGACATCGACGTCACCGACACCAGCCCATCACCGCCCGAGCGCCGGCCGCCCCACACCGACGGCACCGGGGGATGGGGCTGGATCCTGATCACCTGCCTGGCCCACGACACCGCCGTCGTCCCCACCCCCACAGGCGGCAAAACCGTCCACGTCCGTCTCACGGACACCTGCGCCCCGTGACCCGCGGACGGCGCCGCATCCTGCCCGCCTGTGCGCTTCCCTCGCACGCGCTTTCGGGCATACGCGCCGAAGTGTGATGACGGCGCCGCTCCAGCCGATGCGCGCCGGCCGCGCTTTACCGGGCAGATCCCCGTGAGTATATTTGCCGCGATGCAACAGTTGTCGTGTGGCAAGTCTCGGCGTCGGCCGCCGTGGCCGGTCATGAGGCCCGACGAAAGGGGCCGGCGTGATCCGCACCGCGGCCGACGTCCGCCAGCGCGTAGCAACGGCGCTCGAAGGGCGTGCCGAGGACGTAGCCGATCGGTGGGTCCTGCTCCAAGTCGAGCGGAACGCTCCCGGCAACGCGCTCCTCGAGCGTGAGCTGCGCGAGGAGGCCGACACCCTCGTCGCGGCGCTGCTGGCTGCCCTGAAGAGCACTCTGCCCGTCGAGCAGGCCGCGAATGCGCACCCCGGCATGCGCAATACCGTTCGAGACCTCTCGCTGCGCCGGGCCAGGACGGGCGCGACGCCGACCGCCACCTCTCTGTCGGTGCTCGCCCTCAAAGAGGTCCTCCTGGAAGTGGTCCAGGAGACCACCGACGACATCGCCCACCTCTCCTCCGCCGCCCTGCTGATCAACCAGCTCCTGGACGCCGCGGGCGCGTTGTCCTTCGCCACGTACGTCGAGGGCCGCGAGGAGATCATCCGACGCCAGAGCCGACAGCTGCTCGAGGTCTCCACTCCGGTCGTGCGCCTGTGGCAGCAGGTCCTGGGCGTGCCCCTGATCGGTACGCTCGACACCGCCCGCACCCAGGTGGTCATGGAGAACCTCCTGCAGGCGATCCAGGACGATGACGCCCAAGTCGCGATCATCGACATCACAGGGGTGCCGACGGTCGACACCGCCGTCGCCCAGCACCTGATGCAGACGGTCAGGGCGGTACGGCTCATGGGCGCCGACTGCATCATCAGCGGGATCCGGCCGACCATCGCGCAGACCATCGCCCAACTGGGCATCGACCTCCTCGACATCCTCACCAGAGCCACCCTGGCCGACGCGCTGGCCGAGGCGATGAGGATGACCGGGCGGTCCGGGCCCGTGTCCCGAACGGGGCAGGCCCTGGCATGAGCGGTTCCCACTTCGCCGTGCCGATCCTGCGTCTGGGCGACGTCCTGCTGACGAGTCTCCTCGACGAACTCGACGACAAGACCGCCGCGGCCTTCGCGGAGGAGCTCACCGAGCGCATCGCCGGCGACCGTGCGCGCGGCGTCCTCATCGACATCTCACGGTTGGAGATCATCGACTCCTTCGTCGCACGGAACCTCATGGAGGTCACCGCCATGGCCCGGCTGCTGGGAGCACGGGTCATCGTGGCCGGCATGCGGCCGTCGGTCGCCATCGCCCTGGTCGAACTCGGCATCGAGCTGACAGGTGTCGAAACCGCGCTGCACACGGAACAAGGCATGGCCGCCCTGGGATGGCACCGCAACCAGCAGCCCCCGGAAGGGGCGCCAGATGACACCTCGCGCTGACAACAACCGCACCACCCCTCCTTCCCCTCCCCGTCCCATCTCCACCCGCGCCCCCACCGCCACCACCGACCCCGCGGGCCGCCGAGAGGCCGAAGAACCCGTCAGGCTGACCGTCACCACCGAAGACGACCTGCTGACCGTCCGCCATACGGTCCGTTCCGCCTCGCTCCGGATCGGCTTCGGGATCGTCGACCAAACCCGTGTGGTCACCGCGGCCAGCGAGCTGGCACGCAACGCCTACATCCACGGCGGCGGCGGGACCCTGCTCATCGAGCGCACCCAGGCTCCGGAGCGGGAGGGACTGCGACTGACGATCCACGACGACGGGCCCGGCATCGCCGACATCGAAAAGGCCCTCACCGACGGCTACAGCACCGGCCCCGGCCTCGGTCACGGCCTGGGCGGGGCCCGTCGGCTCATGGACGAGTTCCACCTGCGGTCCGCACCCGGCCGCGGCACGACAGTGATCACGACGAGGTGGACGCGCTGATGGCCCCCCTCAGTACCCGTGCCGGCATCCGCGCGACCCGCCACATCCGGATCGATCACCACAGCGCCGTCCACGACGCCGCCGAAACCGCCCGGTCCCTCGCCCGTGCATGCGACCTGCCCGGCGCCATGCCGGACCAGGCCGCCGTCCTGGCCTCCGAACTCGCCGGCAACCTCGACAAGCACGCGATCGACGGCAGCATCTACCTCCAGCCGCTCCCGCTCGGCGGCGGCCTGGAGATCCTGGCCGCCGACCGCGGACCCGGCATGCCCGAACTCCAACGCTGCCTCACCGACGGCTACACCACCACCGGCACCCTCGGCGCGGGCCTCGGCGCGGTCAGCCGCATCGCCACCGACCTCACCATCAGGACACGCACCGACACCGGCACCCTGATCTGCGCCCGGCTCACCTTGCCGGACCGGCGCTCCGCCGCCCGGGAAGCCGTCGGAGCGATCTGCCTGCCCGCGGCGAACGAGGATCAGTGCGGAGACGCCGCCGCGATCACCGACACCGGAGCGCTGCGCACAGCCGCCGTGGTCGACGGTCTCGGGCACGGTCCCGAGGCGGCCGAGGCCGCCCACGCGGCGGTCCGAGCCTTCCACGCCACCGCCGAACGCCCGCTCCCCGACATCATGACCGCCATGCACCGCACCCTGCGCCACACCCGGGGCGCCGCCGTCGGCCTGCTGCGCCTCCAGGCCGATCAGGCCGAGTACTGCGGCGTCGGCAACGTCCGCGTGGTGGCCCTCGGCCCCGATGACGTCCACCACCGGCTGACCGGCCAGCCCGGAACGGTCGGCTGGCGGATGCCGACCCCGCGCACGCACGGCATCGCCCTGACCGCCGCGACCACCGCCGTACTCCACACCGACGGCATCGACCTGCGCTGGTCCCACACCCCGCCGTCCCATCTGCTGCGCCTCCCCGCCCCCCTCCTCGCCACCGCCCTCGTCCACGGCTACCACCGGACCCGCGACGACGCGACCGTACCCGCCGCCCGACCCCGCCCGGCGCAGTCATGAACGCTGAGACCTTCCAGGACATGGCCGCGCTGCGCCATGCCGTACGGGCTCTCGCCCGCACCCACCGGCTGCCCGCCGAGGTGCGCGGCCGCCTCGTCCTGTCCGTCACGGATCTGGCCGCCCCCGAGTTCCAGGCCGGGCACCCCGTCGAACTCGCCGTCGAGTACGACGACGGGACCGAACCCGAAGGCGCCCACCTGGCCATCACCCTGCGCGTCGCCGGGCCCGCCCTGCTGCCCTGCCACGACCTGCCGCTGCCGGCCCCCGCCACCACACCCGGCTCGGCCACCTGGCGGCTCGCACTACCGCGCCGCCCCGGTCGCCGATCCGTCGGCCCGCAGGCAGCCCGCCTGCCCGAGCCCCGTCACCAGACGACGCCGGGCGACCCGGCACGCGACGCCGAGGAGGAGCTGCGCGCCGCTCTCGCCCTGGCCGACTCGCTCACAGCCGATCAGCGGCTCCTCCGGCACGAACTCGCCGAAACCAACGCGGGCGTCCTCGCCCTCTACGTACAACTCGAAGAACAGGAGGAGCGGCTGCGCCACGCACACGGCCAAGTGCTGCGCGAGCTCGAAGACGCCCTGCGGCCCCCGCCACCCGACATCGCCGGCCTCGATCTCGCGGTGCACTACGCGCCCGCCGACCCGGCCGCCCCGACGGGCGGGGACCTCTACGACTGGTTCGCGCTGCCCGACGGCACCGTGCACGTCACCGTCGTCGACGCACTGGGCCACGGCGTCACCAGCACCCGCAGCGCCATCACCGTCACCCACGCCGTCCGCGCCCTGGCGCTGGAGGGCCACGGCCTGCAGTCGATCCTCGCCCGCACCCACCACCTCCTCAAGCCCATCGACCCCGACCTGATGGCCACCGTCCTCCTCGGCCGGCTCGACCCCGCCACCGGCGTACTCCGACTCGCCAACGGCAGCCATCCCCCCGCACTCCTCCTCCGGGGCGACGGCACCACCCGCTATCTGGAAGTGGGCGGCAGGGGCATCGGTTTCCCCTCTCCGGGCAGTGACGCGATCCTCACCGTCGGGATCGAACCGGGCGACCTGCTGCTCCTGTACACCGACGGGCTCACCGACAGCCGCAGGGACACCCTCGAAGGGGAGCGCAGACTGGTCCACGCCCTACGGGCCCACGCTCACCGGGCAGTTGCCGAGATTCCCCGTGCGGTCGCCGCCGACATGCACACCGTGGTCCAGCACGCCGACGACACCCTCGCCCTCGCCTTCCGACTCAAGTCGCCGCCCGCCTGAAGGACCGCGCACCCCGCTGAGCGGCCCGATCCCGCCTCCGGGTGTCCGTCCGCGGGCTGACAAATGTCCGCGGGGATGAGAGATTGGTGCGATGCCGCATGCCGTCCCGTTGCCATCCCTTTACCCTGCACAGGTGGCTCTCGAGGCAGCCGCTGTTCTGGAGATGCTGAGCCTCCTGTGGCCCCGCGGTCAGGAGGCCCTGACCGCCGTGCCGCCCTCCCAACTGCGCGCGCTCACCGTCATCGACGAACGCGAGAGCGTCAACCTGCGCGACCTCGGCCAGGCGCTCGGCTCGACGCCCCCTTCCGTCAGCCGCCTCTGCGACCGGCTGGAAGCCGCCGGCCTCATCCAGCGCTCCCGTGCCACGGCCAACCGGCGGGAAGTGGAGGTCCGGCTGAGCCGAGGGGGACACGCCGTCCTCACCTCGGTACGCGCCGCTCGGGCGAACGAGATCCAAGCCGTTCTCGCCCGTATGTCACCCGGGCAGCAGCGGTCCCTCTTCGAGGGCCTGACGGCCTTCCAGCATGCGGCCCTCCACCACGTCGGGCTTGACGACGCGCCTGCCGACGACGACATCTGCGACATCGCCTGAGCGTTCCGCCCAGCGCCCTCGCGCACCTACCCCAGGCGCGAGGCGGCCGCCGCGAAGGCCCGCAGGCCGGCCAGCAGGTCCTCGCGCTGCCCGGCCGGCACCCACCGCAAGATCTCGTAGATGCTTCGCGCACGCCGCTCGAACAGGGCGACCAGTGTCGTCTCCCCCTGCTTGGTCAGGGTCAGGCCGATCTCCCGCCTGTCGACCGCGGCCCGGTCCCGGCGCAGGTACCCGGCGGCTTCCAGCCGGTCACAAAGCCTGCTCGCGGTGGGAGCCGAGGCGCCGACCACCTCGGCCAGCCGCGAGAGGTTGACCTCCGGGGAGTCGCGGACGGCCAGCAGTGCCCGCACCTGAAGTGCCGACAGGCGGGGGTCCGCGCTTTCACCGGCCCCGGTCCAGCACTCCACCAGCGCCTCGGAAACGGCGGCGACCTCGAGCGCTGCGTCGTACAGAGGGTCTTGCGTCGGTCCCGCCCGGTCCATCGTGGCCGTCACTCCCCATGAGACAGGTGCAATGCCCCCGAGAAGACGGTCCGCCTCGACATGTGCGCGTCGAATCGGGGTACCCCTCCCGTCTGCCCCCTGGCGGGAGAGTATCCCTGTCAGATGCCACCAGAGGCCATCAAGGGGCACATGCACCCCGTGCGCCCCGCTCGTGGGCCGCAGCCGGCCGGATTCCCCGGCCGGCCGGAGCCCGGCCCGATCAGGCCGAGCCGTCCCGGCCGAACCAGTCCAGGCACAGCACCAGAGCGTCGTCCTGCGTGGCCGCTTCGCGGTATACGGCCAACTCCTGCAGGATGCCGCGCGGAACCCCGGCAGCCGGAAGGAGGCCGGTGGCCTGGATGGCCCGCGCCAGAGCCCGCTCGCTGTACGCCTCACCGCCCGCGGAGGCAGCCGCGTAGACCCCGTCGCTGACGAAGACCAACCGGTCGCCCGGCAGTGCCTCGAAGTCCTGGGTCACGTAGCCGGTGTCCTCGAACATGCCCAGGGGCAGCTGAGCCTCGAAGGCGACCCGCTCCACCGTTCTGTCCCGCAACCGCCACAGTTGCGGGGACCCGGCATCCACCACATGCCCGCGACCGGTGGCCAGTTCGAAGGAGAGCAGGAGCGTGGAGACATACTCCGCGCCCCGGTACCGGGCGTAGATCGCCTGATCGGCGAGGGCCGCCTGATCGGCGATCCCGATGCCCGCCCGGCGCGCGTTGCGCAGGGCGTTGATCGCCAGGTTCGTGAGCAGCGAGGCCTCGATCCCCTTGCCCATGCCGTTGGTGACGGTCAGGGTGAGGGTCTCCCCGGTGGTGGACCAGTCGAAGTTGTCGCCATGGATGTCGTAGGCCGGCTCCAGCTGCGCTCCGATCGCGTACTCCGGGCGCGCACAGGAGCGGGCGGGCAGCAGCTGCCACTGCATCTCCGCCGCCAGGGTGAGCCGGGTTGCCCGCCGCGCCTGCAGGTACAGGTCGGTGTCGCGCTCGGCCACGACGATCTCGTGCCCCAGCAGCTCGGCCAGTTCCCTCAGCTCCGAGACGGTCTCGGAGGTGCATCTGGACTCGGGCAACCGCACGGTCAGGATCCCCAGGCGGTCCCCGCGGACGGTGACGGGCAGATGGAGGTCCACCGCGCCGTTCTGCGCCGCGTACTGGCGGTACGGCTCCTGGCTGGCGAACGCCCTTCCCTCGGGGCTGCTCTCCACCGGAAGCGGTTCGGCGGTATGGGGCAGGAAGGTCACGGGCTGCAGACAGGTCAGACTGTAATCGGCCATGAGCAGGAGGACTTCCGACGCCTCGAAGTGCTCGACGAGGGCGTTGCGGAGCGTGCGCAGGAGGTCATCCGGTGCCGCCGTGCGCACCGCGCGTTCCACAGCCAGGAAGTTCGTCATGGTGAGGCCATTCCTTCGAGATGTACCGAGGGGGACAGGGGTGCCGGGTGTCGTGTCACGCATCGACGCGCGCACGGCACTCGCGCCCGAGGAGGGAGGCAACGACCGCAGTCCGGCCGGGAGTTCGCTCCGCCGGAGGACAACCGATAGTTGTCATGCGACAACTATTAATCCTACCTGCCCCGATTTTGAAGATCGGACCACATCGCGGGCGGGAAAGCGCTCCGCTGCGCCACGGCGGCAGACCCGTGAGGCACCACCGCACCGCGAAGGACGGTGAGGAACCACAGCATCGTGAAACATCGTGTCGCCTCCTCTGTACGTATGGTCACTGCCTCGCATCATGCCCATGCCCGCAGTGCCCGCGGTGATGCGAGCGCACCGTCCGTCCGATCGTTCGGCTGGCGGGCCGCGCGGCCGGGTACGGGCCGCTGCCCACCGGCCTGCCGCGCCCTCAGGTGATACGGAGGGCCAGTATGGCGAAGTCGTCGCTGGGCGGGGTGTCGCCGTAGGTGATGACGGCCTTCTCCGAAGTGGCCACGGCCGAGCAGGGTGCCGGGCGTACCGAGCGCGGTCAGGCTGCCCTCGGCCCGGCGTACGAGGGGCCGGGGATGGCCGCCCAGGGCCAGGTGCAACCGAGCGGCGGCGATCACGGGGCCGGGGTCGCGGTCGGGGCCCGGTCGTGCGGCGGGGGAGGCCGGCTCGCCGACCGCCGCACCGCTGGAGACCCGATCGGTCAGGACGAGCCGGGCGTGGACCGCGGTGCAGAAGGGGTGAGCGGGCCGGTCGTCGATATGCGGTGTTCACCGCGGACAGGACGGTACGGGGGACGGGATGGAAGCGGCCCGCGATGCGTGCTGTGTGCCGGACCAGGCCGGTGAGCGCCGCGGCGGCCGAGCCCTTGCCGCAGACGTCGCCGATGGTGAGCGCCCACATGCGGGGACGGCCGGTGCCGACGCCCTCGGGAGCCTGGCCTCCGGTGGGCCGGCCGCCGCATGCCCGTCACGCCGGTCACCCGATGGGTGGAGTGACCTGGGGGGCCGCGGCCAAGGCCACGTTGCACCGCCTGACAGGATGCGCCATCGGCGAGATCCTCGGCATGGTCATCGGCACCGCCCTGATGTGGGGAAACGCCCAGAGGGTGATCTTGGTGATCACGCCGGCGTTCGTCTTCGGCTACTCCTTCACCCTGTTCGCGATCCGCAAGGCCGGGCCTCGGCTTCAAGACCGCCCTGAAGGTCGCCCTGGCCGCGGACACCGTCTCGATCGCGGTGATGGAACTCGTCGACAACGGCATCATCGCCCTGGTCCCCGGCGCCATGGACGCCCACCTGTCGGACGGGCTGTTCTGGGGAGCGCTGCCCGGCGGCTTCGCCGTGGCCTTCGTGATCACGAGGCCGCTCGACAAGTGGACGATCGGCCGCGGCAAGGGTCACGCCGTCGTCCACGCCTACCACTGACCAGCCCGTGCGGCGCCGCGCCCGGCCGCTGGTGTCCGCGGCCGGGAGGGGGCGGTCGTCACCAGGACGACTTGGTCACCCCCGGCAGGAAGCCGGCATGCGCCTGCTGGCGCACGCGCACCCGCGAGAGCCCGAAGGTGCGCAGGTGGCCCCGGGGGCGACCGTCCACGCTGTCGCGGTTGCGGACCCGGGTGGCGCTGGCGTCGCGCGGCTGTCGGTGGAGCTCTGCCCGGGCGGCCTCGCGTTCCGGCGGGGCGGTCGAGGGGCGCCGGATGATCTCCTTCAGCTCCGCCCGCCGGGCGGCGTACCGCTCGACGACCTCCTTGCGCTTCTCGTTCCGCGCGATCTTGCTCTTCTTCGCCATCAGACCTTGCCTCCCCGTGCGCGGATCCGGGTCACGGCGGCCTCGACGCCGATCGTGTCCACGGTCTTGATCGCCTTGGCGCTCAAGGTCAGTCGGACGTGCCGGCCCTCGCTGGCGAGCCAGTAGCGCTTGCGCTGGACGTTCGGGTCGAAACGGCGCGAGGTGCGTCGGTGGGAGTGGGAGATGGAGTTGCCGAATCCGGGTCGGGAACCGGTCAGTTGGCAGTGGGCTGACATGGGTGGCGGGACCTCTCTGAGTGGGATGGTTGTTGGTAATGAAAATCGTTCCCATATAGTAGGCCACATGCCACGCAACGAGATCCGCCCCGTCGTCAAGCTCCGCTCGACCGCCGGCACGGGGTTCACCTACGTCACCCGCAAGAACCGGCGCAACGACCCCGACCGGCTGGTGCTGCGCAAGTACGACCCGGTGGCCCGGCGTCACGTCGACTTCCGCGAAGAGCGCTGACCATCCCCGTACTCCGCAGCCCGGTCCCACACCCACCCGCCCACACCGTCGAAAGGTGCTTCCCGTGAAGCCCGGCATCCATCCTGCCTACGGGCCCGTCGTCTTCCGCGACTCCGCCTCCGGCACCGCGTTCCTCACCCGCTCCACGATGACCAGCGACAAAACCATCGTCTGGGAGGACGGCCACACCTACCCGCTCGTCGACGTCGAGATCTCTTCCGCGAGCCATCCCTTCTACACGGGCACCGCACGCGTCCTCGACACCGCGGGCCGTGTCGAACGCTTCGAGCGCCGCTACGGAGCCCGCTGATGGGGCACGACCGCAGACTCCCCGTGGCGATCGTCGCCGGACTCCACTCCGCCGCCCGCCACGAGGTCGTCGAACACCTCCTGCGCGGCGTCCCGGGAAGCGTCGCGCTCCACCACGACCTCGCATCAGGCCCGCAGGGCACGGTCCAGCGCCGGATCCGCGACGCTGCCGGACCCGTCTCCAGCGACGAGACGCCGCTGGTGAACGACTGCGCCTGCTGCGCACTGCGCGAGGATCTCGTCCCGGAGTTGCAGCGCCTGGCCGACGGCGGCCTGACCCGGCTCGCCGTCGTCGAGCTGTGGGACTCGGTCGAGCCGAAGGCCATGGCCGAGGCCGTAGCCGGACACGGGGGAGACCGCATGCGCGTTGCGAGCGTGATCACCGCCGTGGACCCCGCACTCGTCCTCCCGTATCTCGCCAACGGCGACGACCTGGCCGAAGCGGGACTCGCCGCCGCCCCCACCGACCAGCGCACCGTCGGTGACACCTGGGCCCGTCAGCTGGAGTACGCGCCCGTCCTGGCCGTGGTCGACAGCGGCGACGCCGACGACGAGGACCGAGCCCTGCTCGCCCAACTGCACCCGACGGCACGGAGGGTGCCGGCGGCCTCCGCCGAACTCGCCCGGGCCGCTCTGGCCGGCTTCGACGTCGAGGCCGCGGCCGCCGCGCAGCACCCGGCGTGCGCGCTCCTGCCGCAGGACGCCGACGAGGCCGGCGTCACCACCTTCGTATGGCACCGGCGGCGCCCCTTCCACCCCGAACGGCTCTACCAGGCCCTCGAAGACCTGTGCTGCGCCGCCGCGCGCAGCCGCGGCCGGTTCTGGCTCGCCGACCGCCCGGACACGCTGCTCGCCTGGGAGGCGGCCGGCGGAGCGCTGTGCGTGGAGAGCGCCGGACCGTGGCTGGCCTCGCTGCCTGACGCGGCCTGGGAAATGGTGTCGCCCGTGCGCCGGGCGGCAGCGGCGCTCGACTGGGACCCCGCGCACGGCGACTGCTGCCAGCACCTGGTCTTCACCTCACCCGGCCTGGACCGGGACGGGCTGGAACACCTCCTCGACTCCTGCCTGCTGACCGACGCGGAGTTCGCGTCGGGGCCGGAGGCGTGGAAGGACCTGCCCGCCGCCTTCGACGCCCTCCTCGACTCCGTCTGACCACCCGCGCACGAACCGCACGCCGCACTGACCAGGAGAAGCCGCCATGGCCCGACGCACCGAGCTCCGCAAGCCCGCCACCTCCCGCCCCAACCCGCTGGACACGGCCGGGATCACGTACATCGACTACAAGGACACCGACCTGCTCCGGAAGTTCGTCTCCGACCGCGGCAAGATCCGCAGCCGCCGCGTCACCAGGGTGACGGCCCAGCAGCAGCGGGCCCTCGCCACCGCCGTCAAGAACGCCCGCGAGATGGCCCTTCTGCCGTACGCGACCCGCTGACCGCATGCGGGGCTCGGGCCGGGACGGCGAAGCGCCGCCCCGGCCCGAACCCGAGCGGGCCGAGCCTCGCGCATGCTCGGCAGGGCCCGGACGAGCCCACCGGGACGCATCAGCGGGGGCCTCGTAGGCCCGAGGTCAGATGTCGGCGGTCCAGATGCCGGGGCCGCCGCCTTCCCAGCGGATCGGCCCGTCCACGGTGAGGTCCACGCCTTCCAGGCCCGCGCGGCGCAGGAACTCCGCCACGTCGGAGGGGGCGTACGCGCGGCCGAGGTCGGCGTCCACGCCCAGCGCGTGCACGGTCACTTTCCGCCCGCCCTTCGGGGAGACGGGGTGGACGACGATCTCCGTGTGGTCAGGCATGCGTCCAGCCTGCGGCCGGCCGGCCCGCGGGGCACCCTGGAGCCTGCCGTTCGGAGGGCGGCCCGGACGCCGCCGATCCCGCGGGCCAGGCGCCACTTTGACGACAGGACCCAGGCCCTGCGGTGCCAGAACGTGGTGGAGCAGTGCGCCGTAGCGGGCGACCAGTGTGTCGCGGTCCGTGGCGAGCAGGGCCTCGTCCCGGGTGAACCGGAGGGAGTACAGCAGCCCTGCCGTGACGGAGGCCGCGAGTTGTGCGCGGAGCCCGGCGCCGGGCCCGCCGAGGTGCCGGGGCGGGGCGGAGCCGGGGGTTAGCCCCACGTGCAGCGGGGCGGCCAGCAGGATCGCCCCGCGCAGCCGGAGCCGGGAATGCTGGGACCGGCGGTGACCGCTGGTTCTCGACGTTTCCCCGGAGGTTGGTTCATGAGTGAGCGAGCAAGGCACACGTCCGTACGCTTCGGATGGCGGCGGGGCGGCCGAGGCGCAGCCGTGCCGGCCGCGGCCGCGCTGGCCGTCGGCGTCCTGACGCTGGGTGTCCTGGGCCCTCCCGAGGCGTCTGCCGCGGCCGGGCCGGATACCATCCGCCAGGGCCTGCACGCCTTGGTCGAGTCCGACGGCGTGCCCGCCGCACTCGCGAGCGTCACCAACCCCCGAGGCCACACCCGCACCTACACCGCCGGGGTCGGCGACCTGGCCACCGGCGCCAAGGTCCCCAAGGACGGTCAAGTGCGGATCGGCAGCAACACCAAGGCGTTCACTTCGGTGCTCGTGCTGCACCTGGTCGGCGAGGGAAAGATCGGCCTCGACACCCCCATCGACACCTACCTGCGGGGTCTGGTCCGCGGCGAGGGGATCGACGGACGCCACATCACCGTCCGCCAGCTCCTGCAGCACACGAGCGGACTGCCCGACTACGTCAAGTACCTCGACGACGAGCCCCGTTCCTACACCCCACGCCAGCTGCTCGACCGCGCCCTGGCGCACCAGGGGGAGTTCGAACCCGGGAAGAAATGGGCGTACAGCAATACGAACTACGTGCTGGCGGGCATGCTCATCGAGGAGGTCACGAAGCACTCCTACGCCGAGGAACTCGACCGGCGCATCATCAAGCGCATCGGTCTGCGCCACACATACCTCCCCGCCCCCGGTGACTCGACCATCCGCGAGGCCCACCCCAAGGGCTACGACCGGGACGCGGCCGGCCTCCCGCTGGACGTCACGGAACTCGACCCCTCCTGGGGCTGGTCGGCAGGCCAGCTGATCTCGACCAACTCCGATCTCGACCGCTTCTATCGCGCGCTCCTGGACGGCGACCTTCTCTCGGAGGCCCAGCTCGCCCAGATGCGGACCACCGTTCCCGCCGCGTACTTCGGTCCCGGTGCCCGCTACGGCCTCGGGCTGGTCAGCAAGCCGCTGTCGTGCGGCGGGGTCTACTGGGGCCACGGCGGCAGCACGACGGGATACGAGACACGGGGCGGCGCCACCGACGGCGGCCGCGCCGCCAATGTCGCGGTGACCACCCAACCGACCGACAAGGCCGTCATGGAGCACGTCGACCGCGTCGTGGACGAGGCTCTGTGCCGCTGACCAGCCAACTCACGTTGCGAACTTGGGGGCACGTCCTCGACGGATCCCCCTCGCCCGGGCGCTGAGGGTGGTGCCGCACGCAAGGAGGATGGGGGGACCGGCCCTCGGAATGCCGCCGCTCCGATCCCCCGGCCCGCGGCACACTGGGGTGGTGAACCACCGGCCTCGCCACGGCCGTCGGGGCCCGCCAGAACTGGCCGGATCCCTGCCGCGAGGCGGTCCTGGCACTGCGCCGCCATCCGGAGCCCGAGGTCCGGGAGACGGCGTACGCCATCGTCCTCGACGGCGCCTGATGCGTGCCGCTTGATGACTTCGGCGCTCCCGCTCGCGCTCAACTCCGCTGTGACATAAGCGAACCGCATGACGCGAGCTCGTGGTCCTGCCATGGTGTGTGTGTCCAACCCTTGATCGAGACAGGTGGCACCGTGAGTACACCCATGAACTGGCACGTTCTCGCCGAGGCCCACGAAGCCCTGCTGACCGCCGTCCGCGGCGTCGCGCCCGCCGCCTGGGACCGGGCCACCCCGTGCGGCGAGTGGAACGCCCTCCAGGTGCTGCAGCATGCGGCCGGCGACCAGCTCGGCTATGCCGCGTTCCTCGGAGAGGGCACCGGCCCTGCCGAGGACCCGTTCGCGCCGTCGGGGAAGCTGGACGACGAACCGCTGGCGGTGGCGCAGGCGGCAGTGCGCGCGGCCGCTGCCGCGTGGTCACGCGTGCCCGTGGACCAGGCGGAGGTCCCCGTCCCCCTCCCGCCGCACACGATGCCCGCAGCCCTGGGAGTGAGCGCCTGCGCCCTTGACGCCGCCGTGCACGCCTGGGACATCGCCGTCGCCACCGGGCAGCCCTCGCCGCTGACCCCGCACCTTGCGACCGAACTGCTCGCGGCGGCGCGGCAGTTCGTCGAGCCGCTGCGCCCCTTCGCCTTCGCACCGGTGGTGTCGGCGGAACCCGGGGACGACGTGGTGGCCGAGTTGCTGAAGTACCTGGGGCGGCGCCCCGACCAGGCGGCGCGCCCCGCGTAGAGCCCCACCCGCGAGGCCCTCAGGACCGGTGCCTCACACCGCCCGCCGTACGGCGGGTCAGCGCCACACCGAGGGCGATCATGCCGAGGCCCAGAACGAAGTGAAGCCAGTTGTCGGCCGTGTTGACCGGCACGAAGTTGGCCGCGCTGTCGTGGTCGATGATCAGCCCGTACAGCCACAGCACCAGGTAGAGGACCCCTCCGCCGATGAGGTAGGCGCGGGCCGCCGAGGCGGTGCGGGCCATGGCGAGGCCGGCCACTCCGAAGAGCAGGTGGACGATGTTGTGCAGGACGGACACCTGGAAGACGCCCAGCAGTTTCGCTTCGGAGTGGTGCCCGGCGAAGGAGAGCGTGTCGTAGTCCGTGGTGACGCCCGGTATGAACCCCAGGATGCCGACCAGCAAGAAGATGGCGCCCACGGCGAGAGCCGCCTGCTGTACAGGGGTCCGGCGGGAGGTGACGCCGGTGTGGTGGTGGGATGACATGTCAACCGCCTCGGAGCTGGAGTGTTCGGCGCTTGCAGCTCGCCTCGAACCGGCGGCTACCCATCTCCACCCCGTTCATGGCTCGCCCGTCCAGGCCGTGAGCCGCCGGGGCCGGCCTGCATGCGTTGTCGCACGTCAGGGCGGTACGGGGGCACGTACGGCTTGAGCTTGCAGAGGACCTGAGAGGTGCGCGACCATCGATATGGCCCTTGCAGCCGGATGCGGAGGGCGGGCTGGAGCCGCCGATCACGGCGAGGTGAGTCGAGATGGGTTTCCGGATGGTGGTCAGGCGCTACGGGCCGACGGCGCACCTCTCCCCGGCCGGTGAGTTCGACATGGAGACGCGTGAGGGTCTCGAAGGGGCCCTGGCCGGCTTGGACGGTATCGCCGTCGTGGCGTGCGACATGCGGCATGTGACGTTCGTCGATGTCGTGGGCCTGCGGACCTTGCTCGAATTCGTGCGTGGCCTCGACGGTCGCGGCGTGGCGTTCTTCGCCTACAACTGGCAGCGCCAAACCCGACGGCTCCTGGACCTCGTCGACGGCCTGTATCCGCCCGCTGATCTGCAGGGCACCCCCCGCTGTGCGCCGACCCGGGCGCTGCGTCGCTCCTTGCGGGACTCGGCCGCGGCCCACCGCGCGAGCGGACCCGCCCGGGCCCGGCGGAAAGCGGCCCGGAACGACGCGGGGGCAGCGACCGCCCCACCGCCGGTGCGCAGGCCCTGACATCCCGTGGTCGCGACCTCCGCGGTCGCCGGGTCGGGCTTCCGGTAGCCCGGCCGGTTTCCCGGTAGCCGGTCGGCGACGGCCGGGCCGGCCCACCTCGCATCACCGAGCGGGTTTGCCCACCCCTTCTGCCCTCTGTTGCGCGGGATGCAGGACGATCTGCGGGGCGAGGGTGCGGTGGACCAGCGCGTGGGCGGTGTCGGCGGGCCGGCCTCCGGATGCGGTGCTGCGGGGGTCCGGTTGATCACCGAGCGCGGGCTGACGTCGGCGAGCGCCTGCACCAGCGCATGTCCGCAGAGGGCAGCGGGCGCGTGTGGCCGGTGAGGATGTTGAGGGCGCCGACGACCTGCCCACCGACGCGGAGGGGCAGCGCGTGGGCGCCGGCCGCGCCGGCCCGGGTGGCCAGGGGCACCAAGGAGGGCCACCGCTCAGCGTGTGCGGCAAGGCCATGGCCCGGGTGCTGCACCAGGAAGCCGACGGCGTCTGTTTGGCCCGCCGCAGGTGCCACCCCTGCCGCCCGCATTGATGCCGGGGAACCCCCGCATCGCTCGTCGCCGCCACGACTGGGCCGGTCGGCGGCGTGTGGCCGGAACGGAGACAGGGTCCCGACCCGGCTGAGATCGTTCACGGATACTCCCCATGGCGCGGGGTAAGGCGGGAGGGGAGGGCTCAGAAACGTCGGAGGTGCCCGCCATGGCCTGCTTCTTCGAGATCACCGTCGAGCACATCGGCACCAGCGTGCTGATCCTGCCGTGCGGGGAAATCGACCTCAGCGCCGAAGGCGACCTCCGTCGTGTGGTTGAGAACCTGCCGGCGTGTGAAGCCGTCGTCCTCGACATGAGCGGTGTCTCCTTCATGGACGTCGCAGGGCTCCACTTCCTCCTGGGCCTGCACCACCACGCACGCCGCACCGGCGCCGCGCTCCTCACCATCGGATGGCAGCGCCAGCCACGGCACCTCCTCGGCCTGGCCGCAGCAGGGGAAGCCGAGCCTGCCGAGCTGTGGGGCGGGCAAGCCGAACCCCATGCGGTCGAGGTGTCCCACGTCCGCGCCGGTGTCCGGGCCCGCGCCGCGCTCGCCCGCCTCATCGGCGCCGCACGCACCGCTCCGAAGCCCCACCGCGTCACGGCGAAGGGGGAACGAGGGAGCGGTTGACCACAGCGCGGGGCTCCGGTTCAGAGTCGGCAGAAGAGGACGAGCACGGCCGTCCAGAGTCCGAACCCCGTCACCACCAAGCCGGTGATGCGGCTGCGCAGGTGCTCGTAGCGGTGTGAGTACTCGGCTTTGAGTTCCTCGGCGCGGACCACGGTGGCGGCGAGCATCTCCTTGCGCAGGCGCAGGTGGTGCTGAGCGAAACGCTCGGAGATCTCGTCCCGTTCACCGGAGCCCAGCCAGGTCAGGGCGCGGGCGAAAGCATCGCCCTCGTCCTTGGCCTCTCGTAGCGCTGCCTGGCTCATCAGGTATCCCTCGATCCGGGCGAGCCCGGCCGACGCTTCCTCGGAGCGTTCGCTCATCAGCCGGCCCGGCTACTTGGCCTGGTCGGGGTCCTGGCCGGACACGGCGCCGCGGGGTGCGGAGGCCTTGTCCTGGTCGATGACGTCCCGCTTGTGGTCGTCCGCGTAGTCCAAGGCGGCGATCTCGGGGTGATGCAGGTCGAAGGCGGGCGACTCCGAACGGACCCGGGGCAGGGTGACGAAATTGTGCCGCGGAGGCGGGCAGGAAGTGGCCCATTCCAGGGACCGGCCGAATCCCCACGGGTCGTCGACCTCGACGCGGGGCGCGAACTTGGCGGTTTTCCACACGTTGTAGAAGAACGGAAGCGTCGAAAGACCGAGGAGGAACGAACCGATCGATGACACCGTGTTCAGTGCGGTGAACCCGTCAGCGTCCAGGTAGTCGGCGTAGCGGCGCGGCATTCCTTCGGCACCCAGCCAGTGCTGTACCAGGAAGGTGGCGTGAAAGCCGATGAACAAGGTCCAGAAATGGACCTTCCCGAGGCGTTCGTCGAGCATGGTGCCGGTCATCTTCGGCCACCAGAAGTAGAAACCGGCGAACATCGCGAAGACGACCGTGCCGAACACCACGTAGTGGAAGTGGGCGACGACGAAATAGCTGTCGGTGACGTGGAAGTCCATCGGGGGCGACGCCAGGATGATTCCGGTCAGGCCGCCGAAGAGGAAGGTGACGAGGAATCCGATGGCCCAGAGCATGGGTGTTTCGAACGAAATGGATCCCTTCCACATCGTGCCGATCCAGTTGAAGAACTTCACGCCGGTCGGGACGGCGATCAGGAACGTCATGAAGGAGAAGAAGGGCAGCAGCACCGCCCCGGTGGCGAACATGTGATGCGCCCACACGGTCAGCGACAAGCCGGCGATGGCCACGGTCGCGCCGATCAGACCGAGGTATCCGAAGACCGGCTTGCGGGAGAACACGGGGAAGATCTCGGTCACGATGCCGAAGAAGGGCAGCGCGATGATGTAGACCTCGGGGTGCCCGAAGAACCAGAAGAGGTGCTGCCACAGGAGCGCACCGCCGTTCTCCGGGTCGAAGACCTGGGCTCCGAACTTCCGGTCGGCCTCCAGTACCAGCAGCGCCGCTGCAAGGACCGGGAAGGCGAAGAGCACCAGCACCGAGGTGAGCAGGATGTTCCAGGTGAAGATCGGCATCCGGAACATCGTCATGCCGGGCATGCGCATGCAGATGATCGTGGTGACGAAATTGACCGAACCCAGGATCGTGCCGAAACCCGAAAGGGCCAGCCCCATGATCCACATATCGCCGCCGATGGACGGGGTACGCGTTGAATTGCTCAGCGGCGTATAGGCGGTCCAGCCGAAGTCGGCGGTGCCGTTCGGGGTGAGCACGCTGGCCACGACGATCAGGCCGCCGAACAGGAAGAGCCAGAACGACAGCATGTTCAGCCGCGGGAACGCCACATCCGGTGCACCGATCTGCAACGGCATGATCGCGTTGGCGAAACCCGCGAAGGTCGGCGTTGCGAAGAACAGCAGCATGATCGTGCCGTGCAGGGTGAAGATCTGGTTGTACTGCTCGTTGGAGACGATCTGCATGCCCGGCCGCGCCAGTTCCGCTCGCAGCAGCAGTGCCAGTACGCCGCCGATGATGAAGAAGCCGAACGACGCGATCAGGTAGA
The DNA here is from genome assembly GCF_056430495.1 of Streptomyces sp. NPDC045967. Taxonomy (NCBI): domain Bacteria; kingdom Bacillati; phylum Actinomycetota; class Actinomycetes; order Kitasatosporales; family Streptomycetaceae; genus Streptomyces; species Streptomyces sp. NPDC045967. Next base: position 161,735 of record NZ_JBWKLE010000012.1, on the reverse strand, counting down.
GGTGCCCGATCTTCTTGTGGTCCGTGGTGGTGAGCCAGGAGACCAGCACGGACCCCCACGAGCGACCCCGTACCGGGATCGGCGTGACGGGCTCGGTCGACGTCGCCATGGGCGATTCCTTTGCATCGGTTCAGACGGGCAGATCACACGGGCGGACGCGCGAGTACCCGCCGCCGCAAGCCTTACGCGCGGTTTACAGGTGTACTACGGAACGTGACGGCGAGCCATACGGCAGGCGCGCTGTGACCCGATTGGCTCACTCATCGTGATCGGCCGATCGAGTGGGTTTCCTGCGTTCGCTCGACAGGAGCCGGGCCGGTTTCGCAGGCGGCGCTTCAAGCTCGGGCTGCCCCGGCAGGATGTTCCTTCCCGGTCCGGGTAGGCCATCGTCAGGAGGTTGACGCTATGGCCATCTACCACTCCCACTCCCACGCGCCTTCCCGCTCCCACCACGCCGCGGTTCCACCGGCGCAGGCACACGCCTTCCGGCAGGGCGTCCACGATCAGGTGATCGGGCTGATCATGCTCGCCGCCTCCGCCGCCCTGTGGATCTTTCCGATGGCGACCCATGACGGAGCGAAGGACGCACAGATCAACGAGGCGGTGATCGGGGGCTTCCTGCTGTTCGTGGTCGGCCTGCGGATCTACCGGGGCAGCGGCTGGCGCTCCGACGCGGTCATCGGCCTGGCGGGCCTGTGGATGATCGTTTCTCCGTTCGTTCTGGGGCTCCAGAAGACCGCTGTGGACAACGGCAATCTCGTCCTCGACATCGCCGTCGGCTCCGTACTCCTGGCGTGCTCGCTGGTCTCGTTGCTGATCATCCGCACCGACCGCCGAGCCGAGACCGTACGCCGTCCCGGAACCGAGACCCGCCGCTGAGGGTGTTTGGCCCCGAGGTGGGTGGACAGGCGCCGGGCGAGACGGCCGCGTCGTGACCGGCTTCTCTCCGGAAGCCACGGCGGGCGCGGCCATGCGGAGCAAGGAGGAGCAATGATGCGCAGCAGCAGATGGTTGACCGCAGCGGTGCTTGCCGCAGCCTTGACGGGTGCCGGTGCGTCTTCGGTCGTGGCGGCTCCGACGCCGGGCAGCTCGGACGCCGAGTACGTCCGTACGGCGCACCAGGGCAACCTGGCGGAGATCGCCGCCGGCCAGGATGCGCAGAAGAACGCCGAGGGAACCTGTGTGAAGGACGCGGGAGCCGCCCTGGTGCGTGACCACACCAAGCTCGACGCGGATCTCACCGCGCTGGCCAAGGAGGGCAACGTGACGTTGCCCGACGCCGCCACGCAGGAGCAGCAGACCGTACTGGCCGACATCAAGGCGAAGGCGGGCACTGCCGCCTACGACCAGGCATGGCTGGCCGCGCAAGAGGACGCCCACACCAAGACGCTGGCCCGGATAGACGAGCAGATCAGCCGTGGCGCGGACGCCGAGACGACGGCAGCGGCCCAGAAGGCCCGCCCGATCGTGGCCATGCACCTGGAAATGGTGCGTGGCGGCACCTGCCACCCCATGCCTCCGAGCAGCTGATCCCGAGGACGAGCCCGGCTACGGTGAGGAGGCGGGCGGCGACCGTGTAGCCGCCGCCCGCCTCATGGCGAAGAGGGGTCTCGGCCGGCGTCTTCCGCCGGGCGGTGGGCTCGCATACGGGAAGGGCCGACTCATGATCATCTTTGGCACCAAGCTGTACCTGTACCAGCTCGCGATACTGACCTTGACCTGCCGTCACTGCGGTAACGCCGCCGCGCACACGCTCAGGAAGCGCGTCAGCAAGTTCACGCTGTTCTTCGTGCCGCTGTTCCCCGTCTCGACGAACTATGCAACACAGTGCACGTTCTGCGGCATGGAGCAGGAGGTGCCCAAGGAGTGGGCCGCACAGTTGCAGGTCCAAGCGGCAGGCGGCGCTCCCGGGGAAGCGCACGGCCAGTCGCGGCAGTCGTACCGGCACCCCGGAGCCTGATGGATCACCGATGCTGCCGCCGGGACCCGGTACGGACGATCCGGTCGGGCGCCTGTCCTGGGACCGGCACCCCCGTCAACCGATGGCGTTGTCACCACGCGGCCGGTCGCCCGGACCGTCAGGGCCGGTAGTACCGGGTGCACTTGAGCGGGTTCGCGTCCGCGTCGTCCAGGCAGACGATGACAGACGCGGCCCCACCGGGGACATCCGCGGGGATTCCGACATTGATGGGGTACGTCACGTCGCACTTGGTGCTGGTGCTCCTGGCGGCGAGCAGGTTGCCGGAGGCTCCGTATGTGCCGAACCACGCCCTGCGACAGCCAACGGCCCGGAGTACGCCATCGAAACCGACCCCCCGGTTGTACCAGGTCAGGGTGCCGCGGATGTAGCTGGCGCCGTACGTCACGTCGACAGGGTTGGTGGGGTAGGCGGTGGTCTGCGCGCTGGCGGCGGGAGCTCCCAGTAACGCGCCCGCGGCCAGCACGACCGAACCGAGCGCGGCGGCGAGAGGGGTCTTCATACGATCTCCAGGGTGGGATGAGCCGGTTGCGGCTTCACATCCTGGACGGGTCGGCCGCCCGCGGCCCACCTCTTAAGCCACGGCTTAAAGGGGGGCGGGCAGCCTCACGGTTCCCCCAGGACACCGGTCCGCAGCAAGGCCAGCCCCAAGGGGGTGATGGAGTGCAGCACGGACCCGCCTCGGCGGCTGGTGGTGATGAGGCCCGTGTTCCGCAGCACTGTCGCGTGCTGACTTGCCGCCGCGGCCGTGACGTTGAGGCGGCGGGCCAGCTCGCTCGTCGTGCAGCCTTCTGCCGTCAGGTGCAGGACGCCGGCGCGCGTCCGGCCGAGGAGGGATGCCAGGTTCCGCATGGCGGAGCCGTCCGCTTCCATCGACCCGGAGCCGGTCAGCGGCCTGCGCAGAGCCGGTACGGTCAGTCGGGGTGGCTGCGCGGTATCGAGCGGGTTCCACAGGAGGCTCACCGCGTGCTCGGAGAAGACCGTGGGCGTGATGATCAGCCCCCTTCCCTGGAGACGCACCTCGACCGAGCGCGGGTAGGGAGCTTCGAGCACCGGTGGACGCCAGCGGACCAGCGGTGCGCAGACCGAACGCAGCAGCAGATCGATGCCTCCCTCCAGCATCAGGTTCGCGCAACGGGTCGACAGCGCGACCAGTTCGGACCGCCCCCGATCCCAGTAGGGCTCCACGGTCAGCCGATGGCAGGCCCGCACGGCCCCGGCGAGCTCCCGCCGGGCTTCGCGGTCACCCTCGGACACCCGCCTGGCCCAGGACAGGTGTCCGGGGTGGAACTCGAGCCCCTCGAACTCCCGTCGCAGCCGGGACACCGGAGTGTGCAGCAGATTGTCCAAGGCGTGGTCCAGCGAGGGGACATCGCCCATCAGGGCCAGCAGATCGAGCCCGGGTCCGCGCAGGGGCACCAGGGACGTCAGGGGGCGCGTGTCCGCTCCCATCTGGCCCACGATTGCCGACCGCCACGAACGGAAGTGCGGAAGCCCGCGGTTGTCCCTCAGGAGCTCCAGGCTGTAGTAGACCTCGGCTGCGACGCCGATTGTTGCGGCCACCCGTGTCCTGGCGAGGTCTTCCGCCGTGAAGTGAATACGTAACACCGACCGGCCTCCTGCCGCCGAAGTGGGGCGCCTTGGCGCATCCCCAGCATCCTCCAACTCACAAGCGCAGCAAGGCGGGTTCCGGCCTCGTCATGGCGGTGGTGGGCCATGGCGCCGCGCCATGGCCGCAGACGTACGACAGGATCCCGGACCGCTACGAGAAACCGTCCTCGTAGCAGTGATCGGCGAGCGGTTGGGAGGCCGGGAAGAGCGGCCGCACGACATCGGCGGGGTGGCGCACGGCGTCACGAGCCCGTCGTGGTTCGATCGGACTCGCTCCGGAGAACGCAGAATTCGTTGCCTTCCGGATCGGCAAGGACGGCCCAGCCCGAACCGTCGGGATTCCGGTGATCGGCGACCAAGGCGGCACCGAGGCCGATCAGCCGTTCCACCTCCTCGTCCCGCGAGGTCTCCGGGCGCAAGCACAGGTGGAGCCGGTTCTTGATCGTCTTGGCCTCGGGCACCTGATTGAAGTACAGCACTGGGCCCTCCGCCAGCAGTACCTGGGTCTCCCGAGCACCCGGCCTGTCCTCTGGATGGAGCGGACGACCCGTCACCCCGCTCCAGAACCTGGCCAACTCGTAGGCATCCGCACAGTCAATCGCCACGTTCTGCAATACCGAAACCATGCGCGTGAGCTTGCCCGAACTGCACACCGAACGCCACCGAGCCGCCCTCGCCCGCACCCGCAGCCCAGACGCATGGCAGCTTCTTCGACGCGCGCCTCCAGGTCTGTTCTTCGAACTTCGGGTTGAGGTGGGTCAGGGCTTCGCCGCCCGGTAGGTGGACAAGGCGAAGGCGCAACTGGTCATGCCGAGGACGATGATGGGCGGAGCGGGCAGGAAGACCAGGGCTATCGCCAAGGTGACGAGCGAGGCGGCCAGGTGTATCCAGCCGAACGCGCCGCGGTGCTGGACCAGTGTCGGGCAGTGCCGAACGGCAGTGAGGGCAAGGAGCCCGCATGCGATGGCGAACAGGGCCATGGCGAGGCTCATGCCGTGAACGATCTCGAAGGTACTGCGCTCAAGGCCGAGCAGCGTCATGGTCGACGCTCGCATGGCCGCTGATGACGCCTGCTGCTGTGCGGTCGGCTCGCTGAGTTCCCCAACGGCTGTGAGGGCGAGATGGCCCGCACCCAGCAGGATGAAACCGGCGGCACCCCATGTGAAGGGGCGTACGGGATCGGGTTGGTGGCTCGGGACGGGTTTCGGTGTTGCACTCACGGGGGCTCCTTCGCGCATCTGACCTCTACAGGTGTAGAGGTCGAGGGGAACTCTACACCTGTAGAGCCATGGTGGGTGTCCCGGGTGAGGTGTCACGCGGTGCCGCTGTCGGGTCGAAGGGGTACGGGCCGGCCGCGGACCTCCTCGGTGAGGGAGGTCTGACCCGTACGGGCGTGCGTTGAGGCGGGCCGGCTTGCCGCAGGCCCGAGCCCTGGGGGAGGTGCGCCGACGCCCGTCGTGGAACTTGCTCCGTTGGCGACGGATCCGGCGGGAGCAATCCGCTGCCCCGACGGGCATCCGACCGGGCCGGGCGCATGGCCTGCCTCAGTCACCGAGTGCGAACGAAGCCCGTTCTTGCCATCTCACACCGCCGTGGACCATCAGTTCGACGGAGGTGACGCGAGACGTGAACGGGAGTCCGGAAGCGAGGTCGACCTCGATCCGGGTCAGGACGGCATCGTCCTGACCTTGGGCCACGGACAGGTGCGGCACGATCTCGGCGAACCGGCCGCCGTACGGCGGAGCCTCGGGCCAGCGGTCGACGATCGCCTCTGTGAGCTGCCGCAAGTGCACGTCAGGGTCGGGGGCCAGGTACAGCACTTCCGGGAGGCGGCCGGTTTTCTCGAACCGCAGGTCAAAGGCCGGGTGGTCGCCCAGCACGTCGGCGAGAGCGGAGTGGACGCGCGCATCCATTCGGTCTTCCGCGAGGAACGGGAAGAGCACGGTGACGTGTGCCGGGACCCCGGCCCGAGCTGAGGGGTCAAGCTGTTCGCGCCACGTGCGGACCGCCGACTCCGCTTCCGGAATCCGAACGATGAGCCCCGTCTGGCCTGCCAGGAATGTCGTCGTGCTGTCATGAGCCATGACATCGCATGGTGACATCTCCGGGTGAACGGCACGGCTTCTTTTTCGTGGAACGACGCCGAGGACCGCCCAATCCACCCGACCCGCCTCCCGGTCGGCCGCGAGGAACGCAAGGGCCGGGCCGGGCGGGCACCGTCCGTCGATTCACCGCGTCCCCCCGGCGCGAAGCGCTTGAGCGTGGTGTAGGCGATCTGGGCGAAGCGGCCGTTCCCGTGGGGGGCTCAGTTGGACAGGGCCGCAAGTGCGGTTCGGTATCGGGGCTGCAGGTGCCGAAAACGCGACTGTGGTGACGGACGATGACAGATGTCACCGTCCGTCACCAAGGCGGACCCATAGGATCGCGGTCGGCTGTCACCCGTCCTTACGCCACCGAGCACCTCGAACGGGTTCGAGAGTTCACTCGGAAGCCGCCGCCCGAGAACACGTGGGGGCACGCTGGGTGCGCGTCACGGGCGGTGCACGGTGACGGCAGGTCAGTGGGAGAAGTGCCAGTCGCCCGGCGACGGCATATGGGGGGCCACGCTCCGGTAGCGCTGCCACATGCCGTGGGCCTGCTCGCTGGGACGCTGCTGCTCCCCGTGCAGGGCGTTGAGGACCAGCAGGCCCCCGGTCAGGGCAGGTACAACCCACTGGATGCGGGCCAGCTGCTGTTCGGCCTGCTTGAGGTCGATGGAGGAGCGGTCGGCCTGCTCGCGGTCCTGAGGGTTGTCGGAGGAAGCCTGCTCGATCTTCTTGCCGAGCATCCGGGCGTACGCGGTCGCGGCCAGGGCCGCGCCGGTCAGGACCGTCTTGGCCAGTGTGGACGCGGCCACTCCGCTCTGCGTGGCTACACGGGCGGCATTGGCGCCGAGCAGGCCACCGGACCCGACCAGGTGGAGGCCGATCGCCGCGGCGCTGACCGGCGTCCACTTCGCCCACCCCGAGCTGGCGATCCGCGCCCCCTCCTCCCAGCTGGGGCCTTGCTCCTTCGCAGCACCGTTGAGGCCGACGGCGCCCATCAAAGAGCCACCGAACCAGGCGGCCAGCCCCACGTCGTGCAGGCTGCGTAGGACGGTATTGCGTTCGGACATGCGGGTCCCCTTCGCGGGCGCGGTGGTGGAAGCACCAACTGCTGTCGGCGCTGCCCACACCGTCGCGCGCCCTGCCCGGCGCCGCCATTTCGACTGGTCCGAACGGCCCGCCGTCAGCCCCGCCACCGCCCAAAAGCGCCTCGGCCATGACTCTGGGCTGCCGGTGTGGCCACGCAGTGGGGTGACGGCCGATGAGTTCACCGCCCTCGAACGGTCTACCCGGTGACACGACCGTTCTGTCAAGGAGTGACATGTCCACCATCCAGCCAGTGATCTTGACCGCCGACCAGGATGTCCTGCGCCGCTTCTACACGGAACTGTTCGGCGCCGAGGAGATCTTCCGGGTACCGGAGGAGGGGCCGGCCTTCTACCTCGGCTTGCGCATCGGTGACACCGACCTCGGGCTGGTGACCAAGGCGGCTGAGGGGACCGGGGCGGCACCGCGGATCCTGCTCAGCATCGCTGTGGACGACGTCGATGCGCTGCTCGACCGGGTGACGGCGCTCGGCGGCTCGCTCAGTGGCGGCCCCACCGACATGCCGTGGGGACAGCGCGTCGCCCACATCCAGGACCCCGACGGCAACCCGGTGAACCTCACCCAGCCGATCCGGACTCGGTGACGGCCTTCCGGGTGCCTGCGCCGGCCGGGGGCGGCCACGGGAGGCCGGTTACGCCGGGGGAGTGGCCGCTGCGTCCGGCCGGGTGGGTCGGCAGTAGCGCTGGATGAGCTCGGCATGCGCCGGGAAGCGGGTGACGAGGTCGTCGGGGTGCCCCAGGGTCATGTCGGCGTAGTCGAAGCCGGGCGCGACGGCTTCGCTGATCAGGGCGTGGTCTCCTGCCGTGAGGTGGGAGGCCTTCCAGACGCCTCCCGCTACAGCCAGGGTCAGGACGTGTCCTCGGCGGGGGTCCGGCCCGAGGACGGCGGTGGAGTGGCAGCCGTCGGGGTGGATCAGGTGGTAGGTGACCGGCTCGCCGTGGTGGTGGAAGTGCAGGATGTCGGACCGGTTCAGGTGCCAGTGGCCGACCGGCGACCAGTGCGTGAGCAGGTAGTGGATGGAGGTGAGGGTGTAGCGGTCGCCGTCTGGCGTGCGGATCCGGGGGCGGTGGTCCGCTTGGAAGGTCCGGCGGAAGTACCCGCCCTCCACATGGGCTTCCAGGCCGAGGGCGTCGATCCACTGGTGTGCGGTGAGCACGGCGTCCGTCCTCCTGCAGCCGATGTGAGGGTTCCTTCTGATGCCCGCGTGCGGGGCGGGCGGCGTACGCCGGGGCGGGATTCGCTCCGGTTGCGTTCAGGTCCGGTCCATCACCGGCAGGGACGTTCGTACTCGACTTGCTCGAGGAAGTTCCCCTCGCCGAAGTCGCAGCTTCGTGCCGCGCCGCTCGCCCGGAAGCCGGACTTCGCGTAGAAGCGCCGGGACTGGGCGGTGTCCCGCAGGGTCCACAAGTGCACCTGGGCGAACCCTTCGGCGCGCAGGTGCCGCAAGGTCTCGGCCATCAGGGCGGCGGCGACACCGCTGCCCCAGCCATCGGGATGGTTGTAGAAACTGAGGATCTCGGCCATCCCCGGCCGCGTGGTGGACGGTGCGAACGAGGACAGCGCCAGTGGCCTGCCCTCCCACTCGGCGACCAGAATCACCGGGGTCTCCAGGGCGACCCTGTCGTGCCACCGGGTGCGTCGGCTCGCGACCTGGCGGGCGGCGAAGTCCGCCTCGAAGAAGGGTGCGTACGACTGCTCCCAGGCGGCAGCGTGAATCTCGCCCAGGACCGTCCCGTCCGCGACGCCGGCACGACGACATTGGATCATTCATTCACCCTACCCAAAGGGCGTGTACCGAGGGCGCGTTCGCGAGCGCCAACCGTGCGTCACGTCACCCGGCACCACGTCACGCCGGCGTCACGTGACGGCACGTACCGCACGGTGGTGGGGGCTCGCACGAAGGGCCGCCGCGTCTGCGCACCATGCGGCCTCCGCAGCGGCCCACCACCACATCGGCCGTACCGGGCCGCTCACTCCCCCGCGGAGCGCGGCACGATCTGGCCGTCCGAGGTGCGGCCCCTGGATCCAGGGCTCGGTTGCGCCCTGATCCGCGTGCTGGTGGAAGATCTCTCCGCGCAGGTCCTCCAGCCGGAGCACGGGTGGTGAGCGGTGTTGCCCAGCCCGTCCACCGTGCACACCGTGATCCGGTGGTTCATGTTCTGCACGTCCTGCCTCAGTGCGCTTCGGACGCCACCACCAGAGCGATCACAGGTGCGGCGAGCAGCGCCGACATGGACAGCGGTCAGGATTTCAATGTAAGGACCCCTCAGTTCACGGCGGTTGATGGGCGCGCGGTCCCACCGTCGGCTCCGCAGTGGTTCGTCCGTGTGCCCCGCGTGTCCGCGTGTTCTCCATCATGTGCGCGGAACCCGCTCGTGTCGTTGGCCTGGAGTCCACTGCCACTTGGATCTGCGTCTACTCACGCCCGGAAAGTTCCTGGCGGCGGTATCCCGAGGGCGATACGCCGTAGGTGGTGCGAAAGGCGCGGCTGAAGTCGGCCGGTCTGCACATGCCCCAGCGGCTGGCGATGCTGTGCACCGGGGTGGCGCGCAGCGCGGGGTCGGCCAGGTCTCGGCGGGCGCCTTCCAGGCGTTGGCTGCGGATCCAGGCTGCGACCGTCTCGCTCTCGCCCTGGCGGTGGTTCTGGAAGAGGCGGTGGAGGTAGCTGAGGGAGATGTGGTGCGCGGCGGCGATCACGGGCGGGGTCAGTCCCGGATCATGGAGGTTCTGCCGGACGAAAGCGCGTATCCGGGTGGTCAGGGTTCTCTCGCGGGTCTCCGGGGGCAACGCGTTCTCGGAGTCGAGGACGTGGGCGAACCAGGCCAGCAGCAGGTCGAGCAGACCGGTGCCCAAGCGCGGTACGTCGGAGGGTTGGAGGGAGTCGGCCTGCTGGTGCAGGCCGGTGAGGAAGCCCGTCAGGAGGGCGCCCACCCCCTCCCTTCCCGACAGCCGCCTGGCCAGCACGTCCGCGACCCGGTCCGGCGGTATGGGCAGCAGCGTCTTGGAGAACTCCACGCCCACGCCGGTGACCACGCGACTGTCCCCGGCGACCGGCGGACCGACGTCGTACGGCTGCGAGGTGTCGACCACGTACAGGTCCTGCGGACCGTGCCGGTCGGCCCGGCCCGCCTGCTCGACCCCCAGTTCACCGCCGAGGACCAGGGACACGTGGTAGAACTCCGGGTCGGACTGCCGCACCATCCGTGCGCCCCGCAGGAACCGCATCGGCCTGAACGACGCCGGCCACACCGTCACCGGCCCCAACTCCAGGAGCCGTTGCTCCGCCCAGAAATCGGCCGCGAACTCACTGCTCATCTCGCTGGGCGCGTGCGTGCGGCCCACCAGTTCCCGCCAGTACTCGAACCGGTCCTCCGCCGATACGTCCGTACTGCGGAACACTGTCCCGATCATCGCTCCCCATCCCGTTCACCTGGGCTTCACGCTGCCCGGCCACACTCTGGCAGGAGGGTGGTGCTGCCGTCGACGTGCAGCGGTGCGGAGCGAGCCGGTGCCCGGCGACCGAGGGTCGGTCCCACCACTTCCGTCCTCGATTCCGTGAGCTCGCGGCTCGTCCTCACGGAGACGGCCCCCGACCACGAACACGCGCGGCGGCGCCGAGAGGCCCTCGTGCTCGGCGACCGTGTTGGTCCACTGGGTGTCACCGCCGAAGGCGGGCGTCCGGGGCGTCAACCCGCCCAGCCTGTCCATGCTGCGGGCCGAGCGCCGGTGTCGGAAGGGCTCAGGCCGGTCAGGCCACCAGCTGTATCCACAGCGGCAGCAGGAGCAGCGCGACGACCGAGCTCTTGATGACGAGGGAAGCCGACATGTCGACTCCGACGTCGTAGCGCTGGGCGAAGATGAACAGGTTCTGCGGCGCGGGCATCGCCGCGATCAGGACGAGGTAGCTCAGCCACTCGCCCTCCACCCCGAAGACGTAGTGGCACACCGCGAAGGTGATCACCGGCAGCGCCAGGCACTTGAACCCGATGATCCCGACCTCCTCGAGGGAGGTGCCCCGGATCTTCAGGCCACTCCCGCCCAGGTGCAGGCCGAGGGCGAACAGGGCGACGGGTGAGGCGCTGTCGCCGACGAAGGCGAAGCCGTCGAGCACGACCTCGGGGACCGTGACCGGCAGCAGGTTCAGCACGATGCCCGCGTTGCAGGCGATCACGACAGGGGTCGTCAGCGAGGCGACGACCGCCGATCCGAGCCGCCGCGCCGGACTCCCGACCCGGTCCGGCCGGCCCAGCTCCATGATCGAGATGATGATCAGGGACAACACGCAGACCTGGAACAGCAGCACCGGGAAGATCGGTGCCGCGTTCCCGAACAGCATGATGAACACCGGCACCGCGAAGTAGGCCGTGTTCACCTGGACGGCTGCCATGATGCGCAGCGCCACCCCCCGGGGATCGCGTACGCCCAGGGCCCAGCTCAGCACTCCGACCAGCGCGGCCGCGGCGCACGCCGCGGCCGCGTAGCCGCCGATGGCCCGCCAGTCGAACAGGGCCCCCAGGTCGCTGCGGTAGATGTTCCCGAAGAGGAAGCAGGGCACGGCGAAGAGGAACGCGTAGTCCGCGAAGGCCTTGGAGCTCTCGGCCGGCACCACCTTCCGCCGCGCCAGAACGACCCCGCAGCCGAACGCCAGCACCACCGGTGCGAGTTTTTCCAGAGCATCAACGGCTCCCATGCACGTGCCCTTGCTGTTGCGGCACCCGAGGGGGCCTGATTCCCTGTCGCGACGGCTCGCTACCGGACCCGACCGCCGGGTGCGCGCAGCTGGGCGCACCCCCGGACCGGCTCCCGGCAGCCCGCGACGATCCTGCGTGTCACCGCGTTGCCCGCGACGTCGTAGTGATGATCATCGAGGGGCTGACGGGGAGGATCTCACACGCGGTCCCGCACAGGAACGCGCCGTCGGCCTCGCCCGCGAACGCCGGGGGCAGATCGGCGACCACGCACTCGATCCCCTCCCGCTCCGCGAGCGCCGGCCCGCACGCCCGGGTGATCCCGTCGATGGTGCACCGGCTGGTCGGGGTGTACACAGGTGGACCCGTATCGGCGGTGCGGGCGGGTAGGGGCCGGTCGAGGACCTTCACGACTCTCCTGGAGGAGTGGATGACGCTGCCCCTCCACCGGCATCTGGACCTGCTGCCCGACACCGCGGCCGCGGCGGCCGCCCGTGACGCGGCACTGCTCCTTCTCCAAGAGGCCGCCGACGGGGGGCAGCCCGTGCCGGGCGCCGTGGCGGACGTCATCGTGCTGATCACCAGCGAGCTCGTCACCAACGCGATCCGCCACACGGGCGGCCCCTGCACCCTTGATCTGCTGCTGGACGATCACGGGATCGACATCGACGTGACCGACTCCAGCCCCGTCCCGCCCCGCACGCGCGCACCCCACACCGACGGAGCCGGCGGATGGGGCTGGATCCTGGTCCGCGACCTGGCCGAGGACACGGCCGTCCGCCCCACACCCCAGGGCGGCAAAACCGTCCACGCCAGAGTGGCACGCGGCCCCGAGCCGTGACGGCCACCCGCCTGGCTCAGCCGGGATGCCTGGCCCGACGACTGATCGAGCCGAGGCGGCATGTCAGGTGGGGCGCGGGGCGACCGGGCCCGGACTCGCGGGCGAGTGAGACGCGTTGCGCCCGGTCCCACGCCGGCCTCCCGTTCACGGGCGGTCAGTTCCTGCAGCCGCATCCGGGCCGTCCTCCGTCACGGGCAGGCACTCGGTGAGCAGGTCGACGACGTCGCGCCAGGCCCGTTGTGCGTGTCGTGGGTGGTGGCCGACGCCGGGAAGCACGGTATGGCCGACCGGCGGATGGTGGAAGGCGTGCAAGGCACCGCCGTAGACCACGAGACGCCAGTCGACGCCCGCGGCCTGCATCTCGGCAGTGAACGCCTCCCGTTGCGCGGGCGGCATGATCGGGTCCTCCGACCCGACACCGGCCCACACCGGGCAGCGGATGCGCGCCGCCTCGCCCGGCCGGCCCGTGATCAGGCCGTTGACCGTACCGATCGCGCGCAGGTCGACGCCGTCGCGCCCCAGCTCCAGCCCGATGGCGCCCCCGGTGCCGTAGCCGACGACGGCGATCCGATCGGGGTCGGTCCGCGGCTCGGCGCGCACCACGTCGAGCGCAGCATGGCCGATGTCCCGCATCCGGTCGGGTGAAGCGAGCAGCGGTATGCAGCGTGCGAGCATCTCCTCGGGGTCGGTGAAGACGCGCCCGCCGTGGATGTCGAAGGCCAGCGCCACGTACCCCAACTCGGCGAGGGCGTCGGCTCGGCGGCGCTCGACTTCGCTGAGCCCGAGGCCCTCGGGCCCCAGCAGGACCGCGGGCCGTCGCTCGAGACCGGCCGGGAGCGCGAGGTACCCGCTCATGGTCAGACCGTCCGCCGGGTACTCCACCGTCCGCGTCGTCACTGTCGTCATGTGAGGGACGATAGGGGGCGCCGAGTCCCGTCAGTGCGGCGTTCTGCCGCCGGCAGAACCGCGCGGTTGCGGTCTGCGGTGCGGCGATGCGCGCGTCCTGGCAGTCATCGCCCCACGGGGCGGGTGTGCCGCCGGAGGGACCGTTCGGTGAGGTGACCGACGGGGCACGGCTCGGGATGTCAGTCTTGCAGGATGAGCGAATCCAGTGAGCAGCCGCGTCCCCCAACGGATGAGCAGGTCGTCGAGCGACTCGTGCCGGTGTGGCTTCGTGAGGCGAAGTCGCACGAGGCGTCGGCTGCCCGAGAAGCCGAACGGGATTGGGAGGACGGTCGCCTGTCGCCGGCGGCCGCCCGGGAACTGGCCGACTGGGTCACGGCTCGGGTCACGGAGACGGCGTTCAACGAGGATGAGGGCCCGACTCCATCCGGCCCCGCGCACATCACCGTCTCCGACAAGTCCGCCGTCCACCGTTGGCTCACCACGCAGGGCCACGACCTCTGAAGGAACCTCCACGCCGCCACCTACGGGGCACGGTACAAGCGTGGCGTGATGAGCGGGACCTTCGTGACGGCGGCAGGTTTTGCCAAACGGTCCACCAACGGTCGTCGCTGCTCGGATAGCTTCCGGGCATCCGCTGAATGTGACGGGCGGGCTGCTCGGGCCGTGGTGCGAGCAGCTCGCGGGGGAGGCATGTGATGGGTCCGATCAACGTCGTGGACACGGCGGCCGCGCTGTCGGCTGCCTGGAGTTCCCGCACCGTGGGGCAGGTGGGGGCGGCCTGCGTGAAAGTCCTGCGCATGGACGGCAGAGCGGTCCAGGAAGAGGCGCACGGGGCTGCTGAGGTCCTGCTGGTGCTCGACGGGCAGCTCGAACTGCAGGTGGAGGGGGCCGAAGTCACCGTGCGGGCGGGCGAGATGTACCGGATACCGGCCGGTGCGCGACATGCTGTCCGCCCCGGCAGCCGCGGCACCTTGATGATCGTGGAGGAACCCGGGACGTGAGGGCGTCCAGGCGGCCCTGAGAGCGGCCACGGCGGCCTCGGGGTCACGCCGCGGTCCTGGGCGCGGCCGGGGATGCCGTCACCGCACAGCGGGCATATGGTCGCCCCATGGGTGACGGCCGGTGCGACGGGTGCGGCGCTCGGATTCCGGAGCCCGGCAGGGCGGCCTGCCGGCGCTGTGGCCGGGCGGCCCATCGCCAGGCGGCGTGGCGCGTACGGCGCAGGTGGCAGCAGGCCGCCTCGGCGCGGCAGGCGACGGTGGCAGCCGGTGCCGCCCCGATCGGACGCGTCCAAGACCTCCACACCGAGGCGCAGCACGGCCCGTCACCCGCACTCGCCCGCGTCAGCCACAGCGCGGTGGTGGCAACGCTGCCGGAGCCGGCCGGACAGCTGGTGCACCTGGAGGTGAGGGTGGACCGGGAGGACGGTGCCGGCTGGGCGCGGATCGGTGCCGGCCTGGCTATCGGCGCGGAGGCGGCCCCCAGCCGCTACGGGCGCGCCCGGCTGTCGCCCGCCGCCGCCCGAGGAGGGTAGGGGCATGCAGCCCGCCGCCTCCGACGCAGGGGCCGCCCTCGAGCAGCTGGACGCCGCCGTAGCAGAATTGGTCGAGACCACTCGGGCTTCGGTGGCCCTCGTCTACGTGCTTCCGCCTGGTGAGCGGGTCCTGCACCTGTTGGTGGTCTCCGGAGCTCCGGGGCACATCACGGCTCCCTGGGCGCGGATCGACCTGAGCGCACCCGTCCCCGTCGCGGACGCCATACGGGACGAGCGCCTGGTCTGGCTGGGCGGTCGGGAAGAGGTCGCGCAACGCTATCCCCGGCTGGGACTCGTGCTGCCGTACGACTTCATGCTCGCCGCCGCCCCGATCACGAAAGGGGCCGCCGTGTCGGGCGGTCTCGTCCTGCTCTGGCCCGCCTTCCGCCCGCCGGAACTGAGCCCGGCCGAACGAGCGGCGATGGACACCTTCCGCACCACGGCGTGCACGGTGCTGCGCCGGGCCGCCGACAGCGGGAGCCTGGCGCTGCCGATCGACACGCCCCGTGTTCTGGCCCCGCCCACGGCGCGTGTCCCGGACCGGGACGAGGCGCTGGCCGGAGTCAGCTTCGCCGAGCGCCTGCCGCTGGGATGCTGCGCGATGGACCTCGACGGCCGCATCACCTTCATCAACTCCGCTGCCACCGATCTCATCGGCGCTGGTGCCGCGGCCCTGCGAGGGGCCCGGCCCTGGGAGGTGCTGCAGTGGATGCGCGAGCCGGTCTTCGAAGATCATTACCGGGCGGCGGTGGTCAGCCGTCAGCCCACGTCCTTCACGGCACTGCGTCCGCCTGACACATGGCTGTCGTTCCAGCTCTACCCGGATGCTTCCGGTATCAGCGTTCACATCACCCCGGCCGCAGGCCCGCAGGGTTCACACGTACGGCCGCAGCCGCTGCCCTCCGCCGAACTGGCCGGCGTGACGTCCCTCTACCATCTGATGCACCTGGCGGCCGCCTTGACCGAGGCCGTCGGAGTGCAGGAGGTCGTGGATCTCGTCGCGGACCAGATCGTGCCCGCCTTCGGCCCCCAAGCGATGGCCTTGCTGACCGCGGAGGAAGGCCGGCTCCGCAACGTAGGTCACCGCGGATACGACGCCGACCTGATGGACCTCCTCGACGGCCAGCCGCTGACCGCCCACACCCCGACGGCACGGGTCCTGAGCACCGGAACGCCCCACTTCTTCGCCACCTTCGCCGAACTGCAGCGCGAGTACCCCGCAGCCGTCCATCTGGACGACATGGCCTCCTGGGCCTTTCTGCCGCTGATCGCCTCCGACCGTGTCGTCGGCTCCCTCGTCCTCGCCTACGGCCGGCCCCACTCCTTCACGCCCGCCGAACGCGCCGTGCTGACCTCACTCGCGGGCCTTGTCGCCCAGGCACTGGACCGCGCCCGCCTCTACGACACCAAGCACGAGCTGGCCCACACCCTGCAAGCGGTCCTCCTCCCGCACCGCCTCCCCTCCGTCCGAGGCCTGGACGTGGCCGCCCGCTACTTGCCCGCAGGCCGCGGAATGGACATCGGCGGAGACTTCTACGACCTCATCCGCCGGGACGGCACGGCCGTCACCGTCGCGATCGGCGACGTGCAGGGCCACAGCATCACGGCGGCCGCCCTCATGGGGCAGGTCCGCACCGCCGTCCACGCGCACGCCGCCCTCGGCACGTCCCCCGGCGAAGTCCTCGCCCGCACCAACCGGCTCCTGGTCGACCTCGACCCCGGCCTCTTCACCAGCTGCCTGATCGCGCACATCGACCCCGTACGGCACCGCGCGCATCTCGCCAGCGCGGGGCACCCGCCGCCGATCCTGCGCCACCCCGACGGCCGTACCGAGGTCCTCGAAGTGACCCCGGGCCTGCTCCTCGGCATCGCCCCCGACATCGACTACCCGACCACCGACATCTCCCTGCCGCCCGGCAGCATGCTCGCCCTGTACACCGACGGACTCGTCGAAGTCCCCGGCACCGACATCGACGACACCACCGCCGACCTCGCCCGCCACCTCACCGAGGTCCAGGGCCGCACGATGGACGAGGTGGCTGACGCTCTCGTGGCCTACGCCACGGCCTCCGCGCCCCGGCACGACGACATTGCCCTCCTCCTCATCCAGGCGTCCTCGGAACGGTCATGAGGGGGACACCGGTGCTCGTGCGTCAGAGCCCGCACGTCAGAGCCCGTACGGCAGTGCTCGTACGTCACTGCTCTGCCGTCATTGCTCTGATCCGTCACGGCGTCCGCGCAGCATGTCCCGCTGCTCCTGAGTGCCCTGCGTCGCTTCGCGCTTTCCGGTTCCCATGACCTCCCGTGCCGCCTCCTTGATCTTGTGCGCCGCGTCCTGCATCCGGCCCGTTCCGCCGGACCGCGCCGCTTGCTGCCGCTCCTCCTCGGGGGTCACGTCGTTCTCGCCGGTCACACGCTCCAGCGGTGACTTGCCGTCCTTCCGTTCCCGTGGATCCATGACAACGCTCCCTGCACTGGTTTCGAGTACTGCCGACTTGGCGCCTGTCCTTTCCTCGCCCCTTCAACCCTCCCGCGACGGGCAAGCACGCGGGCCCGGGCTCACCCGCCCTTGCCGCGGGGAAGGGGCCCGACGCCCCCGTACCGGCCGGCGCGTCGAGCGGCGTGGCGCTGGCCGGGGCCGAGCCCGTTCCGGGCGGCGAGTGCGACGGCGACTATGGCCGGTGGCGTTCTCCGGATCTGGTCATCGGTCAGCCGTACGACGGCGAACCGGGCGGAGGCCACAGGCCCGCGCAGACCCGCATGGGCCATGCCGGAGCGAAGGACGCCCAGCAGCGGGGTCGCCGCGCACGAAGCCGGTACGGCGCACCCGGTGCGCGTGCCCGTTCCACGCCGCGCGGTCAGCCCTCCGCGCTCCAGGCCCTCGTCAGACCGTCCAGCCAGACGGGCGGCAGCTCGGCGGCGTCCCACTCCTCCCGTAGCGCGGTCGCGGTCGTGGCGAGCCGCTCCAGTACGGCGACGCTGGTGGGGGAGTGCAGGAGTGAGTAGCGGCCGTGGATGGCGGTGGCACTGCCCGGCCCGTACTCCACGTACAGCCGCTCCAGACGCGCCTGGTGCGCCGCGGCGAACTCCGCCAGCCGGCCGGCGTACCCGGCCCGCTGCCCGGGGGTCATCGTGCGCAGGACGGCACCGAGCACCTGTTCGGTGACCTCGGGGTCGAGATCGGAGACGGCGGTGAAGGTGAGATAGAGCGATGTGGCGGCCACCTTCGTGCGCTCCACCTCCATCCGCCGGACCGGCGGCCGGGCCTCCGGGGCGCTGGTCGGCCCCTCTGGGTCGGCGCTCTGCCGCAGTGCCCGGGCAACGACCGCAGCGAGTCCGTCGGTGACGGCGCGGGCGCCGTCCAGCCAGCCGGACTCGTACGGCTCGCCCTTGTCCCCCGGCACGGCCCCTCCGAGCGCGCCGACCGTCTCGTACGCCTCGGCAAGGGCGCCCGCCTCGACCAAGGCGATCAGGCCCTCCGCGTCGCCGGTGGAGACCCCCGCCCGGGCAAGCAGCTGGATCAGCGTCCTCTTCGCGTTCAGGATGCTGACAGCGTCCAGCTCGTGCCGCTTCTCCTCGACGGCGTTCATCGAAATCCTCCTCGTCCCATGGGCGGCCCAGTGTGCTTGTGCGGAGCGCACCGCTTGACGGTTCAACGCCGGACGGGCCCGCTGTGATCCCTTCGGCAACCGGAGACCGTCGCGTGAGGCCGCATACGCCGGTCCATGATCAGCTGGAGGCGCGTGCGACGTCAGCTCGACCTGTCTTCCCAGGAGGATGGTCCAAGTCCAGGCGCGGGGGAGCTGCCCTCGTTACGACACGCACGTGGCCCGTTCCGGCCCGTGATCAAAGGAGGGGCCCGTCACCCGGCGCGCTAGGTCGTCTCGCCGGCCTGGGCGGGCAGGGCGGGCAGCGGGACGGTACAGGAGGCGCAGCGTCGGGCCTGGGCAGGGACGGGGCTGAGGCATTCCGGGCAGTCGCGCTTCGGGGCCTGCACGTCCTGATGGGGGGCGAGGCGTTCGTGCAGCTTGTTGATCGGGAGCACGACCAGGAAGTACAGGGCGCCGGCGAGGAGGAGGAAGCTGATCGCCGCGTTGATGAAGGCGCCGTAGGGGAACTCGGTGGCGCCGACGGTGAAGGTCTTGCGGCTCATGTCGCCGGTGGCGCCGGCGGCCAGGCCGACGAGCGGGGTCAGGAACGCGCCGACGAAGCCGTTCACCACGGCGGTGAACGCTGCCCCGATGACGATGCCGACGGCCAGGTCGACCACGTTGCCGCGCAGGATGAAACTGCGGAAGCCCTTCACCTACTCACTCCTCACAAGCTCTTGATCTCGATCGACCGCCGCATCACGGCCGCCGAATCGCGCACCCCCGTGCTGTCCGCGTCGAGGAGCGCGGACGTCACAGGGGTGCGGGAGCCGGCTCCTGGCCGGGGAGGCGCGGTGTCAGTCATCGATGTCGTCGTTGAAGCGGTTCGAGCACTCCTGCTTCTCCTGCTGGGTCTGCGCGGTGTTGAGGCAGGCCTGCAGGTCCTTGCCCTCGTCGGAGTTGAGGATCGACACGCCGACGGCGACCAGGATTCCCGCGATCACCACCGTCACGGCACCCAGGACCAGGCCGGTGATGGCCATGCCGCGGCCGCCCGCGACACCCCGGCGGGCTTTGCGGAGGGCGGCTACGCCCAGTCCGATGGCCACCAGTGCCAGCGGAATGCCCACGAACCACAGCCAGAGCAGCAGCAGGGACGCGATGCCGGTGACGAGCGCGGCAACGGCGAGGCCGTTGCCGGTCTTGGCCGGCGTGGAGGCGGTGGACGCCTGGGAGTGATGCGCGTCGGACATGGAAGGGGTCCCTTCTCGGGGGGCTACGGGGCAACTCGCTCGAACCGGTGCGATGTTGATCCGTCTGCCACGGACTGCCCCGCGCAAACCCGTCTGCCGGCCCGCCTCCGCGCGCCACGAACGAACCGCCGGTCAGAGCCGCTTCGCGCTGCGCAGGGTGCCCGCGTAGTAGCCGTTGCCGTCGAGGCGCGAGGCGCCTCCCTTGTTCCCGATGGTCGGGCCGTCGGCTTCCTCCCGGCTCGAGATGAAGATCTTGTGCCCGTCGGTGTCGTTCCCGAGGTACATGCCGGTGTGGTCCAGGCGCTCGCCCGTGCGCGCGTCGAGCTTGAAGAACACCAGGTCACCCGGCTGCAACACGTCGATGGAAGCCGGCCGGTCCTGTGCGGAGACACCCTTGAGCGGCAGTATGTCGACACCGATCTTCGCGCGCGCCATCCCGTTGGCGCTCCGCGGGAGGCCGTCGCCGGTCGTGTCGTTGGCCATCAGCGGAAAACGGCTGCGGTAGCCGAACACCGCGCGGATGAAGCCCGAGCAGTCCAGGGCCCGGTACTTCAGCTTCTCCGGCCGTTCCGTGGCGCCGCTGCGGAAGGTGTAGGGGGTACCCAGGTAGTCGTAGAAGTCCGATTGTTCCAGGCGGAGGTCGTTGCCCTCGGATCCCTTCGGGTTGATCGGTCCGAACGAGGCGTCACCCGCGTAGGCCACTCCGGCGGCGTCCTTCTTCACCGGAGCCTGGTGCCCGTACTGGAAGGCGATGGCGAACAGGTCGTCCTCTTCGCTGCCGTAGTACTTCTTGAGCCAGTCCTGGAACCACTGCTCGCGCTCCGCCCCGTTGCGCCAGCTTTCCGGCAGCAGGCGGACCCAGGTGTCGGTGACGACCCGGGTCTGCGTGGTGGCGGGTTCGGTGAAGGTGCGGTTCTTCCCGGTGAGCGTGGCCGTGCGGGCTCCGTCCGTGAACGTCGCGAGCACGGCACCGTCCGCGCTGCGGAGCACCGAGCGCTCGGGGTTCTTCAACCGGTCCCACCTGCGGGCGCCGTCGAGACCGCCCGTGGCGCCGCCCTGCGGCCCCTGGTCGGTCACGAGCTGCGCCACGGGGGCGGTGGCCTGCTCCTTCTTGCGCAGCTCGTACGTGCAGTACGCGCTGGCGACCAGCAGGCTCGTGACGACGGTGGCGTGCAGGACGGGGCGGGTGCGGCGGGCGGGTCTGGCGGTCATCGGGTGCTCCGGGAACGACGCGGGTGATCGGGTCGGGCAGTGCTCGTCAGGCGTGCGGCAGGAATCCGAGCAGGATGCCTGAGGTCAGGACGACGTACGTCATGAGGGTCGCCGAGCCGGTGGCGAGCAGCGTGGCGCCCTTGGGCTGGCGGATCAGCTGGTAGGCGATCAGGCCGGGGACGATGAAGCCGAGCGTCTGGTTCGCGTAGAGCAGCGGGAACTGCATCTGGAGCACGATGACGACGGTGGCCTGGAGCAGCACGCCGATCAGGACGACGGCGGCGAACAGCCGCTTGCCGTAGAGGATCACGAACCTCTGCGTGACCAGGGTCAGCAGGTACGTCAGGACGGTGACGCCCACGACGAGCGCGGCGCGCTGGAGGTCCTCGATGAGGGTGAGCGCGAGCCAGCCCGGGGTGATCATCCCGCCGGGCGAAAGGTTCGTCGTCAGGTAGCACACCAGGGAGAACAGCAGGCCCAGCGCGATGCCGATCGCGGCTATCTCGGGCGTGAGGACTGCGGGGATCAACGGGATTCTCCTGGGTTCTGCCAGTGCGGGGCGGGGTAGGGCGGCTGCGGTTCCCGGGGCCGGCTCGGCCAAGGCTCCTGGGGCGGGTGGAGTCGGGGCTGCTGGGGCCGCCACTCCGGGCGGCGGTCCTGCGGTTCCTGGCGCCCGTACGGGACCTCGGGGTCGTGGCCGTTCTGCGGCTTCTCGTACGACTCGCCCTGTTCGTACGGTGCGCTCTGCTCGTACGGGTAGCGGGGATGGACGTACTGCCGGGGTACGGGCGGCGGGGTGAACCGCGCCTCCTGAGCCGGGGTGAGATCCGCGTACGGGTCGAGGTGCGTCAGGTGCTGCGGGAGGTGGGCCGGCGGCCCCGCCTGCGCGTGGCCGCCGGGCGCTCCGGGCCCGCCCGGGGCGGCCGCCCCGTCGGCGTCCTCCTCGAACGCGGGAAGCTCCGCGAGGTGCTCCAGCAGGATCTCGCCCTGCCCGTGGATGTTGCCGATGGCGACCAGCGAGGAACTCTCACCGAGGTGGCTCAGCAGTTCGTGCATGAACTCCTCGCCGTCGCGCTGGTCGCCTCCCAGGTCCACCGCGCGCGCACGCCATTCGGCCGGGATCGCGTCGATGGCGCTCTTGGCGGGATGCCCGATCACGAAGACCTTGTCGGGCGCCAGGTCGGGGATGATCTGGCCCATCTGGCCGTTGCGTTCGACGCGGTCGGGGCGGCAGTTGATCACCACGTTCAAGGGGCGGTCGATCGCGCCGAGGTCGAGGAGCTGGTTGATGTTCATCAGCGTCGACTCGGGATCGTTCGCCGCGAAGACGTTGGCGAAACGCACCCTGCGGCCGTCGGGCGTCTGGTACCGCTCGACGGAGAGCACGCCCGGATCCGGCGGCGCGTCGTACATCCCCTGCAGGGCGGTTTCGCGGTCGACGCCGAGGAGATCGGCGACGGTGAGCGCGATGGCGACGTTCTCCTTGAAGGTGAACCAGCTGAAGCCGCGCAGCTCCTCGTCGCTGACCGTGTCGGGGTCCGCGTAGATCAGCCGGCAGTTCCGCGCGTCGGCCTCCTTCTGCAGGACGTCGAAGCGCTCCTTCTCGGCGGTGACGCAGATGCCGCCGTGCGGCATCGAACGGGACAGGGAACGCGCGATGTCGTCGAGGGTCGGGCCCATCTCGGCGACGTGGTCCTCACGAACGTTGCACAGCACGCCGATGGTCGACTGGATGAGCTTCGACTGGTTGATCTCCTGGAGCGCAGGCATGACCGCCATGCATTCCATGACCAGCGCGTCCGGCCGGTAGGCCGCCGCCCGTCGCACGATGCCGATCTGCTCGACGACGTTGGCGATGCCGAACTTGCGGTAGACCGGCTCTTCGGTGGCGTCCGGGTGGATGAAGCGGGCCGCGGTACCGGTGGTCTTGGCGACCGTCCTCAGCCCACCGCCGCGCAGCGCTCCCGCGCACAGCCGAGTGATGGAGCTCTTGCCCCGGATGCCGTTGACCAGAACCCTGTTTCGGATCTGGGCCAGGTTGGCGAAGTGCCGCCGCTGCTCGACGATGCCTGCGACGAGCATGACCAGGCAGCACAGGAGGAGCACGCAGTACAGGAAGAGCACGGGGGATCAGTTCCTTCCGGCCGGGACGCCGCGGCCGCCGTTCGGTCCGGACGCGGTGTCCGGCGCGGCGCCGGCTTCGCGCTTGCGCTGCTCCAGCAGCTGCTGGCGGATGACTTCCAGGCTGCGGGTGACGGCGCCGACCTCGTCGTGGTGGGTCGGGTAGAGGACGGTCCGGCGGTCGCCGTCGGCGAGGGCCTCGGCGCGCGCGGTGAGATCACGCAGCGGCCGGACGACGATGATGTGGATCCAGCCCAGGCAGGCGGCGGCGCCGGTGAGCCCGAGGAGACCGGCCAGCACCGTGCGGTTCTGGAGGGTGTACGCGGGGATGTCCAGGCCCTGGACTGGTTGCCAGGTCACCACGGTCCACCCCAGGGGCTGGGCCACGCCGCCACCGGTCATGGGAGCCGCAGCGGCGACCGACACGGCGCCGCCCTCTCGGAGGAGGACGCTGCTCGGGCGCGGACCGTTGTCCGACTTCCGGTTGGCCTTGGCCGCCAGGGCATCGAGCCGCTTCTCGGGCAGCCTGGAGAAGGCCAGGTAGCCGTTGTCGCCGCCCAGCACCCGGCGCTTGGCGTCGAGCACGCGGACCTGGCCCAGCCCGGGCCGCTTGAGCATGGCGTTGAGGAAGTCGATGCGCAGCTCGCCGACCACCGACGCGCCGCCCAGGGCGGGTGCTTCGGCGTACTCGGTGATGACCGGCTGATTGCCGCTTTCGACGACGGTCACGGCATGGCCCGAGGGGGGCTTGCCACCGGTGTGGTGGGGCTTGCCACCCGCCTGGGCCAGGAGGGTGCCGTCGGATTTCAGCACGTAGAGGGACTCGTAACGGCCGTGCTGGGCGCGGGTGCGCTCCAGCACCTTCGTCATGTCGGCCGGTGTGTTCGTGGCACTCAGTACGGAGGCGACGGAGCTGAGGTCGGCATGGCCTTCGTTGAGTGCACGGCGCACGCGGTCGGCCATCGTGTCGGTGCGCTCGCGCTGGTCCTCGACGATCGTCCGGGGGACCGCGACGGATGCGCCCGCACGGTTCAGCGTCAACAGGAGCGGCGCGGACCAGACCAGCAGGAGCAGGCCGCACGCCGCGATGAGCGCCCGGGATCCGATGCGCGCGCGCCGGCCGGTCTTGGCGCCGGGGGGTGGCGAACCGGGCTCACCGAGAAGCTGGCGGCGCAGCCGGTCGAGAGCCGCGCCGATCCGGGCGGTCTCGCCGAACCTGGGAACGGTGACGGGGCGGCGCAGGTCACCACGACCGATCCGGCGGCTTTCCAGGAACAGCCCGAGCAGCGGGCGCTGCACCGTGAGCACGAGCAGGACGACGGCCAGCGCGCCGAGCACGAGGAGGGCGCCGGCCGCTGAGATCCAGAAGAAGGAGTCGACGGCGACGGAACGCTCCTCGGCCACGCCGACCAGGGAGAGGACGGTGAGGCCGAGGGCCGTCGCGTCGGTCCCCACGCCCGGCTCGGAACCGGCGAGCCGGGCGTATCCGGCGACGAAGCGCTGACCGTCCGTGGAGTCACCCAGCAGGCCGCCACTGACCCCGGCGAAGCCGCCGGATCCGGGCTCCTTGGCCTGCAGCGGGTGCTGGGAAGCCTCCTGGGCCGTGGTCTTGGCGAACGAGCCGAGCTGCTGGCGCATGTGCTCGGAGTCGGCGGCGCCGTCACTGCTCAGGACCTCGCCGGACGAGTCGAGGACGGCTATCGCACGGGACTTGCCGGCACTGGCGACCGGAACCTTCAGGCTGCTGGAGGTGATCAGGAGCTGCTGTGGCCGGTTGGGCCAGGACAGCACGGCGAAGGTGAGCAGGCGCGTCTCGCCGCTCTCGAGCCGGACCATGCGCGGAGCAGGCGCGGCCTTGCCGTTCAACCCGGTCAGATCGATGGCGGAGAGCGGCAGGTTCTCGCCGCGCTGCGCTTCGAGACGGCCGGACTTGATCTCGACGACGGCCATGCCGCGCCACTTCTGGTAGACGGCGCCCAGCTTGTCGAGCACCGAGTCGGGCGAGACAGGCTCGCCCGCGCTGAAGAACGAGGCGGTGCGGCCGAGGTCGGTGATGCTCTCGTCGAGCGAGGCGCGCAGGGCTATGGCACCGTCCTCGGCGAAGTACTGCTGCGAACTCAGGACGGCCGGGGGCACGGCCGCATCGCCCACGCGGCCGAGCTGGAACGCGGTGAGGGCGGCGAGGGCGAGCAGCAGGGCCGACAGGGCCGCGATGGGTGGCCGGATGCCACCCAGCAGCGACATGTCCGCTCTGCGGCGGGCACGGCGCCGCCGACTCGATCGCGACGCGGCCAACGGAGGCTCCTCTTGGTTCTGTCTGTCCGGGAGCCGGTGCGGCCAGGCACCGGCTCCGGTGTTCGGACATGCGTGTGGTGTCGGGGGCGGACGCTTGAACGCCGCGCACTTCCGTGTCCGGGCCATGCCAGGCCCCGGGGCGGGGCGGGCCTGCGGCTGGGAAGGAGGTCGTGCGGCGCGTGCGGGCGTTGACGCGGCTTCGTGGTTCAGCCGCCGTCGGCTCAGCTCACCGCGGAGCACCCGAGGAGTGTGTCGCCGTCCTGCGGGGCGTCGTCCGGCGCGACCGGAGTCCGAGCCGGGGGCCTCCGCCGGGGGAGGGCGGCCCGTCCGCCTCCTGGAGCATCCAGAATGCCGCAGCCCGATCGGCGAAAGCCGGACGGGCGGGCTTTCGCGCGGCCCGGAGGCAGACGGGAGGAGAAGCGGAGGTCATCACTCCGATATTTTCATATGACTATGAGTGCACCATCGACCAGCCGGGTAACGATTGCAGTACTGTGCGGCGCCTTGACGGTGCTTTGTGCTGCTTTGATGCTTTTGGCGATGAACCCCAGCACGTCACCCTCCCCAGGCCCGGCCGGCGTCGAGCCGCGGCCGTCGGCCGGAACGGACCTCGAGGAGAGGGTCACCCGGTTCACGGCTGATTTCGGGGAACGAGGCGGATATCGCATCCCCACCCGCGCGGAGCGGCTCGTACT
Organism: Streptomyces sp. NPDC045967; assembly: GCF_056430495.1. NCBI lineage: Bacteria > Bacillati > Actinomycetota > Actinomycetes > Kitasatosporales > Streptomycetaceae > Streptomyces > Streptomyces sp. NPDC045967. The sequence continues at coordinate 135,820 of NZ_JBWKLE010000012.1, read as the reverse complement.
CACGCAGGCCGTGGCGCTCGTGCTCGACGGGGACCAGGACGCCGCACGAGCTCGGCTGGCCGACATCGACTTCACGCTTCTGACCGTCACGGACGCCGCCAGCGGACGCCGGTACGCGGAGGTGGCGGACGCGGTCGGTGCGTCGGGCTCGGCGAACCGCGGCTGGGGCCGCGTGTACGTCGACCTCTCCAGCCCGCCCCGCTGGTCGGTGCAGGTCCCGCACCCCGTCGCCGATGCCCGTACGGAAGTGCTCGGCACGCGGGTGCTCCGCGGGGCGCCCGGCGGGGTGCTGGTGCTCGCAGGCGCCCACCGCAACGCGGCCGAGGACGGCGCGGCGGACGTGGCACACCGCGACGACTCCGTCTTCCACGCGGTGGTCGACGAGCTGACACGGCGCGGGCTTCCCGGTGTCCAGCTCCACGGCTTCGCCAACGAGTCGTTCCCCGGTCAGGACGCGGTGATCTCCACGGGCGTCGGCGAGGCGGCCGTCGCGGACGCGCGACGGCTGACCGAGGAGTTGCGGCGAGCCGGGCTGAAGGTCTGCCCGGCTTACGGGGCACGGTGCAAGCTCGCCGGAACGGAGAACGAACAGGGGCGACTCGCCGCCGACAAGAAGGTGCGCTTCCTCCACGTCGAACTGAACAAGACGGTCAGATCCGACGACGCGGCACTCGACCGGACCGCGGCCTCGCTCACGGCACTGACGAACCGCTGGTCCGAGACCGGCTCGCCGCTCCCCGCTACCGGGCCTCGGACCGGGGGCGGGGGTGGGGCGGAAGCGGGGCGCCGGTTCGGGCGGCGCAGCCGCGGTGCGGCGTGGTGGGGCCGGCCGGCCGGCTCCGGACCCGGCTGCGGCCGGCCGGGGGTGACGAGTCCCGACTCGTAGGCCACGACGACGGCCTGGGCCCTGCTGCGCAGATCGAGCTTGGTCATCGTGTGGTGGAGGTGGGTCTTGACGGTCGCCTCCGACACCACCACCCCGGCCGAGGGCCCGTCACCCTGCGGAGGCTGGGACGCCGCAGCACGCCGCGGCGGGTGAGGAGCCCGGGCGTGAGGGCGATGATCGAGCTCCGGACATGGGGGCCGGCCGGTGATCAGGCCCCGGACATCCGTGCCGGGCGTGTACATTTCCCGCTGTCAATCAGCTGTCCCCGAGCAGCGGCAGCACCGCCCGCGTGCGGCTGCCGATGCCGTGACGAGCACCCGCCGCCCGGCAGGGCGCCGGCACCGGGCGCGATGGCTGAACCGGGAGCGTGGAGGTGCGGGGATGAACAGTCCGTCCGGGGCGACCGGCCCCCCGGAGCGCCTCTCGGTGTTGCAGCGCCTGCTGGGCGAGGCGCTGGACAGGCTGGGGGCGGGAGCCTACGCGGTGGACGCCGACGGTCTCATCGTCGCGGTGAACGCGCAGGCGGAGATGCTGCTGGGCCGCTGCGCGAAAGAACTGCTGGGGCACGACGCGCACGATCTCCTGCACCGGCAGGCCAACGGGATGAGCATGCCCCGCAGCCGGTGCCCGATGATGGCCGCCTTCGTCGCCGGCCGGGTCCGCCAGGGCGAGCGGGACTTCTTCGCATGCGGGGACGGCTCGCTGCTGACGGCGTCGTGGCTCGTGACCCCCTTGCGCATCACCCCGGTGGAGACCGGAGCGCTGGTGGTGTTCCACCCGTACGACCCCTCCGGAGGGGCTCCGCCCGTCGCCACCCTCCAGGCAGGACTGCTGCCCGAACTGGAACGGCTGGCCTTGCTGGCCGAGACCACCACGCAGCTGACCGCCACCCTGGACGTCGGCGAGGCACTGGACAGACTGGTGCGGCTGGTCATCCCGCTCCTGGCGGACTGGATGGTGATCGACCTCGTCATCGAGAGCGGCGAAGTCCAGCGCACCCTGGTCGCCCACGACGACAACGGGCACGTCGTGCGCAGGCAGGACCTGCAAGGGACGCGTTTCTCCGTACCGGAGACCTCCCCACTGCCCCTGTCGCGAGCCCTGCGCGGCGCCGGATCCACCCTGGCCACGCCGCAGACGTACCAAGGCCCGCCCGACTCTCCCGTCGCCGTCGAGCAGCGCAGGCTCTTCGACGCCACCGCCATCCACTCCGCCGTCATCGCCCCTATCCGCGGACTGCGCGAGGTCCTGGGCGCACTCACCCTGGGCCGATCCGGACAGCCGGAGCCGTTCACCACGGCCGAGATCCCCCTCCTCGAGGACCTCTGCCGCCGAGCCGGCCTGGCACTGGACAACGCGCGCCTCTACCAGCGCCAGCGCAAGGTCGCCGAGACCATGCAGCGCCACCTGCTGCCCCACCTGCCCCGCATCCAGGGCCTGGACATGAGCGCCCGCTACCTGCCCGCACCGCGCGCCTCCCAGGTGGGCGGCGACTGGTACGACGTCTTCCAGCTACCCGACCGCGCGCTCGCCCTGGTCATCGGGGACGTCGCCGGACACGACCTGGACGCCGCAGCCGGCATGGCCCAGGTCCGCAACATCCTGCGGGCCTACGCCTGGTCCTGGCAAGAACCGCCCAGCTCCGTCGTCGAGCGGTTCGACCAGGCCCTTCCCCACATCACCGACGTCGGCACGGCCACCATGATCATGGGCCGGCTCGAGGCCCGCGCCGGCGGGAACTGGCGACTGCAATGGACCAACGCGGGCCACCCCCCACCCCTCCTGGTCACCCACGACGGTCGAGCCCGCTACCTCGAAGGCGGCCCCGGCATCCTGCTGGGCACCCAGACGGGAACGCCCCGCACCGACTCCACCCACCCCCTGCCGCCCAGGTCCACACTCGTGCTCTACACCGACGGACTGATCGAATCCCGCAAGCACACCCTCGACGACGGCCTGGAGCAGCTGCGCCACCACGCCGCCCGTCTGGCGGGTCACCCGCTGGAAGCCTTCACCGACGCTTTGATGGAGCACGCGCGGCCGGCCGACAACGATGACGACGTGGCCGTGCTCGCCATCCGCATGCCCCCGGCCGGGACGCCCTGAGGAACCCCGTGGGGGCCCGGCGTACCCCCGGTCCGGGGAAAAGGCGCGCCCTGTGTCCGTTTTCCTGTGGTGACACCATGTGCGGACGTGTACCGTCTGCGTCAGCTGTCGTGGTTCGGAAGTTCCCTTTGCCCACGCCTTGGCGTGGGCTTTTTGCTGTGCTGTGCCGCAGGAACCAGGGCGATCACCTCCGCCTTCCGCACGTCGCGGGAGGCGTACTCGACTGGAAGGCATGAGACATGGCTACGGGAACTGTGAAGTGGTTCAACGCGGAGAAGGGCTTCGGCTTCATCGCCCAGGACGGCGGCGGCCCGGATGTCTTCGCCCACTACTCCGCGATCAACTCCTCGGGCTTCCGTGAGCTCCAGGAAGGCCAGGCCGTGACGTTCGACGTCACCCAGGGCCAGAAGGGCCCGCAGGCGGAGAACATCAACCCGGCCTGACCCCGCACGGCACCCGCCGAGTCGGGATCTGACGGACCGAGCCGGGGCTGCGCAGCTGTCGCTGCGCAGCCCCGGCTTTTTCGGTGGCGTGCTCCAGGGCCCCGTGCGCTCGTCTCGCCCTGCCGACGCCCGGGTCACGTGCCGGTGGGGGGTGTGCCGGGTGGCAGGGGGACACCGGCCAGCGGTGCGGCGCGTGCGGTGCCGGCTGCGGGGGGACCGAGCCATTCGCACAGCAGGATGGTGGCGTCGTCCTGAAGGCGGCCGCCGTGGTGGTGGAGGTGGGCGCGCATGAGGCGGCGGAGGGTTTCGGGGACGGACAGGCCGTCGGCGTGGTGGCGGATGAGGAAGTCGGTGAAGCGGCGCAGCCCGAACTCCTCACCCTTCGCCGTGCGGGCTTCGGTGATGCCGTCGGTGTAGAAGACCAGGCGGTCGCCGGGCTGGAGGTGTTCCCGGCACAGCTTGGTGGGAAGCCCCAGGTCGGTACCGAGCGGGTGGGCCGGCGGGCATTGCAGTCGGGTGGCCCAGCGTCCGCCGCGGATGACGACCGGCGGGTGGTGTCCCCGGTTCACCCAGGTGAGCAGTCCGGTGGAGGTGTCGAGGTCGGCCAGGATGCCGGTGACGTAGCGGCTGCGGCCGAACTGCTCGAGCAGCACCCTTTCGACGGCGTCCCCCAGCTCGGCGAGGCCGGTGCCCTGCCGGCGCCGGTTGCGGCAGGAGCCGACCGCGAGGTTGGCGGTCAGGCCGGCGGCGGTGTCGTGCCCCATGGCGTCGAAGATCGACAGGTGGAGGACGTCGCCGGCGGTGGCGTAGTCGAAGGCATCCCCGCTGACCTGGTAGGCCGGTTCCATCACCGCTCCGATGACCACGCGGTCGTCGGCGTAGGTCCGCGGCGGCATCAGTTGCCACTGCATCTCCGCTGCCACGTTCATCGGCTTCAGCCGGCTCAGCCGGGCGTAGGCGTCGCTGGTGCCGCTGCTGCCGACGACCAGCATCGCCACCAGTGACGCCAGCGCCAGGATGTCCTGCCTGGTGTGGTCGTCATCCGTCGCCGATGCCAGGTGCAGGACGCCGAGCCGCTCGGTGCCGTCCAGCAGCGGAATCCACCAGCGGTGGACGTCCTCCCCCTCACCGGATGCCGGCAGGATCTGCCCGTACTGGTAGGTACGGCCCGCCACGGTTCCCTCGATCGGCAGCTGCGCCGGGTACTCGCCACTGTCCTGTCCGGCGTCCAGGCCGTGGCCGGTGAGCAGGCGCAGCACGTCGTGCTGCAGGTCCGCGAGGTAGATGCGCACGTCGGTCAGACCGGCGGTGGCCGCGTACTCGCCGACCCGTGCGGGCAGCTGCTCGAAGCGCAGCAGGTGGCTGGCGTTCAACAGCCCGACCAGCATCCGCCGCGAGTCTTCCGTCCGGTCGCTCACGGCCGCCTCATCTCCCGTCGGCTGCGAAGAACCGACTGTGCCATCTCCAGCGTGCGTCTGCCCCGAGGGGCGCCTACCCGCTCCGCCGCTCCCACGTCCGGTCTGCCGGTGTCGATCGGATCCCGCTCTCCGCGAGAGTCGCTGCGGTCCGTGCGCACCGGCTTCCGGCTTCCGGCTTCTGCGGCCGTCCGGCCGCATCCGCGGTGCGCTGCTCAGCGCCTGCGGCGCACGGCGGCGATCAGGCCGGCGGCCGCCGCGACGGCCGTCGCGGCGGCTGCGATGGCCAGGCCACGGCTGCGCGACGGGGAGGCGGGGGAGAGCACGTCGCGGAGTCGGTCGGTGGCGCTGAGGGGGACACCGGCCAGGGCGTTGCCCGGGGGCCGTCGTGACACGGCGGGGTGCGGGCGGGTGGGAGCCGTACGCCGCACCACCTCCCAGGCCGTGCCGAGGCGTCGCAGGCGGGTGGCATCGTTGCTCACGGCCTCTTGGAGGCGGGGCAGCAGGACGTCTTCCTCATCGCGGATGTCCTGGCGGATCAGGGCGAACGCCTCCATGACGAGTCGATCATGCCGGGGGTCGTCCGGGTCGGTGGACTGGATCTCGGTCGCGAGGTCGTTGATCTGCTGGTGCTCCTGCTCCACGTGCGAGGTGAGCTCCTCGCCGTCGGGGGCCAGCCGCCGCAGGGCGGGCCACAGCACGGTCTCCTCGGCGAAAGCGTGGCTGAACGTGAGCTGGAAGACGTCGCGGAGCGCCGCCTGCCGGTCCGGCTCGGGCGCATCGGCGGATGTGTAGAACTCCATGAGGCGTTCGAGTTCCGCGTGGTCGCGGCGCTGCCGCGACAGCACGCTGGCCTCGCCGCCGAGTTGACTGGTGGTCTGCTGAGCGATGGACCGGGACACGGGGGGCATCCTTCCGTCGGTGGGTACGGTGCGGGTCGGGGGCGGTTCTCGGCGGCGGACCGCGGGCCGTGCGCGTTTCCCGGTCTGACGTGTCGCAGGACCCATGGCGCTCGGTCGGCCCGGCCAGCGCCTGCCCTGGCGGTGCGCGCGCAAACGGCGTCGCCGTACGGTGCATGCGAACGTCCCCCTCGCCCGGGCCCCCGAAAGCGCTTCGGCCGCTTGTTGCGCGGCTTCGTGCGCCCTGGAGGGTGAGGTGACCGGCAACCCCCGCGGCCGCGCGCAAACCGTTCGCCCCGACGGGCGTGCACGCCGCCGGAAATCGGGCCGTGTCCCGGGTATACCGGTGGTCGGCCCGGGGTATCACGCCAGACCACGCGGTTGCGCGTGACAGCGCCGGTCCACGACCGAAGGAGAAGGGGCGAACCCATGGCGCGATGCAAGACCCCCGACTACGTCACCGGCCGACACGGCCCCCACTGGACCCACGCCCTGCGACGCGCCCAGAGCGCCGGCGCCGTCATCGTCACCGACGACACCCACGAGGTCGTCACCTACAGCCCGGCCTCGACCGGTCCGGGCCGGTTCCGGCCCTGGACCACCCCCGCCGGTCACCGCTACGACAGCCACGACGTCCACCCCGAGTGGTGACCCCCGCCCAGCTGGACCGTCCTGGACGGGCCGCCGGTGTCCGAGGGCCGCGGCTGCGCGGACGTGTGGGACCACCGCGTCGGGGAAGGCGACAGGTCATACTTCCCAAAACCCGACATGGAGGACAACTGTGGCTGCACGTGTACACCATCCTCTGCAACAGGCCGATCCGCCCTCCGCCGCAGGCCCGCCACGTGCGCAAGCCGAGAGTCCGCACGTCGGGTGCCCGCCGGTCGCGACTTCGCACGTCACGCTCCGCGTCAACGGCCGGACCTGCACCCTCGACCTGGACAACCGCGTCACCCTCCTCGACGCCCTGCGCGAGCGGCTGGACCTGACCGGATCCAAGAAGGGCTGCGACCACGGGCAATGCGGAGCCTGCACCGTCCTCGTCGACGGCCGGCGCGCCAACAGCTGCCTGCTCCTCGCCGTGGCCCAGGACGGATCCGAGATCACCACCGTCGAAGGGCTCGCCGCCGACGGCGCCCTCTCCCCCCTCCAGCAGGCATTCCTCGACCACGACGCCTTCCAGTGCGGCTACTGCACCCCCGGCCAGCTCTGCTCCGCCACCGGGGTGCTGCGCGAGGCGGCCGCCGGCCACCCCTCGTACGCCACCGATGCGGCCACCGCCGCCGACCCCACCTGCCCGGCCGCCCTGTCGGCCGAGGAGATCAGGGAGCGGCTCAGCGGCAACCTCTGCCGATGCGGCGCCTACAACGGGATCGCCGACGCCGTCGCCGCCTGCGGCGGCACCGAGAGCCCCGACCAGGCGCCGCCCCGGGACGTGATCGCGTGAAGCCCTTCGCCTACCTGCGGGCCACCAGCCTCCAGGAAGCCGCGGCCGCCTACGCCGACCACCCCGGCTCCCGCTACCTCGGCGGCGGCACCAACCTGGTCGACCTCATGAAGCACGGCGTGGAAACCCCGCAGACCCTCATCGACCTCACCCGGGTGCCGCTCCACGACGTCCAGGAGCTGCCCACCGGTGGGCTCCGGGTCGGCGCCGGTGTGACCAACACCGACCTGGCCGTCCACCCGCTGGTGCGCACCCGCTACCCCGCCCTGTCGCAGGCCGTCCTCGCCGGCGCGTCCGGTCAGCTGCGCAACGTCGCCACCACCGGCGGGAACCTGCTCCAGCGCACCCGGTGCCCCTACTTCCAGGACGTGTCCAAGCCCTGCAACAAGCGGGAACCGGGCACCGGCTGCGCGGCCCTCGACGGAGTGCACCGCGACCACGCCGTCCTCGGCCACTCCGCGCACTGCATCGCCACCCACCCCTCGGACATGGCAGTGGCCCTGGCCGCCCTGGACGCCGGGATCGAGCTCTACGGCGGCGAGCACGGTACCCGCGAGGTGGCGGCGGCCGACTTCCACCGGCTTCCCGGCGAGCACCCCGAACAGGACACGGTCATCCGCCCGGGCGAGATCGTCACCGCCGTGGTCCTGCCCCCGGCCGCGCCCCGAGCCGTCTCCCTGTACCGCAAGGCCCGCGACCGGGCCTCCTACGCCTTCGCCCTCGCCTCGGTGGCCGCCGTACTCGAACTCGACGACGGCCGCATCCGCCGCGTCGCCCTTGCCTTCGGCGGCCTCGCCCACCGGCCCTGGCGCGCCGCCACCGCGGAGGAACACCTCACCGGCGCCCTACCCACCGGCGAGACGGTACGGGAAGCCGTCGACGCGGAGCTCGCCGCGGCCCGTCCCCTGCGCGACAACGCCTTCAAGGTCGACCTCGCCCGGAACCTCGCCTGCGACGCCCTCGGCACGCTGATCCGCTCCGCCTCCGGCAGCCCTCCCGCCCAGCCCCAGCCGTGACCGCCCCAGCCGAAAGGGAACCCGCGATGCCCACCCGTGCCGACAGCCCCACCGCCCTCGGCAGCCCCGCCCGGCGCAGCGAGGGACGCGAGAAGGTCACCGGTTCCGCCCGCTACGCCGCCGAACACACGCCCCCGGGCTGCGTCTACGCCTGGCCCGTGCCCGCCACGATCGCGCGCGGCAGCGTCAGCTCCATCGACACCGCGCCCGCCACCGCCCTGCCCGGCGTGCTCGGCGTACTGACCCCGCACGACGCGCCCCGCCTCGGCGCGGCCGACGACCCGACCCTGCGCCTCCTGCAGGACCTGCGCGTACCCCACCGCGGCTGGTACGTGGCGCTGGCCGTCGCGGACACCGCCGAAGGCGCCCGGGCCGCCGCCGACGCGGTACGCATCGTCTACGCGCGCGAACCCCACGACGCCACCTTCGGCGCCGACCACCCAGGCGCCTACGCCCCCGAGGAGGCCAACGGGGGCCATCCCGCACACCGCGAGCAGGGAGACCCCGACGCGGCGCTCGCCGCCGCCCCCGTACGGATCGACTGCGCCTACGCCGTGCCGCCCCTGCACAACCACCCCATGGAGCCCCACGCCGCCGTCGCCGACTGGGACGCGGAACGCCACCACCTCACGGTGCACGACTCCAGCCAGGGCGCAGGACCCGTCCGTGGCACGCTGGCCGCGCTGCTCGAGTTGAGCGAGGACGACGTCACGGTCGTCTCCGAGCACGTCGGCGGCGGATTCGGCTCCAAGGGCACACCGCGCCCCCACGTGGTCCTGGCGGCGATGGCCTCCCGCCACTACGGAAGGCCCGTCAAGCTCGCCCTGCCACGCGCCCACCTGCCCGCCACAGTCGGCCACCGCGCGCCCACGGTGCATCACCTCAGCCTCGGCGCCCGGACCGACGGAACCCTGACCGCCCTGACGCACGAGGTCACCACGCACACCTCGCGCGTCCGGGAGTTCGTCGAGCAGGCCGCGGTGCCGGCCCGCGTCATGTACGCCGCGCCCGCCCTGCGCACCAGCCACCGCGTCGTCGCCCTCGACGTACCCACCCCGTCCTGGATGCGTGCCCCCGGGGAGGCGCCGGGGATGTACGCGCTGGAATCGGCGATGGACGAGCTCGCCGACGCCCTCGGCATGGACCCGATCGAGTTGCGCGTGCGCAACGAACCCCGCACCGAGCCCGACAGCGGCCTTCCCTTCAGCAGCCGGCACCTCGTGGAGTGCCTGCGCGAGGGCGCCGAGCGCTTCGGCTGGGCCCGCAGCCGCGAGCCGCGCCGGGAGGGCCCCCACCTCATCGGCAGTGGAGTCGCGGCCGCCACCTACCCCGTGCTCGTCGCGCCCTCCACCGCCCGGGCGTACGCCCTGCCCGACGGCCGCTACCGCGTCGACATCAACGCCACCGACATCGGAACGGGAGCCCGTACCGTCCTGGCCCAGATCGCGGCGGACGCCCTGCGGGTTCCGCTCGACCGTGTGTCCGTCGCCATCGGACACACGGGCCTGCCCGCCGCCGCGCTCGCCGGAGGTTCCTCGGGCACCGCTTCCTGGGGGTGGGCCGTCCACGACGCCTGCGACGCGCTGACCGCCCGCCTGGAACGCCACCACGGGCCGCTGCCGGCCGGGGGGCTGTCCGCGTCCGCCGACACCACGCAGTCCGCCAAGCAGAAGTCCCCTTATTCCCGGCACGCCTTCGGTGCGCACTTCGCCGAAGTCAGGGTCGACACGGTCACCGGGGAGGTTCGCGTACGGCGGCTGCTGGGCGTCTTCGCCGCCGGCCGCATCCTCAACGCGCTCACCGCGCGGTCGCAGTTCAAGGGCGGCATGGTGATGGGACTGGGCATGGCGCTGACCGAACACAGCACGATGGACGGGGTGTTCGGAGACTTCGTGGAGAGCGACCTGGCCTCCTACCATGTACCGGCGCACGCCGATGTGCCGGACATCGAGGTCCATTGGATCGACGAACACGACAAGCACCTCAACCCCATGGGCAGCAAGGGGATCGGCGAGATCGGCATCGTCGGGACGGCGGCCGCGATCGGGAACGCGTTCTGCCACGCCACGGGACACCGCCTGCGCGAACTCCCCCTGACACCGGACCGCGTACTGACCGCACTCGGCCGGGCCGGCTGAGAGGAATGCGCCGGCGGGGGGGGGGGGGGGGGGGGGGGAGGGGGAGAGGACAGCCCCCCCCCCCCCCCCCCGCAGGAGCGTTTTTCCCCCGGGGGTTGCTGAGATCAGAGGCCAATTCCGTTCT
>NZ_JBWKLE010000012.1:0-125336 GCF_056430495.1 Streptomyces sp. NPDC045967 | reverse complement strand
CGCCCGCCTTCGGGTAGACGGGGTGAGGAGGAGTCGGGGGGGGGGGGAGGGGGGGGGAGGCTGGTGTGCGTCCCGTCCTCCCCCCCCCCCCCCCCCCCCCCCCCCCCCCCCCCCCCCCCCGCCCGGGGCGCAGCGCCGTCGTCCACCGGGGGTCGTACGGGGCCGCGGGCACGTCCGGTCCGCCCGGCCGCCGCCTGCTACACCTGTCGTCCGACGGGGCGCCCGGATCAAGGTCGACGCCGGTCGGCTACGGCAGAGCGCGCGGCCCGACGGCTACGCCGTCCTCGTCGCGGGCGGCGGCCACGGTCCTGTGGCCGGCGGGGGAGCCGAGTGCGGGACGCGAACGACGGTCGATGTCGGAGCGTCTACGCGCCGGACCACGCCGGGGCCCTGACGGTCCTGGACGCCGCGACGGGCACGGTGCGCGACTGGTCGCCGCGGGCCTGACCGGCGCGACTTCGACGTCAGGACCTAGTCTCCGCCCCCGGCGCCGCCGGCAGACCGCGCCGTGCGCAGGCGGCTCGCCTGCGTCCATTCCGCGAACCACCAGGCGCCGGTGACCACGGCCGCCCACAGCAGCCCGCTGAGCGTGGCCTCCTGCCACGGCGCGTCCTCACCCCACCGCTCGACGCCCGTCAACACCAACCAGCTCACCAGAAGAACAACAACCGTACGTACGCGCCTGTGCCTGAACATGCGCCTCACCTACCCCCGCCGCGCATCCTCAACGCAATCCGCGTCCGGCCGCCGAAAGGCGGGGTCGGAACTCGGGGCAAGCCCAGGTGAGGGCCGGTCCGGCCCTCGGCGGGAGAGCATCAGCTCGCGGCGTAGGTGACGGGCGCTTAGCCAGGAGGTTAAGTCAAGTCAGAAGAAAAGTCGTGAGCGAGTTCTTGACCGGGATGCGAAGAGGCGGGCAAGGTTCGGGAGAGCGCTCTCTCGCATTCCTTGCCTCAGCTTCAAGGAGACCTCCAGTGCCTGCCGTTGGCCTACCCACGACCTCCCGGGTCGACGATTCCGTCACCACGCACGAGGCGTGGGGGCTGGGCAGCTACTGCAACTACAACGTCGACCCGAACATCCGCCAGGACCACGGTTTCACGGCACCCGCGAGCCGGGGGTGAGGTTCCACAGCCTGCTGGTCGTGTCGCTGGGCGGAAACGGGCACTGCGAGCACGTCATCAACGACACCGGCGCCTCGACGGTGCCCGCCGGAACCTCCACCGTCCCCTCCACGGTGGTCTCCTTCCCCTGAAGCCGCCGCCTTCCTCAGCCCGCCGATCGCCGACGGCGCGCGCATCCCCTCCGGCCGGGTGCCTCATCCCCGCGGCCCCGCCCGGAGCGGCAGTACCCGCTGCACCCGTGCATCCCCCTCCCCACAGGCGCCGCGCGATGCGGGCGTACGGCTCGCACCTCCGCCAGGTGTCATGACCAAGCCAGGAGTACACGTGTCCAGTCCCCCCTCCACACCCGCTCCCCACCGTCTGCGCAGAGGTGTCAGAGGCGCCTCCCTCGCGGTGCTGGGCACCGTGCTGGCGTCCTCGCTGACCCTGACTGCGTCCCCGCCGGTTCAGGCGGCCGAGGCACTGCTCTCCCAGGGCAGGCCGGCCACCGCCTCCTCGCAGGAGGGCGAGGCCTACACCGCGGCAGCCGCCGTCGACGGCAACCTCACCGGCACCCGCTGGTCCAGCGAGCGGCGCGACGGCGAGTGGATCCAGGTCGACCTCGGGGCGAGCAGGGACCTGAGCCGTGTCGTCCTGACCTGGGAGGCCGCCTATGGCAAGAACTACGAGATCCAGGCGTCCGACAACGGCACCGACTGGCGCACCCTGAAGAGCGTGACGGGAAGCGACGGCGGAACGGACGAGATCGCCGTCTCGGGGGCGGGCCGGTACGTCCGCATGCAGGGCGTCGCACGCGCCGGCGGCTACGGATACTCCCTGTGGGAGTTCCAGGTCTACGGCGGGGACGGCACCACCACCCCGCCGCCCGGCGGCCCGGTCAAGGTGGCCGGCTCCCAGGGCAACTGGCAGCTGACCGTCGGCGGACAGCCCTACACGGTCAAGGGACTCACCTGGGGCCCGTCCGTCGCCGACGCACCGAGATACCTGCCCGACGTGAAGTCCATGGGCGTCAACACCATCCGGACCTGGGGAACCGACGGCTCCACCAAACCGCTCCTGGACGCCGCGGCCGCCCAGGGCATACGGGTGATCAACGGGTTCTGGCTCCAGCCCGGTGGCGGCCCGGGCTCCGGCGGATGCGTCGACTACGTCACCGACATGACGTACAAGGACAACTCGCTGACCGAGTTCGCCACGTGGGTGGACACCTACAAGAGCCACCCGGCGACCCTGATGTGGAACGTCGGCAACGAATCGGTCCTCGGTCTGCAGAACTGCTACAGCGGCACCGAGCTGGAGAACCAGCGCAACGCCTACACCTCCTTCGTCAATGAAGTCGCGAGGAAGATCCACAGCATCGACCCCGACCACCCGGTCACCTCGACCGACGCGTGGACCGGAGCCTGGCCCTACTACAAGCGCAACGCCCCCGACCTCGACCTGTACTCGATGAACTCCTACGGCAACCTGTGCAAGGTGCGCCAGGACTGGGTCGACGGCGGCTACACCAAGCCCTACATCATCACCGAGACGGGCCCCGCGGGGGAGTGGGAGGTCCCGAACGACGCCAACGGCATCCCGGACGAGCCGACCGACGTGCAGAAGGCCGACGGCTACACCACCGCCTGGAACTGCATCACCGGCCACCGCGGCGTGGCGCTCGGGGCGACCATGTTCCACTACGGCCTGGAGCACGACTTCGGCGGCATCTGGTTCAACCTGGTGCCCGACGGGCTGAAGCGGCTGTCCTACCACGCGGTGAAGAGGGCGTACGCAGGCTCCACCGCCGGCGACAACACCCCGCCCGTCATCAGCGACATGGCCGTCACCCCGGCCACCGCGGCCCCGGCAGGACGCGAGTTCACGGTCCGCGCCGACATCCGCGACCCGGACGGCGACCAGGTCACCCCCAAGATCTTCCTCAGCGGCAACTACGCCAACGGCGACAAGCGTCTGATCCCCGCCCAGTGGCGCGCCACCGGCAACAACACCTTCGCCGTCACCGCCCCCGAGAAGCTCGGGGTCTGGAAGGTCTACCTCCAGGCCGAGGATGGACGCGGCAACGCCGGCATCGAGACCGAGTCGGTGAAGGTCGTCGCGCCACCCGTCTCCGGCACCAACCTCGCCCTGAACCGGCCCACCACCGCCTCCTCCTACCAGGCTCAGTACGGCGACTGCCCCTGCACACCCGCTCTGGCCACGGACGGCAACGCCGGTACCCGCTGGGCGAGCGACTGGAGCGATCCCCAGTGGATCTCGGTCGACCTCGGCGCGGTCAAGGCCATCCGCACGCTGCAGCTCGTCTGGGACCCCGCCTACGCCAGGTCCTATGAAATCCGGGTCTCCGACGACGGCAGCACCTGGCGGCCGGTGCACTCCACGACCACCGGCAACGGCGACATCGACACCATCGGAGTCTCCGCCACCGCCCGTCACGTCCGACTCCAGCTGACCGCCCGCGGTACCGGGTGGGGCTACTCGCTCCACGAGTTCGGCGTCTACAGCTGAGACCGGGGGAGTGCCCGACGGTGGAAGGGCCGCGCGGCGGCCCTGAACGCGGAGTGCCGACCGCCCTGACACGGCCGGCACTCCGCTTGACGCCCGGCCTCCGCAGCACGGCGCCCGGCCTCCCGCAGCACGGCGGCCGGGCGCCCCACGCCCCGGCTCCGGCCACGGCTCCGGACGGGAACGGGCCTCTCGCACGACTGGAAGCACGAGGTAGCGATGCGCGACGACATGCTCGACCGGCTGATCGACAAACTGGACCTGGCGCAGAAGGTGCGCCTGCTCACCGGTTCCACGACGTGGCGGACGGCCGGGGAGGAAGCGATCGGGCTCCGGGAGATGGTCTGCTCCGACGGGCCGGCGGGAGTGCGGGGCGAGTCCTGGGACGAGCGCCGGCCCAGTGCGCTCCTCCCCTCCGCGTCAGCGCTCGGCGCCACCTGGGACGAAGGACTGCTGGCGGACCTCGGCGGCCTGCTGGCGGCCGAGGCGGTCGGCAAGGGCGTCGACGTGGTGCTCGCCCCGAACCTGAACCTGCACCGCTCCCCGCTGGGCGGCCGTCATTTCGAATGCTTCTCCGAGGACCCCGAACTGACCGCCCGTACCGGCGCGGCGCTGATCGCGGGGATCCAAGCCCACGGGATCGGCGCCACGGCCAAGCACTTCGTCGCCAACGACTCCGAGACCGAACGCCTCTCGGTGGATGTCCGTGTCACCGACCGCGTCCTGCACGAGGTGTACCTGGCGCCCTTCGAAGCGGCGGTGGAGGCCGGGGTGTGGCTGGTCATGGCCGGCTACAACAGCGTCGGGGGCACCACGATGACGGCCCACCCCCTGCTGTCCGAACCGTTGAAGGGCCGGTGGGCCTTCGATGGGGTCGCCCTCTCCGACTGGGCCGCCGTCCGCAGCACGGAGGAACCCGCGCGGGCCGCCCTCGACCTGGCCATGCCGGGGCCAGACAGCCCCTGGGCCGACCACCTGGTGCGAGCCGTCGAGAGCGGCCGCGTCTCCCCAGAAGCCATCGACGACAAGGTGCGCCGCCTGCTCAGGCTCGCGGCCCGCGTCGGCGCGCTCGATACCTCGGCGCGCCACCGCCGCGGCCACCGGTCCCAGGACACCCGCCGGCTGCTGCGCCGCGCGGTCGCGGCCGGGGCGGTGCTGGTGCGCAACGAAGGGCTGCTGCCCCTCGACCCCGGCACGGTACGGACGATCGCCGTCATCGGCGAACACGCCGCGGACCCCCGCCTGCAGGGAGGCGGCAGTGCGGGCGTCTTCCCCGCGGAAGTGGTCACCCCGCTGGACGGCATCCGCGCGCTGCTGAAGGGGCGCGCCCGTGTCGTCCACGCGCCGGGACCCTCACCGGACGTCCCGCCCTCGCCACTGGATGCCCGCCGTTGCACCGATCCGCGGTCGGGCGAGCCGGGAGTCCTGCTGCGCTGCCTGGACGCCGCGGGTCGCGAACTGTACGCCGAGCACCGCCTGTCGGGCCGGCAGCTGGAACCCGACCTGCCTCCCGGTGCGCACACGGTGGAGATCAGCGCGATGTTCCTCCCGGAGACCGGCGGATCCTGGACCTTCGCCGTCGGTGGCTTCGGCCGGATCACCCTCGGCGTCGACGGCCGCACGATCCTCGACGGCCTCTTTCCCCGCACCACCGACGATCCGGCGATCGTGCACGTCATGCCTCCCGCCCACACCGGACGTGCGGAACTGGCCGGGGGCCGTCCCGTGCACCTCGTCGCACGCCGCGAGCTGATCCCCGGCGCCGGCCGCGCCACCGTCGTGGCCGCGGCCCCACCGTCGCGGGACGCCGCGGCCGCCGTCGCCGAGGCGGTGGAGGCGGCACGCTCCGCGGACGCGGTGGTGGTCGTCGTCGGCACGACCGAGCACAGCGAGACGGAGGGCTCCGACCGCACGGACCTGTGCCTGGGACACCGCCAGGACGCCCTCGTGGCGGCGGTCGCCGCCGCCAACCCGCGCACCGTCGCCGTCGTCAACAGCGGCGGACCGGTCGAGCTGCCCTGGCGGGCCCAGGTCGGCGCGCTCCTGCTCGCCTGGTTCCCCGGCCAGGAGGCGGGCGCCGGCCTCGCCGACGTCCTCTTCGGCCGCAGTGAGCCGGGAGGCAGACTCCCCACGACGTGGCCGGCCCGCCTGGCGCACGCGCCCGTCACCCGGACGGAACCCGTCGGGGGCCGGCTCGACTACGCGGAGGGGCTGCACATCGGCTACCGGGCCTGGCACCGCGCTGCGCGGGAACCGGCCTACTGGTTCGGCCACGGCCTGGGCTACACCACGTGGGCCTACGAGGAGGTCACCGCCCCCGCGGCGGTGCGGGCCGGCGCCTGCTTCACCGTGCGGGTACAGGTGCGCAACACGGGCCTGCGACCGGGCCGCGAGGTCGTACAGGTCTACATGGCCCGGCCGGTGTCCGCCGTGGAACGGCCCGCGTGCTGGTTCGCCGGCTACGCCGCGGTCCGGGCCGAGGCGGGGCGATCGGCTGTGGCCGAGGTGGTCCTGACGGGTCGCGCGACGCGGCACTGGTCTTCGGACGAGGAGGAGTGGCGGACCGAGCCGGGGACCTACCGGCTCATGGTCGGCCCGTCGGCAGGCCGCTTCCTGTGGCAGGCGCCGCTCGAGGTCCGCGAACGACCCCCATGTGAGCAAGAGGTGCGACCGTGACGCCCATGCGGTCCCCTGGCGGTTGCGGAGCCCCCGCGGCGCCCACGCGGTCCTTCGCTCACTGCGCGGCCCGTTCCCGCAGCGCCGTCTGCCAGGCCGGTGCGGCCTCCTCGGTCTCGACCGTCCGCTCGCGGCGTCCACCGCGAGCGAAGAAGTCGGCGAGGGGCAGGATCGCCGCGCCCACCGTGACGGCGTCGGGCCCCAGCGTGCCGAGTTCGACGGTCACCCGGGAGGCCGGGTAGGCGAGGGCGTAGGAGGAGGCGTACGTGCGGACGGTGGCGAGGAACCTGTCGCCGAGCTGGAGGCCGGCCCATCCGCCGACGAGGATCCGCTCGGGTTGGAAGAGGTTGATCAGGTCCGCGAAACCGGCGCCCAGGTACTCGGCGGTCTCCTCCAGCACGGCCAGGGCGGTCGCGTCCGGCTCCGGATCCCGGCCGTCCGCGTCCGGGGTGGGGTAGGCGGCGGCGAGCATCGCGGTCAGGGCCGCCTCCTCTCCGGATCCCAGCGGTGGCCTGCCGCCGGCCTCCGCCCAGCGCTGTAGCAGCGCCTCCGCTCCCGCGTAGGCCTCCAGGCAGCCCTGGGCCCCGCACCGGCAGCGGCGCCCGCGGACGCGGACCGTCAGGTGCCCCCACTCGACGGCCCGCCCGGGCAGGAGGTCGTCGTTGACGACGCAGGCGCCGACGCCGGAGCCGAAGAGCACCACGACCGCGTTGCTCGCCCCGCGTCCGGCGCCGAACCACATCTCCGCCTGGCCGAGCGTCTTGGCGCCGTTGTCGATGTAGTACGGCACGGACAGAGGCAGCGGCACGGACTCCCGCAGCAGCCGCTCCAGCGGCACGGTGTCCCAGCCGATCGTCTGCCCGTGCACCACCGTGTCCCCGTCCGGCGTCCTGGCGACGATGCCGGGCACGCCGACTCCCACGCCGAGCAGGCGCTGCGGGTCGACGTCCGCCCGGCGCATGACCTCCGCGATGCCGTCGCGCACGTGGGCGACCACGACGGCCACGTCGTAGCGGGCGACCCTGCTCGGGCCACCCGCGCTGAGCGGCTTCTCCACGCGGGCGAGTTCGGTGAGGGCGAGGTCGAAGAGCTCGACGCGCACGCGCGTCTCGCCGATGTCGACGCCGATCATGTAGGCGCTGCCCTGGCGGATGCGCAGCAGGGTGCGGGGACGGCCGCCGGCGGAGTCGACGCTGCCGGCCTCCTCCACCAGCCCTTCCGCGATCAGCTCCGCCACCACGTTGCTGACCGATCCCGAACTCAGCCCCGTGACCGGTCCGAGCGAGAAGCGGCTGAGGGGTCCGTCGAAATACAACCGTTGCAATACCGCGGTGCGGTTCTCCCGCCGCAGGTCACGCACTGTACGACCGCTGCGCACTCTCACCGTGCACCCTCTTCTCCTAGGTCTTGCCTGCAACATACCTGTGCGGCACCCCTTGACGCGACCTTCTCCCGAGGTTTAACTCACACCGTAAATTAAGCCGAGAAGCCAGCCGGTGGCCCGAACGCGGTCCCTTTGCCGCCGCCCTCCTCGGCCCCGCATCCCCGGAAAGGGACTCCAGGAGCCATGCGCAACATCAGAGCCGCGGCTGTCGGCGCCGTCACCCTCTCCCTCGTTCTCGCGGCGACTGCCTGCGGCGGAGGGTCCACCAGCGGATCCGGCTCGAACGAGCAGCCCAAGACGCTCACCTACTGGGCCTCCAACCAGGGCGCCAGCATCGAGGTCGACAAGAAGGTCCTGCAGCCCGAACTCGACAAGTTCGAGAAGCAGACCGGCATCAAGGTCAAGCTCGAGGTCGTGCCGTGGGCGGACCTGCTGAACAGGATCCTCACCGCCACCACCTCCGGCCAGGGCCCCGACGTCCTCAACATCGGCAACACCTGGAGCGCCTCCCTGCAGTCCACCGGTGCCCTTCTCCCGTGGGACGCGAAGAACTTCGAGAAGATCGGCGGCAAGGACCGCTTCGTGGAGTCGGCGCTCGGCTCCACCGGCGCGCAGGGCCAGGACCCCGCGGCCGTGCCCCTCTACTCCATGGCCTACGCGCTCTACTACAACAAGAAGATGTTCGCGGACGCCGGCATCGAGAAGCCTCCGGCCACCTGGGACGAACTCGTCGCCACCGGCAAGAAGCTCACGAAGGACGACAAGGCCGCACTGGGAGTGGAGGGATCCAACCTCTCCAACAACATCCACCAGGTCTTCGTCCTCGGCAAGCAGCACGGAGCCGACTTCTTCACCCCCGACGGCAAGGCCGACTTCACCTCCACCGGGGCCGTCGCCGCCGTCAAGCAGTACGTGGACCTCATGGCCACCCACAAGATCGTCGCTCCCGGCAACGCCGAGTACGCGCAGAACCAGTCCCTCAGCGACTTCGCCAACGACAAGACGGCGATGGTCCTGTGGCAGACCGCCTCGGCCACGTTCAAGGCCCAGGGCATGAACGAGGACGAGTGGGGCGTCGCCCCCGCGCCGGTCCCGTCCGGCACCCCGGGCCCCGGCAAGGCCACGAACTCCATGGTGGCCGGCATCAACATGGCCGTCTTCAAGAACACCAAGAACCTCGACGGCGCCACGAAGTTCGTCGAGTTCATGACCAGCGACGAGGAGCAGAAGGTCCTCAACACCGCCTACGGCTCCATTCCGCCGGTCAAGTCCGCCCAGCAGGACGCCGCCTTCAACGGCCCCGCCCTGGCCGTCCTGCGCGAGACGCTCGCGAGCAGCGCCGCGGCCCTGCCGCAGGTCCCCGAGGAGTCGCAGTTCGAGACCGTGGTCGGCACCGCGGTGAAGGAACTGTTCGCCGAAGCCGCCGCCGGGCGGCCCGTGACCACCGAATCGGTCAAGGCCAAGCTCGAGAAGGCCCAGCAGCAGATGCCCAAGAAGTGAGTGCGGACACCCTCATGACCACTACCGCCATCGAGAAGACCGGCGGGCGGACCATGCAGCAGCACGACCCCGGGGCGACGCGCGGTCCGCGCCGCCCCGGGCGGCTTCGCGCCCTCGGCCTGCCGTACCTGCTCCTGCTCCCCGCTCTGGTCCTCGAGCTCCTGGTCCACCTGGTGCCGATGCTCATCGGCATCGCCATGAGCTTCAGGGAGCTCACCCAGTTCTACATCCGCGACTGGAGTACCGCCCCCTGGACCGGGCTGGACAACTACACGCTCACGGTCGACTTCGACGCGCCCGTGGGCCGGGCGCTGCTGGAGTCCTTCGTCACCACCTGCACCTTCACCCTCCTGTCCGTCGGCCTGTGCTGGCTGATCGGCACCGCGGCCGCGATCTTCATGCAGGAGACGTTCCGCGGGCGGGGCTTCCTGCGCACCGTCTTCCTCATCCCCTACGCCCTGCCGGTCTACGCCGCCGTCATCACCTGGGCGTTCATGTTCCAGCGGGACAACGGGATCATCAACCACGTCCTGCACGACCAGCTCGGCATCGGTGACAGCCCCGCCTTCTGGCTGATCGGCGACAACGCCTTCGTGACCCTGCTCGTCGTCTCGGTCTGGAAGGGCTGGCCGTTCGCCTTCCTCATCATGATGGCCGGACTGCAGAACATCCCCCGGGAGATCTACGAAGCCGCCGCCCTCGACGGCGCCGGCGTCTGGCAACAGATCCGCCGCATCACCCTGCCCTCGCTGCGCCCGGTCAACCAGGTCCTGGTCCTGGTGCTGTTCCTCTGGACGTTCAACGACTTCAACACGCCGTTCGTCCTGTTCGGGAAGGCAGCCCCGCAATCGGCCGACCTCATATCCCTGCACATCTACCAGTCCTCGTTCCAGACGTGGAACTTCGGAACGGGTTCGGCGATGTCGGTACTGCTGCTCCTGTTCCTGCTCGTCGTCACAGGCGCCTACCTCCTGGTGACCTCCCGTGGAAGGAAGGCCGCCGATGCCTAGGCACGTCCCGTCGGCACCCCGCTCACCGATGGCCGCTCCCCGGTCCTTCCTCTGGAGCCGGGCGGTCTTCCTGACGCTCCTGACCGGCTTCGTGCTCCTGCCCGTCTACGTGATGGTCTCCAGCTCCCTCAAGCCGCTGGAGGACGTCTCGGAGAAATTCCGGTGGATGCCCTCCACGGTGACCCTCGCCCCGTACTTCGACATCTGGCAGACGGTCCCGCTCGCCGACTACTTCGTGAACTCCCTGGTCGTCGCGGGGTCCGCGACCGTGTGCTCCGTCGTGATCGCCGTGTTCGCCGCCTACGCCGTCAGCCGCTACTCCTTCCGCGGCAAGCGCGTCTTCACCGTGACGGTCCTGTCGACGCAGATGTTCCCCGGCATCCTCTTCCTGCTGCCGCTGTTCCTGATCTACGTCAACATCGGCAACGCCACGGGCATCGCCCTGTTCGGTTCGCGCGGCGGCCTGATCCTCACCTACATGACCTTCTCCCTGCCCTTCTCCATCTGGATGCTGATCGGCTACTTCGACTCCGTGCCCCGCGACTTGGACGAGGCGGCGAAGGTCGACGGGTGCGGCCCCATCGGAGCGCTCTTCCGCGTCATCGTGCCGGCCGCCATCCCCGGCATCGTCGCGGTCGCCGTCTACGCGTTCATGACCGCCTGGGGCGAAGTCCTCTTCGCCTCCGTCATGACCAACGACACCACCCGCACCCTCGCCGTCGGGCTCCAGGGCTACGCCACGCAGAACGACGTGTACTGGAACCAGGTCATGGCCGCCTCGCTCGTCGTGAGCATGCCCGTCGTCGCCGGCTTCCTCCTCCTCCAGCGCTATCTCGTCACCGGGCTCACCGCGGGCGCGGTCAAGTAACCCCGCCTCCCTCGCCCGCCCACCCCCCTTCACCGGCTGCCGCCCTTCACCGGCTCCCGCCCTCACCGCCCGCCGCCCTCGCCCTCCTCCACCGACTCTCCGAGAGGTACCTGTGTCCGAGCCGATCGACCTTGCCGCCTTCCCCCGCGATTTCGCCTGGGGCACCGCCACCTCCGCCTACCAGATCGAGGGCGCCGTCACCGAGGACGGCCGCGGCCCCAGCATCTGGGACACGTTCTCCCACACCGCCGGGAAAGTCGACAACGACGACCACGGCGACGAAGCCTGCGACCACTACCACCGCTGGCCCGAGGACATCGCCCTGATGCGGACCCTCGGCACCAACGCCTACCGCATGTCCGTCGCGTGGCCGAGGATCATGCCGCACGGCGACGGAGCGGTGAACGCCGCCGGCCTGGACTTCTACGACCGCCTCGTCGACGCCCTCCTCGACGCGGGAATCGCCCCGTCGGTCACCCTCTACCACTGGGACCTCCCCCAGGCCCTGCAGGACCGCGGAGGCTGGAACACGCGCGACACCGCGCAGCATCTGGCCGCCTACACCGCCGTCGTCGCCGAGCGCCTCGGCGACCGCGTCACCCAGTGGGCCACCCTCAACGAGCCGCTCTGCTCCGGATGGATCGGCCACCTGGAAGGCCGTATGGCGCCGGGCCTGACCGACCTGACCACCGCCGTCCGCGCCTCCTACCACCTCCTGCTCGGCCACGGACTCGCCACCCAGGCCCTGCGTGCCGCCGCACCCGGCGCGCGGATCGGCCTGGTCACCAACCACTCCACCATCGAGGCGGCCTCCACCCGCCCCGAGGACCTCGCAGCGGCCGACCGCATGGACGGTCACACCAACCGCTGGTGGCTCGACCCGGTCTACGGCCGAGGCTTCCCCGCCGACATGCGCGAGCTCTACGGCGTGGAGCTCCCCGAGCGCCCCGGCGACCTCGAGACGATCGCGGCACCCCTCGACTGGCACGGCCTCAACTACTACTTCCCCGCCACCGTCGCCGACGACCCGGCGGGCCCCGTCCCGCACGCGGCCGAACTCCGCCTCGCCGACGTGCCCCGCACCGGCATGGACTGGCAGATCGACGCCGGCGGCCTGGAGACCCTCCTGCTGCGCCTGACCGAGGACTACGGCGTGCGAAAGCTCTACGTCACCGAGAACGGCTCGGCGTTCCCCGACACCGTGTCCCCCGACGGAAGCATCCACGACCCCGACCGCACCCGCTACCTGGAACAGCACCTCGCGGCCTGCGCCCGCGCCGTCCGCAAGGGCGTCCCGCTCGCCGGGTACTACGCCTGGTCCCTCCTGGACAACTTCGAGTGGGCGTACGGCTACGACAAGCGGTTCGGTCTGGTCCACGTCGACTACCCGACGCAGACCCGCACGATCAAGACCAGCGGCCACCGCTATGCCGACCTCATCCGTCGGCACCGGGTGGCCACCGAGCACGACCTCTAGCGCGGCACGGGCACTCCGGGCGGTCAGCCGATCGAACGGGAGCCCCTGGTGCTTCGGCAGGACTCGGCCCGGAAGGCGGCGAAGAGGACGGTCAACGGCGTGATCGCGAGGCTCTGGCCCCGCCCCCGTACGACCGGCGGAGGTTCTCCTCGAGTCCTCCCCGGGGGTGGCCGGGGAGGGACGGGATGGGGCCGGCCGGATTCGAACCGGCGTCCTCCCACATGCGGTGAAGGCGCGACAGCCACTGCGCTACGAGCCCCATCCCGCGGGTGATCATACGAGGTGCCTCCCCTCCGCCGCCTTCGAATTGCCGGCCGGGCGCTGACGGAGCACTCGGCGCGGCCACGGCGCCTGGAGCCAGGGCCCTGCGTCCGGTGCTATCCCGCGGCCGGGCGGACGCATTCGATGAGGTAGTCGCCCGTGTCCGGGTCGATGGTGACGCCGTGGGCCTCGCTGTGGAAGCCGGGGAAGTGCCGGTCGAAAGCCTCCAGGGCCTTGAGGTAGCGCAGGAGGGGACCGTCGGGGGCACCGACGGCTTCCCCGGGCATGAGGACGGGGATCCCCGGGGGCGTGACGGTGACCATCGCGGCGGCGGTGTGACCGGCGGCGTCCGCAAGGCGCATCCGCCGGGTGCCTTCCCGGATGAGCTGCTGGTAGCACTGCTGCGGTGGTGCGACGGGCCGGGGGAGTCGCTGGAACGCGGTGTCGAGGGCGGTGATCAGTTCGGCACGTGTGAGGTGTTCGTGCATGTCCTGGCACAGGTCGCGCAAGGTGGTGCCGTCGTAGCGGCGGGGGTACCGGCCGGTGAGAGCGGGCAGGACGCGGTGCAGTGGCGCGTCGTCGTCGTAGAAGGCTTTGAAGTCCATGAGCGCGTCCATGAGGGTGCCCCACTTGCCCTTGGTGATGCCCATGGAAAACAGGACGAGGGTGCTGTAGGTGTCGGTCTTCTCCACGACGATCCCGCGGGTGGCGAGATACGCGGTCAGGATCCTGGCAGGGATGCCCCACTCGCCGGTCTCGCCGGTGGCGGTGACACCGGGGCAGGTCAGCGTGACCTTGACCGGGTCCAGCAGGCAGTAGCCCTCGGTCAGCTCGGCGAACCCGTGCCACGCGGCGTCGGGTTCCAGGTGCCAGCAGCTCGCCTCCCGGGCGAGCAGCGCGACCGGGGCGTCGGCGAACGCGAGGCGTTCGCCGGTGGCCGGGTCGGTGACGGTGTCGGGCTGCCAGACCCCGAAGAACCAGGCCGGCCGGTCACCGGCGGCGGTGATGCGCCTGCCGGTGCGCACGACGGCCTGCCGAAAGCGGACGGCCTCCGTGATGGCCTCCTCGATCAGCCATTCGCCTTGCGGGCCGTCCATCATGGCGGTCGCCACATCCAGGGAGGCGATCGCCGGATACAGCGGTGAGGTCGTGCCGTGCATCATGAACGCCTCGTTGAACCGCTCGTGTTCCACCGGCGCCCTGGGCGCGGACTTCACGTGCACCATCGCCGTCTGCGACAACGCCGCGAGCAGTTTGTGCGTCGACTGCGTGGCGAAGACCGTGGGACGCAGCGGCCCGTCGAAGGTGTCGGGGCCCACGGCCATCCCGTAGCGGCCGGCGTAGAGGGGGTGGAAGCGGGCGTACGCGAACCACGCCTCGTCGAAGTGCAGCCGGGGCGTGCTGGGCGCGAGAGCGCGGGCCACCTGCACGGCGTCGTAACACAGGCCGTCATAGGTCGAGTTGGTCAGCACGGCGTACTTCGCCTCGGGTGACACCGCCCCGACCGCAAGCGGGTTGTCGGCGATCCGGCCCGCCACCGCCGCCGGGGAGATCTCGGTCGGCGGCAGGGGGCCCGCCAGGCCGTAGCCGTTGCGGGTCGGGACCAGGTACACCGGTCGGGCACCGGAGATGACCAGCCCGTGCAGGACCGACTTGTGGCAGTTGCGGTCCACCAGGGCGATCTCGTCGCGGGTGACGCTGTAATGCCCGACCATGCGGTCAGCGGTGGAGTCCCCGTGCAGGACGAAGTAGGTCCGGTCGGCGCCGAAGACCCGGGCCGCGTTGCGCTCTGCCTCGCCGATGGGGCCACTGTGCTCGAAGAGCGAGCCGAGCTCGCCGACGGAGATCGACAGGTCGCTGCGGAACAAGCGCTCGCCGTAGTAGTCGAAGAACGCCCGCCCGGCCGCGGACTTCAAGAACGCGACACCGCCCGCGTGGGCGGGCGTGTGCCAGGAGTACTCGTGCGCGTCGTCGAACTGGCGCAGCGCCTTGAAGAACGGCGGCAGCACGTCCTTGCGGTAGGCGCGGCCGGCGGCGGCCACCCGGCCGGCGATGAAGGCAGGCGTGTCCTCCAGGGCCCAGATGTAGCCGACGACCGTCTCCGACACCCACAGGGGCAGCCTCTCGAGATCGTGATCCGAGTCGTCCGCCATCACCAGGAACACCGGAAGGTCCTTGAAGCGCCGTTCAATCTGCCGCAGTACCGCGGCCCCGCCTCCCTCAGGCGACTGACCGGCCGCGTCCGGCTGGAGGTCCCAGGCGACCACCGCCGCCGAAAGCGCCGTCTCCGTGTGCAGGACGGCACGCGCTTCCCGCGCGCTGCGCGCCCACCGAAGCGTCAGGCCCCGGTTCTCCAGCTCCTTCCCGATCCGCTGCAGTTGCTCCCCGTCGGCGCCACCACCGAGCGGGTTCTCACGCAAGGCCAGCAGTACCACGCCGTCCGTCATGTCATCCGCCTTTGCGTACAGTCTCCCGATGTGTCCCGCGGACAGTCTCCAGTCGGCTCATCCCGGTCGTCTGCTCGTCGGCGTCTGTTCACCCGCAAGGGGTGGGCTGATGAACGGAGCGGCCGGTTGCCGCTACGAGGCATTGCAGAGCAGAGGCCGCGGCCCGCCCCTGCGGTGCCCGGTGGCATCCGGCGGCCTCGGGGGTGATCGGGCAGGAGCTGGGCGGGACGGCCTGTGCCCGATACGGAGGCAGGGCCCCGATACGACGGCAGGGCCCGGGCCGCGCGTCGCGGTCCGGGCCCTGCCGTGTGTCCCGCCCTGCGGCGGGGGTGCGTCAGTTCTGTGCTGTGTCGTCGCCCGCCTGCTCGGCGCCCGCTGCTGCGGCTGCCTTCTCACGCATCTTGCGCACCAGCTCCGCCTTCTGGTCGGCGGCGCCCTGGCGGTCGCGGTTGCGGTGCGGACCGTTGTTCTGCCGTTCGGCGCGGGACAGCTTCTTGCGCGGGCCGCCACCCTGGCCCACGGGGTTGTTGATGTTCTTGCTGTCGGTCACGGGTTCTCCCGGTGCTGATGTGAAGTGATCAAGGATTTACCGGTGGGAGGACGGACGACCTCGAGGGATGTCAGAGGGGCCCGTCACGGGCTCACTCGTACATCGGTGTCGGGAAGAACATGACAAAGACGTTACCCGGTCCCGCCGCTCCCGCACGCCACGCTTCGCGTCGACGGCGGGAGGCAGGGGCGGACCCGCCCAGGCGCTCGGCGAACGGCGCGCACGGCCGGGCGGGCATGAGCCGCCGCTACGTCATCCGACCGGCAGCGGCGCCAGACGTCGAGCGGTATGGCCCAGGCACAGGCCGGCCAGCCCCGGAAGCGGGCTGCCCCGCACGGCGCGCGTCCCGACCTCCAAGCACCAGCGCTCGACGAACTCCCGGTCGTCGCCGCTCAAGGCGATGCCGACCAGAACGCCCGCCGCTTCGCCTTCGCGCGAGCGGTCACCCAGGCCCCGCTCCCACGTCTCGGCCACGACCTCATGGGGCAGCGCGGGAGGGTTCTCGAAGATCAGGTGAGGATGCGCCCCGCCGGACTGCGCGCCCCGCGAGATCCGCACTCGTCCGGCAAGAACGGGGTGCGTGTGCCTGATGTGGCACTAGGTGTCGTGGTCGACGGCATGGCTGACGCTCGTCGGGTCTCCGACACGGCGAAGACCTCCGTTGCCGTCGGAGCTGTCCGGCAACGCACCGCACGGAGGTCTTCGTGTCCTTGTCGGTCGGCGATCACCGGTGCGACGCGGGGCCCGGTTCGATCGGTTGACGCCAGTCGGCCTCGAGATCGGAGAGGTTTCGGGCGCGCTGCGCCCGTTCCTCGATCAGCCGGCGAAACCCCGGCACGGTGTACCGCTCGCCGGTGGCCGCGTGGCGTCCGCGGATCCCTGCGACGTCGGCCATCAGCTGCTGCGGCTGGGGCTGCCACCCGACGACCAGGACGCGCAGACCGAGGTTCTCCGCTTGCCGGTGCAGGGCCAGGAGGTGCAGCAGGCCGTCGACGTCCATCCGCTGCGCGCCGTGCAGGTCGACCATGAGGTCCCGCTCGTCGGCGGTGACGCCGTCCAGTGCCCGCTGGAGCGCCGGGCCCACGCTCGCGTCCATGGCCCCGGTGACGCTGACCAGGACGGTGCCGTGACGCTGGACGTTCGTGGTGATCAATGCGCTCTCCTCCCGCCCGGGGCGAGGTTCCCCGGGGCCTCCCCATCCTGGCGCGGCGTTCCCCCGGACGGCTGCGCGGCTCGCTGGGCGTTCTGCATCAAACTGGCGCTGCCGCCTCGACCGAGCCCCGGCGAACCGACTGCTCGTACCAAAACGCCGCCGATCCGCGCGGAGGCCCGCCGCCGGGAAGGTCTCGGCGCGTGCCGCGTGCGGAAAGCCGCCCACGTGCGGGGATGCCCGTGGGGGAAGACCTTCCGGGGCCTCCCGCGGGCTGGTGGCGGCGGCCTGCCACGGGCTGGTGGAGGCGGTTCGGGCCTGGGTCCTCGTCCGGTCCGCGGAGTGTGTAGCGTCGGGGGCAGTGGTATCGGGCCGGGGACGTTCCCGCGCGGAGTGGGAGGGGCAGGGTCGATGCGGACCATGCGGTTCAGCAGTGGTGACCTCGATGCGACGCAGGAGTTCTTGTCGGCCGCGTACACGCCGATGAAGATCGGGGGCCGGCCGGACGACACGCGAGCGAGGATCGTGCGCAACGCCACGGACGATGTGATCGTGGACCGGCTCCGCTTCGGCTACGAGATGGCCTACGACGCGGGCTGCCTCCACCGCGTCTGCCTGATCACGATGCACTCCGGGACGCTGGTGGACACCACCGGCGGGCGCGAGGAGGTCTTCGGGCCGGGGGAGACGTTCCTGGTCGCCCAGCCCGATCAGCCCTATACCGGCGCCGTTCGCTCCGCGAGCTACACGATCACCATGTTCGACCCGGTATTGCTCGGACAAGCCGGCCCCGCTTCGCCCCAGCCGGTGCGGCTCACGGGACAGCGGGCCGTCAGCCCGGCCGCGAACCGGCTCCTCGGCACCACCGTCGCGTATCTGCGGGACACGGTTCTGGCCGATCCGGTGGCCGCGGGATCCCCGCTGCTGGTGGCCTCCGCCGCCCGCCACGTGGCCGCCGCGACCCTCACGGCACTGCCCAACACCCTGCACGGAGTGCCGGATTCCATCGACTCCCGGGACGGGGGCAACGACACCCTCGCCCGCGCCGTCGCGTTCATCGAGGACAACGCGCACCGGGACATCGGACTCAGCGAGATCGCCGACGCGATCCCCGTCACCCCCCGCGCCGTTCAGTACGCCTTCGCCCGCCACACCGGGACGACACCCCTGGCCTACCTGAGGCGCGTCCGCCTCGCCCGTGCGCACACCGACCTCAAAGCCGCGGATCCGACCACGGCCACGGTGCAGGACATCGCCCTGCGCTGGGGCTTCGCCCACCAGGGCCGCTTCGCAGCGGCCTACCGCAAGGCCTACAACACGAGCCCGTCCCACACCCTGAACACGTGAAGTCCCCACGGCTCTGACGGGCCTCTTCCGCCGGCAGGCTGCCGCGCGAGGAGCCGGCCGTCGCGTCAGGAGGTTCGGGCGGCGAACAGGGCGGTGATGGTCTTGCCGTCGTGCGTGGCATCGATCGAGATGCTGTCCGCGAGCCGCTTGGTGAGCATCCATCCGAAGCCGCCGGGCTGATCGGGCGCCCAGGGCTGTTCCTGAGGCAACAACGTTGAGGAGTCCGACACTTCGACGACGATGACCCCGGCACGGATGCCGACGCTGAAATCGGTGACGCCGCCCGTGTGGCGGTGGGCGTTGGTGACCAGCTCGGAGACCACCGTCAGGATGTCATCGGCGCGTTCGGGCGAGACGTCCGCTTCGGCGAGAACCCTGGCCGCCGAGCGACGGGCCGAGGCACAAGTGATCTCCGTGCTGGCACCAGCGGGTGGAACGGGGCGTTTGAGGGTCTCGGCCATGCCCGCCACCTACCCCTGGAACCGGCACATTCACCTTCCTTCCCTCGTTCGTTTTTCGGATCGAGGCCCTGACGGCAATGGGTGGTGGGACAGATGGCGAACCGCTCGCCGTCCGTTCCGCTGCGGCGTTCCTCCGTCAGGCACGGCCTGGTTCACAGGGTGGTGCGCGCGCCGGCGTGCGCATCTCGGGGACCGCCCATCATCGACGTGACGAATGACGGTCCGGGGCTTGGTTCCCCCGAGCGACGGCACACACGCGTGCGCCGAGACACCTTGCCGCCGCTCCGCGGGGACGACCGGGTCACCGGATGCGGCCCCGCCGTGTCGGCAGCCGCGAAGTTGGATACCCTCGCGGTTGGTTACGGGGCATCGGCGGACTGTACTGCCGTGACAGCGGGGATTTCTCATGAGCGCACCTTCTGCGGACCTTTTCCAGCCGCTCGGGCCAGGCGACCCGGCGACGGTGGGCGGTTACCGTCTGACCGCCGTGCTGGGCGCAGGCGGCATGGGGAAGGTGTACCTCTCCTACACGCCGGGCGGCCGCCCCATCGCCCTCAAGGTCATCCGGCCCGAATTCAGCGAGGACCCGGAGTTCCGGCGGCGGTTCCAGCAGGAAGTACGGGCGGCTCAGCGGGTGCAGGGCCTCTACACCGCGCCCGTCATCGACTTCGACACCGAGGGCTCCCAGCCCTGGCTGGCGACGGCCTACGTACCGGGTCCCTCCCTCGCCCACGCCGTGGCCAGGCACGGGCGGCTGCCGCAGCGCAGCGTGCTGCTGCTGACCGTCGGGGTCGCCGAGGCGCTGCACGTGATCCACGGCGCCGGCATCGTCCACCGTGACCTCAAGCCCGCGAACGTACTCCTGGCCGGCGACGGCCCTCGCGTGATCGACTTCGGCATCGCCCGCGCGGCGGACGCCACTTCACTGACCGGCAACGGCGTCAGCATCGGTACGCCCGCTTTCATGGCCCCCGAGCAGGCTTCCGCCGGCACCATCACCGCGGGTACCGACATCTTCGCCCTCGGGCAGATCGTGGCCTTCGCGGCGATCGGCGCGCCCGCCTACGGCGACGGGTCCTCGCACGCCGTGCTCTACCGCATCGTGCACGAGGAGCCCGACCTCAGCGCCCTGCCGGCGGAGCTGCGGCCGCTGGTGACGCGGTGCCTCCGCCGCGATCCGGCGGAGCGGCCCACCCTGACCGAGGTCATCCAGATGTGCCACGACCTCTCTCCCGACCCGCTCCGGCAGGGCGAGGACTGGCTGCCCCGGGAGGTCGCCGGTTCCATCACCGAGCGGCTCCGGCTGCCCGAACCGGCGAAGACCCCGCCGCCGCAGCCCGCCGTGGCGCCCTCGCCCACCGAGGTCTCCCCGCCGGCGCCGGCGCCGGCGCAGGGCGCGCCGCCGTACCCGCCGACCGCTTTCGGCGTGGCCACCGCGCCGACGCAGAGCGCGCCCGCCGCTCCCGCGTACGCACCGACCGCTCCCGCCGCTCCGGGCGCGGTGCCGCCCGGCCACCAGGCGCCTCCGCGTGGTCACCGGCCCCAGCCCGGCTACCAGACGCCTCCGCCCGGATACGGGCCCGGCTTCCACACCTCGCCCTCCCACCACCCCGGCTTCCCGCCGCCCCCGCCGCAGCGCAAGCCGAAGGGGCTGATCATCGCCGGGGCCGTCGTGGCAGCGGTGATCGGCCTCGCGGTCATCGGTTCCCTGCTGCCGGACGGCTCCGACGACAAGGGCGGGGGCGCCGCGGCCTCCGCGAACCCCAGTGGTTCCCAGAGCAAGAGCGGGCAGCGGACCGACCCGGCCCCCGCGTCCTACCAGGGCGTCGATCTGACGGCCAACTACCAGCTCATGCTGGCCGACCATCCGCCGCGGCCCGCCTCCGGCGGCAGTGCCGGCGTGCTGTACAACCACGGCGACCTCTACTTCTACCGCGACAGCCTCTTCGGCGACACGAAGCTCGGTACCGACAACGGCCGGCTGGTGGTGCTGAACAACTCGCAGAAGGGGTCGCTGGAGACCTGCCGCGCCGAAACCCGTTATACGGAGAAGATCGGCCTCGACCAGCTCACGGACGGGTCGGAGGTGTGCGTGCTCAGCGACGCGGGCCACATCGCGGTGGCGACGTACCGCGGCAGGTCGGGCGAGAACGACCCGAGCACCTACATCACGCTGGACCTCACGATCTGGCGCAACGCGGAGCAACCGAAGAAGAACCGCTGAGGCGTGCCCCGTGGCGGGACGTACCCGTACGTCCCGCCACGGGGCAACCACGTCGAGGCGTCCCACCGCTCGGAACCCTCTACGCAGCCCTCGCCCGCCACACCGGCGCCGTCACCCGCACCACGGCCCTCGTCGGGCTCGTCGGTCTCCCGACGGCCGCCTTCGCCTCCGTTCCAGGGCCCCATCCGCTGCTCGTCGTCCTGGCCGTCCTGGCCGGGATGGTCCGGGGCAACCTCACCCTCCTCCAGGCGACCGCCGTCACCGGCCGGTGGGGAACCACCCACTACGGCCGCCTGTCCGGACTCCTCGGCGCACCCGCCCAGACCGCGGCCGCCCTCGCCCCGTTCGCCGGCACGGCCGTCGCCGTGCCGCTCGGCGGACACCCGGCCTTGTTCGCCGTACTGGTGGCGGTGTCGGTCACCGCCGCCGTCGCGGCGGTCGCAACCCGCCCCGGACCGCAGCCGGGGTGACGGATCCTTTCTCCGGTACGACTGATCCACCCGCACGGGTGGACCCGGTCCACCACGCCCGGGCAGCCCTCGAACCCGCCCCTATAAATGGGGCCCGTCACGTTGATCGACTGAGGGGTCCCCACCATGCTGCAAGCCGCTCTGCGGGTGCTCGCCGCCCTCTCCCTCCTTTCCGCCGCCGCCGTCGCCCCCGCGGCCGCGGCCGGCACGACTGTCGCCTCCGCCTCGGACGAACTGACCACCCCCTGCGGCCCGACGATCGACTACCGCGCCTGGGACTGGTGGCGCACGACGACCAACCCGACCATCGCCCGCCCGGTCGCCTCGGCAGCGGCGCAGGAGCGGTGGCAGTGGCGCACGGACGTCAACGCGCTGTGGCGCGGTGACACCCGGGAGACGGTCGAGGAGATCTTCGAGACCGGCTTCACGCCCCGGGGCGAGCAGGTGACCCCGCTCGCCGAGTACATCGTCAAGGGCGGGGGGCAGAACAGCGCGCACCTCAGCACCAGCTGCGAGAAGTGGGTCGCCCAGAAGTTCGCCACCTACGGCAGCGGCCGGGTCGGCTGGGTCTACGAGATCCACGCGCCCGGCGGCATCGACGTGAACGCCACCGCCCGCCTGAACGACTACAGCTCGCCCTACCTCTGGAACAAGGAGATCGACTTCCCCGGCGGGGTCAAGGGCCGCTACATCAAGGGCGCCTGCAAGTTCCGGCTGACCCGCACCGACCCCGAGACCAGGGTCAACACCTACGAGGAGCTCGGCTGCAAGAACAACGCGGGCTTCGCACCGTACGAGACGGACACCGCCGCCCTCGCGGCGTCCGTTCGCTGACCCGGCAGGGGCGGGCGGCAGCGCATAGCGACCGCACCGGATCCGCAAAGGTGCGTGTCCAGCGGACCCGGCTCGCATTCCCCTGCGAGGATCGGCAGGCCGGAGTCCGCGGGGCCGCTGCGAAGCGCCCGCCCCGTGCGACTCCGTCCACAGACGCCGGCCGGCATCCCCCCGCCGACCGGCGCGGCCCCGGCCGACCCACCCCCCCCGGTCGGCCGGGGCCCCTTTCCGTCTCCCGCCGCTGCCACCCGGGTCCTGCGCCGCCCTGCGTGCCGGGCCGCGCGTCCGCGCGGGGCAGGCTGTTCGCCCCCACCGACGGCGGGGTGCTGATCGACTTCGGCACGGTCCGACCCCTTCTCGACACCGACGCCGAGGTGGCAAGGGAGGCAGGGGCGCGCCGTGAAAAGGGCCTTCAGCAGGCTTCGAGCGGTTGCCGACACGCCGCGTGAACCCCGAGGTATCATGTCATCCGTTCGATGACAATGACGACGTCGTCGCGATGATGACGACCATCCCGGGGGAGGGCTCCATGGACCCGGCCGATCAGCCGGCTTCGTCCAGTGCCTACGCACGGGGCCCTGCACCGCTTCGCCGTGCCGCGACGGCCCTGCCGCTCCGAGACGGCCACCGCACCCTCCGCCCGGCGGCAGGTCCCCGATGCCGCCGTGCCGCGTCCGCGTGACCGACCGGGTCGAGTCGGTCCTATCCGTTCATTTCTGTTTCCGCAAGGAAGGGAGCCCCTCAGTGGCTAGCAGTGTCGAGACGCTGGAGTTCCAGGCCGAGACCCGCCAGTTGCTCAGACTGGTGATTCACTCGATCTACTCGAACAAGGACATCTTCCTGCGCGAGCTGATCTCCAACGCCTCCGACGCACTCGACAAGCTGCGGATCCAGTCGCTGACCGACCCCGGCCTCGAGGTCGACACCAACGACCTCCACATCGTGTTGGAGATCGACAAGGACGCCCGCACGCTGACCGTCCGGGACAACGGCATCGGGATGAGCCGCGACGATCTCGTGGAGCTGATCGGCACGATCGCCAAGTCCGGCACCGCCGGCCTGCTCGAGAAGATCAGAGAATCGAAGGACGCCGCCACCGCTCAGACCCTGATCGGGCAGTTCGGTGTCGGCTTCTACTCCGCCTTCATGGTCGCCGACAAGGTCACCTTGCGAACCCGGCGAGCCGGCACCGAGTCCGGCACCCAGTGGGAGTCCGACGGCGAGGGCGCCTACACCCTTCAGGCGGTCGACGGCCTTCCCGTGGGCACCTCGGTCACCCTGCACCTCAAGGCCGCCGACAGCGAGGACGGGCTGGCCGACTACCTGTCCGAGGGCAAGATCCGCCAGATCGTCAAGCAGTACTCCGACTTCATCCGCTGGCCGATCCGGATGGCCGCGGAACGTGCCGACACCGACGGCTCCACCACCTCGGGCGTCGAGACCCTCAACTCGATGAAGGCCCTGTGGGCCCGACCGCGCGCCGAGGTGACCCAGACCGAGTACAACGAGTTCTACCAGCAGATCAGTCACGACTGGCTCGAGCCGGCCGAGACCATCCACATGCGCGCCGAAGGCACCTTCGAGTACGAGGCGCTGCTGTTCATCCCCTCACAGGCACCGTTCGACCTGTTCTCCCGCGAAACCGCACGCGGTGTGCAGCTGTACGTCAAGCGCGTGTTCATCATGGACGACTGCGAAGCGCTGATGCCGAACTACCTGCGCTTCGTCAAGGGCGTCGTCGACGCCCACGACCTGTCCCTGAGCATCTCCAGGGAGAACCTCCAGCACGACCGCCAGATCCGCGGCGTACGCCGACGCCTGGTCAAGAAGGTCCTCGGCGCGATCAAGGACATGCAGGCGGGCGACGCCGAGCGCTACGAGAAGTTCTGGACGCAGTTCGGAAGGGTGCTGAAGGAAGGTCTGATCGAGGACACCGACAACACCGAGGCGCTTCTGGAGCTGGTGTCGGCCGCGTCCACGCACGACCCGGAGAAGACCACCACGCTGCGCGAATACGTCAAGCGCATGAAGGACGGTCAGGACGCCATCTACTACCTGACCGGCGAGTCCCGCGCCATGGTGGAGAACTCTCCCCACATGGAGGCCTTCGCGGCCAAGGGCTACGAGGTCCTGATCCTCACCGACCCCGTCGACGAGGTGTGGGTCGAACGGGTCCCGGCCTTCGACGGCCACCGACTGCAGTCCATCGCCAAGGGCCAGGTCGACCTCGACGAGCCGGGCGAGGGCGACAAGGGCGCCGACACCGAGCAGGCCCAGCGCGAGCAGGACCACGCCGCCCTGCTGACGTGGCTGACCACCACCCTGTCCGAGCACGTCAAGCAGGTCCGTCTGTCGTCGCGTCTGACCACCTCGGCGGCCTGCATCGTCGGCGACGCCCACGACATGACCCCGACCCTCGAGAAGATGTACAGGGCGACGGGACAGCAACTGCCCACCGTCAAGCGGATCCTGGAACTCAACCCCACTCATCCGCTGATCACCGCCCTGCGCACGGCGCACGAGGCCAACGCCGACGACCCCGCACTGGGGGAGATCGCCGAACTGGTGTACGGCGGCGCGCTCCTCGCCGAAGGCGGCGACCTGCCCGACCCGGCCCGCTTCACCCGGCTGCTCACCGACCGCCTGACCCGCACGCTGTGAGCCGTGGGTGCGGCCCGGCCGTGCCGAGCCCGGGCCGCGCCCGCCTGCCCGGCGGCACACCCAGGTCGTCGCGCGTGGTCTGAGCGGCTGACGCACCCCCTGAAGGGGCAGTGGACTCGGCTGGGCCCCGATCCCGGGGGTGGGGTCGGGGTCCAGCCGCGTCGGGGGCCGTGCTGCAGCCGGGTCAGTGGGGGGCGTCCTTCTGCGGCCACCGGACGCGGATCGGGCTCGATGCGTACGCCGGTGGTGCGGTGGGTGTTCGCGGTCCGTTCCCGTCCCCGGCGGGCGGGAAAGTCCGGGGAGGCAGCACGATGGACCCGGCCACCACCACGGCGAGCAGGGTCACGAGGGTCGGCACGACCATCACGCGGAGCACGACGAGCCCGGGGGACACCGCGGCGCATGAGCGCACCCCCCGCACCGCGCAGCCCAGTCTGACGGGCTGACCATCGGGCCCTGCGCATGACGGACGGCGGCGTGCGGCGGAACCACATCCACCGCACGCCGCCCCCTGGAGCTGGACAACCGGACACACGAAGAGTCTCGACGGGAAGGCCGGGTGGGGCCGTGCTGAGCGATCTCAAGGAAGCAGGCGCGAGTGAACCGGAGCGCTCCGCGTCCGGTCAGGCACCTCAGGACCGCGGCGGCGGACGGCCCGCGCCCGGCGGTGATCCGGAGCCCCGCCGGCCGCTGAACCCCGGTGTCATGGCCGTCGTCGTGCTCTGCCTCGCCACGGCGCTGACCCACGTACTCCTCGTCTTTCTCCACGTCGCGCCGCCGAACGCGGTCTCCCAGCTCTACAGTCGGCCGATCAACGCGTGGGTCTACCCGCTGTTCGAGCAGAACTGGCGTCTTTTCGCCCCCGACCCGGAGTCGGTCAACCGGCAGATTTCGGTGCGGGTTGGCCGGACGACGCCGGAGGGCACCGTGGAGCTCAGCGGCTGGTTCGACCTGAGCGCCGCGGACTGGGCCGCCGTCGAGCACCAGCCCTTCCCCAGCCACACGGCGCAGAACATGCTGCCCCGGGCCTGGAGTTCCTACCTCGAGGCGTTCGGCACCGACGACCGGCCGCGTTCGGCACGGGCCGAGATGATGCGGACCTACCTCGGCAACATCGCGGCGGAACGCGTCGCCGCCCACCGGCGCGAGCCGTTCGACTCGCTCCAGCTGCGGGTGACGACACGGCCCATCGGCCCCCGGGCACGGTGACCGCCCGCCACCGGGGCCCCGCGACCGCCGCACCCGCCGATATCC
The DNA here is from genome assembly GCF_056430495.1 of Streptomyces sp. NPDC045967. NCBI lineage: Bacteria > Bacillati > Actinomycetota > Actinomycetes > Kitasatosporales > Streptomycetaceae > Streptomyces > Streptomyces sp. NPDC045967. The sequence continues at coordinate 99,136 of NZ_JBWKLE010000012.1, read as the reverse complement.
GGTACCTGCCCTGGTGGAAGGTGACCCCGCGTGGAGCCCACTGAACCGACGACGGCCGGCGGTCAGGCCCGTTTCGCAGGTCCGCGCCTCGCCGACCGCGCGGGTCTCCTCCTCGTCCTGCTGACCGAGCGGCCGGTATCCCTCTATGCCGCGGCGGTCCTCCGTATCGGCTACGGACTGTTCTACTGCGTGTTCCTGCTGCGCGAGTTCCCGCACCGCGACGAGATCTGGGGTCCCGGCTCGCCGTGGACGCCCGCGTTGGCCCGGCAGCTCTTCGACCAGACCGGATGGATCAGCCTCCTCACCCTCTCCGACAGCCGGGCCTATTTCGAAGCCTGCTATGCGGGCGCCCTGCTGACCTCCGTGCTCTTCATGCTGGGCTGGCGGACCAGGGCCGTGTCCGTGCTGTTCGCCGTCGTGGTGGCGTCCTTCCACGCCCGGGCGATCTTCATGACGGACGGAGGCGACAACCTCATCCTCCTGATGTCTGTCTACCTCGCGTTCACCGCCTGCGGCCGCCGCTGGTCCCTGGACGCTCGCAGACGGACGGCGACGCAGGCGCAGGGGGCGCGGCGGCGCCGGTTCCACGGGTCGCGGAGCAGGGTGGTCACCGTGTCGCCGGCTACCTGACGGTGCTGCTCCAGGTGGCGTTCCCGTTCGTCCTCTTCGGCAGGCTCAAGTACCCCGTGCTGGCTACGATGTTGGGCCTCCATGCGGGGATCGCGGTGCTGATGGGACTGCCGCTCTTCTCGTGTGTGATGATCGCCGCGGACGCCGTGTTCCTCCCGGACCGGTTCTACCGGTCCGTGGCGCGGCTGTGGCCACGACCGGCCCGCTCGCCGGGCGCGCGGGACGGAGCCCGGCGGCCACCGGTACGCGTGCCGGTGGCCAGGACGGAGGTTCGTCGTCCGCTGATGCCGCAGCGGTGGAACCGTCGGTGACGGCGTGGTCCGGCATGCGGCCGCCGTCACCGCACGGGCGCGGACCCTTACCGCCTCGAGGGTTCCGAGGCGTCGGTGAGGTCCGCGCCGGTGGCGGCGTCGCGCCGGGATGTGGCGACGCCGTGCCAGTCCAGGCACATGACGGTCGCGTCGTCGTCCAGGTGGCCATGGCCGGCGTCGACGATCGCGCCGATGAGGGTGCGGGCGGCTTCGCGGGGATGCAAGTCGCGGGTGCGGACGATCAGGTCCGGCAGGTCGAGGCTCTCCGCGTTGCGTTCCTGCATGCCGTCGGTCAGCATGACCAGCCGGTCACCCGGCAGCAGGTCCAGGGTCTGGGTCCGGTAGGCCGGGACGTGCGGGTAGTGGCGGCTGAGACCGAACGGCGGATCGATCTTCGGAACGATCTCCTGCACCTCCCCGTCGCGCATCCGCAGCGGCCAGGGGTGCCCGGCGTTGACGAACTCGGCCCTGCCGTCGAGCAGGCTGATGCGCAGCAGCTGACCGGTGACGTATCCCCTGAGGTTGTGATCGCGCATGGCCTGGTCGGCCTGACGGGCCTGTTCCGCCAGGTCGGCGCCCGCCCGCCGGGCCCGCCGCAGGGCGCCCACCACGAGTGTCGCCAGCAGCGCGGCATCGACGTCATGGCCCATGGCATCGGTCACCGAGAGCTGGACCGTGTCCCGGTCGATCACGTAGTCGAACGTGTCACCCCCCACGTGCTCGGCAGGTTCCAGCGCCCCGGCGACCGCGAACTGTGCCGCCTCACACGCCAGCGATGCCGGGAGCAGCCGGTGCTGGATCTCCGCGGCCAGGCTCAACGGCTTCGTACGGCGGCCCCACTGGTACACATCGGTGTGGGCGCGATTGGCGATGACGATGTACGCCAGCGCGTGCGCCGTCTCGCCGATCTCCCGCATCGCGTTCGCGTCCGGTGGCGCGGCCAGGAACAGCTCCAGGAGCCCGATGGCGTCCCCGCGGTTGGTCACCGGCGCGACGACCCGCACCAGCTGACCGCCGCCCCGCTGCTCCACGCGCGGGCGCTGGCTGCGGATCACGTCGTCGTACAGGGTGCCCCGCAGCGGGATGCGACGGGCCGGCTCACCGGTGTCGACGCTGCCCGCGGCCCCCAGCCGAACGACCGAAGCGCCGGTGAAGTCGGTGATCAGGAACGACACCGATGCGGCCCCGAGGTGGTCCTTGAGCATGCGCGCGACCACGTCCAGCGACTCCACGGGCGCCGCGGCCTCCGCCGCCACCAGGACATGCGTCAAAGTCATCGCCCCGGCGGGTTGCCCCTCGCGCCCGGAAGGCCGACGGGCCCACTCGTCGTCCAGCTCTCCTGCGGTCACGCCGACCCCTCACAGCTCGATGCGGACCGGGGCCCCGCCCCGGGAATGCGAAGATCCGCGCCGAGCCGGCACCGGACAGGCCCATTCCATCACGAGACCCTCAGAGCGCCGCCCGACCGGCGGAGGTCGGTGTCGCCACTCCTGACATGCCTCACCTCTCCGTCAGCGGCCCGGCTGGCGCCGGTGTCGGTCATGGCCGACACCGGGCCGGGGGCCGGGCGCCCGTCATCGGGGTGCCCTGCAGGCTTCGGAGAAGTGTGATGATCCCAGACAGCCCGCGCGGTTGTCTCGAAAACGGCGATTGCTTCGCCCGTACGGGGCCGGCCTCGCCACGATCCGCGCACCATCCGGTTTCCGCCGTGATGCCGGCGAAACCCCGCCTGATCAGCCCGCTTCGTTCCGCACAGCGGACCCGGGGAGGCGTCCGCTCACTTGCGAGTCCTCCAGTGAGGGGGGTAGCCGGGAGTCCAGTGGGTAGGGGCGCCAGCGTACGACGCACGCGCTATTCGTGGGAGGTACTCATGGGCAAGCTCGGAGACATGGCGAACAAGGCCAAGGAGATGGCCAAGGGCCACCCGGACCAGGCCGACAAGGGTGTTTCGCGCGCCGAGCGGCTGATCGATGAGCGTACGGGTGACAAGTACGACGCGCAGACCGACAAGGCCGCGGACGCGGCCCGTCGCTCGTACGGCAGCACCGATACGCCCGAGCGCTGACCCCCATCTCCGGACGGGGCCTGGCTCACGCACCACGCGGGGGCCAGGCCCCGCCCACGTCTGAACGGCACGTTCCCGCGGAACAGGCGCCCGGGTACGTGCGTCCAAGGGGGCTCCCGGATCCCGGCTCCCGGTCGGTTCCGAGGTGGGCTGACCAGGAGCCACCTGGCGTGCGACGGCTCGGGCCGCCCGCGGAGGAGCCGTCCTAGTCCCGCAGGACGCTCACGGCCCGGTCGAAGGCCGAGTCCTTGTTCTGGTCGAACTCCTCCGGGGTGAAGACCGGCTCGGTGAGGTGCGGCGGGATGCCCGCGCCGTCGAAGGTCCTGCCCGACCGGGTCAGCAGCTCCTCGTTCGGCAACCAGAACGACATGCCGTTGGGGAGCTTGCGCACCATGACGTCCGAGAAGACGCCCTGCGTGGGCTGCCCGATCCGCACGGTCCGGCCGGGCCGGTCCATGAGGGCCTGGGTGAAGGTCTCTCCCGCGCTGACGGTCGAGCCGCCGGTCAGCACGGCGACCGGCCCGGTGTAGCGCGGGCCCTGGGCCGGCGTGACGTAGAGGGGCTGGGGGCGCGTGTGCCGGGTGGGGTCCGCGGGATCGTTGCGGGCCCGCTTGGAGTAGGCGAGGTAGGGGGTGTCGGTCAGCCGTCCGGCGATGTGGAGCCCCATGGCGTCGGAGCCGCCGCCGTTGATCCGCAGGTCGATGACCAGGCCCTTCAGGTAGCGGGTGCGCTTTTGGCTGAGGACCGTGTCCAGCGCCTTGTCGAGCTCGGCCAGCTCGGCGGCGTAGGAGGCCCCGCTGCCGGCGTAGCCGCCGAAGCCGGAGATCCGCAGGTAGCCCTGCCCACCAGGGAGGTCGGCGTAGGTGATCCGCCCGGCGGCGAAGTCCTGGAGGTTCCGGGCGTCCCTGAGGTCGCGCTCGACGATGAAACTCTTGGCCTTGGCGTCGAGGTTCCTGTCGGGCCGGACGGTGCCCGGGCGGACCTGGGCGACGGCCCGGTCGGGGTCACCGTCGCCGTCGCCGTCGACGTCAAAGACGGCGACGTGGGCGTCGTGGAGCGGCTCGACCATCTTGCCGAAGACGGCGAAGAGTTCGTCCGGGGTCGTCCCTTCGTGGACCGTGGGCCGGTACTGGTCGCGTACGGCGTGCCAGTCGATGCCCTTGGCGGCGAAGAAGGGGTAGTTCTCCTCGAAGGACTGCCAGAAGACGTCGAAGGAGGCGAGCGGGCCCGCGGGGGCGGAAGGCGTGCAGGCGTCGGGCAGTTCCGTCATCCGGCGCAGGTTCCGTTCGCCGACGTCGCCGTCCAGCCGTACGGAAGCGCGGTCGTGGTCCCCGCGGGTGCGCACGGTGAGGACGGTGCGTCCAGGCGTGGTGTAGGCGCCGGGGCCGGTCCGTTGCGCGGTGTCGCCCGCGATGCAGCTGACGGCGGTGGTCTGAAACTCCTGAAGGGTTCCGTTCCGGATGGACAGCACGGTGCCGTAGCCGTCGGTGCGCCAGATTCCGTCGGTGGCCGGCTGGTGGGCGGTGGCGGCCGGCGCGGCTGCGCCGACGAGGGCCAGGGCGACGGCGGTGGCCGTGACAATGCGCACGATCTTGCCTTCTCTGTAGGCGACTTGCCGGGTACCGCCCCACCGTCGCCGACACGGGACCCACCGGGCCATCCGGCTGTCCGGCCGATCGGGAGTAGGGCCAGCCCCCGCTACCCGCGGTTCCCAGGACCGAACTCCTGCACGGAGTGCCGTCCAAGTGGCGCCAGCCAGACGAGACGATGACGACGGGCCCGGGCGGCATGACGGTACGACGTGGCCCGACCAGGCATGCCGGCGGCGTCGCACTCAGAGAATGCCTGGACTGGACGGGGCAGGACATCGGGGGTGCGGCGTATGAGCGGCGGGTACGGTGCCGCGGCGGGCGCGACCCCCCACCGGGACACCCCTACCCTCCGCCCGTCCCCCCACCGGGACAGGGGTGGGCCTGATGGTCACCTACAACGCCGGCCGGTCCACCGTCCTGGTCCTCCTCCGTACCTTCCCCGTGGTGGTCGGCGCCTTCGTGGCGGCCGCGCGGAACGGGCTGCGTCGGGTGTACCTGCGCCGGGCCGTGCGCCCGCTCGGCTCGGTAGTGGCCATGATGGTGTCCAAGAGTACGGGCGCCCTCACCATGGCCCCGGAGACGGCGGGACTGCGGGACGTCGTGGGACTACCCGGGAAGACCGTCATCGTCGTGATGTGCCTGTGGTCGATCGCGTTCGCCCTCTACGGCATCGGCCTGTCGCTGGTGCACGTCTTCCGCACGGCTGACATCCACGAGGTCCTGGCGCCGATCCTCGCCGGCGTCCTGGTGTGGGAGATGGCGCTCCTGGACGTGATCACCGGCACCTACGGCCGAGCCCCGGCGGGCATCCGGACGGTGTTCATCCTCGGCGCCCCGTCACGGTGACGGCCTTGTCCTGTTGGGAGCTGTACCGGCTGCGCCACCACCACGGACTCACGCTCTGTACGGCACTGCGACGCTGACACCCGGATCCCCCTGGCGGACGATCCGACAGGTGCTTCCTCGGCGACGGGTGATCAGCGCGGCCGCGCAACGCCGGCCGCCGTACCGGCCGTTCGCCGGATCAGGCGGGGCGCCCGCCCGCGGACTCCGCCGCGATGCGCACGGCGAGCCCGTCCAGCAAGGTCTCCAGGGCGGCCAGGAACACCGTCGTCCCGTCCAGCCGGGACATGTGGGCCACACTGCGGGCGATGGCCGGGAAGACGGCGGGGTCGGCCGCCGGGTACTCGCGGGTCCAGGCCAGTTCGTCGCCCGTCCGGGCGGCTCCGTCCAGGGTCTCGAATGCCGCGTCCATCCCCGCCCAGGCCAGGGCGAAGTCCCCGTAGACCCGGTGCAGGACGGCGGCCAGGGCCGGGGAGCATCCGGCTCGGCCGAAGGCGGCCAGGATGTGTTCGACGATCCGCATCTCGGCAGGGCGCCGGGTGGTGCGGTAGGTGGCCAGGACCGCCGCGCCGGGATGGCGCAGGGCGGTCTCCCGTGTGCGCAGCGCGAGGTCGCGCAGCGTGTCGCGCCAGTCCGGCGCCGGTTCGAACCCTGCGAGGGTCTCCTCGAAGAGGCGGTCGGCCAGGGCGAGGTGGAGCTCGTCCTTGTCCTTGACGTGGCGGTACAGGGCGGACGGGTCGACGCCCAGCCTGGCGGCGAGCCGCCGCACACTGAGCCCTGCCGCGCCGTCGTCGTCGGTCAGCGCGAGCGCGGCGTCCACGATGATCCGCAGGTCCAGCTCGACCTTGGGGGGACGGCCCCTTCCTCGTACTGCCATGGGGTGATCAGACCAGGCGGGGGAGTGCTTCCGCAAGCCCCGCCGCCCGGGAGGAAATCTTTTTCCCACACCGTTGACAAAATAGTGCGGCGAGCGGTTGTCTGCGGGGCACCCAGAACCGAGGAGTGCTGCTCATGGACCAGGGAAGACCCGCTACCGGTGAGGCGCCCGCCGCCACGTTCCGCAAGACCCTCAGCACCCGGCACGGCGTGGTCATCGCGCTGGCCAACATCAGCCCCACGGTGAGCGTCGGCATCGGCCTCGCCTTCCTCGCCGCGCTCGCCGGCACGGCGATGCCCGCCGCCTTCCTGCTCGCCGCCCTGCCGATCCTGGCCGTGTCCGGGGGATACGCCCGGCTCGCCGCCCGCGACCCCAACTGCGGCACGGCGTACGTCTGGGTGCGGCGGGCACTCGGTCCGTGGACCGGTTACCTCATCGGATGGACGTCGGTCGCCACCAACATCCTGTTCCTGTCCTACGCGGGCCAGCTCACCGGTCAGTTCACCCTCGGGCTGCTCGCCGAGGCCGGCGTCAGGGCCGTCTCCCCGGACAACCCCCTCGCGGTCACCGCCACCGGCCTGGCGTGGAGCGTCCTGATCGTGCTGAGCGCGCTGCGCGGGGTGAAGGGCGCCACCGCCGTGCAGAGCCTGCTGCTCGGCGTCTCCGCGGTCGTGGTCACCACCCTCGTGATCACCGCCTTCGCCCGGGGCGACGCGGCCCCCGTCTCCGCCTCCTGGTTCTCGCCGTTCGCCTTCCCCGACACCCTCAGCCTGCTCGGCGCGACCGTGATGGCGGCGTACATGTTCTGGGGCTGGGAGAGTGCCTTCTCGGTGGTCGAGGAGTCGGCCTCGGTCCGCTCACCGGGCCGTGCCGGAATCATCGCCATCCTGGTCACCGTCGGATTCTTCCTCTTCTCGGCCACCGGTTTCCTGCACGCCCTGAAGCCCGAGCAGCTCGCCGACCCGCTCTCCGGTGTCACCGAGCTGGCCCGCACCTTCTACGGCACCACCGGCGCGGCCGCCGCCCTCGCCGCGATGCTCTTCGCCACCGTTGCCTGCATGCAGTCGAGCGTCATCGCCGGGGCCAGGCTCACGCTCGCCATGGGCCGCGACGGTGTCCTCGGCACGAGCTGGACCCGGCTGCATCCCGCCTGGGGCACGCCCGTCACCTCCACCGTGCGGATCGCGGCCCTCGCCATCGGTGTATCGCTCGCGGGGCTCGCGGTCGGCTCGCTGTCCGAAGTGGTGGTCGCCGTCGTGAACTCCGTCGGCATCCTGGTCTCGATCATGTATGGGGTCGGCGGCATCGCCTGCGTCGTCACCTTCCGGCACGAACTGCGCGGCCGCGTCCGCGACATGCTCGTCGTGGGCCTGCTGCCGCTGCTCGGCGGCATCACCCTGCTGCTGCTCGGCGGCCTGGTCGCCCACCAACAGTGGACATCCGTCGACCACTTGGCCTTCGATGCGGAGAACGGGCGCTTCCTCACCGTACTGCCCGTGACCGTCATCTGCCTCGGCGTCCCCGCAGCCCTGTGGACCCGCTACCGGCGCAGGGCCGCCTACTTCACGCAGCCACCCGCTCCGCTCGCGCCCGCGCCCGGACCGGCGCCCGCACCGGCCCCCGCCGGGGGCTGACCACACGCTCCGGGAGGGGCGGGACCGCGCTTGCGCCCGCCCCACCCGGCACCGCCACCCGTACCTCACCCACCCGTCACCCGCTCGCCACCCACTCGTCGTCACCCACCGGAGCCCGCACATGCGCCACGCAGACCTCGTCCTCCTCAACGGCACCATCTGGACCGCCTCCCCGGTACGCCACCGGATCTCGGCGATGGCCGTCACGGGCGATCGGATCACCGCCCTCGGCACGGACCGGGAGATCCGCGAGCACATCGGTCCGCGTACCGAAGTGACCGATCTCGGCGACCGGTTCGTGCAACCCGGCTTCACCGACGCGCACGTGCATCCGGTGATCGCCGGAATCGGCATGCTCGGCTGCGACCTGAGCGGGGGCCGTACCGCCCGTGAGTACCGCGACACGATCACCGCGCACGCCGCCGCGCATCCGGAGGCCGCCTGGATCCAGGGCAGCGGCTGGTCCTTCGACGCGTTCCCCGGCGGGCTGCCGCACCGCGACCAGCTCGACGACATCCTCCCCGACCGGCCCGCCTACTTCCCGGTCCGCGACGGACACTCCGCGTGGGTCAACTCACGCGCCCTCGCCCTGGCCGGACTCGACCGGCACACACCCGACCCCGCGGACGGCCGCATCGAACGCGACGCCGCGGGCGAGCCCACCGGCGTCCTGCACGAAGGCGCCATGTCGCTGGTCGGGACGCTCGCGCCCGTGCCCTCGGCGGCAGAGGCCCGCGCCGGGCTCCTGGCCGCCCAGGAGCTGCTGCACTCGCTCGGGATCACCGGCTGGCAGGACGCGCTCGTCGGCGCGTACGCGGGCTTCCCCGATCCGCTCGACACGTACCTCGCCTGCGACGCCGACGGGTCGCTGACCGCGCGCGTACGCGGAGCGCTCTGGTGGGAACGGGACCAGGACCTCGGCCAGCTCGACTCGCTCCTCGCCCGCCGTGAGAAGGCCGCTCAGGGCCGACGCTTCACCGCCGGCACCGTCAAGATCATGCAGGACGGGGTGGTGGAGAACTTCTCCGCCGCCATGCTGGAGCCCTACCTGGACTGCTGCGGCTGCCCGGGCGACAACGCCGGGATCTCCATGGTCGATCCCGCCTTGCTCCGCGACGCCGTGATCGCCCTCGACGGGCACGGCTTCCAGATCCACTTCCACGCGCTCGGCGACCGAGCGGTCCGCGAGGCGCTCAACTCGCTCGAGGCCGCCGTGGCCGTGCACGGCCACACCGGCCTGCGCCACCACCTCGCCCACCTCCAGGTGGTCCACCCCGACGACATCCCGCGATTCCGCACGCTGCGCGCCGCCGCCAACATGCAGCCGCTGTGGGCGGCGCACGAACCCGCCATGGACGAGCTGACGTTGCCCTTCCTCGGCGAGGAACGGGGCCGGCGCCAGTACCCGTTCGGCGCCCTGCACGCGGCCGGTGCGGTGCTCGCGGCGGGCAGCGACTGGTTCGTCTCGAGTCCGGACCCCTGGCACGGCATCCATGTCGCCGTCAACCGGCAGGTGTGGGCCGAGGAACTCGGGGAGCCGGACCTGCGCCCCCCGTTCCTGCCCGAGCAGCGGCTCGCCCTCACCGATGCCCTCGCCGCCTACACGGCGGGCTCGGCCTGGGTGAACCACCAGGACCAGGCCGGAGTGATAGCCGTCGGCCGGCTCGCCGACCTCGCGGTCCTGGATCGAGACCCCTTCGCCGTCGCCCCCACCGACCTGCACGCGGTCCGCACCGTGGAGACGTACGTCGGCGGGGTTCGGGTCCACAGCGCCGAGTAGGGTGCCCGGCCGAGCACGCGGAGCGGCCGTCGTACGGTCTGCCCGGACCGGAGGTCCGGGCAGACCGGCAGACCGTCACGTGCCAGCTAGCGGGTTCCGGCTCAGCAGCCGCCGCAGTTGTAGAACGTCACGTCCCAGTGGTTGCCCTCATCCGCGTAGATGTTGCCGGCGCCGGACTTCCACTGAGGGGCGCCGTCACCGCGCACCCCGATGTAGGTGAACGTGTTCTTGATGTAGTTCCCGACGCACGTGTACTTGCTGAAGTCGAGCTTGTAGCCGTTCCAGTGCGAGTACGTGCCGCCGGCGTGGCCGGTCTCGGTGCCACCGGTGATGTTCAGGGCGCAGCCGCTGGCGCTCTTGAGGGTCTGGGCGCCCTTCGCGGAGGCGAGGTTGAGCTGCTCGAAGGACGTACAGGTCGGGTTGTTGCGGTCGGAGCACCCGCCGGAGGAGGACCAGGTGATCCCGGAGCTGCGGAACATCGAGGTCGCGGTGGCGTGGCTGATCTTGGTGGCCGCGTGGGCGTCGGTCGCGCCGCCGACGACGCCCACGCCCGGGGCGAAGAGCGCGCCGAGGACGAGTGCGAGCGCGGTGACCACCACGCGGAGGGCGTTTCCTCGGGGGCGGCCGGCGGTCGTGGCGCCGGCCTGGGGGCGGAGGAGCGACTGCGGAGGCTTCATGTGCTTCTCTCCTGGTGCGGATGGGGGCGGATGGGTGTGGGAGGTCGGCCGTCGACGGCGGGGTCTACCCGCGTCGACTCCCGAGCGCGGAAGGCCCCGGGCGTGGCCGGGGTGAAGATCACACGGCGGAGCGGAAGGCGGGCAGGTAGCCCCCGGAGTGGCCCGTGGCCGTGGGGTGGTAGCTGTTGGAGACCGGCACGGAGACGCTGTGGAGCCAGGCGGCGCTCGAGCAGATCTCGTGGCCGGTGAACTCGTCCACGACGCTGGAGTAGGCGAACCCCGCGTTGGCGGCCTGCTTGGCGAGCATGCCGTTGAGGGCGTCGCTGCCCCGGTTGATCGCCGCCCGCTCGGTTTCGCTCAGCCCGGCGATGCAACTGCCGTTCAACTGGTAGAAGCGCGGATAGCCGAGCACGACGACACGAGCCTGCGGGGCCTTGGTGCGGATGGCGCCGTAGAGGGACGAAAGGCTTCCCGGCAGGGTGCTGTTCACCTGGGTGATGGCGTTGTTGACGGCGCTGACGCAGGTCGCCTCGCTCTGCAGGACACAGGTCTGCATGACGTTCGCGAACCCGACGTCGTTGCCGCCGGCGGTGACGCTGACCAGGGTGGTGGTGCTGTTGAGGGGCGTCAGCTGGCCGCTCTTGACCGTACTGGTCGTCGCGCCGGAACAGGCGGTGAAGGAGAACGACGCCGGGGCGTTGGCCGCCGCCCACAGGGACGGGTACGCCTTGCTGCTGCGCTGACAGCTGCCGCTGTCGGACAGGTAGCTGCCCGCCCCCACGCCGGAGGAGTAGGAGTCGCCGAGAGCGACGTACCGCTCCCCGGCCGCCGCGGCGGCGGACGCGGGCTGGGCCAGACCGATGCTCGCGGCCGCGAGGGTCAGCAGGACGGGCAGGCCCCGTCTTAGCATGCGCATGACAAAGAACTCCCTGAAGTGTTGTGGGGATCAGGAGTTGTTGAAGCGTCATACTTGTAGCAGTGATCGACGCCTGCGCGATAGGCGTGTGACGCGGCTGGTTTCCGTGCGCTCCGTCCGCGGGTGACGACGAAGTCGCACGGCCCGCGTGCGGAGCACCCGGTGTCCCGCGCGACATCGCCTCAGCGGTCGTTCGGCGGCGGGTCGTCGACGTCACGGAACAGTCGAGGCGGCTCCTTCGCGGGCCCCGGTCCGTGGGCGGCAAGGGTGCGGGACTGGCGGTCATCGTCAGCGCCGAGGACAACACGGTCGCCGTCCACCGCAACGAACTCCGGCCCGGGCGGCTCAGGCCGGCAGGCGTGACCGGGTCCGCCGATCGCGGCCGAGGGGGCTCTCGGCGCGCTGCTCCGACGGGAGGACTGGGGCCGCGCGCCCGGCTCGCCTACTGCGGCACCGGCTCGGGCCCGGGCTCGGGGTCAGGACTTCTCGGCCACGGTGTCGCCGGAGGAAAGCGCCGCCCTCCTTCGCCGGTACACCACCACCCCGCCCACCGCGAGCAGGAGGACGGCCACGGCGGACACCCCGAGGGCCGTCCGCTCCGCGAAGAGCCTTGCCAGCACTTCGAGCACGCCGAGCCCCGCAGTCGCGTAGATCAGCGCCCAGGCGGCGCCGCCCACGAGCAGGGCGGGGAGGTAGCGCGGCAACGGCATGCGCATGCTGCCCGCGAGGAAGTTGGCGGCCGTCTGGAAACCGACGGTCAGGAAGGAGACGGCCACCACCGGCGCACCCCACCGCTGGATCGCCAGCTCGGCCCGCCGGAACTTCGCCGAGGAGATCCGCTCGGCGAACCTGCTGCGCCGGGCGCCGGCGCCGGCGAGCCACCCGACGGCGAAAGTCCCCCCGGCGCGGAGCAGCACGATGACGTACAGGGCTCCGGCCGTGAGCGCGATCCTATCCACGACGCCTCGCCCCGAGCTCCGCACCGCGAGCCCCGGCGCCGGTCACTCCCCTCGGCGTCCCATCCCTGCGGGCGCACGACGGCGCACCAGCCCGGCCTCCGTCGTCCATGTGCGCCCCGTCCTCTGGCCTGTCCGGTCCTACGGCTGTCCGCCTTACGGGTTCCGCCCGGCGGCACCGGTCCGACCCACGGCAAGGAAAGGGTACCCTAACCGAACGCCCATCCGGGGGCGGTACCGGGCCGCCGAAGGGCGCGGGCGGGGCCGCGCGCGTGCGGCGGGTCAGTTCGCCCCCGGGCCGGGGTTGCGGTTCCATGCTTGTTCGATTCTGCGGTTCGCTTCCACCACCGCCTCCAGGTTGCTGCGCAGCGAGTTCTCCCGACGAGCGCGGTCCTCCTCCCGCTGGGCCTCTTTGTCCCTCCAGTTCCGAAGGTCCCGCCGCCCCGTGGCCAGGGCGGCCCTTCGCCACTTGTCCACCGGCCACCACAATCTGCCCTGATCTGCGGACTCCTGCGCACGCACTCCGAGAGCCGCCCAGAATGCGGCGACGTACGCCTTGACCAGCACGTTCTGCTCCAGTTCGTGCAGCAGCGCGAGCACCGCCTCCACCGAGGCGCAGGGCGCCCGGTCCGCATCGTCGCCGGCCCCGTCCTCCGTACGCCGTATCGCGTCGACGGCCGCGGCGATCGCTTCCGGAGGCGAAGGCCGCTCCAGGCAGCCCACGGCCGCCAGCACCTCCTCCCGGCTCGGAGCGTACGGTCGCCGACCCTCCCCGCTCGTACCCGTCACCGTGTCCCCGCCCTTCGACGCCCGCCCTTCCCACGCAACGCTACGACGAGAGGGACGAACAGCGGGCGTCTTCACCGGACTTGGCGAACCCCGGGCCGACGCCCGCAGGGGCCGGTCCCCAGCCGGCAGTCCGGTGGCGCTGAGGAGCTCCGGTTCCTCTGCGACCGGATCACGTGCGGGCCAGCGGGCCGAGGGCCTCGGCCAGGGGCGGCAGGTGGTGGCCGTGCCATTCGCAGAGCAGCACGGTGGCGTCGTCGCCGAGCCGTCCGTCGTGGTGGTCCAGGACGGCGTGGACCAGCCGACGCAGGGTTTCGGGGACGGGGAAGCCGTCGGCCTGGTGCCGGATGATGAACTGAACGAACCGGTCGAGGCCGAATTCCCGCCCCGAGCGGTCGCGGGCTTCGATGATGCCGTCGGTGTAGCAGATGATCCGGTCGCCGGGTTCGAGCTGCTCGCGGTGGATCTCGACGGGCAGGCCCAGATCCGTCCCCAGGGGGTGGGTCGGGCGGCGTTCCAGGGCGGTGATCCAACGGCCGGCCCTGATGAGGATGGGCGGCGGGTGGCCGCAGTTGATCCAGGACAGGAGGCCGCTCCCAAGGTCGAGGTCGGCCAGGATCGCCGTCGCATAGCGGTCGCGGGTGAATTGTTCGAGCAGCATGGATTCGATGGCGTCGCGGGCCTGCTCGAGACCGGCGCCCTGACGGCGCTGGTTTCGGCAGGTGGCCATCGCGAGGTTGGCGGTCAGGCCGGCCGCGGTGTCATGGCCCATCGCGTCGAAGACCGCGAGATGAACCGTGTCCTCGGCCAGTGCGTAGTCGAAGGCGTCGCCCGCAGTGGAGTAGGCGGGCTCCATCGCGGCGGCGACGGTCACCCGGGGCCCGGCGAACGTGCGCGGGGGCATGAGGGTCCACTGCATCTCGGCGGAGACGGACATGGGCTGTGAACGGGTCAGGCGCGCGTAGGAGTCGCTGTGGGCGCGCTTGGAGACCATCAGCAAGCCGACCAGAGACGCCAGAGCGGTCATCGCGGTGCGGGTCTCGTCGTCCGGCTCTGTCCGCAGGCCGACGGACAGGACGCCGAGGCGCTCGGTGCCGTCCAGGAGCGGAATCCAGTACCGCCTGCCGTTCTCCCCTCCTCCGGGCAGGATCTGCAGGCTCTGGAAGACACGCCCCGCCACCGTGCTCTCGATGTGCAGCTGCTCTCCCGCCTCGGCGGCGTCGAGTCCCTCGCCGGTCATCTCGCGCAGCGTCTCCTCGCGGAGATCGGACAAGTAGATGTGCACGTGCTCCAGACCGGCCTGCGGCGTGTACTCGCGCAGCAGAGCTGGCAGCGACTCCAATGTCGCCACGTGACTGGCGGCAAGCAGGTTGACGAGCATCTGAGCAGTCGCGCGGGTGGGCGCCATCACCATCACCTGTCACCGAGGACTCCCGGTCCACCGGCCTCCGGTACGGGGCCGGCGGACACAAGCTGATCACACAGCATGCCTCGGCGGCCGAGGACGACGGAGCGGGCCGGGGCGACACCGGTGAAATCTCATCACATCGGGCCCCTGATCAACCGAGGGGCCGTTCCGAGGCGAGTGGCTTCCCGACGGAGCAGGAACCGGCGGCAGCAGCCGGCAAACTGCGTGCCAGGTCATGCGACGGCAGTCCAGGATCAGGGTTCCCAGCAGGAGGCACAGCCCGGCGGACGTGAAGCGTCCTGCTCAGACGACCGCCTCGGGCTTGAGACCGAGGCCCGGCAGGGACTGCGCGCAGCGGCGGCGCCTCTCATCGTGAACTTCAGGAGACCGGCACGTTTGGAATCCCCGCCACGGTGAAGACGATCGTTGACACCAACTTTATACATCGAGGTAGGAGACGCATCATGGGCATCATCGCTTGGATTCTCATAGGGCTGCTCGCGGGCCTCATCGCCAAGGCACTCATGCCGGGCAAGGACCCGGGCGGCATCATCATCACCATGCTGATCGGCGTCGCGGGCGGTCTGCTCGGCGGCTGGCTCGGCAAGGTCATCTTCGGCGTCGACTCCATCGACGGCTTCTTCGACCTCTCCACCTGGATCGCCGCGATCATCGGCTCGGTCATCCTCCTCGCCGTCTACCGACTGGTCACGGGCAACAAGCGACACCACCGCCACGCCTGAACCACGCGACCCACGGCAGGCTGAAACGGCTCCCCCTCTTCTGAGGGCGGGGCCGTTCTGCTGTCCGGGCGTGCCGTGACAGTTCGCCGGACGGCTGCCGGAACGAACGAGATACGGTCAAGTGGCGTTCGTGCAGTCGCCCAGTGTGGGAAAGATCCGGAAGATGCCGGCGGTCCCGGTGACCTCCAGGAGGCGCCGGAGGTGTGGGTTGAAGGGGCCGCACAGCCACGGCCACTGCCCTTCCGGGTGTCCGGGTTTGAGGAGTTCGTAGAGCAGGTCGATGCGCGTGTACCCGACTCGCGACAGGTCGACGACGATCTGCTTGCCGCTTCGCTCACCCGAGCCCAGGGCCAGCGCCACGAGCTCCATGTGCTCCGGCTCGTCGACGTCACCGTGCAGCACGACGACGCAGTGGTGGTCGGATTCGGTGATCAGAGCGATCGGGCCGGCTCTCGGCTCAGGGTCCGGGTGCATGTTCCATGCTCCCGCACTACAGCTCCCGTTGGGAGCGAACCCACGAATGAGGACGCCCGCCCCCGGGTCCCCCGGGGACGGGCGCAGTGGTGAGCGGGACGGCCGGGGAGGAGTCCGGCCGCCGCGCTCACGCGTCGAGGACAGTCAAGGCCGCCGGCGCTTACTCGGCGGGGCCCGGAGCGTCAGTCGTTGACGCAGATGTTGCCGAAGGCCGGGTTCAGCAGGCCGATGACGTTGACGCTGTTGCCGCACACGTTGACGGGAATGTGGACGGGGACCTGGACCAGGTTGCCCGACAGGACGCCGGGCGAACCGATCGCCGCGCCGTGAGCGCCGGCGTCGGCGGCAGCCATGCCGGCGCCGCCCATGACAACGGTGGCCGCGGTCGCGGCGATGGCGAAGCTCTTCTTCATGGTGGACATAGACGTATCTCTTTGAACAAGCGGTGCGGGTTCGGGTTCCGCACAGGGGAAGAACGGCACCCTGTCCCCAGACGCAGGTGCACCCGCGCCCAGCTCCAGAACCGTGCCCTGTGCAACGCCCGCTCCCCGGCCGGGGACACGGCATACGGCCCGCGAGATGCTGCCGGTCAGGCCCCGTGATTCGAACAGCGTCCGGTGCGGCCCATCGCCGCGGCCTTCACCGGGCGACCGCGGCGTCGCCGGGCGACCTCGCGTGTTCCGACGGCCGGCGCACCCCCTAGGCTGTGCGCCGGTCGGGCCCGGGCGCAGGGTCCCGGAGGGCGGGGAAACAGGATGTCCGTAGAACGTCACATAGCGGGGATGCTCCAGCAGATCGCCCGCCAGCAGGACACCGTCGAGATCGCCCCCCAGGGCTCCACTGCCAAGGCGGCCGCCCTGGCGCACGTGGCGGAGCAGTACGGTTACACGTACGGCACGGCCTACAGGACCGGGTTCAAGAACTCGCTCGTCCAGGTCCGGATGCACCGGGACCCGCAGTCCGAAGCGCGGGTCCGCGAGGCGGCCACCATCACCGCCCATCCACGGGCGGGCAACGGCGGGACAGTGCCGGGCCTGGAGCAGGGCTCGCTGAAACCGCTCCCCGAAGCGGTCGCTGCCGTGGCCGTGCTGAAGGACCTCATCACCTTCGACGTCATGGCCCTGTACATCGCTGACCGGAGCCAGAAGGTGAAGAGTTATCTCGCCTGCGGGGCCCTGGCCCTCCTCATGCTGATCGACAGGTCGCCGGTCGAGGCGGTCGCTTCCGGCGGGGCGGTCGCGCTGCTCGTCACCGTGGCGTTCACCGTGGGCGCGTACCGCCGCAAGAAGATCGCGCAGCGCCTGACGGACGCAGGCTTCCTCGCGGTGCGCGACGAACGGGGCGACCAGCGGTTCCTCCGCCCGGGGCAGCAGCTGCCCGGCCACGCCAACCCGTTCGCCGCCTGATCTCTGACCACCGCGGGCCAGAGATCAGCTCGGGCCTCGCAGCCTGCGATGCGGTGCGTGCCGACCGGTCGGCGATCACTCACACCACCCCTCCCGGCGGTCGGCCGGCAGGTTGGTGCACTCCGCCGGGGGCAGGGGGTGGAGTGGATCGGTTGCCGCTGCCGGGGTGGAGCCGGGTCGGTGACTGTCGGACGGGCTCGGTAACCTTGTGTGTCCGCAATGGTGTGGGAAGGGGGCGGAGTGAGAGCGGCGCGGGAATTGGCGACGTTCGACGAGGTCGAGCTCGGCGATCACATCTGCTGGCACATGGGCTCCGCCGCCACAGCCCTGCCCGACGGAGCGCGGGCCTACCTCGCCGATGGCGCGCTGTACGGGGACAAGCTCGTGGTGGTGGACACCATCGGCTCCACGTCCGGTGCCTCCCCCTTCAGCGACGGGCTGCTGCCCTCGGCCGCCGTGGTCCTCGATTGCTCCCGGCCGGCGGACACGGACAGAGTCCTGGCCGCCGTGCGCCGCGAGGCGCGTACGGCAGAACGCGAGGGTTTCCGGGCCGTCCGCGTCCTTACCGAGCGGCTGCCCCGCACCTCACTCGCGGCGGCCGAGGAGCTCCTCGCCCAGGAGCTCGGACTGGACGAGTTCGCGGCGGAGAGCGGCGCCATGGTGGTGTGCGCGTTCAGGCCGCTCCAGTGGGACCCGTCCGCGCTGGAGAACGTGGAGAGTGTGCATCCGCATGGGATGGGCACACGTGCAGCGCGTCCGTCCTTCCGGATGTACTGCGCGGGTACTGACATGTGGAGTGTGGACGGTGTGATCGACTCTCAGTGCGCCCTCGCGTTCAATGCGGCCGCCCGGGCGGCGGTACGCACCACGCCGACGGTGACGCTGCGGTTCGACCGGCTCGAGATGATCGACGCCGCGGGCATGCAAGCCCTGCTCGATGCGGCCCGCCACCTGCCCGATCGCCGTATCATCGTAGAAGGCGCCAACGACACCGTGCGCCTGTGCTGGCAACTGGCCGGTTTTGCCGGTGCCGACCTGCCCGTGGTGATGGCCGCATGAGCACGAACCCGCTCTCGAACCCGTCCGCCGCCTCGACATCGCCCGATCGCCCGAGTGCGGAGTTCCGGCACGAGTTGTTTCCCTATCGCGGCGAGGAGCAGTTCCTCAGCGGGGCACTGGGCTACATCCACGAAGCGCTGGAAGCCGACGAAGCGGTGGTGGTCGCCGTTCCCGCGGAGAAGACTTCGCTCTTGCGGCAGGAGCTGGGCGCTGAGGGCGCCGTCGCCTTCGTGGACACCTCGACCGTCGGTCCCAACCCAGGACGTCACATCGCCGCCTGGGCGAGCTGGATGGCGGAGCGCGGTGAGGGGGGCCGGCCCGTCCGAGGCATCGGTGAAACGGCTTGGCGCACCGTGCGCAGCGCCGCGCACCTCTCGGAGCTGCAGCATCACGAATGGCTGCTGAACCGGGCCTTCGCACACAGCCCGGCCTGGTCGATGCTCTGCCCCTACGACGCCACCGACGAGGACCAGGACGCCCTGCAGTCGCTGTCTCGCTGCCACCCCCTGATCCGCCAGGAGGGGCACCACGCCTCGCACAACGACGGCTATCTGCGCGGCGACGTGTACCCCTTCCAGGCCCTGTCCGGCCCCTGCGACCCCTACCAAGAGGTCGGCTACACCCACGGTGAC
Source organism: Streptomyces sp. NPDC045967 (assembly GCF_056430495.1). Taxonomy (NCBI): domain Bacteria; kingdom Bacillati; phylum Actinomycetota; class Actinomycetes; order Kitasatosporales; family Streptomycetaceae; genus Streptomyces; species Streptomyces sp. NPDC045967. The sequence goes on along the minus strand of NZ_JBWKLE010000012.1, from coordinate 80,347 downwards.
CTGGCCGCGGTCCGGTCCAAGGTCGCCCAGTGCGCCACCGATGCCGGCATCCCGCAGGAACGGTTGTCGAAGCTCGCCGTCGCCGTCACCGAGATCGCCACCAACAGCATTCGCCATGGAGGGGGCAGTGGCACCCTGCGCACCTGGGCACAGGAGGCGGTGTTCATCTGTGAATTCCGGGACAGCGGCTACATCCCGGACGTGATGGTGGGCCGCATCCGCCCCACCGCGGAGCAGATCGGTGGCCGCGGCCTGTGGCTCGCCCACCAGCTCTGCGATCTGGTCGAGATCCGCTCCAGCCCCGACCAGGGCACCACCGTCCGCCTCCATACCGACATCCCGGAGTAGACCGCCCGCCCCTGCCGTCTCAGCAGTGGTTCACGGCCAGCACGTGGTCGCGGGCGGGACCGTAGCCGGCGAAGGTGGCGGTTGAGCCCGCCTCCACCCAGCGGCAGTCGCTGACCGTGCCGCTCTGGTGGACCACTTGGAGGCGGAGCGGCACACCGCACTGGCTGGCGACGACCGTGTAGCGCCATGAGGTGTAAGCGACAGCGCAGTCGGGTGCGATGCCGGACGCAGGAGTGCCGGCCGTCTCGCGGAACGTGTCGTGCGTCGTGAATGAGGAGCCGTCGGACGGGGTCGTCAGCGCACGGTTGTTGGCCTGCTCCCAGACCACGCTCCCGTCCGACCTCTTGATCAAGTACTTGAACGACAGGGAAGCCGCTCCGTCGAGGACCAGGGAAGCCGTCCAGACCGGTGACGAGGTGGTGGACAGCGGTACGGCCGCGTCCGGCGACCAGGAGCCGAGTTCGGGTGCGCTGCCCGTCACGAAGACGGTGTCGCCCCACTCGGTCTGGGCCACCACTTCGAAGCCGACTGTCACTCGTGGATGCGGCTCCGCTGCCACAGCCGAGGCAGGAGTCGCTGCGAACACCCCCATGAGCAGCAGAAACCCCGCGGCGGTCCGGTACCAACCGGTTGCGCGCCTCACCTTCACCACGTCCCTTCGATGCCGGACTGCAAGCTTTCTGAAACTTTCAGCAAAGTCTTACATCGGCGCTCGGGCGCTACAACCCGCAATCCGGACACGTCCGAAAGCCTCGTACGACGCTCCGCGCCGTGCGGTGCCGCCCATCTGTGCGAACGAGCAGGGAACGTCCACGCCCCAGGCCCCGCCCCCCGCTCCCATTGGCTGAAAAACGTTCTGCTGCGGACGCTGGTCGCGTACCTCATCGGGGCGCTCGCGGCCGCAGCGTTCTACCGTGGGACGCATGCGGCTCCTCTTGACCTCGGACACCCACCTCCCCACCCGCGCCAGGTCACTCCCGCAAGCCCTCCTGGCCGCCGTCGATGAGGCCGACGCCGTGATCCACGCGGGGGACTGGGTCGATGAGCCCACGCTCGACCTGCTGGAGTCCCGGTCCCGCCGGTTGATCGCCGTGTACGGCAACAACGACGGGCCGGGACTGCGCCGCAGACTCCCCGAGATCGCCCACGCCGAGCTGGAGGGAGTGCGCCTCGGGGTCGTGCACGAGACGGGAGCGGCCACGGGACGAGAGCGGCGCTGCGCCGCACGCTTCCCCGACCTGGACCTGTTGGTCTTCGGCCACAGCCACATCCCCTGGGACACCGCCGCCGGGAGTCTGCGCCTGCTCAACCCGGGCTCGCCCACGGACCGCCGACGACAGCCCTTCTGCACGTTCATGACAGTGACCGTCGACGCCGGGACGGTGGGCGAGGTGACGCTCCATCGTCTGCCCCCACGGCGCTGAACCCCCGCCCTCAGCGCGTCGTCCGATCTGCCGCTTCTCGAGTGATGTCGGCGTACAGGCGGAAGAGGACCGGGCGGCCTTCGCCGCCTTCTCGTTCGTACAGGACCTTCCAGCACCGGGCGACGAGCTCGCGGGCCTGGGTGCCGGGCCAGGGTCGGGGCAGGAGTTCGGGGGGCAGCAGCGGATCGGGCTCCATGGCGCGGGTCAGTTCCGCGGCCAACTCGACGGCGATGGTGAGGAGCGCGGCGGGGGAGAGTCCGGCAGGACCGGTGAGCCGGGTGAGGCGGGACTGGGCGATGCGGCCGAGGCGGTGGTAGCGGTCGGCGATCTCGGGGAGGGGCCAGAGGCGGCGGACGAGTTCGGCCGGCTCGTGGGCGTCGCCCTTGCGCAGGTCAGTCGTGGTGAGGAGGGTCAGTGCGCCGTGGGCGCCGAGGCGCTGGGCCGCTTCTTCCACGTACGGCTCCCAGGCGTGGGCGCCGACGTACAGTCCGCCTTGGAGTGGGGCGCCGCCGAGGTGGACGAGCGTCTCGCGCAGGGCGTCCCGCGCGGCGCGCGCCGATTCCGGCAGTGCGAAGGCGGCGAGGTGCCAGACACCGTCCCACGGTGCGAGCCCGTCGTCCTGCCGGAAGGCGTGCCGGAGGAAGTCCGCGTTGGGGGCCAGAGCGCGCGTGGTGTCCTCGGTCGCCCGCAGTACCGCCTTGCGGCCACGGCCCTCGTGCGTGAACCGGCCTTCGGCGACGAGGCGTTTGACGCACAATCGAACCTGCTGGTCGCTCATCCCCAGCGTGGTGGCGACGGTGTAGAGCTCGTCCGCGCTGACACTCCCGTCCTCGCGGATCAGCGCGTGGACGAGCATGCGCGTGGGGACCTCGACGTGGTCCTCCGCCTCGGTGCTCACCGTTCCCCCACTCCGCCACCGCTTCGAGTGCCGGCCGCTCCGACGGCGCGGCGCATGGTGGTCACCGCGCTGAACCCCAGCAGTGCGCGCAGGTAGGGCGTGTGCTCGGTCCGCACGGCCGTGAAGCCGCGCCGCTCGTACAGGGCTTTCGCCCGCGGATTGGCGTCGATGACGTCCAGCCTGATCTCCCGGCAGTGCTGCTCCGCCGCCACGGCGGCCACTTCCTCGATGAGCAGGCTGCCGACCCCGCGGCCGCGGAGGCCCGGGTCCACGGCGATGCCGTCCATGACGAGCTGTCCGGCTGCCGGGCGCCGCTCGAACAGGGCGAGGAGCAGGAGCCGGTGGAGCCCACGCAGGCGTCCGTACGTCCCGAGCACCGCGGACGCCGATCCGCCCGTGAGGGCGCGGCCCCCGAGCTGGTAGCCGGCGAGGCCGACGAGCTGCCCTTCGAGGAGGGCGCACACCGCGCGATCGGCGTTCAGGTGGGCGGCGATGAAGGGCACCGCCTTGTCCGGCGGGTTCAGCGCGGGGCCGAGTTTGCGGCCGAACGCCTCCCAGTACAGCTCGGCCGCCCGCCGCTCGGCGCCGGCCGGAAGGCCCCGCCGAAGCGTCACCCGTCCGGTGCCGGGGTCCGTCCCATCCCGTTCCATGCCTGCCCTCTCGTTCGCTGCCTTCCCACTAAATCTATCATTCTTCCGACGGCCGTTCCGCTGATGATAGTTTGTGTCGCCTCATCCCAACAGAGGCGGTCCGATCCATGCATCCGAAGACCCACCTCCGCCGACGCGGCCTCCGCATCACCGTGTGGTCGCTCCTCACGGCCCTCCTCGCGGCGGCTGGTCTCGCCGGTGCGGTGCTGTGGCAGCACGCGTACGACGTGGACGAACAGCGGGTTGTGATCCGTCACGGCGGGCACACCCTCAACGGAGTACTGGCCCTGCCCAAGAACGGCCGCAGCCGCCACGGCCTGGTCGTGTACGTGCACGGTGACGGCCCCGTCGACGCCACCCATGACGACGGGTACAAGCCCCTGTGGGAGGCGAACGCCAAGGCCGGTTACGCCTCCTTGTCCTGGGACAAGCCCGGCGTGGCGGGCGCCCCCGGGAACTGGCTCGCCCAGTCCATGGACGACCGGGCCGACGAGGCGGCCGCCGCCATCGCCTGGGCGCGCGCCCGCCCGGACATCGACGGCGGCCGGATCGGACTCTGGGGTGCCAGCCAGGCCGGCTGGGTCCTGCCGAAAATCGCCGCCAAGACGCCCGTCAGCTTCGCCGTCGCCGTCTCTCCGGCGATCAACTGGCTCCGGCAGGGCCGCTACAACCTCCTCGCCGAGCTGCGCGCCGACGGTGCGTCGGATGCCCGTACGGACGCGGCGATCGCGAGGAGCGACACCACCCGGAGGCTGCTGGAACGCCGCGCGACCTTCGAGGAATACGTCACGGCGAGGGGTGGCGACGCGGACGGCATGACCGCCGACCGGTGGGCCTTCATTTCCAAGAACTACACCGCGGACGCAACAGAAGACCTCCGCGCCCTGCGCGGCGTACCGGTGCTGTTGGTCCTCGCCGGCCACGACAGGAACGTGGACACCGCCGACACCGAGCGCGTCTACCGCAGGGTGCTGGACGCAGGCGGCGCGATGACGGTCGAGCACTACCCCGACGCGACCCATTCACTGCTCAAGCAGTCCATCGAGCAGTCGAAGCTCAAGATCACGCTCACGGCACTCTTCGCGCCCCGCTCACTCTTCGCGGACGGATTCCTGGAGGGGCAAAGGCGGTTCCTCGAGAGCCTCGACCCGGGTGGCGACCCCGCCGCTCCGTGACGGGCAGCACCATCGGCCGTGGGCGCGTGAGTAGGCGTTTGCGCGTCCTGGTTCGGGGATGCCCGACCGGGTGCGGCACGTCGGCCGAGGTGCTCGTGGCGGGAGCCGGCTCGTACCGACGCGGACCGGGACCGGGCCCGCCGCGCGGTCAGTGCAGTCCGCTGTAGGCGGCCAACGCTCCCGGTCGAGCGCGTCAGCAGGCACGCCGGCGCGTGAGCACGGGCACGTGGTCCGAGTGCCGCAGCCCGGATGGCGCGGGCGCCCTCGCCGGGGCAGCGTGGTGCCCAGTGGGCGGGGACGCCCGCCCTGCCCCGAGCTTCGACGAGGTCCGGCACATGACGCAGACATCCGCCGTGGCACCCGGCCCCCGCGGCGAACGGCCTCGCCCCTCCCCGTACGCCGTGGGCCGCCGGGAACTGCGCTGGCCGGCCGTCGTCGCCGCGGTGTACACGGTGCTCCAGCTGGTCCTCGTCGTGCCCGGATCGGGTCTCGGCTGGGACGAGACCGTCTACGTAAGCCAGGTCAGCCCCCAGGCCCCGGCCGCGTTCTTCAGCGCCCCCCGCGCCCGGGGGATCACCTTCCTGGTGGCACCCGTGGCCGTCCTGACCTCATCGGTCGAGGCGCTCCGCGTCTGGCTCGCCCTGCTGTCGGGAGCCGGTCTGTTCCTGTCGATGCGGGTGTGGCTACGGCTCCTGCCCGCCGGTGTCCCCGCCCTGGCCGGCGCGCTGTTCGCCGGACTGTGGATCACCCTGCTCTACGGCCCGCAGGCCATGCCGAACCTCTGGGTCGCCTACGGCGCGATGATCTCGGTCGGCTGCTTCCTGAGGGCCGCGCGTGACCCCTCCGACCGGCTGGCGCCGATCGGTCTCGGTGGGGGAGTGGCGCTGGTCGCGCTGATGCGGCCCGGTGACGCCTTCTGGCTCGTCCTGCCGCTCGCCCTCGCCGCGGCGGCCGTCCGCGCGTGGCGGCGCCCGGCCCTGTTCCTGGTGCTCGCCGCGGGAGCGGTCCTCGGCAGCGCCGAATGGATCATCGAGGCGTACGTACGCTACGGCGGGCTCTTCCCCCGGCTCGCACGTGCCAGCGAGATCCAGGGCCACCTCGGGTGGAACCCGGCCTTCGGCGACCACGCGCGGGCGCTGGCCGGGCGGACCCTGTGCCGCCCCTGCGACGTGCCGCTGCGCCGGCCCCTGGCCGCGCTGTGGTGGTTCCTGCTTCCCCTGCTCGTCGGCGGCGGAATCATGGCGGCGGTGCGGGAGCGCCGCCGGGCCGCTGCCGCCCGCGCGCCCGTGGTCCTCGCCGCGCTGACCGGCCTGTGCCTGGCGGCGCCGTACCTGTTCCTGGTCGGATACGCGGCCCCCCGCTTCCTGCTGCCCGCCTACGCCCTGCTCTCGCTGCCGGCGGCCGTCTGCCTGGCCTGGCTGGCCCGGACCGCGCGCCCACGGCCGCTCGCGGCCGGAGTCCTCGCCCTGGGGTTGCTCGCCCATCTGGGGGTGCAGTACCTGATCCTCGACGGCGCGGCGTCGCGCAGCCGCAGGAACCGGACGGCCTTCGGCGCGGTGGCCGCCGAACTGGGTCGACTTGGGGTCCGTCCGCCGTGCCTGCTCACCGGTGAGGAGGCCGTACGGATCGCCTTCCGCGCCGGCTGCGCCTCGCGGCAGGCCGGCGGCCACGACGCGAGTATCACCCCGGCCGGGCTCACGGCCGCCGCCCGCAGCCGCCCCGTCGCGGTGCTCGTACGGGGGTCCGCGCCCCCGCCCGGGTACGCCGCCGGCTGGCGGCGCCACACCCTGCCGGGACTGCCCGGCACGGCGGAGCTGGTCGCCTACCTCGGCCCGGCCACCCGGCCCGGAGCCCCTTGAGGTGCCTCTCCGGCAGTCCGGTGTCGTGTAGGGATGGGATGGGATGGGATGGGATGGGATGGGATGGGATGGGATGGGATGGGATGGCCGGTGTTCCAAAGACCCGGGGTGCTCTCGGACGGGTGCACCCGGCGCCGTGGCCGCTTCCCGAAGCGGCTGTTCTTCTCCCACCGTGAAGGGCTGCGCCGTGTGGTCGCCCGCCTGGAGCGCATGCACCGCCGCCTGGCGGGGACCGACGAGCAGGGCAGACCGTTCACCGCGTTGGACCCGGCGGTGCGGGTGTGGGTGCTGGTCACCTTGTACGTGCATGACGGCGATGCCGGAACTGTGCGGACAACCGCTGACGGCCCTGAACCGGACCAGACATGTCCCGAGTTCCGTGCGGCGTGTGCCGAGTTGCCCGTCCGACGACCCGTTCCCGGCCGCGGCCGCCGTCCTATCATGGGGACATGAGTTCGAATGCGGGTGCTGCGGCGCGGCCGGAGCTGACTGCGGCGTTGAGCGGGGACGAGTTGTCCCGCTGGTACTGGACGCTGGCCGAGCTGACCGGGCTTGCCCGCGAGCTCGGGGTGCCGCGGGGCGGTGGGAAGGCGGCACTGACGGAGCGGCTACGGGCCGCATTGGACGGGGTCGCCCGGCCGGTCGCGCCGCCCCGGACGCGTAGCACCGGCCGCCAGCTCGCCGCGCCCGTGAACGGATCCACGGTGATTCCCGAGGGCCAGCGGTGCAGCCAGGTGCTGCGTGAGTACTTCCGCCGCGAGATCGGCCGGTCCTTCCACTTCGACGCCGCCATGCGGGCATTCGTGGCCGACGGTGCCGGGTGCACCCTGGCAGATGCCGTCGCCCACTGGCACGCCACGCGCCAGGCCGCTGCCCAGCCGCAGGAGATCGGCTCGCAGTTCGAGCTCAACCGCTTTCTGCGTGACTGGTACGCCGGGCATCCGGCTGGCAGCCGTGCCGAAGTGCTCGCCGCCTGGCGCACTCACCGCGACCGGCCTCGTCTCCCTCGGTGAGCATCCGGCAACCTCCTCGCGGCAGCTCCTGAAGTCCTGCTGGAACGCCGGTGTGACGGGTGTCGGTTGCGGTCGGGGCAAGCCTGATCACCGCACGACGGCGCGGATGCTCAATGTCCGCGGGAGACCGGTACGCCTGCGTCCGGTCGAGGTCGAGTTCCACGTCGCCAGCGACGGCCGAGAACGCCAGGCGCTGCCCGGACTCGGCGGCGCCGCCAGGCGCTCGACGTGACCCTCGCGTGCCGGACGCAGTCTGCGGGGGAGGGGGCCCGCCCGAGATCACGGCGATCGCGACCTTCCGTGACCGCCCCGTCGCCCACACGGATGGGGGTGGGCGGATCAAATCCCTTAGAACGAAGGGATGTTGGGGCTATGGTGTGCCCACCCTCGCTTGGGTACGGTGCACCCATTGCCATCGTCGTGCACGGCACTCACGATCAGGGGATCTTCATGCGCTTCGCGAAGAGCGTCACCTCCCTTGCAGTTTCCGGAGCAACCGCGGTGGCTGTCGTCGGTATCTCCAGCCCCGCCCAGGCCGGCACTTCCCTGTGCCTCACCAAAGCGGTCTCCAGTTCCACTCCCGGCCTCTCCATGCAGACCTGCGGTCACGGGCTGATGAATCAGGCAAACGGCCAAGTGACCGTGTACATGATTCACGCGAACCCGGCTGTGCAGCACTACGTGCGCGATATCTCGCTCACCTATGGCCCCGGTAGCTCCGGAGTCGGCTACGGCGGCTGGACCTGCGTCGTGATGAAGTGGATGAAGAGCGGCGACTCCTTCAAGTGCAACACCGTTTCGAGTACGGTCAATCAGACGTACGGAGCCTGGTGGTCAGCCCAGTCCACGGTCGATTACTGGAATTCCTCTCTCGCCGGCTATCGCGAAACCACCGACAAGGTATCCATCTACGTCGACGGTTACTACAACTAGCGGACAGGAGGGCCCGCCTGCCGGGCGGGGCGCCGCGGTTGGCGGGTGCCTGGTGTGCCGGCAGTCCGGCGAAGGATCGGATCGTGTAGGAGGCGCGAGACCCCCGGCCCCCCGACCCGCTCAGTCCGTCGCCTCGCGGACGTCCTTCCCCTGTTCGGCGAACGCCGCGAAGTCACGCATGTGCTGGTGTGACTGCTTGCGGAAGGCGCCGGGCATCAGAATGCCCACCAGCTTCATCAGAAAGCCGTTGAACCGGTATTCGCTCTCGCTCTCCCAGAGCGTCGTTCCCGGGCCGGCTTCGGTCAGCCGGTCGCGCACGGCGCTCCACATGCCCTCGCCGACGATCTCGCGGTCGAAGTGGACGACGCTTGTCTGCCGGATCTCGCGCAGGTCCGCCGGTTCCCGACGTGTGATGGTCTCGATGCACTCGATCTTCCGCCGGCCCGTTTGCATCACAACCCGCGACGTGGCGCCGAGCTGCCCGTGCTCCCCACGCAGCGGCTCGTGCAGTACCAGGCCCCGCAGCCATTTCGGCAGGTGTGCCGGGTCGGCGAGCAGCTGGACCACCCGCTCCCGCGGCAGGGAGATCCTGATGCAGACGGTGTATTTCAAGGGGCGCATCGTTCTTTCCTTCTCTCTCATCCCAGTGGGGCCTGCCCGGTGTCTGCGAGCGTGTCCAGGCGTGCTTGATCCTTGCCGTCAAACGCCCCCCGCGATCCGTCCCTGCCGCCGTTCACCGGTATGGCGCTGTGCAGGGATGTGCTGTCGGCAGCGGATGAGCGTGAGCGGAGCCGGGCACGGCAAGGTGAGTGATGTCGGTGGCCGGCGCATGGTGGGAGGCGGTGGTCGGGCATGATCTGCGGGACGGGACGGCGCGGGGGCGCGCCCTTCCCGAACACCGACTGGGGGAGTCACGGATGCAGTGGGGAACGCTGGTCGCCACACTGGGCGGCGGTCTCATCGCGATAGCGGGCACGGTGCTGGCCGACCGCTTGCGCACACGCCAGGAACACCGCCGCGGCCTTCAGGAACGGCGTCGGGACGTCTACACGGAGTTCATCTCCGCGGCAGGCGCGGCCCACACCGAACTGCGCCGCCTCGCGCAGCACGGCGATGAGGCGACCGACCTGGAGGAAGCAAGCCGCCTGGCGTTGACGAACGCCCGCATCTACGAGGTGCGCGAGCGCCTCTTCCTCGACGCCAGCCCCCGGATCGCGGGAACGGGCCAGACCATGTTCGAACGCCTCCGCGCCCTCCGAAGGACCGTCGCCGCGGGCGCCGGCATCTCGAGCCCCGCGTTCCACGACATCTACCATCCCTACCTCGACGCGGTCTGGGCCTACCGCGAGGCCGTCCGCCACGAGTTGGAGGGCCATGCCCTCACCCCCGCCGACTTCGGCTGGTCCATGTGGGACGGCCGCGAGCGCTGCGCGCACTGTGAACAGCGCCAGGCGGACACTGCGTCCGAGCAGCGCTGACCGGCCCCGGCCACCTTGGGCTGAAACAGCACCCTGGCTTCACGGGAAGTGCGCCAGAACCCGCCGCTCCGATCTGACCCCCGCCCCGGCAGAATGCGGAGATGGACTCCGACCTCTATCCCGATCTGGCTGCTGCGGGCAGCTTGGCCGCAGCGTTGGAACAGCTGGCGGCCGAACTGGGTGTCGATCTCGCAGTGGTACCCGGCGACTGGGGCCCACTCGCTTCGGCCGGTCTCGCCTCGTCGGTCCCCGAGCGCAAGCCGCTCTCCGTTCACATCGGTTCCGAGAGCCGCTGGTTCGGTGTCTCCGGCTGGAGCCACGGAGTCGAACTCATCACCGGAGCGACATCCGACCTGGCGGATGTCGTCAGGGCCGGAGCGGCATGGGGGCGGGGCAGGAGCCTGATGGACCTGCGGGCTGAGCTGCCGTTCCTCCACTCCGGCGAGCGCGCACAAGCTCACGAACGCGGGCCGGCCGCAGTGGTGGAGTGGCAGTGGCGCACGATGCGGGAGCAGGCGGCCGAGCGACCGGATTTCACAGGTTTCGGCGAACTCGTGGAAGCGGCGCACGCAGAACCGCGGCTGCGACAGCTCTACGTGTTCTCCAGCCACTGGACGCTCGGCTTCAGCTCGTGCACGGGACACCCGTTCCGCGCTCACGTGGCCATCGTCCCGTCACACAACGGCAGCCCATACCGCGTGAGGAGGCATCCTCTCTCTGACCACGTCCTCGACGAGGCCGCCACAGCCGAGGAAGCAGTAGCCCAGGCGGTACGCCACCTCCCCACCGATCTCGGTCCGGCCGTCGCGGGAACCGCCGAACAAGCTGAATGAGCGACGGGTGCAGCCGCGCAGACAACACCTCACGGAGACACGCATGCCGGTACACCAGATGCCGAGTCCGTCCCGACGGCTGCCCGTCGCCTGGGCCGTCGCCCTTTCGTTCGACTTCCTCGCCACGGTGCTGACGGCCCTCGTGCTGTGTGCCCTGGGCCTGCTGCTGCCCGGTATCACGGAGGACTACGGCCCCGCCACCGAGCCCACGTCTCCCAGGGCCCTGGCCTTCTTCACGGCCGCGCTTGCACTGGTCTCGTCACTTGGAGGAACTGCGGCCCTCCTCTCGCGGGCCGGCACCGGGCGCCGGCGCACCCTCGGCCTGTGGCTCTCGGCCGTTCGGCTCGGGTTGATCGTGCTCTCGGCCGCCGCCTTCGCCGCGTACGGGGTCGTCACCGCCCAGCTCGCGTGAGGTGAGCCCGGTCCATGCCGCCGGTGCCATGGGGCGGTTCCTGGCGCATGACGAAGGGCAGCGCGGTCGTCGGCGGGCGGTCGGCCCTCCTGATCAACCTGCCCATCGGGTTGGCCACCGTGCTGTGAGCCCCGCGGTACGTCCCGAAGTCGCGGGAGAAGCCGGCCCGGCGGCTGGACCCGCTGGGCATGCCGCTCTCCGCCGCTGATCGCCTACCCGCTCACCGTCGGCGGCGAGCGGCACTGGCCCGCCTCGAGCTTCCTCATGCTCGCCGCGGGCGGTTCCTGCTGCCCAAGCCGGTCAACGCCGCCGCCTGACCACTGCCGGCGGCCCGCCCCTTGCCGGGCGAGCCGCCGCCCCCCGTGTTCAGCAGCTGGTGACGGGGGCGCCGCTGTAGAGGTTGCTGTCCGTGACGCCGTTGGTGACGCTCCTGAGGTAGTAACCGCAGGTGGGCCGGTTCTTGAAGTCGAAGGTCTGGCCGGAGGTCAAGCGCCAGATCTTGAAGTTCGAGTAGGTGAGGGGCTGTCCAGCGGTGGCCTTCTCGGGTTGGTGGTCGCCGAGGACGACGTAGGTGTCGGCGCCGGAGAGGGTGGCCAGGCCGTTCCTGTCGATGAAGAGGGAACCGCCTTCTTCGACGCCCACCCCCCAGGCCTTGCCGCCAGGGGTGAGTCCGTCCTCGAGTGCACGTGCGACGAAGGCCATGGTGCGGCCCATGCGGTCGCGGGTGACGAAGTGGGAGTCGTTGATGGTGGCACCGTAATGCGGCCAGTCGAACATGCCCGTGGTGAACGTCGCGTACGAGTCGTAGGGGTTGGCGAGGGCCTCGCTGGAGGTGATGCTGCCGCGGCAGGCGTCGTACACGACGGAGCTGTTGATGTGGTGACCGGCGCTGCCTCCTCCCGAGCCGCCGCCCTTGGCGACGACCGACTGGACGGAGGCGCGGAGGGATGTGGATTTCCAGGCCGCGTACGTGCACTGGTCGCCACCGGCGAAGTAGACGAACTCCGCGTTGCGGATGTCGGTGTTGGCCTGTGTGTTGTTGCCGTCACTCGCCCTGGTGAGCGTCCACGTGGTGCAGGAGTTGATGCCGCTCAGGCGCATCACCGCGTCGCACTCGGGTGTCCTGCTGCCGGAACCGGGTGTGGATGCCGCCAGCACCACCACGTCGAGCGAGCCGGTTCCGCCGCGGATGGCGTCGACGGCCTTGGCCATGGAGGCGGGGACGATGCCACCGGACCCGTTCATGGTGAAGGCGGGGCCCGACCAGGTGGTGCGGCTGGCGTCCGCGGAGCTGCCGAGGCGGATGCGGCTGGCTGCGGCGTCGGCCTGATCGGCTTGGACGAACCCGCCTGCGATGACCGCCAGAGCGGCGGTGAGGCACGCGGCGATGCGGTGTGCGGGTCGGCGCCGCGCGGGGGAGGCGGAGGTGAACGCGGGGGAGGTGTGGGGGCGGAGCGGACGCATGAGTCCTCCGTGAGCAGCGGTGAAGGGGATCGCAGCGAAGCGGTGAAGCAGACACTGCGGCGTGCAGCAACGGAAAGTACAGGCCGATCGTGTGCTGCGGAAGATGTAACACCACACTCGGTCGGGCATGGCGACCTGCTGCCGTGGGTGAGCAGGTGAGAGGTCCCGCATGGGAGCGCTTCGGGACGCATCGCGGCCTCGCGGCATTCATGAAACATGAGTTACATCTAGCCAATCATCAGTCGCTCATGTAATTTCCTGGCGTGTCAGACGGTGACGCCCCAAGTCGTCGCCGGCCGATCTGCCGAGAGGGTCACCTGTGATGCCAAGCCCTTCCCTCCGCCGCGTGTCGAGGGTTTCCGCCCTCTCCGTGGCGGTCCTCATGACCGTCGCAGCCTGCGGGGACGATGCCTCTGGCGGTGACGCCGAGTCGCCCGCCGCCGCCACCGTCGCCGGAGTCGTGGTCGCCAAGGACCCGGCGCTCCACGCCGCCCTGCCGGAGGAGATCAGGAAGTCGGGCGTGGTGCGGGTGGCCACCGATGTCCCCTACGCCCCCTTCGAGATGTTCGTGACCGAGGGCAAGCCCGAACTGACCGGTCTCGACTACGACCTGGGGCAGGCGCTCGGCGCGAAGCTGGGTGTGCGCTTCGCCTTCACACCGCAGAAGTTCGACGGCATCGTGCCGGCCATCCAGGCCGGGAAGTTCGACGCGGCGATGTCGGCGATGACCGACAACAAGGAGCGGCAGGCGGTCGTCGACTTCGTCGACTACTCCGTCTCCGGTTCCGGGATCATGGTCGTCAAGGGCAACCCGCAGAAGATCGCCACCCTCGACGACCTGTGCGGCAAGAAGGCCGCGGTGCAGGCGGCGACCAACCAACTGGACCTGCTCGAGGAACACCAGGCGAAGTGCAAGGCCGCGAACAAGGCCGAGATCGACATCCAGACCTTCCCCAAGGACTCCGACGCCCAGCTCGCCCTGCGCTCCGACAAGGTCGTCGCCCAGGTCCAGACGAAGCCCGCAGCCGGCTGGACCGCCAAGACCGCCGACAACGGCAACGCCTTCGAAGTCGTCGACGACCCGGCCGCCGCGGGCGGTTACGGCGCCTCGCCCAACGGGATCGCCGTCTCCAAGAAGCTGCCGCAGCTCAGCGACGCGATCCAGAAGGCGCTGCAGGCCCTGATCGACGACGGAACCGTCATCAAGATCTTCGACAAGTACGGTGTCGCATCCATCGCCGTCAAGGAAGCCACGAAGAACGCGGCGGTGGACTGAATTGGCCATCACCACGGCGCCCCCGGACACCGACCGCACGGCGCCCGAGCAGCTGACCATCGTTCCCCTGCGCCACTACGGCCGCTGGATCGCGGCTCTCGCGGCGGTCGCCGCCCTCGTGGGCGTGGCCGGATCGCTGGCGCAGAACGACAACCTCCACTGGGAGATCATCGGCCGCTTCCTCTTCGCCGACCTGGTCTTCTCCGGTCTGGTCACCACCCTCTGGCTCACCGCGGCGTCGATGGCCCTCGGCCTCGTCCTCGGAACGCTGATCGCGGTGATGCGGCTGTCGACCAATCCCGTGCTGTACGGGATGTCCTCGCTCTTCGTCTGGTTCTTCCGGGGCACACCTCTGCTGGTGCAGATCATCTTCTGGGGGTACGCCGCCGCCCTCTACAGGTACGTGCTGATCGGTGTCCCCTTCACCGACATCACGTTCTTGCGGATCGAGACGAACTCCCTGCTCACCCCGGCCGTCGCCGCACTGCTGGCCCTCGGCCTCAACGAGGCCGCGTACACCTCGGAGATCGTCCGCGCCGGCATCCAGTCGGTGGACACCGGTCAGACCGAGGCAGCCCATTCCCTCGGCATGCGGCCGGTCCTGACGATGCGGCGGATCGTGCTGCCCCAGGCGATGCGAGTGATCATCCCGCCGATGGGCAACGAGACGATCAACATGCTCAAGATGACCGCCCTGGTGTCGATCATCTCGGCACACGACCTGATGTCCAACATCCAGGCCGTGTACGCGCAGAACTACCAGGTCATCCCCATGCTCGTGGTCGCCAGCCTCTGGTACCTCGGGCTGGTCACCCTGCTCAGCGTTCCGCAGGCGTGGCTGGAGCGCCGCTACGGCCGCGGCACGGGGCGCGGCGGCAGCGTCTCGCCACTGCGCCGGATGTTCGCCGGAGCGCTCAGCCGACCCGCTCGTGCGCAGGGCGAACAGGACAGCAAGGAGGCGGTCCGTTGAACGTCCCCATGGTCGACGCCCAGGGAGTGCGCAAGCACTTCGGGAAACTCGAAGTCCTCAAGGGAATCGACCTGACCGTGGAACGCGGCCAGGTGTGCTGTCTGCTGGGGCCCTCCGGCTCGGGCAAATCCACCTTCCTGCGCTGCATCAACCACCTCGACCGGGTCGACGGCGGGAGACTCACCGTCGACGGCGACCTCGTCGGCTACCGCCAGAACGGTCCCAGGCTGCACGAACTGCGGGAGAGGGAAGTCGCCGCGAGACGCCGCGACATCGGCATGGTCTTCCAGCGCTTCAACCTCTTCCCCCACATGACCGCCCTGGAAAACATCATGGAGGCACCGGTCAACGTCCTCGGGGTCACCAAGGCCCAGGCCGGGGAAGACGCCCACGAACTGCTGGAACGCGTGGGCCTCGCAGACCGGTCCGGCCACTACCCGGCGCAGCTCTCCGGCGGACAGCAGCAACGCGTCGCCATCGCCCGCGCCCTGGCGATGAAGCCCAAGCTCATGCTCTTCGACGAACCCACCTCGGCGCTCGACCCTGAGCTCGTCGGGGACGTACTGGACGTGATGCGCCGGCTCGCCGCCGACGGCATGACGATGGTCGTGGTGACCCACGAGATCGGCTTCGCCCGCGAAGTGGGGGACACCGCCGTCTTCATGGACGACGGCGTCTTCGTCGAATCCGGGGATCCCCGCCACGTTCTCGTCGAACCCAGCCAGGAGCGCACCCGTGCGTTCCTCTCCAAGGTCCTGTGAGCGCCCCCTCGCCGGAGCAGCTGCGCACCACCGAGCTGCTCCCGTACGCGGAGGCGCGCCTGGAGGGCTACCTCGCCGACCTGGCCCAGCTGGTCGCCATCGACTCGGGCTCCTACAGCCCGGAAGGCGTCAACCGGATGGCCGACTGGACCGGGGAACGGCTGCTGAGGCTCGGATTCGACGTCGAGCGGATAGCCCCGGCCCCCCTCCACGGCCAGCCGGTCGGCGACGTGGTCGTCGCCCGCAGGCGCGGCGACCTGCCCGTCGCCGAGGGCGGCCGGCGTGTCCTGCTCGTCGCTCACCTGGACACCGTGTTCGAGGACGGCACCGCCTCGATGAGGCCCTTCGCGCTCGACGGCCGCATGGCGCGAGGGCCGGGCGTCAGCGACGACAAGGGGGGCCTCCTCGCGGGACTCACCGCCCTGGACATCCTTCACGAGACCGGAGCCCGTCAATACGCCGAAATCGTCTTCCTCGCCACCCCCGACGAGGAGATCGGCTCACCCGCGAGTCGGCCCGCGACGGAGGCGGCGGCATGCGGAGCCCATTACGCACTGGCCCTGGAGTGCGCGCGGGAGAACGGCGACGTGGTCATCGCCCGCAAGGGCGTCGCCGACTTCCGGGTGACGGTCACCGGCCGGGCCGCCCATGCCGGCATCGAGCCGGAGCGCGGCGCGAACGCCGCCCTGGCGGCCGCCCACCTGGTCGTGGCCCTCCAGGCGCTCAACGGCCGCTGGGACGACGTCACCGTCAATGTCGGCGTCGTCCGCGCGGGCACCCGCGCGAACATCGTCTGCCCGGAAGCCGAAATGCGGGTCGAGGTGCGCTCGGCCACCGCCGCCGGCATCGGGGCGGCCAGGTCCGCGATCGAAGCCGCCGCCGCACGGCCCGCCGTACCCGGTACGACCGCCACGGTGGAGCAGCTGGACCTGTGCCCGCCGATGGAGGACACTCCCGCCTCGCGCCGCATGTTCGACCGGGCCAGGAAGATCGCCGCTGACCTCGGGGTCGCGCTCGGCGGCGCCGTGACCGGCGGCGTGGGGGATGCCAATGTCATCGCAGGCATCGGCGTGCCGACCCTGGACGGCTTCGGCCCGGTCGGTGGCGCCGACCACACCCCCGAGGAATGGCTGGACGCCTCCACCGTTCCCGTCCGCGTCGCGCTCCTGGCGTCCCTCATCACCGACCTCGGCGACAGCCGCACCGGATGAGGACTCCGAATCGTCCCGTACCGGTGTGATCGCGCCCTTGCCCGGTACGGGACCCGGCTCCGGCAGCCCGGTCCCTCCCCACGCAGCGGGCTGCCGGCCCGCCCGGGACCGCGGCAGGCCCGCGCCGCCGCGGTCCCGGCCCATCCACCCCATCCACAGGAGGCACCCCATGCACGTCCCGACCGGAATCCGCCGCACCTCGCTCGCGGGTGGCACCGTGCTCCTGCTCACCCTCGCCCTCGCCCCGCCGGCCGGTGCCGACACCACCCGCCATGCGGGCGACCGGGGGTCCCTCGTCCTCGTCGGAGGGGGACTGAAGGCGGACAACACCCAGATCTACGGCGAGATCATCAAGAGGGCCGGCGGAGCCTCTGCGAAGATCGGAGTGATCACCGCTGCCTCGGTCCCCGCCAGCCGGGATCCGCACGCCGCCGATCCGGACGCGTGCAACAACTCGGAGTGCAACGGGAACCACTACGCCGGCCTGTTCGAGCGGCACGGAGCCGCCGACGCCCAGTGGATCCCCGTCGACCTCGACCACATCGCCAACGCCGACTCCGACGACGTCGTCCGGCAGGTCAACTCCATGACCGGCTTCTTCTTCGGCGGCGGCGACCAGTACCGCTACGTCACCACGCTGCTCCACGGTTCCGCCCACACCGATTCGAAGGTCCTCGCCGCGATCCGCGCGAAGCTCGCGGCCGGCGCGGTCGTATCCGGCTCCAGTGCCGGAGCGCAGATCGCCGCCGGAGCCGACATGGTGACCGGAGGCGACTCGTACGAAGGACTGCGCGACGGCAGCAGCCCGGGCTACTTCGACGACCCGACCCGGCTCGGCTACCTGCCCGAGGGCGGATTCGGCTTCCTGCGCTCGGGACTGATCGACACCCACACCGGCGCCTACGGCCGCGAAGGCAGGGCCCTGCGCCTCGCCGCCGACACCGGACACGACCGCGTGTACGCCCTGGAGGAGAACACCGCCCTCGTCGTCGACGCTCCCGGCACACCGCACGAGCGACTGCGTGTCCTCGGACCGCGCGGCGTTGCCGTCCTCGACCTCCGCCACGCCCGGACCCACAAGGCATCCTCCGGAGCCTGGTCCCTCACCGGAGCGCGCTACAGCTACCTCACGGACGCGGACCGCTACGACCCGAACCACCGGCGCGTCCTGCCCGCCCCCGACAAGGGCCCCCTGACACCGACCGCCGCCCCGCCCGTCCCCGCGAACCCCGACGTCTTCCATTCAGCGGCCAACCCCACAGGCGTCCCGTACTCCTTCCTGAGTACCGCGCGCGCCCTCGCGGCCAGCAGCTCCCAGCACACGGCGACCGCCACCACGTTCGAAGACGGACCCCGCTACACCGTGACCTTCGGCAAGCCGGCCGGATTCGTCGCCTGGACCACCGATGGAACCACCGCGCGCACCGTCACCGGCCTGCGCATAGCCGTCGCTCCGGAGTGACTCCGCCCTGAGCAGGCCCGGACGACCGGGCCGGCCGGACACCGGGAGGGAATCCGGCCGGCCCCACCCCCGATCAGCGGCAGTAGGCTCGACCCGCCACCTCGTACTCCTGCCGCCCAACCCCGAAGGAAGACCCGCGCATGGCCCCTGGCACGCTCGCCGACGAGATCCGCCACAAGCTGGGCGACGTCAGCCCAGCCGAACGCAAGGTCGCGCGCGTGCTGCTCGCCGGCTATCCCTCCGCGGGCTTCGAGACCATGGCCGTGCTCGCAGAGCGGGCAGCCGTCAGCGCCCCGACCGTCCTGCGCTTCGTCAACCGGCTCGGGTACCGGGGCTTCCCCGACTTCCAGGCCGCGCTGCGCGCCGAGCTCGACGAGCGCAACGCTTCCCCCCTCTCCCTGTACGAGGCCACCGACTACGGTCACAGGAAGGGCGGACCGGACGAGGACCTCTCCCTCCTCCAACGGGGCAGCAACGTCTTCAGCGGCGCCGTGGCACAGACCCTGGCCGAACTGCCCCCGCACGACCTCGAGCACGCCATCAGGCTGCTGTCCGACAGCAAACGCCGCATCACCCTGGCCGGAGGACGCTTCACCAACCTGTTCGCCCAGTACCTCGGCCTGCACCTCATGCAACTACGTGACGACGTGCGATTCCTGCCCGACCGCGACGTCGAACGCACCGCCGTGTTCGCGGCCCTCCACCGGCGTGACGTCCTCGTCGTCTTCGACTACCGGCGCTACGAGCAGGACAAGGCCGCGATGGCCGAACTCGTGAAGGCCGAGGGTGGCAGGGTGATCCTCTTCACGGACATGTGGCTTTCGCCTGCTTCCACCCACGCCGATGTGGTCCTGCCCAGCCAGGTCGCCGCCCCTTCCCCGTACGACAGCCTGGTTCCCACCCTCGCCGTGATCGAGACGGTCGTCGCCGGAGTGCTCACCGCCCTCGGCGAAGACGCCCACCAGCGGATGCGGCACGGGGAGGACACCGCCCGACGCATGGGCCTGTACTGACGGTACGGCTCCGGTCGCGCCCGATGCCCAGGCGCCAGGTACACCGCTGTGCCACCCGGGCTTCCCGGATCTGATCGGGGAACCGCGGGTACGGCCCCATCTCCTCAACGACGGTTGTGTACCGGGGCGGTGGCCGTGCCGCCGGGCAGCGCGGCGAAGGCGTCGGCCGCCAGGGCAGGGGTTGCGCAGAGGGGCAGGGCGGAGGATCCGGCTTCATGGGGTTCCTCGTTTCCGTGGTCGTCAGCGAGACAGAAGGCGCATACGAGACAGCCGAGCACAAGTCCTGAACCAGTGGGAGCGCTCCCACTCTCCTCGGCGGACTTCACGCCGTCAAGGCGTGCGAAGAGTCGAAGCCATGCGGACGGCAAATTCCGCAACCCCTCTGTTGCTTGGCGCCGGTTGCCGCTACGGTCTGGCCCAACCAGTGGGAGCGATTCCGTCAGTCGGCGCGTCATCAGGACGCGCCCTCGCTGCAAGGAGTCGCTCATGCGACACCCCCCGCGTCTGTCCGCGCTGCTCACCGGAGCAGCGCTCGTGATGGCGAGCGGTACGTTCGCCGCCATCGGTACGGCCTCAGGAGCCGCGGCCGCACCCGTCTGCACGGTGGAGTTCTCGGTCGTCGGCCAGTGGGCCGGCGGTTTCCAGGGTTCGGTCACCGTCACCAACAACGGTTCAGCGCTGAACGGCTGGAGCCTCGGCTTCGGCTTCCCCGCGGGTCAGGCCATCAGTCAGGGCTGGGGCGCCAAGTGGTCCCAGACCGGGCCGGCGGTCACGGCCGCGAACGAGGCGTGGAACGCGACCCTCGGCACCGGCGCCGGTGTCACGGCCGGCTTCATCGCCTCGTGGTCGGGAGCCAACACCGCGCCCAACGCTTTCACGCTCAACGGAGCACCCTGCACCTCCGGCCCGCGACCGGACCCGACATCCACCTCACCGACACCGACACCCACCTCACCGACACCCACCCCCACCGGACCGACCGAGCCTCCCGACCCGGTCTCCGGGGCGCCCGAACTGAGCGTCACCGGCAACCGGCTCACCGACCGGAACGGCGCGATCCGCCGCCTCCTCGGCGTCAACCGCTCCGGGGCGGAGTTCATGTGCGTCCAGGGGCACGGCATCTTCGACGGTCCCGTCGACGACGCCTCGGTGCGCGCCATCGCCGACTGGAAGGCCAATACCGTCCGCATCCCCCTCAACGAGGAATGCTGGCTCGGCCACGCCAACATCAAGCCGGAATACCGGGGCGCGAACTACATCCAGGCCGTCAAGGGCTTGGTCGACCGGGTCCTGGCCCACGGCATGACCCCGATCGTCGAACTGCACTGGACGTACGGCCAGTACACCGGCAACTCCTCGGGGTGCGCCGACGTGCACGCCTCCTGCCAGAAGCCGATGCCGGACGCCCAGTACACCCCGGCCTTCTGGACCTCGGTGGCGAACACCTTCAAGAACGACCGGCGGGTCGTCTTCGACCTGTTCAACGAGCCGTATCCCGACCGGGCGACCTCCACCCCCGCGCAGGCGTGGAGCTGCTGGCGCGACGGCGGCACCTGCCCGGGCATCGGCTACGAGGTCGCCGGCATGCAGGACCTGGTGGACGCCGTCCGGGCGACCGGGGCACGCAATGTCGTGCTCGTGCCCGGCATCGCCTACTCCAACGACCTGAGCCAGTGGCTCGCCCACGCCCCCACCGACCCGACGGGGAACCTGGCCGCGGCCTGGCACGTGTACAACTTCAACACCTGTGTCAACGAAACCTGTTGGGACAGCACCCTGGCCCCGGTCGCCGCCCGGGTCCCCCTGGTCGCGGGCGAGATCGGTGAGAACACCTGCGCCCACGCGTTCATCGACCGGGTCATGGCGTGGTTCGACGCCCGCGCCCTCTCCTACCTCGGCTGGACCTGGAACACCTGGAACTGCTCCTCGGGTCCGGCCCTGATCACCTCGTACGACGGCACACCCACCCCGTTCGGCACCGGGCTGCGCGACCGCCTACGCGCCCTGAACTGAAAGGCATCCCCACGATGAGCCGCACAACGACCCGCACCACGAGCCGCACCGCCCTGCTGGCGGCCCTCGGGCTGATCACCGCGACCGGCGCCACCGCCACCGTCATGACCGCGACCGCCGGAGCCGCCGCCGCCGGCTGCAAGGTCGAGTACACGATCACGAACCAGTGGAACTCCGGCTTCGGCGCCAACGTCGTCGTCACCAACACCGGCGACCCGATCGCCGCGTGGACCCTGGAGTGGTCCTACGCCGGAGACCAGAGGGTCACCCAGGGCTGGAACGCCACGATCACCCAGGCGGGTACAGCCGTGACCGCCAAGAGCCTCTCCTACAACGGAAACCTGGCCACGGGCGGTTCCACCTCCTTAGGCTTCAACGGTTCCTACAGCGGCACGAACTCCGTCCCCGCGACCTTCAAGCTCAACGGGGTCACCTGTAACGGTGCGACGCCGCCGACCGAGCCGCCGACGACCCCGCCCACCACCCCGCCGCCGTCGGGCGGCAAGGCCGACAACCCGTACGCCGGCGCCAAGGTGTACGTCAATCCCGAGTGGTCCGCCAAGGCAGCCGCCGAGCCGGGCGGCACCAAGGTGTCCAACCAGCCCACCGGTGTCTGGCTGGACCGCACCGCCGCCATCGCGGGTGTGAACGGCGGCATGGGTCTGCGCGCCCACTTGGACCGGGCGCTGGTACAGAAGGGCAGCGGCGAGCTCGTCGTACAGCTCGTGATCTACAACCTGCCCGGTCGGGACTGCGCCGCGCTCGCCTCCAACGGCGAGCTGGGCCCGACCGAGATCGACAGGTACAAGACGCAGTACATCGACCCGATCGCCGCGATCCTCGCCGATCCAAAGTACGCGGGGCTCCGCATCGTCACCACGGTGGAGATCGACTCGCTGCCCAACCTCGTCACCAACGTCTCCGGGCGCCCGACGGCCACCCCCAACTGCGACGTGATGAAGGCCAACGGCAACTACATCAAGGGCGTCGGCTACGCCCTGAACAAGCTGGGGTCGATCGCCAACGTCTACAACTACGTGGACGCGGGCCACCACGGCTGGCTCGGCTGGGACGACAACTTCGGTGCCTCCGCGGAGCTGTTCAAGCAGGCGGCCACCGCCGAGGGGTCCACGCTCTCCAAGGTGCACGGGTTCATCGTGAACACCGCCAACTACAGCGCCCTGAAGGAGGATCACTTCAGGATCGAGGACTCGGTCAACGGGACCTCCGTGCGCCAGTCGAAGTGGGTCGACTGGAACCGGTACACGGACGAGCTGTCGTACGCCCAGGCCATGCGGTCCAAGCTGGTATCCCTCGGCTTCGACGCCAACCTCGGCATGCTGGTCGACACCTCCCGCAACGGCTGGGGCGGCACGGCCCGGCCGACCGGGCCCGGCGCGCTGACGAACGTCGACACGTACGTCAACGGCGGTCGCTACGACCGGCGCATCCACCTCGGCAACTGGTGCAACCAGTCCGGAGCCGGGCTCGGCGAACGGCCGAAGGCCGCCCCGGCCGCGGGGATCGACGCGTACGTGTGGATGAAGCCCCCGGGCGAGTCGGACGGGTCGAGCACCGAGATCCCGAACGACGAGGGCAAGGGCTTCGACCGCATGTGCGATCCCACGTACACGGGCAACGCGCGCAACGGAAACAGCATGTCCGGCGCCCTGCCCAACGCCCCCCTCTCGGGCCAGTGGTTCTCGGCCCAGTTCCAGGAGCTCCTGAAGAACGCCCACCCGGCACTGTGACCCGCCACCGCTGAACCGGCCCCGCGCGCGCGAGGCGGACCGGCTCGGCGGCACAGATCACCGCGGCCGGCTCCCTGCCCCCGATCCGGCGGGTGAGGAGCCGGCCGCCCACTCCTGCGGTCCGCGGGCCCGCCGACCTGAGACCGGCTTGATGCCAGAGCCGGAGCGGCCTGGCCTCGGCCCGGCCGCCCCGGCGGCGGGGGAGATCCCGTGACTCACGAGGCATAGAGCTTTGCGGTCTCGTTGATGAAGTGGCGGCTGCGGTCCGGGCTCAGTGCGTGTGCCTGGAGGTGCTCGTACAGGGTGGTGTAGTGCTGGACGTCGGACCTCTTCTCCAGGTAGAGGTCGCTGGTGAAGCGTTCCAGATACACCGTTCCCGTCCGCGGGGAGTCCGGGAAGTGGAGGATGGCGAACTGCCCGGCCACACCCGGATGGGCTCCCGCGGTGTGCGGGATCACCTGCACGGTGATGTGCGGTTGCGCGGCGAGCCGCGCCAGGTGCTCGAGTTGTCCGCGCATGACCTCGCAATCGCCGACAACGCGGCGCAGTGCGGATTCGTCCAGGACGATCCATAAGCGCAAAGGCCGGGCGGGGTGGTGGGCCCGGGACTGCCGGCGGAGCCGGATGTCGTGGCGCAGGGCGATCTCCCCGGGGCTGGCGTGAGGGATCGTTTCCTCGATGACCGCCGCGGCGTAGGAGGCGGTCTGCAGCAGACCCGGGATCACCAGCGGCTCGTAGGAGCGGATCGAGCAGGCCGCCGTCTCCAGGCCGATGTAGACGGCGTACGGGACTTCGCCGCAGGCGACCCACCACCCCTGCTGCTCCGCTTCCCCGGCCATGCGCATCAGTGAGTCGACGACCTCCGGGTCTGCGACGTCGTAGAGGTTGCACAGGTCCCGTACGTCGCGGGGCTTGATGGCGCGACGGCCGTTCTCCAGGTGGCTGATCTTGGGCTGGGAGATCATCAGGCGCTCGGCCACCTGTGTACTCGTCAGGCCGCGGGCCAACCGGAGCCGACGCAGTTCCGCACCCAGCCGGCGTCGTCTGACGGTGGGGTTTCCGTTCGCCACCACGGGCGTTCTACCTCCGGTTCGGGGCTCTTCTGTCAGCCTGGTTGGAGCTGTGGCCGGGCCCGGGGCGAAGGTGTCCGCCCGCGCTGCGATGATCAACGGGACCCGCTGGCGAGTGTCGTCTCGTATGCATGCGGCTGCGTGCAATGCCCGTCCCGAAATCACTCGAATGCCACGGACCGTCACCTATTCGCTGTAAACGGCATATCTACTGAAGAAGGGAAGCCGCGCCGGCAGCCGGCCCCGGACACCGACGCCTCGCTCCGTCGGGGGGTCCCGCCCGGGCGTCCAGGCCGGCAGTACCGCAATCCCCGTACCAAGGCGACTTGCGGAACGGGCTGGCAGAACTCCTGGAACTGCCGGAACTCACTGCGCGTTCGGTCTGAACGGATTGAACATCGACACCCTCACGGGCAGGTTCGGGCGGGTGTCCCGCGGCTACAACGCCGTGCCGGTGTCATCCCTGCACTACGACGCACGGAGCATGCCCGCCGTCCAGGTGGCGTACGACCGTGAAGTGCGCTTCTACGCCATGATGGCCGCGTGCCACGAGAGCCTTGAGCTCCTGCGCATGGGGACGACCCCTGAGACGGTCAGGTTCGCCGTCCCCGATGCTGGGACCGTGGCCGAACTGCTGGAGGCCGGTGATCCCGCCGTGCGGGCGGCGCACGACATGTCCCTTCGCGTCGAAGCCGTCCGGAGGCGCTGACGGCCGAGGCCGGGGCAACCGCCGGACGGCCGAGCAGGAGGCGATGACCACCGCGAACCGAATCGCGGTATCGGCTGCGTCGAATGCTTCGGTGGGTGCATGGTCACCGTTTGGAGGGTGACGTGAAGGCTGCCGGATCGTTTCAGCCGATGTGAATGATCGATTCCGCTTTCTCCGGTGGGGCTCCCGCCGCCAGCCGGTCAGCGCCCGCGTGCCCGCCTGGGGGCCGTCGCCCGCAGCCGCCGCCTGTCTTCCGACTCCGCGTGTCAGGACGGAGGGGTGATGGCGCGCACGTTCTACTGGTGCCGCTCCTGCCGGCAACCTCTCTACGCCACGCGTTTCTCGGCTCCGGCCGGCTGGGAGTGGGAGATCGACCATCAGCAGCCCGGCGACTGCGCCGGCGGGCACCTGATGCCCCTGACCGGCATCGCCGGCGACCCCGAAGACCTGCCCGAAGCTTCGCTCGTGCTGCGCGTCTTCGGGTCCTGAGCCCGGGTCGTGCCCGTCGACGGTGGAGGCGCTCGGACGGGACCGGCTGACCGGCCTGGCGGCCGAGAACGGCATCCAGCCACCGGTCGGAGAGAAGTCCTTCCCGCACCGGCCGGTCGTCCGCGGTCGACCGCCCGTCCGGCCACGGTCGGGCCGTGTGCAGCAGGTCCACTGCCTCCCTCGGCACCCGTCTGCGCCGCATCCGCAGCTCACGCGCGGCCGGCGCGATCACCTGGTCCTGCCTCGGGCACCGGACGACACCGATTGTTCTCTGCGACCGGTGGTGATGCGTCTGCGTCCCGCAGGTTGGCTCCGCCCGAGGATGCGGAACACTCGGTGGTCGCACCCGCCCGACAAGCGTCACACCGCGTGGTGGCCCCGCCCGCGGCGACGTGGCTGCCGAGCGGCGGGGGTTGTCGCTCAGGCCGTCTCGTCGCGGATCGCGTTGCGGTGTTCCTCGTAGATGAGCCGTGCTTCGTCGCTGGGGAGAGCCTCGGTGACAAGGCCGCAGGTGCACGTCACGACGGTGAGCCCGGACGCGGTGCGCAGTGAGTGCCCCTCGGGACTGGTCCACGCCTTGCCCGCCGGATTTTCGTAGCGGAGGTGGTGGCGGTATCGGTGAGCGCCGGCATGGATCTGCGTATAGCCGATGCTGGTCTGGTCAGTGGTGGGGCGATGCTCGCTCATGGTCCCAGTGTGGCCGCCTGCGCGCCGTTCCCCTCGAAGATCCTCTCGATCCCGGTGGCGGCGAGCAGGACTTACTGCGTGTGGGTGCCTCCACGTCGGCGCGGACTGTCACGAGCCGAGGGCCGGGGGCTGCCTTCAGCGTTTCGGCAGGGCGTCCTGACGTTCCTCGACCCGCGCCCGGTGGGGGAGTTGTCCGCCCCACGGCTCCAGGGCGGCTCCTGAAGGGGCGCCACCGTCTTGCATCTGCTCCTACGGGGCACAAGAGAGCAACAGTGCCGGGTGCTCCGGCTCCTGGACGCGCCATCTCCGGAGGATGGATGTCAGTGGACCTCGTTGCGTTCCTTGGTGTCGTGCTGGTGGCATACGTCGTGCCGGGGCCGGATTTCCTCGTGGTGCTCCGGTCGGCGGCCGAGCACCCCTCGAAGGGCCGGGCCGCGGCGCTGGGTGCCCAGGCCGGGCTCTGCGTGCACATGCTCGCGGCCGCCACCGGCCTGGCGCTGATCGCCGCGCGCTCCCCGATGGTCTACGACGCCATCAGGTTGCTCGGCGCGGCCTACCTCGTCTACCTCGGGGTCCGGGCGGTGCTGGCAGCGCGTCGGGCCGCTCGTGAGCAGTCCGCCGGGGGAGCGGCGCCTACGCGCATCGAGGAACGAGCAGCGTCGGAACGCGCAGGGGACGCCGACTCCGCCCGGCACCGGTGGCGCTCCGGCTTTGCGCAGGGTTTTCTCACCAACGTGCTCAACCCCAAAGCGGCGTTGTTCTTCCTCAGTATCCTGCCGCAGTTCGTCAACGGCGGTGGGTCGGCTACCTGGCAGATCTTCTTCCTCGGCACCTTGGACGTCCTCATCGGGATCGTCTACTGGTTCGCCCTCGTCGCCGGTGCCACCCGCCTGCGGTCGCTGCTCGCCCGACCGAAGTTCCGTCGCCGCTGGGAGCTGACGACCGGATGGCTGTTCATCGGCATCGGCGTCGGCATCGGCGTTGCCGCGACCGCCTGACGCCGCCACGGGGGTCTCTGGCCGTCAGTGCGGCGGAACCGCACCCCTCGGCGGCCGAGCGCTCGTCGCCGCAGCTGCACGAGGGTGCGCACCCCGATCGTGCTGGCCGGTGCCGGACCGGCGGCCACGGTGCTCAACGACCTGCTGGGAGGTGAGTTGTTCCGCGGAGAGGCGCACGTCAACGGGCAGCGCCTGGACCGGGGCCGCTCCGTCGTCCACTGACGCCGAGTCCGGCCGGGGGCGTGCGGGAGGTGAGCCCGGGAGCGGTCGCGGGGTCGGCTGGGGATCAGTTCAGGTGCAGGCTGGCTGTGATGGTCTTGCCCTGGGGGTGGTGGGTGATGTCGATGTGCTGGGTGAGTCGTTGTACGAGTGTCCATCCGTAGCCGCCCGGCGCGCCGGGGGTGACGGTGCGGGGAGTGGGGGCGCGCGGGTCTTCGTCGCCGACGGTCAGGTAGAGGGTGTCGTCGGTGATGTCGCTGCGGAAGGCGGTGATGCCGCCGCCGTGGTGGATCGCGTTGTTGACGAGTTCAGAGGCGACCAGGAGTGCGTCGGCGGCGACGACGCTGTCGAGGCTGATACCCGCGCGCTGCAGCAGGGCACTCACCTGGTCACGGGCTTCCGCCGCGGTGGCCGGCGGCCCTGGGGGGTGGCCCGGGGCACTGATGACCCCGCGTCGACCGGTGAGGTCGCAGGTCTCGTTGCTGGGTGTGGACGCATTCATACCGTCACCACCTGCCCCCGGCCGCGCCGGCTATGCCGTCCGAGTCGGGTGGGCTTTCCGGGCGCCCTGGTACTCCAGCCGTAGAGCGTGATCTCGATGGTGAGGGGCGCCGAGGCGACCGTCGGACAGCGCCGACCATCTGGCCCAGACCGCCGAGGCCGTCTGCTCCCTCTCCCTCTACCCGAACGCACCGAGACGGAGGGCGTCCCTGATGGCGCTGAGCTTCGCGGTCGTCGCCGGGGTCTGCTCCTGCGCTTGTTCAGCGAGTCGGAGGGCATCGTCAATCTCGCTGAGCTTCGCCGAGGACAGGACGGCCGCCCGCTCGATCAGGTCGTCCCGTGACACCGTGGTCAGCCATGTGCACGGGGTGAAGCCTGGACGCCGGAAAGCGAGCCGCAGCACGCCTTCGAACGGCACTCCTTCACCGGCGCCCACCCTCACTTCGATGCCCAGACCGCTGACGTCGACGCCCGCCGGAGCGACGACCTGCATCACCCGGATCCCGGACGCGTCGTCTCCCGACAGCAGTACGACCAACCTCCGCTCGTCGAACTGGACCCACCAGACCTCGCCACGTTGCACAAGTCCTCCAGACACAGGACGGCAGACAGGCGCTGCGCGAGCCTGACGCGCTGTGGAGACGGGGTGCGGCCACCGTTGATCATCGGTGTGAAACCGAAGATCACGCGGTGGCCGCAGTCACAGCGTAAACCCTGCCCGCTGGCCGGAGGCGTTCGAGCGCCTGATGAGCCGGGTATCGGGACGGTTCACACGAGTCGAAATTCCGGCTCCGAACCCGGAAGTTGGCACTCGGCCTGCTGTCGGACCTGCCGCGCAACCTCGCCGTCGTCCGGGCGAACGAACAGGACCGTCATCCCTCGCCCGACGACCTGGTACCGCTCACCTGCAACGAGGTCCAACGACGGTTCATCACGCTCGTCATCCAACGCGTCTTTGACCCTGTCCACCGGCTTGGCTGGTCCCCTCGGCGACGCCGCCACCAGCCCGATCCCCGGACCAGCCACTACCGACGACAAGCCGCTCAAGCATGAAGATCGCGATCTACGGCCGGCGTACCAGGCGGGCAGGAGGTCGCGGGTCCGCGAAGCCCGTGGCAACGAGCCGGCCACGGTGCGCGGGCGGTCCTACGGCCAGAGGCGCCCGCCCCGGTCGGGAGGGGTGGCCACGGAGCGGCGCCGGCGACTTGGCGATTCCCAAGCCCCGGGACGCCGCGGTCACTCGCCCGCCCTGAACTCCGTCGATCGGAAGTACGGGGCGTTTGAACGCGCCGTATCGGTGCACACGATCACTGACAACAACCTTGTAGGTCGAGGTAGGAGACACACGCCATGGGCAGGTCGTCTTCGGCGTCGACTCCATCGACGGCTTCTTCGACCTCTCCACCTGGATCGCCGCCATCGTCGGCGTCGCCACCCCCTTCGCCGTCCACCGCCTGGTCACCGGTAACAAGCACCATCACCACAGCCACGCCTGACCCACGCCCCAGACCCAGAGGCAAAGGGCTCCCCCTCCCCCCGAGGGCAGAGCCGTCTCATGACCTCCTCGCGCGCCCCCCGGCGCCGGGTGGTGGAAGCTTGATGCTCCTCGCCGGGGGCGTGCTGGGCTCGACCCCGAGTGAGGGGTGAACCGTGAACGACTTCATCGCTGTGACACAGCAGCACCGCCACCACACCGTGATCACCGTCTCCGGCGACATGGACATCAAGACCTACCCCCAGCTCCGGGAAGCCGCCGAAATCGCAGCCACGATCCCTCTGACCGGCCGGAGTCTGCAGCTGGACCTGTCCGGAGTCTTCTTCATGGACTCCAGCGGCCTCAAACTTCTGCTCCTGTGCGCCGAAGGCTGACGGGAGCAGGCGGACGCTTCACCGTCACCGGCTTGCAGCACCAGCCCAAGGCCCTCCTCGTCCTTACGGAGACCTACGCCCTCCTCGCCGCCGACACCGAGCGGAAGGAGCTTTCCGAGGGGGAGGGGTGAGGGGCCCGGTTACCGGCACCGGGCTCGCGCGGCCCTGTAGGGCAGCGGACGCCCCCCATTTCCCCCGTTGAACTGCTCCGTTGGGGGTATGCGGGAGAGAACCGCCTGTCCGACGTGCGGAGCGTGAGGCCCGCGGCCGCCGCGCCCCCTGTGTGAGGAGATGCCCCTCCGTGAGTACCGCCCCAGCGCTGACACCGGGTTCCGTCTGCGATGCCGCCCTGGACGCCGCGTACGAGACACACCGCCGGTTCCGGCACGGTGCGTTCGCCGAAGCCTGTCCGACCTGCCATGTCCCCGCAGGCGAGCTCTGCCTGGCCCGGCGCAGCGTGCACGCCGCCCGCCGCCGAGCCCACTACGCCCGCACGGGGCGCACCAGGAGCCCGTTGCTGGCGGCGCTGGTCAGATGAGCGTCCGTACACGCTTCAGCGGCCGGCGAGCTCGCGTACCGTCGCCATGTCACTGAACGGGATGAGCTCGTCGCCGATGATCTGGTGAGGTTCGCTGCCCTTCCCGGCGACCAGGACCGTGTCGTCCGGACCCGCAGCGGCCAGGGCGAAGGCGATCGCGAGCCGGCGGTCGGTGAATCGTTCGAACGGTGTGCCGGTCGAGGCCAGGCCGGGGGTGATCTGGTCGAGGATCGCCTCGGGGTCCTCGGTGCGCGGGTTGTCCGAGGTGAGGACACACAGGTCGGAGAGGGTTCCGGCGATCTCGCCCATCTGCGCGCGCTTGGTGGTGTCGCGGTCTCCACCGCAGCCGAAGACGGTGATGACCCGGCCGGCGGCGTAGCCCCGGATGGTGGTCAGGACGTTGTGCAGGGAGTCGGGGGAGTGGGCGTAGTCCACGATGACCGAGGTCTTGCCCGGGGTCTGGAAGCGTTCGAACCTGCCCGGGACCGGAGGCATCCGGTCGAGCGCCGCGACGAGTCCGGACAGGTCATGTCCCAAGGCGTGACAAGCCGCCACGGTGGCGAGCGCGTTGGCCACCGAGTACCGGCCGGGCACGGGGATCGACGCAGGATACGTGTGGCCGTCGTGGTGCAGGGTGAACCGCGTGCCCGAGGCGTCCATGTCGATATCGGTCGCCCGGTAGTCGGCCTCGGCGGTGTCAAGGGCGTATGTGGTCACCGCGTCGGGCATCAGCTCTCGGATCCCGGCTCCGACCGGGTCGTCGGCGTTGACCACCGCGTGCCGGCACAGGCCCTGGAACAGGCGCAGTTTGGCGTCCCGGTAGTTCACCATCGTTCCGTGATCGTCCAGGTGATCCTGCGTCAGGTTCGTGAAGATCCCCACGTCGATGAAGGCGTGGTCCACCCGGTGGGTCAGCAGGGCCATCGAGGTGGCCTCCAGCACCACGCCGGCGGCCCCGCGGTCCCGCATGTACCCGAGCAGATACTGCAGATCGGGCGCTTCCGGGGTGGTGAGGACCGACGGCGGCATCGGGATCGACTCGTCGCCGATCCGGCTGCCGGCCGTCCCGATCACTCCGATCTTCGCCTTCTCGGCGATCCGCAGCACCGATTCGACCATGTACGACACCGAGGTCTTCCCGTTGGTTCCGGTGACCGCCACCATGTCCATCCGTCGTCCCGGTTCGCCGTGGTAGCGAGAGGCGGTGAGCGAGGCAGCCTTCCGGATGTCCGCCACCCGGACCAGACAGACTCCGGGCGCGGACGCCCGCACCGATGCGGGGAGGTCTGGCGGTTCGCTTTCGACGAGTACCGCCACAGCACCGCGCGCGATGGCGGCTCCGACCGACTCCGGGCCGCCCGCCCGGTGGCCGGGCACGGCGATGAACAGTGAGCCTGAGGTCACCCGGTGGGCGTCGAAGGTCATTCCCGCGGTGACCAGCGCCTGCTCGGTGTCACCTGCGAGTACCACGTGGTCGTGTCCTGCCAGCAAGTCGCTGAGCTTCACAGTGCTTCCTTCGATTGCGGCGCGGCCCTGTTCGTGCGACCGTCGCCGGACGGCAGGACCGGCGGCATGCCGGACGCTGCGGTGGTGACGTTGAACGGTCCGTGGCGAGCTGTGGGCGAGAGGTCTCGCGCTGCCGGCGGAGTCTTCGGATGCGCCAAGGGAGGAACAGCACCGGATCGGGGCCGCCGGAGGTCGCTCCAGCCGATGTCCGGCGTTCGCGCTTGCCGCTGCTTCACATGAGCCACACGGCCGGGCCCCACCGGTCGGCGGAGTTTCGCCCCGGCTCAACCTGCCGAGCGGACGAACCGAAACGGGCCCTGCGGTATGAGGGGAAAGCCGGCTAACCGTGGCCGTGGAGCGCGCGGAGGCCGGACTGCGGCGCCATGGCGCGGAGCGCGACTTCGAGGCGCTGTCCTGCCAGAGCGGCGGCCTGGTACGGAGCCGAGGCGATGCGCGGACTCGCCGTCACCGCACCCCTAGGACTCATGGACCGAGTGTACGGCCCCGGCGGCATGCCCCGAGCCGCCACG
This sequence comes from Streptomyces sp. NPDC045967, assembly GCF_056430495.1. Lineage (NCBI taxonomy): Bacteria > Bacillati > Actinomycetota > Actinomycetes > Kitasatosporales > Streptomycetaceae > Streptomyces > Streptomyces sp. NPDC045967. The sequence goes on along the minus strand of NZ_JBWKLE010000012.1, from coordinate 48,287 downwards.
GGAGTACGCCTGCACGGCGACACCACCAGCTGGTTCCGCAACCCCGGCCGCCGAGGAGGCCCAGCCGCACCCGGACCAGCAGATGATCCGAGGCGCCCGGGCGGCCCAGGGCCGGCTCGCTCGGGAGCGCGAGGGGCTGCGGTCCACTGACCGGGAGCAGATCGCCGCCGCCCGGCAGCGCTGCGCACAGCTCGCCCGCGAGGTCCGGGAAGGCGCCGTGTGATCGACCCGACGGTCAGCCTGGCATCGCCGGCACGAGCCGGGTGATCGAAAAAGAGGAGCCGTCCGGCTCTCCGGTGGGGGATGCCGGGGCGCCGGACGGCTCCTGCGCGCGGGTGAGGCTCGTACGGACGTCAGGTGACCGGCGGGGGCGGGTGGTTCGCGGTGACCGGGGGAGCGGTGCCGGCGATGGGCAGGGCGAGACCATGTCGGGGACTTAGGGCGCGGTCGACGATCCGGAAGTTCGACCGGTGGGCGAGGGCGCTCGCGAAGACGTGTACGGGCCGGCCGTCGAGGCTGTACTTGACGGCGTTCTCGACAATGTCGGCAACGGCCCGCTCCAGCAGTCCGCGCTCGACCGCGCCTGGTGGGCCACCCCGGCGGTGGCTGGGCGGCGCCGGCCAGGGCGGCAAGGGCGACCGGCGCCGGGTGGGCCCCTTCGGGTGGCGGGGGAGGGCGCCCGCGGAGCCGGCGGGTCGGGGGAAGGTGGCCGTGCAAGCCTTCAGCGAGCGCTACGGGGCCGGATTCCGCGACTACGCCTGGACTCGCATCAGTGGCCTACTCGGCCCGCCGGGTGAGGGGCCGCCGCAGGTGGACGACCGGACGGTCCGCAACGGGACCGTGGGGGCCGGGGGCCGGCCTGCACCCGCGTTTCCGCAGGTGGGCGGCAGAGGAACTGTCGAGCAGATGCCTCGGTTCGCGCAGGCGAAGGCTCCGGACCAGCGGGCACCGTCTTGCCCGGATGCGGCGAACGGCGGGCGCGCGGCGCGCTGACTCCGGCAGAGGGGCCGGGAGCGGGACGGGGCCATGTCGCCCGCCGGCATGCCGGCCTCGCAGGGCATCAGGAGCTGTGCCTACAGCTCGTCGTATCCGCCCCAGTGGTCTTCATCGCCGAGCATGTCCTGCTCCTTGCGCCGCAGGGCGGCCGGGTCCTTGCCGCGGGACGGCCGAGTGGGTTCTGCGGGGTGGACCGGGTCCTGCCCGGCCGGGATGCGCGATTCCGGCTCTACCTCGTCGGGGCCCTTGCCGGACCAGGGCCGCTTGTCCTGCCTACCGCCCATGAGGAGGCTCCTCTCACTCGAGGCTCATGTTCCACGCTGACACGCGCTGGCGTATTCGTCAGCACGTGCCCGACGGGCGACCATGTCGTCCTGGGTGAGGAAGGCGGGTCCGAGGGGTTCCCGGCCCCGCCCGAGCCGTGTGAACCGGTCACCGTGTGCTGTGGCAGTTCCCGTGTCAGTGTCCCTGGACCAGTGGTGCTGCCGCTGCCGGGTACCCAGTGGTTCCGGGACCAGCCCGGGCTGTACCAACCGGGGTACCAATCTCCCCGGTGCCCCTTCGTGTCGTCATGGCCGTTGACCCGGTTCCTGGCCCAGTGTCCCTTCGTCCACGAACAGCGCTCGCGGCGGTTGCCGTGGTGGTTCGTGCTGTCCCACCCGTCGTGCCGGTCACGGTCTCCGTTGAGAGACGTGGCCACCGATGCGGGTGCCGCCCGACAGCAGACCGGCGACGGCTGCGCCCGCGAGAAGGCTGCGGGCTTGCAGGGAAACGACGGTCGTGGATCTCACAGGAGATCGACCGCGAGGTGAGCCCGGTGACCGATGAGGAGTTCGAGGAGCTGATGGAGCAGGCACGGGCGAAGGCACGCCGGATCTGCTTTTCCCCTCCGTCCTGCGACGACGACGCCCAGTACGGGTTCCACCCCCAGCACGCGGAATTCGGCGGGCCCGCGCACTGACCGGCGCAGAGAGACTTGAGCACCCCACGCCGGCCACCGGGCGAGGCAGGGTCGGCGGACGGGCAGGCGCAAGCCGGCGGACATGCCCTCACAAGGCCGGCGGGTGATGCGAGGGCTACGTCCGTGATCGCGACGCAGGGCCGGGGTGCAGGGTGGCCTTCCCCGTCACTTCGATGCCCGTGCGCTCGCCGGGGCGGGCGGTGGCAGGGCCGGGGACGCGGACTTCGACGGGCTTGTCGATGCCCCGCACCGCGACGGTGATCACGGCGTCGTGTCCGTAGAAGCGCACGTCCGTCACGGTGCCGGTGGCTTCGGTCGTCTCCGGGTCCGCCAGTCGGAGCTGTTCGGGCCGGAGCAGCACCATGCCCCCGCGATGCGGCCCTGGCGGGTCCGCGAGTGGGATGCGGCCCAAAGCGGTGGCGGCGGTGCAGCGGTCGGCGGTGGGGGTGGCGGTCAGCAGTACGGCGTCTCCGACGAAGGCGGCTACCCAGGTGTCGGCGGGGCGGTGGTACACCTCCTGCGGTGTGTCGCACTGGGCGACACGGCCGTCCCGGACGACGGCGACGAGATCGGCGGTCGAGAGGGCTTCCTGCTGGTCGTGTGTGACCAGCAGCGCGGTGGCCCCGGTGGCGGAAAGAGCCGTGCGCACGTCGGCCCGGACGCCGGTGCGCAGGGCGCTGTCGAGGGCGTTGAACGGCTCGTCGAGGAGGACCAGGGCCGGTTCGGGTGCCAGCGCGCGGGCGAGGGCGATGCGCTGCTGCTGGCCGCCGGAGAGTTCGTGGGGCATGCGGACGCCGTATCCGGCGAGGCCGACGAGTTCGAGCATCTCCTGCGTGCGGCGCCGCCGGGCGGCGCGGTCGAGGCCGGTGAGCCCGAAGCCGACGTTGCGGGCCACGCTGAGATGGGGGAAGAGCGCGCCTTCCTGGGGGACGATGCCGATGCGGCGCTGCTCGGGGGGGAGGTGGACCGCGGGGCCGCCGAGGGTGCGTCCGCCGATGGTGACGGTGCCTGCGTCGGAGCGCAGGAAGCCGGCGACGATGCGCAGCAGGGTGGTCTTGCCGCATCCGGACGGGCCGAGGACAGCGGCGAGGGCGCCCGCGGGCACCGTGAGGTCGAGGCCGTCGAGGACCGGTCCGCCGGGGCCGTACGCCTTGACCAGGCCGGTGATCTGCAGGTCGGTCATGTGCGGTGCCTTCCGAGGAGGTAGGACGGTATGGCGGCCAGCAGGATCAGGGCGGCGGCGTACGGGGCGGCGGCGGCGAAGGAGCCGGTACCGGTCTCGGTCCACAGGCGGGTGGCCAGGGTGTCCATGCCGGTGGGGCGCAGCATCAGGGTCGCGGGGAGTTCCTTCATGCAGACCACGAAGGTGAGGGCGGCTCCGGCGGCCACGCCGGGGGCGGCCAGGGGAATGGTCACCTCGCGCAGCACCTTCAGGGGGCTGCGCCCGAGCGAGCGGGCCACGTCCTCCAGGACGGGAGGGGACTGCAGGACCGCGGCCCGGGTGCCGGCGACGGCCACCGGCAGGAAGAGCACCGCGTAGGCGCAGACCAGCAGGGGGAGCTCCTGGTAGAGCGGTTCGGCGTAGCGCACGGCGAAGAAGACCAGGGAGAGTGCGACGGTAATGCCCGGGAGGGCGTGGCCCGCGTAGGCGGACTGCTCCAGCAGGTCGGCCGTGCGGCCGCGGTGGCGGGCGGCGATCACGCCGACCGGCAGGGCGAGGAGCGTGGTGAGCGCGGCGCCCGCGGCGGCGACGCCGAGGGTCGTGGCGGCGGTGTCGGCGAGCGTGTCGGGGTCCCAGGTCGCGGAGTTTCCGACGGCGAGCCAGTAGGCGAGCGTGGCGAGCGGTGTGAGGACGGCGATGGCGGTGACGGCCGTGCACCAGCCGAGGGCGGGGAGCCGCCACCGGCCGAGCGGCAGGGGGACGGCCGGGCGGGCGGCGCCGGTGCCCGTCCTGGCATGGCCGGCCCGGCCGCGGGTCCGCGCCTCCGCCGCGACCAGCGCGATCGTCATGACGACGAGGACGACGCTGAGGGCGGCGGCCGGGGTGCGGTCGAAGCTGGCCCGGTAGGAGGTGTAGATGCCGCGGGTGAAGGTGTCGTAGCGCATCAGCGAGACGGCGCCGAAGTCGGAGAACACGTACAGGGCGACCAGTACGGCTCCTCCCGCCGCGGCGGGGCGCAGCTGCGGCAGGGTGACGCGCAGGAAGGTGCGCAGCGGGCCGTGGCCCAGCGAGCGGGACACCTCTTCCTGTGCCGGGTCGGTGCCGCGCAGCGCGGCGGTGACGGGCAGGTAGACGTAGGGGAAGCTCACCAGGGTCAGGGCGAGCGCGGCTCCGGTGAAGCCGGCGAGGTCCGGGAGGGCGGACAGCCAGGCGAACGCGGCGACGTAGCTGGGCACGGCCAGGGGCAGGGTCACCAGGACCGACCAGACGCGGGCACCGGGCAGGGCGGTGCGGACGGTGAGCCAGGCCAGGGAGACACCCAGGACCAGGCAGGCGCAGACGACCACGGCGGCGAGCCCGAGGCTGCGGCCGAGCAGGTGGGCGGTGCGTTCGTCGGCGATGACGTCCCAGGCGAAGGCGGGGCCCCGCTCCAGGGAGCGCACCGCGAGGTAGCCGAGGGGCAGCAGTGCGAAGACGGCGGCGACGGCCGCCGGGAGCAGCAGGGCGGTGGGCGGACGTCCGGCGCGCGACCGCCCGACCGGCGGGACGACGCCGGTCGGGCGGGAGGCCGGATCCACCGGTGGGACAGGATCCGTGGCATGCATGCGGGTCAGACCATCCCGGCTTCCTGGAGCATCTTCAGGGTCTCCTGGAGCGATTCCAGCCTGCCGAGGTCGATCTTGGGCGCGTCGAGGGACGCCAGCGGCGGCAGGCCCTTGACCGTGCTGGTCACGCCCGCTGCCAGGGGGTACTCCTTGGTGTCGTCCGCGAAGTACTTCTGTGCCTTCTCCGAGAGCAGGAAGTCCACGGCCTTCTGCGCGGCCGGAGCCTGGTCGCTGCCCTTGACGATGCCGACTCCGGCGACGTTGACGAGGGCGCCGGGGTCGCCTCCGGGCAGGAAGTGGATCTTCGCCTTGACCTTGTCCTCGCCCTTCTCGGCGACGCGCTCGTACCAGTAGTAGTGGTTGATCAGGCCGAGCGAGACCTCGCCCTTGCCGACCGCGTCGAGGACCTTGAGGTTGTTGTCGTAGACCTTGGGCTCGTTGGCCTTCAGGTCCTTGAGCCAGGTTCGGGTGGCGTCGTCACCCTCCAGGACGCGCATGCCGGTGACGAACGCCTGGAAGGAGGCGTTGGTCGGCACGTAGCCGATCTTGCCCTTCCACTCCGGCTTGACGAGGTCGTGGACGCTGTCGGGGGCCTTGGCGACCTGTCCGGGGTGGTAGGCCAGGACGCGGGAGCGGCCGGAGGTACCCACCCAGTCGCCCGCCCCGCCGCGGAAGGCCTGGTCCACCTTGTCGAGCGACTCCTGCGGAAGCTTCTCCAGCAGGCCCTTGCTCGACAGCGCGCCCAGCGCCCCGGCGTCCTGGGAGAAGAACAGGCCGGCCTTGGTCTTGCCGCCCTCTTCCTGGATCTGGGCCGCGAGCTCGGCGCTCTCGCCGTAGCGGACCGCCACCGTCGTGCCGACGGCCTTCTCCAGCTCGTCGAGGAGCGGCTTGACCAGCTTCTCGTTGCGGCCCGAATAGATCACGAGCCCCGCGTCGTCCTCGTCGACGCCGCAGCCTGCGACGGCGGGGAGGAGGAGTGCCGCCGCGAAGAGCGCGGCGAAGCGTCGGACCAAGGGGCGTCGCATGGGAAGCCTTCCTGCGGGTGCAGCGGAGAACCTGAACGCCCCATCAGTAAGGTAAAGCTAACCTAAAGGCAAGAGTGACGCAGGCAACAATTCGGCGCGCCCCCACATCGGCGGAGCCGAGCCTACCGCTTGTCGTCCTGTCGATCTTCGCCGCACGGTCCGTAACCGTCTTGTGCCTATCCAGCCAGGTAAGGCTTTCCTACGATGCGCCCGTGACAGCCCTTCCCGACCTGCGTCCAGGCAGCAAGTCCGTCCCGTTCGCCGCCGGCCTCGCCGCCCACGGCGACCGGACCGCGGTCATCACGGCCGACGGTCGGGTCAGCTACACCCAACTCGCCGCCCGAGTGGCCTCGATGGTCCGCCGGCTCGGCGACCGTCGCCGGCTCGTCATGCTCGTCGGAGCCAACAGCCTCGACGCCCTCGTCGTCCACCTCGCCGCCCTCACGGCCGGCCACCCGCTCCTCCTGGTGCCGGGCGACCACGACGACGCCGTTCAGTCCCTGATCGACGCATACGACCCGGACGTGGTGGCCCACTCCGACGGAAGCACATGGGTGCTCGACGAGCGTCGCCCCGGTTCGGCGCACGACCTCCACCCGGACCTCGCCCTGCTCCTGAGCACCTCGGGTTCCACCGGATCGCCGAAGCTGGTGCGGCTGTCCCACGAAAACCTCCAGGCCAACGCCGAATCGATCGCCGCATACCTCGCCATCCGCGACACCGACCGCGCCGCGACCACCCTGCCCCTGCACTACTGCTACGGCCTGTCCGTCGTGCACAGCCACCTCCTGCGCGGCGCCGGCCTGATCCTGACCGACCTCTCCGTCGCCGACGCCTGCTTCTGGGAGCTGTTCCGCACCCACCGCGGCACGACCTTCGCCGGGGTCCCGTACACCTTCGACCTCCTCGACCGGGTCGGTTTCGACTCGATGGAACTCCCGCACCTGCGCTACCTCACCCAGGCCGGCGGCAGGCTCGCCCCCGACCAGGTCAAGCGGTACGCCGCGATGGGCCGCGCGCGCGGCTGGCAGCTCTTCGTGATGTACGGCCAGACCGAGGCGACCGCCCGCATGGCCTACCTGCCCCCGGACCTCGCCGAAACCCACCCGGGAGCGGCCGGCGTCCCCGTACCCGGCGGCTCCTTCCGACTCCAGCCGCTGGCGGACCAGCCCGATCAGGACACCGGCGAGCTGGTCTATTCCGGCCCGAACGTCATGCTCGGCTACGCCCGCACCCCGGACGACCTCAAGCTGGGCAGGACGGTGAACGAACTGCACACCGGCGACATCGCGCGCCGCACCCCCGACGGGCTGTACGAGATCACCGGCAGGCTCAGCCGGTTCACCAAGATCCTCGGTCTGCGCATCGACCCCCAGCAGATCGAAGCCATGCTCGCCCGCGGCGGCGTCACCGCCCTGTGCGCCGGTGACGACCACACGCTGTCCATAGCCGCCGTCGGAACCCACAGCTCCGAGGCCAACCGGATGCGAAAGGCCGTCGCCGACGAATGCGGGCTCCCGGCTCGCGCGGTCCACGTACACGTGGTGGCGGACCTTCCCCGCCTGCCGACGGGCAAGCCCGACTACCGCGCGGTCCGCGCGCTGAGCCACCCGGCTCCCGACTCCTCGGCAGGACGCGCCCTCCCCGCTGGCAACGGCCCGGAGGCACTGTGCCTCCTGTACGCCGAGGTCCTCGACCGGACGGACGTGACGGGGGACGACTCCTTCGTCAGCCTGGGCGGCGACTCGCTGTCGTACGTCGAGATGTCACTCCACCTCGAGGAACGGCTCGGCCACCTGCCGGCCGACTGGCACACCACGCCGATCAGAGACCTCAGGGCGTCCGAGCAGCCGGCCCGCCCCTCCCGCACACGCGTACTGGAAACGAGCGTCGCCCTCCGCGCCCTGGCCATCTTCTGCATCGTCGGCTCCCACATCCAGGTCTTCGGCATCAAGGGCGGCGCCCACATCCTGCTCGCCGTCGCCGGATACAACTTCGCCCGCTTCCACCTCACCTCCGCCGACCGGCGCGTACGCGTGCGCCGGGTGTGGACCAGCGTCGCCCGCGTCGCGTTGCCGAGCATGACGTGGATCGGCTTCGTCCTTCTGCTCAATGACGACTACACGCTCGCCAATCTCCTCCTGCTCGACAGCGTCATCGGGCCGGACGGGCTCAAGACCGGCATGCACTTCTGGTTCATCGAAACCCTGCTCTACCTCCTGATCGCGGCCGTCGCCCTCCTCGGCTTGCCCGCCGTCGACCGGGCGGAGCGCCGCTTCCCCTACGCCCTTCCCCTCGGCCTCGCGGCCCTGGGGCTCCTCACCCGCTACGACCTCGTCGGCCTGCCCAGCCGCTCCGAGATGCCCGACGCCGTCACGGTGTTCTGGCTGTTCGCACTCGGCTGGGCCGCGGCGAAGGCGGGCAACACCCGCCAGCGCCTGCTGGTCACCGCCTCCGCACTGGCCACCGTGCCGGGGTTCTTCCCCGGCGACCCCGGCCGCGAGGCGATCATCATGGCCGGTTTCGCCCTCCTGGTGTGGGTGCCCACCCTGCCCAGCCGGGAGCGCCTCAACCAGCTGGCAGGGGTCCTCGCCACCAGCTCGCTGTACATCTACCTGACCCACTGGCAGATCTTCCCCCTCATCGACGGATTCTCCCGCCACCTGGCCTTCCTCGCCGCGCTCCTCTTCGGCATCGCCTACGCCGCCGGCGTGACCCGCCTGACGAAGCTGCTGCCCGGACTGCTCTCCCGGGCCGCAACAGCCGCCCGGCTGCACCCGTGGCGACGCCGGCTCGCAAGCCGCCGAGCGGTCCGCACGTGAACTCCCGGCACAGTTCGCCGACCGGTATCCGGCCGAGCTCTCGGGCGGCCAGCGCCAGCGAGTCTCCATCGCCCGCACCCTCGTCGACGGGCCCGAGATCCGGCTCTGTGACGCAGCACGCCCTGAGCATCGGCCGGCCTCGGCAGGGGGCGGCACGCAGACCGGGGCGCACGTGCTCGACGCGGACAGATGCACGCGGTTGCGCGTCAGGCGCGTTGGAACAGGTCGCCGGTGGTCGTCCCGTGCAGAGCACCGGACGGCGGGCCGGGCCTGCGGGGCACTGCACGGCCTTCGGCGAGCCACTGCCGCCTCAGCGCGTCGTAGATCGGCGTATCGGAGACCTTCCGGGACGCCCACTCCATCGGGGGGAAGCCGGCCCAGTCTGGCGGTGAAACGGTTTGCTGCTCCATGCTGGCATCCAACGAGGCCGCTCAGCGGATGTGGCGGTGCGTGACCGTTCTGTCATGAGCGCCCGGGCCCTGTTGCCGCCGGGTCCGCTGTTGATTCCTCACCGTGCAGCGCCCCGGTGTCCCGTCGAGGCGCCGGAGGCACGTTCGCCGTCGCCGCCGGGCGTGGGGCGCCGTCTGACCGGACTCACGCCGAGGCGGCGGCCCGGTGCAGCGTGAACCAGAACGTCGGGAACGGGTTCGTGCCGGGCGTCACGTCGGTCAGCTGCCATCCGGTGAACCTGGCGCTGAGTTCGTCGGCGGTGACGCCGGAGATCGGGTCGTCCAACGCTCCGGGCCCGTACCCGAACATCAGCAATCGTGCGCCGGGGGAGGCGCGCTCGGTGAGGCCGGCGGCGTAGTCGTCGCGGCGGTGCGGTGGGATCCCGCAGTAGCAGCTCAAGTCGAAGAAGAGGTCGTAGGGGCCCGGCACGTCCACCTCGTCGAGTCGGGTGGCGTCCCCGCACAGCACGGTGACGTCCACTCCGGCCTCGGCGGCCTTCTCCCTGGCCTGCCGGACCGCGCGGTCGACCAGGTCGACGGCCGCCACCCGCCATCCGTGCCGGGCCAGGTAGACCGCGTTCGTTCCGGTGCCGCAGCCGAGTTCGAGGGCCTGACCGGGCGTCAGCGCACCGGCCCCCTCCACCACGGCCACGAGCTCGGGCGGCGTGATGCCGCTGTCCCACGGCGGCTTGCCGTTCCGGTAGAAGTCCTCCAGCTCACGGCGCACAGCCGCCTCTTGGTCGAGCTCCTCAGCCGTCCGCATCCTGCTCATCGCTTCCTCCCCAAAAAAATAGAGTTCAGCTCTAGTGTCCGGCTCTAGAGTTAAACTCGCGACGTGGATGCGGTCAAGGGATCCGACGGACAGCACGCCGAGCGCCCGCGCCGTTCAGGACGTCGTCGACCCATGCAGGGCGGGTGACGCCGACTCGGTCGCCACGAGGAACCGCGACGGGTTCCACGCCGCGGGCGCCGAGCCCCCCCCGCGACCGGGGTGACAGCGACCATGTGCGGGGGCGTACGCGACTTGTTCGACCGCGTCGCTTTTCGTCCGGCCCTGACTGAGCACCTCGGTGCGGACGGGACTACGCGAGTCTCCTCGCGTACGTCAGGGGCGACTCTTGCCGCCCAGGAGCTGTGAGGCGAGGGTGTCGTGCGCCCATTGCTCCCACTTGGCCGGTGGCCAGGCGCGGTCGCGGGTGAGGACCAGGAAGAGTTCCGGGCTGAGGACGGCGTAGACGATGTCCGCCGCCTCTTCGGCGGAGACGGACGGACGGGCGCCCGGCTTCTTCATCAAAGAATCCGTCGCCGTCGAGATGACCGTGTAGCGCGGGTCCGACTCATCCGGCCACAACTCCCGGATCTCCGGGTTGGTGGCTGCCGCCGCGCGGACCATTTCGCTGACGGCCGCGACGCGTTCGAGCGTTGCGCGGGTGGCGGCGACCAGTGCTGCCAGTGCCGATGAGGCGGTCTGCGCGGACGTGACCTCGGCGAACCACGGCCTGTCCATCGTCGAGACGGGGGCGTCGTCGCCGGCGATCGCCTCATCGACCAGCGCCTTGAGCAGTGAGGGCTTGTTCCGGAAGACGAAGTAGATCGTCTGGATCGCCACGCCCGCCCGATCGGCGATCTCCTGGAGCTTCGTCGCTCCGTATCCCTGCTCGACGAAGAGCGCACCGGCCGACTCGATGATCCGTCGCCGTGTCTCCTGGGCCTTCGTGCCTTGTTTCCCCTTGACCTCGCGCATGACTGGAGTCTATATCTAGAGGCGTCCTCTAGAGTTCACCTCTAATAAAGGAGCGTGTGTGGTGCGCACCATCGCCAACCATCAGCAGGCAGCGGCGTGGAACGGCTGGGAGGGCAGGCACTGGGCCGAGAACCCGGAGCGGTACAACGGGATGATGGAGGGGTTCAACGCGCCTCTGCTCGCCGCCGCCGAAATCACGCCGCGGGACCGGGTCCTCGACATCGGCTGCGGCACCGGCCAGACGACGCTCCTCGCGGCACAGCTGGCGTCCGACGGAAGCGCCCTGGGAATCGACTTGTCCGCGCCGATGCTGGAACGCGCCCGCCGCGATGCCGCCGTGTCGGGAGTCGGCAACGTCTCCTTCGAGCAGGGCGACGCGCAGGTGCACCCGTTCCCCGGCCGAGGGTTCGATGTCCTCCTCAGCCGCGGAGGGGTCATGTTCTTCGCCGACCACGTCGCGGCTTTCACCCACCTCAGGCAGGCGCTGGCGCCGGACGGCAGACTCGCCTTCCTCGGCCCCCAACCCGGGGGCCCCGACAGCGCCTACGCCCGCGCGACCGCCGCACTGTCGCCGTACCTGCGGGAGGCTTCCCCAGCGTCCAGGGGCATGGGGTCGCTGCTGGATCCCGTGCGTATGCGCGAAGTGCTCGTTGCCGCCGGTTTCACCGACGTCGACGTCATAGCGGCTGGGGCGCCCATGACCTTCGGAGCCACTGCGAAGGACGCCGCCGACTTCATCTTCTCCATGGGCCCGATCCGCCACAACATGCGCACTGTGGACCGGGCGACCGTCACCCGTATCCGTGCCGACGTGATCAGGGCGCTCGCCGAGTACGAGACCGCCGAAGGCGTGCGCCTCCCAGGGTCGGTCTGGATCGTCACAGCCATGTGTCGGCCTGGCTCTGCCCGTGGGTGACGCATCGTTTCCGAGGCCAGTCCGCTCGGGAGGCAGTCGACATCAGCGGCCGGCAGCCGCCTCGGCCGTCCGGGGCAGTCATGGAAGATGAAACGATGACAGGGGAAATGAGCCAGATCGTTCTGAGCAAGCAGGACCTTCGCGAGGTCACCGCGTTCGCCGCAGCCTGTGCAGAGACGGCGCTGAAGATCTTCGAGGCCGATCAGCCGGGCGACTCGCGGCCTCGGGAGGCCGTCAGTGCCGCGTGGGAGTTCGCCCGGGGCGGCGAGCGAGGAAGATCCCTGCGCGAGACGGCGTCGGCGGCCCTCAAGGCGGCCAAGAGCGCGGACACCGCGGCCGCACGCGAGGCGGCGTGGGCAGCGATGTCCGCGGCAGGCGCCGCCTACCTGCATCCTTTGTCCAAGGCAACCCAGGTCAAGCACATTTGCGGAGCCGGTGCCTATGCGGCCAGAGCAGCCGAACTCGTCGCCGACGACGATCGGAGCGTTGGTGACGGTCTCGTTGGGCAGGCGGCGCATCGTGCCACGCCGGCCGTCGTTGACGTGCTCAGACGGTTCCCTGCGGCGCCGAGCGGCGGGGGACGGGTCGGCGAGTTGATCCGGATGCTCGACGCCGACCTTCGGTCACTCCCCTTCACCGAGTGACTTCCCGCGTTCGGACGGCGCGGGCTCTCCTTCACCGGTCGACTTCGGAGATTCGTCAGTACCAGCGCCGGTCGCACCAACCCTGTGACAGGCGACGCGCAGTCGGCGCCGGCTCGGGCACCGTCTGACAGGGTCGGAAGACGGGCCTACCGCGGTGACGCCCCGGGCGGTGGCGTGGAAGGCGGGGTCCCGGATTCTCGGAGCTTCTTGAGCGCGGCTTGCCTCTCGGCGTCCATCCGGGCCTGTTCCTCGTCGCTCGGGGAGAAGTCGATCTCGCAGGGTGTGACCTGCGAGGTCTCCTTCACGCCGAACCCGACACGTGCGTCGCGGCTCGAGGGTTTGGCCGGCTTGGAGAAGACGAGCGTGTAGCCCGGCGGGACCGTCTTCGAGTTGATCTTCAACGTGTCTCCGTCCCCCCTTCGGCTCAGCTCGGCCGCGGGATCGGCCTGGGGACCGCGGTAGCCGCCACCCACATGGGAGCACTCCGACCGTGGCTTCCTCTCGGTCACCGCGACGCTGACCCCCTGGCCCTGGAGCCTCTGCACCAGCTCGGTTAGTTCATCAAGGGCGGGCGCGGCGACCTCGATCGTCTTGCCGGGATCCTTCGGGGGCTCCGACCTGGCCTTCAGGGCTTCTTCCAAACCCTCGGAATAGTCGATCGAACACTTGGGGACCTTGGAGGTCTCGATCACGCCGAAGCTGATCCCCCTCTCACCCAGCGGGTGGTAGTCCGCCCAGTCGAACGTGAGCGTGTAGCCCGCCGGGACCGTCTTCGCGTTGACCTTGAAGTCGAAGTCCTCCTTGCCCGACTGCATGATCTCGGCCTCCGGGTCAGCCTGCGGGCCGCGGTAACCGCCGCCGAGGTCGGAGCACTGGGACCGAGGCCGCTTGGGGACCAGGACGGCCGCGACCCCCAGTTCCCTCAACCGCTCCACCAGCGCGGGGATCTGGTTGTGCTCGGGCAGCTTGAACCGCAGGGACCCGTCCGGATCCTTCCTGATCTCGGGCGCGGGGCTGGGCGAGCCGGCGGGCTGCGGGCCGTGGCGGGTGCTGCCGGGCAGGGTCATGACGGCGACCACGGACGCCGTGGCGATGCCCACCGCGAGGGGGATCCCGTACCGCCGGGCAAAGGACCGGGCGGGGGCCGCGGGCACGGCCTCGGGGAGGCGGGCCAGGAGGGCGGCCTTGAGCCGCTCCTCGAAGCCGCTGGGCCGGGTGCTCATCGGGCTGCCTCCAACTGGTGCTCGGTCACGGGGTGCGGGCCGCGCAACGCGCGCCGGGCGCGGTGCAGGCGGACACGGATGGTCGTCTGGGTGACGCCGAGAGCCTGCGCGGCCTCGGCCGGGGTGAGCTGGTCGAGCACCACCAGGTCGAGGGCGGCGCGCAGCGGCTCGGAGAGGGCGCTGTGGCGCTCGGCCAGGTCACGGAAGGCCCGCTCGGCGTCGATGCGCTCCTCCAGCGCGGCGACGTCCTCGTCGTCGAGCAGGCGACGCCCGCTCAGCCGTGCCAGGGCGCCACTCTCGCGGGCCAGCCCGCGGGCGTGGCCGGACAGGACGTTGCGGGCGATGCCGAACAGCCAGGCGACCGGAGCTCCCCTGTGGGGCCGGTAGGTCCCGGCCGACCCCATCGCGGCGAGAAAGATGTCGGCCGTCAGGTCGGCCGCCAGGTGCGGATCGGCGACCCGGCGTGTGACGAAGCCGAGTACGGCGTCGATGTGGTCCTCGTAGAACGCCCCGAACCCCTCGGGCGTGGTGAGATCCGGTGGCCCGGTCTCGTGTCGTGGGCTTGGCACCCAGTTCCTCCCCTGCGCAGGGGACCCGGTCGGTCCCCTCACTCCGTACTTGGCCGCAGCCCCCGCGAACGTTTCACCCGGGTCGTCGATCGGCAGAAAGACGGCCGCCCGGCCGCCGGGGAACGCGGCCGTTCGATCCGTGTGCCACCGCCGAACCTGTCGCTAGCCCGCGGCGCACGTCCGTGGTGCCATGGAACGGGGGCGGAAAGGAGAGCGATCATGCCCGCAGAGACACGAACCAGCGGCGACACTGTTTCGGTGTCGGTCCGCCCGCTGGCCGAGCCGGACCTGGATCGGGCCGACGCGATCTTCAGGGTCGCCTTCGGGACCTTCCTCGGGGCCCCCGAGCCGGAGACGTTCTTCGAGACCGCCGACTATGTTCGCACCCGCTGGGCGGCCGATCCCCACGCGGCCTTCGCAGCAACCGTCGAGGGCGAGGTCGTCGGATCGACCTTCGCCACCAACTGGGGCAGCGTCGGATTCTTCGGCCCGCTGACCGTTCGTCCGGATCTGTGGGACCAGGGCATCGGCAGGCGTCTCATGGAACCGGTCATGGCCTGCTTCGACACGTGGGAGAGCCGCCATCTCGGCCTGTTCACCTTCTCGCACAGCCCCAAGCACCTCGAGCTCTACCGCCGGTACGGTTTCTGGCCCCGATTCCTTACCGCCGTCATGAGGAAACAGGTCGACGCCCGTACCGCAGCTCCCGGCCGGGTGCTGTACGGCGAGCTGACCGCCGCTGAGCGACCCGACGCACTGAGCCTGAGTCGCGCACTGACGGGAGCCGTGTACGAGGGCCTGAGCTTGGAGCGCGAGATCGTGGCCACACAGGCGCAGGGGCTCGGTGACACCGTTCTCCTCGAGGGTGCCGACTCCGACCTCGACGGTCTGGCCGTCTGCCACTGCGGAGCGGGGTCGGAGGCCGGTGAGGACGTGTGCTTCGTCAAGTTCGGCGCCGTGCGCCCCGGTCCGGGCGCTGCCGACCGGTTCGAACGACTGCTGGATGCGTGCGAGCGGCTGGCCGCCGAGAGGGGAGCGAGCCAACTGGATGCCGGCATGAACCTGGCCCGCCAGGATGCCTACGGACGCATGGTGGACCGCGGGTTCCGTACCTGGCTGCAAGGCGTGGCCATGCACAAGCCCAACGAACCTGGTTACAGCCACCCGGACGCCTACGTGATCGACGACTGGCGCTGAGTCCACCGACATACCGGCTACGGGGGTACCCAAGCCATCTCGGCGCGTCAATCACAGACGCACGGCGCGTGTGTGGCCACAGGCCCCTGGACTTACAGGACCACAGCCGTGCCACCGATGGTCCGGCCTTCGTGCATCGTGATCGTCCGGCCGGGCTGGAGGTGTCGCCACTGCGAGGGGTCAAGGGGGGCGAGTCGCACCGAGGAGCGCTCGCCGGGCCCCAGGACGGGGGTGAACTCGACCCACAGGAGGGCGATGTTGAGGACCTCCTCACCGGTTGGCGTGCGATGCCCGATGTTCCACATCGGCCGCAGGACACCCGCTCCTGAGAAGGGAGTCTGCCGTCGGCCCTCGCTGGCCGGCCGAAGAGTGAGGTCGGCGCGGATGATCCCGTGGCGGGCTTCGTAGCAGCGCAAGCGGCACCATGCCGCGCTTCGCTCCAGCCGCATCTGCTCGGCGGCCGTGGCGAGGCTTTCCCAGAAGCCGAGGGGAAGCGGCTGGACCCCGCCGAGTTCCTCCAGGAGTCCGAGGGCCACCTCCCACTCGTCGTGGGTGAGGTAGTCCCAGACGTCGTTGATCGTGAGGTCGTTCTCAGTGGCGATCTCTGCGGGGACCAGCAGGGAGGCGGCTTCCAGCAGCTCGGGGACGTCCATGCGTTGATTCTGGACCACGGTCACACGGCGGCGGCACCGTCGACGGGCCGACGACGGGAAGGGCGATGGCCAGGATCAGCCAGCCCGCACACGCGACCATGGCTCCAGAGTCCCCGATGGCGTACCGGGACGCTTTTCGGGACGAGCAGGCGACCTGGGGGTGCCTGCCCGTGGCACGTCGAGGGTGCACGATCAGTACGGCGGCGATCCCGGCCGCTGTGGCATACCAGTGACGGCCGGGCCGGAGTTCGTTCGACGCCATCCGCGCGGTGCGAAGGACTGCATCAGCGCAACCTGGACAACCCGTGCTGCCAGGCCGGCACCGGGCAACGCCGCCAAGGCGCAGACGTGCTCGCGCGTGTGCACCGGCTCGAACCGTGCAACGTCGAGCTGTCACCCGGCAGCCGCTCCTCGCCAGGAGTCGCGGGGCCGGACCAGGCCGGATTGGTAGGCGTTCGCGGTGGGTGATGTAGCGGTTGATCAGCTGGCGGGTGATCGAGGGTGCGAGGAGGGCGCCGCCGCGCGCGGCCACGCATACGGAGGACAGGGCGTTGAAGACGTATTCGTCCAGGCCGTTGCTGGTGAGGTGACAACGTGCACCGCGGTCAGTGCCGGGTCGGCGGCGATGCGCCGGGTCGTCCCGATGCCGTCGAGGACCGGCATCTGGATGCGAAGGCAAGGACGAGGCAGCCCGATTGCCCCACGTACGCCGGTGGCCGACTGTCTGCCCGGGACGGACGACGGGCCGCCTGAACCGCAGGGGAACCGGTGGCTCGACCGCCCACCGGGACCCCGCCACCTACCGCGCGTCAGCCTCGGTGGACGACGTCGAGGCGCTCGCAGAGCACCTCGGGCCGGCCCGGTCCTGGCCGTGACCACGCCGGGAGTGGCGCCGTCGACTGCAGCGTCTTGCGCAGATGATCTTGTGCGGGCAGCATGACCTACTGTCAGGACATCACGGACGCCGAGCAGATGTGGCGACCGGACGGGAGGTGCATGCCGTGATCAGGCTGTCGGACGGACCCATGACCTGGGTGGCGACGGGGGACAGCATCACCCAGGCCGCGCTGCACACCCATGGCGCGCGCGGTTGGGTCGAGCACCTGCACGAGCGCGTCCGGTGGCAGCTGGGCCGGCTCACCGACGTCGTGGTCAACACCGGGGTCTGTGCGTGGGGCGCGGTCGACGTACTCGCGTCCCACGACCGCCTCATCGGCCGGTTCGAGCCCGACGTGCTGTCCGTGTCCCTCGGCACCAACGACTGCCTCGCCGGGGAGGAGGGGCTGCACGAGTTCCAGGACGCGATGCGCCGGATCATCACCGGGGTGGGCCCAAGTACGCAAGTCGTCGTCCACACGCCGGTGTTGGTCGGTTTCTCGGACCGGGAGCGGCGCGCGGCACTTCCCCTGTACTGCCAGGCCGCACGGGACATCGCAAAGGACACCGGCGCACTGCTCGTCGACCACGAAGCCCACTGGCTGGAGCACTACGGCACGGCTGACCCGATCGCGTGGCTCGACGACCCGGTGCACCCGAACGCGGCCGGTCACCTCCAGATGGCGAACCACGCCCTGCGTGTCATGGGCTTGGGCGAGCTGGACCCCCTTTAGGTCCTGTCGTCAAAGTCCTTCCTGGCCCGCGGTAGTTCGATGGCAGGACCTGGAGTTGAGCCGGACCGATCGGGAGAGACCATGGCTTTTGATCCGCAGTTCCAAGCCCTGTACGACCAGCGCGCCGCGCAAGGTGCCAGGCCGTTGTACGACATGACGCTGGCCGAGGCCCGAGCGGCCGATCTGGCCGCCGTCCAGGCCGGCGCCGGTGCTCCTGAACCCGTACGCGAGGTGTGCGAGGAGTCGATACCGGGGCCCGCCGGGACCCTGCTCGTCCGCGTCTACCGGCCCGACGCGGGGCCAGGACCCCTGCCCGTACTGGTCTACTTCTTCGGCGGCGGCTGGACACTGGGGAGCGTCGAGACAAGCGACGCGATCTGCCGGAGACTGACCAATGCCGCAGGCTGCCTCACCGTCGCGGTGGGATACCGCCTGGCGCCGGAGGACAAGTTCCCCGCCGCGCTCCAGGACTGCCACGCGGCCCTGCGCTGGACCGCCGAGAACGCCGCACGCCTGGGCGGCGACGCTTCGCGCATCGCTGTCGGCGGCGACAGCGCCGGCGGCAACCTCACCGCCGCGGTGACCCTCATGGCGCGGGACGCCGGCGGCCCGGCCATCCTGGCCCAACTGCTCGTCTACCCCAATACCGACTATCTCGCGGACACCCCGTCCCGCCGCGAGTACACCGATCCGCTGCTGTTCAACGACAAGTCCGTGCAGTGGTATTGGGACAACTACCTGAGTTCCCCGGAAGAGGGGGAAAACCCTCTCGTATCCCCGCTGCGCGCTCCCAGCCTCACAGGTCTGCCGCAGGCTCTGGTCATCACCGCCGAGTACGACCCGCTGCGCGACGAGGGCGAACAATACGCCCAACGCCTGCGCGACAGCGGTGTACCGGTGGAGTCCACGCGCTACCCGGGCGTCGCCCACGGATTCTTCGCCATGGCGGGCACCCTCGACGCGGGGAGCCGCGCACTCGAGCAGGCGGCCGCATACCTGCGCACCGCCTTCGCCGGCGACTCCACCGAAGC
Source organism: Streptomyces sp. NPDC045967 (assembly GCF_056430495.1). NCBI lineage: Bacteria > Bacillati > Actinomycetota > Actinomycetes > Kitasatosporales > Streptomycetaceae > Streptomyces > Streptomyces sp. NPDC045967. The sequence goes on along the minus strand of NZ_JBWKLE010000012.1, from coordinate 29,681 downwards.
GTGATCACCTCACCCTGCCCCCTGCCCCCTGCCCCCTGCACCTGGCACCTGGCACCTGGCACCTGGCACCTGGCACCTGGCACCGATGATTCCGGCCGTGGCCGCGATCCGGTGAACAGTTCCGGCCGCGGCATCGGGGCGGCACAGGCCCAGGGCCCGCCACTGCCGGGTGGCAAAGCCCTGCACCCCTCCGTGCGACGTCAGCCCCGCGGTCAGTCTTCGGTCAGACCTCGGCTCGGGGAGGCTGCGTCGAGCCGGTGCTCGCGCAGCGTCGCGCGCAGATCGGCCACGCCGGTGAACACCGCACCGCGCAGGCCGACGGCACGCGCCGCGTCCACGTTCTCCTCCCTGTCGTCCACGAAGAGCATGTCCGCCGGTCGCCCGCCGAGCATCCGCACGCACCACGCGTATGCGCTCGGGTCGGGTTTGGCGCGACCGATCCGGCAGGAGAACCCGCACACTTCGAAGTACCTCAGCCAGGAGTGGTGCGCCTCGTAATGCGCCGCCAGCTCGGGTGGGATGTTGGAGAGCAGGCCGAGGCGCCTGCCCGCTGCCGCGAGCTCCTCGACGAGCCCCACCATCGCCCCGTCGACCCCGCTCCAACTGGAGACGTCGGCCTTGATGAGCGCTCCGATCCGTGCGGCGTCGAACCGGGTGCCCAGTACCGTCCCCACTTCGCGCCAGTAGCCCGGACCGGTCAGCTCACCCCGGTCGTACGGTGGGCGCAGCCGCCAGTACGCGTCCCAGAAGACGGGCGCGGGCGCCCCGGCGGTCGAGACGAGCACCCTTCCCATCTCCGGCGACTGGTGCTGTGCGATGACGCCGAACAGATCGAACAGGACCGTGCCTTGGGATGCCATGGTCTGTCTCACACCTTCCGTACGGTGACGCCGGCCGCCGCCAGGGCGTCGGTCACCCCGGTCGGCGCCGTCTCGTCGGTGACGACGGCGTGGAGCGCGGTGGGGGGCGCCACGAACGCCAGGGCGGTACGGGAGAGTTTCGCCGCCTCGGCGACGGCGATGGTGCGCCGGGCGGACGCGATCGCCGCGCGCTTGACGGCCGCGTCGGCGAGATCGTAGGCGGTCAGCCCGTCGTCGGCGGTGAGACCGCAGCAACCGATGACGGCCGTGTCGAAGCGGACCGCCGCGAGCGACGCTTCCGTGAGGGGTCCGGTCAGTGCCAGCTCGCCCAGCCTTGGTTCACCGCCCGGGAACAGCAACCGCACGGACGGTGCGCCGGTCAGCGCGTTGGCGGCGTGCAGCGACAGCGGCATGACGGTGACGCGGCGCTCGCGCAGTGCCTTGGCGACTTCCAGGCAGGTCGTCCCGCTGTCGATGACGACGGACTCCCCGTCGGCGATCAACGCGGCGACGTCCGCCGCGATCCGTCGCTTGACCTCCGCCCCCTCCTGCGCCCGTAGCGCGAACGGCGGTTCCTCGCCGCGGAGCAGCAGACTGCGCGCACCGCCGCGGAACCGTTCCAAGACGCCCTGTTCGGCCAGGATCTCCAGGTCACGGCGCACCGTCATCTCGGAGCACTCGGTGAGCTCGGCCAGCTCGGCCACGCTGAGTTCGCGCGCCTCTCGCACGGCGGCGGCGATGTTGCGGTGTCGTTCCGTGGTACCCATGAAGCAATTGCACGCGAGACATGTTCGAAAGTCAACCTATCGAACATAATCTGTGTTCGATATGGTCGATGTCATGAACGGACCTCTACGAGCCGCCCGGCTCGCCACCTTCGCCTTCTTCGCCTTGAACGGTTTCGTGATGGGCATGTGGATCGTGCACATTCCCGGGGTCGAGTCCCGTACGGGGATCAGTCACGCCATGCTCGGCTGGCTCCTGCTGTTGCTGGGCGGTGGCGCGTTCGCCGGGATGCATGTGTGCGGCCGCCTCACCGACCGCCTCGGTGCCCGCCGGGTCGTACCGGCGGGCGCCGCGCTGTGCAGTGCGGCCCTGGTGCCGCCGGCGCTGGCCGTCGACGCGCCGACCCTCGCGGTCGCGCTGTTCCTGCTGGGATTCGGCAATGGCTGTCTCGATGTCAGCATGAACACCCACGCCGTCCAGGTGGAGCGCCGGTACGGCCGACCGGTCATCTCCGCGTTCCACGCGGTGTTCTCGCTGGGCGGTGTTCTCGCGGCACTGGTAGGCGCGCGGCTCATCACCTGGGGCTGGGACCTCCGGGTGACCATGACAGCCGTCGCCGTGACCGGTCTCGTGGTCACCTGCATTGCCACTCGTGCTCTCCTCCGCCGGCCGAGCGGCGCCGACAGCCGCGCGCGCGGCGACGCCACGGCGGCCAAGGCCGCTACGACGCGCACGGACGCTGCTGCCGGCGGCGCGCACCCGGCCGGACGGCGGCCGACACCACGGCGGGTGTGGACCCTGGCCGTGCTGGCCCTGCTGCTCATGCTCTGCGAAGGCGTCGCCAACGACTGGAGCGTCCTGCACCTCCAGGACGTGCTCGGGGCACCCGCCGCCACCGCGGCCTTCGCCTACGGCGCCTTCGCGACGGCCATGACGGTGGGCCGGCTGCTCACCGACCGAGTCGTCGCCCGCACCGGACCGGTGTTCGTCGTTCGCTACGGCGCCGGCGCCGCGGGTGTCGGCCTGGCCGTTGCCGCGCTGTCCCCGTGGGTGGGGCCCGCGCTGGTCGGCTGGGCGGTCTTCGGGCTCGGGCTGTCCGGCTGCGTACCGCAGTTCTTCAGTGCTGCCGGCCACATGGAGGAGGACGCGGCCGGCGCCCATGTCTCCCGGGTCGCGGGGCTGGGCTATCTCGGCATGCTGGCCGGACCCGCCGTGATCGGTCCGCTGACCCACTTCGTACCACTGAACCTCGCGCTGCTGCTTCCGGTGGCGCTCTGTGCGGTGGCCGCCGCGGCGGCGGGCGTGCTCCGCACCGACCCACCGCCCTCGGCAGTGCCGGCGCCGCGGCCGGCGTACGACACTGCATCGAGCGACACGGACGCGGCCTGAGAGCCCGAGGGTGCCGCCGGCGGCCCTCGCTGCCGGTGGGGGACGTGCATCCCGCCCCGAGTTCCGGACGCGAGGCGCATGGCGTCGACGATGAGGATGATCGGGAAACGCTCTCGACCCTGGCTCAAGATCAACTCAAGCGCTAGCGTCCGATCGCCCCCGATACACCTGCGGCCGTCGCCCCGTTGCCCTCGCCGACCGCAGGTGCGACGCCGTCAATCCGAGGATCCAGGATGAAGAAGCACTCCAAGCTCATAGGCGCCGCTGCCGCAGGCATGTTGGCCGTACTCGCGGTGGCCACCCCCGCCTCGGCTTCCACCTACACCGTTACCTACCCCGGCCTCCATGCCGGTGACCTGTGCACCGATGAGCCGAACTACTGTGACGGGTCGGCGTCTTTCGTCCGTGACGGCGACCATCTGCTGGTGTGGGACAACAATGCCGACGGCCACTCGGTGATGGTCATGTACTACCGGTCCGACTCGGGTGACACGCAGATCCGGGACTGGAACCATTATGGAAAGGGATCCCGGCTCGACATCAACATGAACCTCCCGGAGGAGGGTTGGGTCCAGTACCGGGTCTGCCTCGGTGAATACGGCAGCCAAACGTACGACATGAACTCGTGTTCGGGATGGAAGACGGAGAACGCCCGCTGACCCGTCCGCCCTCAGGCCGTGAGGAGCACCGGCTGCCGATCCCTGTGACCGGCAGCCGGTCGCGGTCTGCGCGCCCCCACTCCCATCGACTTCTTGCTCCCGTGGCAGGCGACGGATGGCCGAGAACGCCCACGCGGGAGACGCCACCCACGAGGTCGAAGACGCCGCCCTTGGCGCCGAACGTGGGCGAGCGCTCCACCAAGCCGGGAAAGGCTCCCGCCTCACGACTCGCAGTACCACGTGCAAAAAGCAACTGACTGTGGGAGGGCCGGGCGTTACGACTTGGTCCGCGATTGAGGTTTGGACGTGCTGGCCTGGGGGGTCGGCTGGTGGTTGATCAGCAGGCGGCCTGCCGGGCGAGCACGAGCTCGGTGCTCGGCTTGCGGCGGGTCGGTCGGCGAGCCGAACGGTCTGAAACCAATGAAGCGATCGCCTGGTGGGTCGCGGCGTAGTCCTCGCGTGGGCTGGTGTAGCGCTGGAGCGGGTACGACTGCCGCAATTCGGCGTTGGCGTGCTCGACGCAGACCCGCTGCGACGACTGGCGTCGGCGCATCTCCCGCCAGGCATACTGCTCGCCGAGCGGCGCGTCGCCCTTCGGCTTCTTCGGAGGGGCGCTGATTTGGCCAGGGAACTCGTTGGCCAGCCCCCGGTACCCCTCGTCGACTTCGGCCGTCACCTTCGGATGGAGCCGGAACTGCTCGGCGATACCCTCGGTGCGCATCGCGGTCTGGTCGTGCATGGGGCCTGGGGGGTCCGCACCCGACCACAGCAGACGGCCCTGGCCGTCGCTGATGGTGGTGGTCTTGATGGTGTTCTGCCTCTTCTTGCCGGAGACGAAGGCCCGCCGTCCGGGCCTGCCTGCCTTCGGACGGCGAACCTGAGTCTCGGCGCCGTCGATCCGCAACCGGATCCCCGCGGCCTCGGCGTAGGCGAACACGTCCGCCAGGGTCCGAAGTCGCACGCCGGAGTGGTCGGGGACCGCGAAGCCACGCATGGCCAGCAGCGGGCGGATCTCCCCGATGGCGCGGGAGATCGTGGAGCGGGCGATGCCGTACAGCTCGGCGAGCGCGGCGTGCGGGAGTCCGGTGCGTAGGTGGACCAGGGTGACGAGCAGGCGGTCGGCGAAGACCAGGTCGTGCTTCGGGCCGGCACCGGCCTCCCGCTGCCGCTCGGCATCGCGCCGCTCATGAAGCTCCGACTCGCGCAGGGCGAGCCACAGATCGGCCAACTCTTCGATCACATCGCCTAGATGTGTACGCGAGACGCCGCAGAAGGCAGGATGGGTCAAGGCCGCACGGGCCCACTTCTGGGTCACACTGGAAGAACCCGTGCAGCCACTGCCACGTCACGGCTGCCCGCCGATGATCAATGGGTGTGGCTCTTCAGCTGGAATTGTCCGCGCTGGGAACTTCCCAGCGCAAGGGCAAACGCAGCAGGCGAAGCATCGGCCCGAGCATCAGGGCCTCAGTAGCCCGCCCACCCACCAGTCGTGTGGCTTGCCATCGTTGGCGATGCTGCGATTGCGCAGTGTCCCTTCGACGGTGAAGCCGAGTTTCTCGGCGACGGCACGCGAGCGGGTGTTCCCGGCCATGGCCCACCACTCGATGCGGTGCACGTCGAGCGTGGCCCAGCCCCAGTCGCACAGGGCCCGAGCGGCCTCAACCGAGTACCCGCGTCCGCGCTGATCTTTGACCGCCCAGTAACCGAGCTCCCAGACGCCGCGGCTGATGAGGGTCAGGCAGTACGAGCCGACCAGGGCACCGGTGTCCTTGCGGAACGCGCCGAGGGTGTAGTCCTTGTCCTCGGACCACTGGGCGGGCAGCTTCTCGCCGACGAGCTTCTCCGCGTCCGCCCGCCGGTACGGCACCGGCACCGGGGTGTAGAACTGGATGTCTTCGTCCTGGCAGGCCTCGTACACCGCATCCACGTCGGCAGGTGTGAAGGCCTGCAGCAGCAGACGGTCGGTCTCGAGAGTCACTGGATCCATCGCGGCAGTATGACCACCATCAGAAAGCGGCGGCCAGCGAATATCCCGACCGAGCACCGCCACCACAACCCCCCGGGCTGGTCAACGCTCGTCGCAACACCCCAGATCAGTTGCCTCCGAGGCGGAGCTACACCCACCATCAATCGCGGACCGAGCCATTAGCAGCCGTCTGGTCTGTTGGCGACGTGGGTGGCGGTGCGGCCTGTCGTGCCTCGAAGCAGTGCCCTGCCGACGGCCGCACCGGAAGCAGGCCGGGCCATGGCTGACGAGTGGTACTCATGATTCACCACTCTTGAACAACCACCAGCACACGAAGTGCGGGCGGACGACGGACATCGCAGCGGTCCGCGCGCGACACGCACACGTGGCACCTGCTGCGGATGTCCTCGTCCGCGAGAGGCACCGTCCCCCGCGCGGCGCCGCACCCAGCATCGCCCCGCTCGACGCCCCCTGCCATCCGCTCGCGGCCCGGTGGCCGTGCCGTTTGCGGATAGCGCGCGGCGCGCGGATGGCCGTGCGGCACTATACGGAACGGCCGTCCTTGCGGCGCAGCGTCTGCGACGGGGTTTCCCCGTACGTCTGCCGGTAGTAGGCGGTGAACCTGCCGAGGTGGGTGAACCCCCATCGCAGTGCCACCTCGGTGACGTTCCCCTCCGCCAGTCCTTCGGCCACGGCCGACAGGTCGCGGCGTACGAGACCCAGCCGGACGCTGCGCAGGTACGCGAGGGGAGTGGTGTCCAGGTGGCGGCGGAAGCCCTCGCGCAGGGTCCGCACGGCGACCCCGGCCGCGCGCGCCATGTCGGCGGCGCCGATCGGCTCGTGCGCGTGTTCCGCACAGAACTCCCGGGCGCGGTGTACGGCGCGCAGGACGGCGGAACTGCCTCCGCCGCCCCCGTTGCCGACGCCTGCGACCGCCGAACCGAGGGCATGGGGCTGGACGTCCAGCAGTCCGTTCACGAGGAGTTGCTCGAAGTGCGCCAGGGCGAGAGGGGAGAGAGCCGGCAGACCGGCGTCCGCGAACTCCGCGAATCGTTCGACCAGGCCCAGCCATACCCGGATCGGTGCCGTCCGAGCGTCGAAGACGGGATCGAACACCAGGGGGCTGTCCGGTGGTCCGCCGAGGCGGGCGGAGACGGCTTCGTCGACCACTTTGCGTGGGATGATCAGGATCCGGTTGCGGCTCTTCTCGTCCCACCGCATCGATAACTCGTGCCCTGGTCCCACGATGCTGAGCGTTGAGGGCAGTTCCTTGCCGTCCACGGTGACGGTGCCGTCTCCGGCGAGCGGGATGTGCACGTTGTAGAAGTCGAGCGGTGCACCGGGTATGACGTCGACCTCGGCGCCGTAGCCGAGTTCATACAGCCCGACGGGCCCGTCGTGCGTGCAACGGAAAATGCCGTCCAGCCGGTGGGTGTGCCGGACGTTCATGCGGTTCGGCGCGAACCGCGTGGTGATCAGCTCGTGCAACTCCTCGATGTCGTTTCCCCGGAAGAGCAGTCTTTCGTCCGCGAGTTCGCTCTTCCGCAGGTCCGTTTCTCCGTCGATGTCGCTCATCGGTTTCACCATCGTCAGACGCGTTCGGATCGGGGGTGGAGATCCACCCACCACAAGTCGAACGCATGATCGCATACCCCGCAGAGGTGCAGGCGGCTCGCGGAAGGCGCCTGTATGCGCTCAAGGCGGTCTGAAACGGCGCGCGTAGGCGAGGCGCTGTGGAACGTGGGACGGTTCGGCCCGTGCCCTACGCCGAGCTTCGAACGGTCCAAGGCGTGCGGCAGATGGTTGCGGTCCTGCCGGAGGCGAACTTCGACTACTCCACCTGCCGTTGGATGTCGGGGGGACGTTCCGGCGGGGACCGTGGCGCACAGGTCGCACACCCTGGCAGCAACCGCCCAGGGCGGCGTGGCTTCGTGCTCTGCTTCTCAGCCGTCCTGGCTACGGGACACGGTGTTCGGGTCGACCGGCCGGGCCTCGGGCGAGCAGTGAACCCACGCTGTGGCTCACGTGTTGCTCTGAGGCGGCGGGAAGCGAGTTGGTCACCGTGCTGTTAGGTGACTGCTGAGAGTGAAGTGCGCCGAAAGGGGGCGGTCGGGTATGCGGTGCGCGTTCCAGTGGATCGTGAGAGGCTCGGGCGAGACGCGGACTCTGGATGTGTAGGACGTCGCGTTCCTGGCGGGCGGCGCCCGGCGGGTGGTGGATTGCGCGGTCGTCGCACTGAACCGGCGCGGGCTGCTCGTCGTACCCGCCTTGCATGTGCGTGCGGTGGACGCGGAGCCACCCATGCATGCGGTCGAGTGCGCTGTGGTCGCCTTCTGCGGCCGCACCAGGAGCGTCGAGGTCGAAGCGATCGGCCATGGGCTGGCCGTATGGGGCATGGTGTCGGGCGCGGATCATCAGGTGACCACCGCGGGGCGGCGACACCTCCGGCAGGCCAAGCGCGACCCGCGCATGCCGGCATACATCTTCGCCGAAAGCGACACGCTCCGGGAGTGGACATTGCGGCCCCCGGCCGGTCGCGCGCAGGCGGTTCCACCCGGCTCTGGCCCGACGCCGAGGCGCAGCGGCCAGGGTCCGACGTCGGTGCGCAGGTTCCCGCGCATGGGCGTCGACTCCGGTCCACACTTCGACGGCGGTGACCGGGGAGGCGGCGTGGGAGGGGCGGAGGCGGTGAGTGAATGCCACGGGCCAGTTCGCCAGGGGTCGGGTCGGTTACTGCAGAGGATTCCCGCGGCTCCGAGCTGTGCATCGTGGTTGTCCATCCAGGCCATCTACCGCGCTCAGTCACCGCGGCGAGCGCGACCGACCGCGATGGTTGGCCCTTGAGAGTGCTCCTTGGTCTCTGAGCGCGAAGGATGGCCGGGAGGGCAGCTGATGGATCACCTTGATCAAGCTCTTCGGGACCGGGGCTACGCTGGCACTCTTTCTGACCGTCCAGGGAGCAGCGTGCCGCCGTCCTACGCCTACCGGATCACCAAGTACGACCCCGCAGACCGTGACGAGCGCGGCTGCTACACCGGTGCCGAGGAGGCGGTCAGTGACCACGGGCCGGTCGAAGCGGCGTACCTGGCGGCGATCGTGGCGTTCGCCGAGGCTTCGGGCATCGACCGACTGGAGATCCGTGAACCCGGGGTGACCGGCTTCGTCCACTTCGGCGTGGAGCAGTCGGTGGAGGGACACGGCCTCGGTGGGCTCTTTCCGCCCGACCTCACCGGCTATCACGACGGGGCAGAGGTTTCCCTTCCGGTGGCTCTGGAGCTGGTCCGGGGGATGCTCCGCGACCAAGGTGCCTGGTGTCGGCTGGAGGCGGGGGACCTGTTCACCGTGCACGTCGGGTGGGACCAGTACATGTATGTGGGCAGCCACCGGCTCTGCACTCAAGCCGTGGCCCGCACACGGGAACTCGGCCTCTTCCCGGAACCGCTGACCATCTCGCCCTACGCCGCGGAACTCGAGGAACCCGGCGTGACGGAGCCGGCTGACCAGGACTTCTGGGCGCGCGTGCGTACGGAGCTTGCCTCACGGCAGGCGGTCCTCCTGGAGGAGACCTACGTCCGCAACGCCGCACGCTGGCACCGCCTCACGCCGGAAAACCTCGACGCGGTGCGCGCCGGCCTCGTCCCGCGAGCCCTGTTGACCGTCTGGCCCGACATGACCCCCGACGTCGGCGCGGTCCTCGCCGCGCTGCCCGAGGAGGACTCCGTGGAGTTTGTCTGGGAGGCGCGGGACGGAACGATCAGACACGCGATCGTCGACGACACCGACTACCAGCAGCTCCCCGCCCTGGTGGCCGGCGCGCGAGCGGCCTGCGCCTTGTCCTTGTACCTCGACCGACGCCACCCGCTGTTCTGCGCCGCCCTGCCCGACAGCGACGGCGTGCTGCGAGCCCGGTGGTGAACCGGTTCACGCCGGGCGGCGGACTGCTGCTATGCATTGCCGTTCAAGGGCCGGAGTGACGCTGCACGCATTCTCGTCGCGGCCGCGGAGCAGCTCACGCCCGGTCTGGTCCTGGACGCTGAGGTGCGGTCTGGGTTTTCGAGGCGAGCGCGTTGCCCTTCGAGGGGTTGCAGCACAGCGCCGCCGGCCGCGCCCGCACCGCCCCGGTGTTGCCTGCCCGCCTACTTCGTGCGACGTCCTCCAGGGCGAGGGTGGCGTGGAGCTGCTCCCCCTGCCGTACCGCCGGCACCGGCGCAGGCTTGAGGTGCTCTCTGCCGGACGGGGGCGGTCCGCACCGTGGACGCGGGTGGACGAAAGTGCGCCGCCGCGACACCACTGAAGGGATCAAGCGCTACGCCGCCGGTCTCATCGCCGAGCAGGGCGAAACCGCCCCGCGGAACCCGAACCATGACCACCCGGGCGGCCACGTCGCCGCGACCCGCCCGTCTGGCCGCACCGACCGGCCCGGCGGCGCCTCACGCGGTGCGCCCGGCGCGGGGCGGTTGGCGGGTACCGGCCCGGATGCGGATGCGGATACCCACCCGGATGCCGAGACAGATGGGCTACGGACGGGGCGGGAATGTGATCGTGAACAAATACACTCTCGGGAGCACTCGTGAGACAGTCGTAGCGTCCGCGTGGCAGCCTCTGTCACCGGCCGGATCCCGACAGCGGACCCGCTGCCGCGCACCGGCTCGCGCGGACAACCCGGCCGGCAGCCGAGCCGCACCGATATGACCGACGAAGGGGCCTCGAGTGGGAACAGCGAGCACCGAGCCGGAGTCCCGCCAGCCCGTGATGGCGGATGTGGCGCGGGTCGCGGGCGTGTCCCACCAGACCGTGTCGCGGGTGCTCAACGGCGCACCGCACGTACGGCCCGACACCCGGGACCGGGTGCTCGCCGCCATCCGGGAGCTGGACTACCGCCCGAACTCGGCCGCCCGTGCGCTGGTCACCCGCCGCTCCCAGACCCTCGGCGTGGTCAGTTTCGGCAGCGCCCTCTACGGGCCCGCGTCGATGCTGGACGGGATCGAGCAGGCCGCCCGCAGCGCGGGCTACTTCGTCAGCGTCGCGAGCCTGCGCTCGCTGGACAGCCGCTCCGTACAGGAGGCGGTGGACCGGCTCCGCGACCAGGGCGTGGAGGGCATCGTCGTCATCGCACCGCAGATCTCGGCGGTGAGCGCCGTGGCGAAGCTGTCCAGTGCGGTGCCGGTGGTCGCTGTGGGGTCGGGCAGCGAGTCCCGGGTGCCGATGGTCGCCGTCGACAACGAATCGGGGGCGCTGGCCGCCACCCGGCACCTGCTGGACCTCGGGCACGGCACCGTCCACCACGTGGCCGGCCCGTCCGGCTGGTTGGAGACCAGAACCCGGCAGGACGGCTGGCGCAAGGCCCTCGAGGCCGCCGGTGCCGAGGTGCCGCCCGTGCAGAGCGGTGACTGGAGCGCACGCTCCGGGTACGAGGCCGGTCTGCGGATCGCAGAGGACCCGCTGGTCACGGCGGTCTTCTGCGCCAACGACCACATGGCCCTCGGCCTGCTCCGCGCGTTCCACGAGGCGGGCCGGGCGATTCCGGGCGACATCAGCGTGGTCGGGTTCGACGACATCCCCGAGGCCGCGTACTTCGCGCCGCCCCTGACCACCGTGCGTCAGGACTTCGGCGAGCTGGGGCGCCGCGCTCTCGAACTGCTGGTGGAGGAGCTGACCGGCGTCGGCCACGCCCGCAGCCATGTGCTGGTCTCGCCGGAGATGGTGCTGCGCCGCAGTGCCGGCCCGGCCGCGCGCAGCTAGGCCCTGTCGTCGAAGTCCCGCCTGGCCCGCGACGCCCGGCACCGCACCTCCCGGCGTTGTCGGGGCGCCCGAGTACGTCCCGTACACGGGCGCCCTCCGCCGTGCGATGCACGGCACCGGACGCCGCGGGCCTGACCGGCGCCACTTCGACGACACGACCTGGCGAGGCCCCTGACAGGCGCCCGCACAGGAGGCGCCGGGGGCCGGTCAAGATTGGGTAACGGCCTGACGGCCCCCTTGTCGCGCCGATTGTTAACGCTAACAATCGCACTCAAGCGAAACGGCCCCGCCCCATCCCGTTCACGTGGACGACATCGGCCGCATCGCCTCCCGCACCATGCCGCGCCGGGCGCCCACCGCCCCCACGGTGTTTCCGCCGGCCCCGTGCCGGTCGGCGCCGACCCGACGATCCGCCCGCGTTCGCTCCGTCCGCGCCGGATCGGCCTCCCCATCCGAGAGGAATCCCCAAGATGTCCAAGAGAGCTGCGGCGGCCCTGGTCGCCGGCGCGATGGTCGCCGTTCTGTCCGCTTGTGGTTCCGGAGGCGGCGGCTCGGCCGCGGGCAAGGACTCCGGGGGGCCGCTCACGGTGGGCTTCTCGCAGGTCGGCGCGGAGAGCGGATGGCGCACGGCCAACACCAAGTCGGTGCAGGAGGCCGCCAAGAAGGCCGGGGTCACGCTGAAGTTCTCCGACGCCCAGCAGAAGCAGGAGAACCAGATCAAGGCCATCCGCTCCTTCATCCAGCAGAAGGTGGACGTCATCGCCTTCTCGCCGGTCGTCGAGTCGGGCTGGGACACCGTGCTCAAGGAGGCCAAGGCCGCGCACATCCCGGTCGTGCTGACGGACCGGGCGGTGGACTCCAAGGACGAGTCGCTCTACGCCACCTTCCTCGGCTCGGACTTCGTCGAGGAGGGCAAGAAGGCCGGCGACTGGCTGGTGAAGGAGTACGAGGGCAAGGGCGACGCGGTGAACATCGTGGAGTTGCAGGGCACCACCGGCTCCGCCCCGGCCAACGACCGCAAGGCGGGCTTCGCCGACGTCATCAAGGCCGACCCCAAGTTCAAGATCACGGCTTCCCAGACCGGTGACTTCACCCGGGCCAAGGGCAAGGAGGTCATGCAGGCGTTCCTGAAGTCCCAGCCGAAGATCGACGTGCTCTACGCGCACAACGACGACATGGCACTCGGCGCCATCCAGGCCATCGAGGAGGCCGGCAAGAAGCCCGGCACCGACATCAAGATCATCTCGGTGGACGGCGTCAAGGACGCCTTCACCGCGATGAGCCAGGGCAAGATCAACGTCCTCGTGGAGTGCAACCCCCTCCTCGGGGACCAGCTGATGGACCTGGTCAAGAAGGTCGAGGCCGGGGAGCAGGTGCCCCGCCGGATCAAGACCGAAGAGGGCGTCTTCACCCAGGACCAGGCCGCTGCCGCCCTGCCGACCCGCCAGTACTGACCGACCCGGGTGCCCCGGGGCCGACCCAGCCGGCCGACCCCGGGCCCGACCACGAGAGGAGGGGCGGATGCCTGCGCACGGTGCACGGCGGCCGGTCCTGGAAGCACACGGGATCCGCAAGGAGTTCCCCGGCGTGGTGGCACTGGACGGGGTCGACTTCCGGCTCTTCCCCGGCGAGGTGCACGCCCTGATGGGCGAGAACGGCGCCGGCAAGTCGACCCTGATCAAGGTTCTCACCGGCGTCTACGAGGCGGACGGCGGAGAGGTCGTACTGAGCGGGCGGCCGGTGCGCATCGCCGGCCCGCTGGAGGCCCAGCACGCCGGGATCAGCACGGTGTACCAGGAGGTCAACCTGTGCCTGAACCTGTCGGTGGCGGAGAACATCTTCATCGGCCGGGAACCGCGTCGCTTCGGACTCCTCCACTGGTCCGCCATGCGCTCCCGCGCGGCACGCCTGGTCGCTGACCTCGATCTCGACATCGACGTCACCGCCCCGCTGAACAGCTATTCCATCGCCGTCCAGCAGCTGGTGGCGATCGTCCGCGCGGTCGACGTCTCGGCCAAGGTGCTGATCCTGGACGAGCCGACCTCCAGCCTGGACCGTGACGAGGTCCTGCAACTCTTCGCCGTCATCCGCCGGTTGCGCGACCAGGGGGTGGCCATCCTCTTCGTCTCCCACTTCCTGGACCAGATCTACGAGATCTGCGACCGCATGACCATCCTGCGCAACGGCCGGCTGGAGGGCGAGTACCTCACGAGCGAGCTCAGCCAGGTCGACCTGGTCGCCCGCATGATCGGCGGCGAACTCGCGCGCCTGGAGGAGCTGTCCGACACCATCCGCCACCAGCCCGCCCCCGACGGCCGCGGCGCACCGTTCCTGCGGGCCGAAGGGCTGGGACGCCGCGGGGCGGTCGAGCCCTACGACCTGACCGTGCGGGCGGGCGAAGTCGTCGGCCTGGCCGGGTTGCTGGGGTCCGGGCGAACGGAGGCGGCCCGCCTGCTCTTCGGCGCCGACCGCAACACCCACGGCTCGGTGCGGATCGAGGACGCCCCTGTCACGCTCCCCACCCCGCGCGCCGCGATCTCGTACGGGATCGCCTTCTGCTCGGAGGACCGCAAGAACGAGGGGCTGGTCGGCGAGCTCACGGTACGCGAGAACGTCATCCTCGCCCTGCAGGCGGCCCGCGGCTGGACCCGTCCGCTCTCCCGGGCCAGGCAGGACGAGATCGCGCTGCGCTGGATCCGGGCGCTGGACATCCGCCCGGCCCACCCCGAGGCGCTGGTCCGCAACCTGAGTGGAGGCAACCAGCAGAAGGTGCTGCTGGCACGCTGGCTGCTCACCGACCCCAAGCTGCTGATCCTCGACGAGCCGACCCGCGGCATCGACATCGGCGCCAAGGCCGAGATCCAGAAGCTGGTGGCCGGGCTGGCCCGGGACGGCATGTCGGTGCTGTTCATCTCCGCCGAACTGGAGGAAGTACTGCGGCTCAGCCACCGGGTGGGCGTCCTGCGGGACCGCCGGCTGGTGGAGGAACTGGTGAACGACGGCTCGCTGACCCCCGAGCACGTCATGGCGACGATCGCGAGCGGAGCCCGGTCATGACCAGACACCGCCTCTTCTGGCCCGCCGCGGTGCTCGTGGCCCTCCTGCTGGCCAACGTGGTGTTCACCCCGGACTTCTTCGCGGTCCGGCTCAAGGACGGGCACCTGTACGGGAGCCTGATCGACATCCTCCACTTCGGCGCCCCGCTGATCCTGGTGGCGCTCGGCATGACGCTGGTCATCGCGACCAGCGGCATCGACCTCTCGGTCGGTTCCACCGTCGCCATCGCGGGCGCGCTGGCCTGCCTGCACATCAGCGGGGCGGACGACCCGGCGAGCCCCGGCACGGTGTTCGGCGCCATCGCTCTCGCCCTGTCCGTGGCCCTCGTCCTCGGGGCGGTCAACGGCGTCCTGGTGGCCAAGGTCGGTGTACAGCCGATCATCGCCACCCTCATCCTGATGGTGGCCGGACGCGGCGTGGCCCAGTTGGTGACGGACGGCCAGATCATCACCGTCACCAGTGAGCCCTACAAGCTCATCGGCGGCGGCTACTGGCTCACCATGCCGTTCGCGGTCATCCTCGCGGGCGTGGTCGTCCTGCTGACCTCGCTGCTCACCCGGCGTACCGCGTTGGGGCTGCTGCTGGAGTCGGTCGGCGGCAACCCGGTGGCCAGCCGCCTCGTCGGCATCCGGGCCATGGGCCTGATCGGCCTGGTGTACGTCTTCAGCGCACTGTGCGCGGCGGTCGCCGGGCTCATGATCAGCTCGAACGTCTCCAGTGCGGACGGCAACAACGCCGGGCTCTGGATCGAGCTGGACGCCATCCTCGCCGTGGTGGTCGGCGGTACCTCGCTGACCGGCGGGCGGTTCTCGCTCGGCGGCACGGTGATCGGCGCGCTGATCATCCAGACCCTGTCCACCACCGTCTACACCATCGGGATTCCCCCGGAGACCACCCTGGTCTTCAAGGCCCTCGTGGTGATCGTTGTCTGTCTGATCCAGTCACCTGCCTTCCGCGCCAAGGCCGCACGCCGGCGGGCCCGGCCGCGGCGCGGCGCCGGGCCGCGTCCGGTGACGTCCGAGAACCTGGAGGTGGGGGCATGAGCGCGATCGCGGCGGCCCGGGGCCGCGCGTACATCCCGCTGCTGGTCACATCGGCCCTGCTGGTGTCGATGTTCAGTGCCGGATCCGTGCAGTACGAGGGCTTCTTCTCCGGGCAGGTGCTGCTCAACCTGCTCGTCGACAACGCCTTCCTGCTGGTGGTCGCGATCGGGATGACCTTCGTGGTGCTGACGGGCGGGATCGACCTGTCGGTGGGCGCGATGGTCGCGCTCTCGACGATGATCTCCGCTTGGCTGGTGGAACAGCACGGCTGGCCGCCGGCCCTGGTGATCCCGCTGGTCCTGGCGGTGGGCACGGGCGCCGGCATCGCGATGGGATGGGTGATCCACTCCTTCGAGATCCAGCCGTTCATCGTGACGCTCGCCGGAATGTTCCTGGCCCGCGGCCTCTGCTACACCATCAGCATCGACTCGATCTCGCTCACCGACCCGACGTACACGGCCTTCGCCCAGACCCGCATCCCGCTCCCCGGCGGCCTGTTCGTCTCACCGAGCGTGCTGATCGCCGTGGGGGTGCTGGTGATCGCCTTCGTGGTCCTGCACTACACGCGGCTGGGCCGGAACGTGTACGCGCTGGGCGGCAGCGAGCAGTCGGCTCGGCTGATGGGGCTCCCCGTCGGGCGAACCAAGATCACTGTGTACGCCGTCAGCGGCTTCTGCTCGGCGCTGGGGGGAGTGCTGCTGACCTTCTACATGCTCTCCGGCTACGGGCTGCACGCGGTCGGCCTGGAACTGGACGCGATCGCCGCCGTGGTGATCGGCGGGACGCTGCTCACCGGCGGGTCCGGCTACCTGCTCGGCACCGCGCTGGGGGTGCTGGTGCTGGGACTGATCCAGACCGTCATCAGCTTCCAGGGCACGCTCAGTTCCTGGTGGACCAGGATCGTGATCGGTTGCCTGCTGTTCGTCTTCATCCTGCTCCAGCGCCTGATCGCCGGCCGCCGAAAGGTCTGATCACCAGCGGCACCAGTGGCGGCAGCCCACTCCCGACAGGCTTGACAGTCACATTGTTAACGCTAACAATCGCCGACGGCGCCCAGACGGCGCCCCTTACGCCCCGACGGGCTCCGTACGAAGGACGTGACATGACCGTGACCCCTCCCACCGGGGCACCTCCCACCGAGGCCCCGGAGAGGTACGTCGTCGGTGTCGACTTCGGCACCCTCTCCGGCCGGGCCGTGGTGGTCCGCGTACGCGACGGCGAGGAGGTCGGCTCGGCCGTCCACGCGTACCCGCACGGCGTCATCGAGCACGAACTCCCCACCACCGGCCGGCCCCTGCCGCCCGACTGGGCCCTCCAGCACCCCGAGGACTGGCGCGAGGTGCTGCGCACCGCCGTCCCCGCCGCGGTGGCCGCGAGCGGCATCGACCCGGCCGACGTCATCGCCATCGGCACCGACTTCACGGCCTGCACCGTCCTGCCCGTACGGGCCGACGGCGTCCCGCTCGCCGAGACCGCACTGGCCGCGCGCCCGCACGCCTGGCCGAAGCTGTGGAAGCACCACGCCGCCCAGGGCCAGGCCGACCGCATCAACCACCTCGCCCACCTGCGCGGCGAGAAGTGGATCTCACGCTACGGCGGGAGGATCTCCGCCGAGTGGCAGTACGCCAAGGCGCTCCAGCTGCTGGAGGAGGACCCGCAGACCTACGCCGCCACCGAGCGCTGGATCGAGGCCGCGGACTGGATCGTCTGGCAACTCGCCGGCGTCGAGACCCGCAACACCTGCACGGCGGGATACAAGGGCATCCACCAGGACGGCCGCTACCCGGACGAGGAGTACCTCGCCGCCCTGCACCCCGACTTCGCCGACTTCGCGCGCACCCGTCTCGCGCACCCGCTCTCGCCGTTGGGCTCCCGGGCCGGCTCCCTGACCGCCGAGGCCGCCGCCTGGACCGGGCTGCCCGTGGGCATCGCCGTCGCCACCGGCAACGTCGACGCCCATGTCGCGGCTCCCGCCGCCCAGGCCGTGGAGAACGGACAGCTCCTCGCCATCATGGGTACCTCCACCTGCCACGTCGTCAACGGAGCCGCCCTCGCCGAGGTGCCCGGCATCTGCGGAGTGGTCGACGGCGGCATCGTCGAGGGCGCCTACGGCTACGAGGCCGGGCAGAGCGCCGTCGGCGACATCTTCGCCTGGTGGCTGCGCCAGGGCGTGCCCGCCGACTACTTGGCAGAGGCCGAGGCCACCGGCGAGGACCTGCACCAGCTGCTCACCCGCAAGATCGCCGGCCAGCCCGTCGGCGGCCACGGTCTGGTCGCCCTCGACTGGATGAACGGCAACCGCTCCACCCTGGTCGATCACCACCTCTCCGGCGTCATCGTCGGCCTCACCCTCGCCACCCGCCCCGAGGAGGTCTACCGCGCCCTGCTGGAGGCCACCGCCTTCGGCACCCGCACCATCGTCGACGCCCTGGAGCAGGGCGGCGTACCCGTCACCGAGTTCATCGTGACCGGCGGACTGAAGAAGAACGCCCTGCTCATGCAGATCTACGCCGACGTGCTGCGCCGCCCGGTCTCCCTCGCCGAGTCCGCCCAGGGGCCCGCCCTCGGCTCCGCCATCCACGCCGCCGTCGCCGCCGGAGCCCACCCCGACGTGCGTTCCGCGGCGGCCGCCATGGGCCGGGTGCGGCGCGGCGCCTACCAGCCGGACCCGGCGCGTGCCGACGCGTACGACGCCCTCTACGGCGAGTACCGCGCTCTGCACGACCACTTCGGCACCGGGGCCGACAAGCTCCTCCACCGCCTCCGCGCGATCCGCAACGCGGCGTTGACCGCCCCTCAGGCCGAGCCGGAGTCCGCCCCGGGCGCCGCCCCGTCGGCCACTGCCACGGCTACCGCCCCTGCCACCGCCACTGCCACGGCTGCCGCCACCGCCGCCACCGCTGCCCTGAAGAGCGAGGTCCGAGCATGACGTCCCCTTCCCCGATCGACCTGCTGCGCCGCCAGGTGAGCGAGCTCCACCAGGAGCTGGTCCGCTACGGCCTCGTCGTCTGGACGGCCGGCAACGTCTCCGCCCGCATCCCCGGCGAAGACCTGCTGGTGATCAAGCCGAGCGGCGTCGCGTACGAGGAGCTGACGCCCCACAAGATGATCGTGTGCGACTTGGAGGGCAACGTCGTCGACGGCGAGCACTCCCCGTCCTCGGACACCGCCGCACACGCCTACGTCTACCGCCACATGCCCGAGGTCGGCGGAGTGGTCCACACCCACTCGACGTACGCCAGCGCCTGGGCCGCGCGCGGCGAGGCCGTGCCCTGCGTGCTGACCGCCATGGCCGACGAGTTCGGGGCCGAGATCCCCGTCGGCCCTTTCGCGCTGATCGGCGACGAGTCCATCGGCCGGGGCATCGTCGAGACCCTCCGGGGCCACCGCTCGCCGGCCGTCCTGATGAAGAGCCACGGCGTCTTCACCATCGGCAAGGACGCCAAGGCCGCCGTCAAGGCGGCCGTGATGTGCGAGGACGTCGCCCGCACCGTCCACATCTCCCGCCAGCTCGGCGAGCCGCTGCCGATCGCGCAGGGCGACATCGACCGCCTCAACCACCGCTACCGGAACGTGTACGGCCAGCGCCCCGCTGTCCGCTAAGGAGACACCGCTCCCATGAAGGCACTGAAGGCAATCGAGGGCCGCGAGGTCTGGTTCCTGACCGGCAGCCAAGGACTGTACGGCGAAGAGACGCTGCGCCAGGTCGCCGAGCAGTCCCGCCGCATCGCCGACGCGCTCGGCGACTCCTCCGGCATCCCGGTGGACATCGTCTGGAAGCCCGTACTCACCGACGCCGACGCGATCCGGCGCCTCTGCCTGGACGCCAACGCCGACGACGCCTGCATCGGCCTGATCACCTGGATGCACACCTTCTCCCCGGCGAAGATGTGGATCGCGGGCCTGGACGCGCTGCGCAAGCCGCTGCTCCACCTGCACACCCAGGCCAACGTCGAACTACCCTGGGCGTCCATCGACATGGACTTCATGAACCTGAACCAAGCGGCCCACGGGGACCGCGAGTTCGGCTACATCCAGTCCCGGCTCGGCCTCGCCCGCAAGACCGTCGCCGGACACGTCACCGACCCCTCGGTCGCGGCCCGGATCGCCTCCTGGGCCCGGGCCGCGGCAGGCCGAGCCGAACTGCGCAGCCTCAGGCTGGCCCGCTTCGGCGACAACATGCGCGATGTCGCGGTGACCGAGGGCGACAAGGTCGAGGCCCAGCTCCGCTTCGGCGTCTCTGTCAACACCTACGGTGTCAACGACCTCGTCGAAGCCGTCGACGCGGCCGCCGACGCCGACGTGACGGCCCTGGTCAAGGAGTACGGGGACAGTTACCGCCTCGCACCCGCACTCCGCCCGGGAGGGGAGCGGCACGACTCCCTGCGCTACGCCGCCCGCATCGAACTCGGCCTGCGCGGCTTCCTGGCGGACGGCGGCTTCCACGCCTTCACCACCAACTTCGAGGACCTCGGCGGACTTCGCCAGCTGCCCGGTCTCGCCGTGCAGCGGCTGATGGCCGACGGCTACGGGTTCGGTGGCGAGGGCGACTGGAAGACCTCCGTCCTGCTGCGCACGCTCAAGGTGATGTCCACCGGTCTGCCGGGAGGCACCTCCTTCATGGAGGACTACACCTACCACCTGGAGCCCGGGCGGGAGCTGATCCTCGGCGCGCACATGCTGGAGGTCTGCCCGACCATCGCGTCGGACGTGCCGTCCTGCGAGGTCCACCCGCTGGGCATCGGCGGCCGCGAGGACCCGGTGCGCCTCGTCTTCGACGCCCGGACCGGTCCCGCCGTGGTGGTCGGGCTGGCCGACATGGGCGACCGGTTCCGCCTCGTCGCCAACGAGATCGACGTGGTCGAGCCCGTCCAGCCGCTGCCGCACCTCCCCGTCGCGCGGGCGGTCTGGCAGCCGCGTCCGAACCTGCGCACCTCGACCGAGGCGTGGCTGACGGCCGGAGCTCCGCACCACACCGTGCTGTCCAGCGCGATCGGGACCGAGGAGCTGGGCGATCTCGCCGACATCCTCGCCACCGAGCTACTGGTCATCGATGCGGACACCACGATCCGCCAGTTCACGAAGGAGATCCGCTGGAACCAGGCGTACCACCGCCTGGCCCAGGGGTTCTGACGCCGGACGGTCCGCGGGCGGCGTCCCGGCTGTCGCCACCGGGGCGCCGCCCTTCCCGCCCCCCTCGGATCGGAGTGACGCACAGCCATGACCGACACGCCCACCCGCCCCGACGGCCCGCCCCTGACCATCCGCCGCGAGCCGTACGCGACCCTCTCGGACGGTCGGACCGTCGACCGCTGGATCCTCGGCCCGGAGGGCGCCGTCACGGCGGAGGTGCTCACCCTCGGTGCCCGCCTCCAGGCGCTGTACTGCCCGGACCGGCACGGTGAGCGCGCCAACGTCGTGCTGGGCGGCGCGAGCACGGCGGACCTGCACGGCGGGGCGAGGTACTTCGGAGCCACCATCGGCCGCTACGCCAACCGGATAGCGGGCGGCGAACTGCCCCTCGACGGATCCCTGCACCGGCTCGCGTCCCAAGGAGGCGGCCCCACCCTGCACGGCGGCCCCGAAGGCTTCGACGCACGCCTCTGGGACGCCGCCGAAGTGCGCGAGCCGGGCCGGGTCGGCGTCCGCCTCACCCTGCACAGCCCGGACGGCGACCAGGGCTTCCCCGGCGCGCTCACCGCCCGGGCCACCTATCTGCTGGACCGGGCCGGGTCGCTCACCCTCACGTACACCGCGGTCACCGACGCCCCCACCGTGGTCAACCTGACCAATCACACCTACTTCAACCTGGGCGGCGAGGGCAGCGGGACGATCCTCGACCACGCACTCCGGATCCGGGCGGACCGGTACACCCCCGTCGACGAGCAGCTCATCCCGTACGGACCCCACTTCCCCGTCGAATCCACTCCGTTCGACCTCACCGAGCCGCACCCCGTCGGCGAGCGGATCGCGGCCGATCACCCCCAGCTCCGGCTGGCCGGAGGCGGCTACGACCACAACTGGGTGCTCCGCCCGAACAAGGGCCGGGGCCCGCGGCGGGCCGCGGTCCTGGCCCACCCCGCCAGCGGCAGACGGGTGGAGTGCCTGACCACCGAGCCCGGCCTGCAGGTCTACACCGGGCAGCTCTTCGACGGTTCACTGACCGGCCCCGGCGGCGCCCCGTACCCCGCCTTCGCCGGCATCGCGCTGGAAACGCAGCACTTCCCCGACTCCCCGCACCGCCCCCGCTATCCCTCCACCGTCCTGCGCCCGGGGGAGGAGTACCACTCGACCACCGTCCACCGCTTCTCGGTGGACCCCGGCTGACCCGGCGGCGACCGGCCGCGCCCCCGTGCCCGGCGGCGTCGCCCAGGAGGACCGACATGACCCGAACCCGCCCCCGCGCCCGCCTCCGCACCCGGATCGGCCTCGCGGTCGCGCTGCTCGCGCTCCTGTGCACCACCCTCGCCGAAACCCGCCCGGCCGCTGCGGTCGCCGGCCGGACGTACACCAACCCGGTGAAGTCCCAGAAGGGGGCCGATCCGTGGCTGGTCCACCACAACGGCGTCTACCACCTCGTCACCACCTCCTGGTCCTCCGAAATCACCATGCGCAGGTCACCCACACTGGCCGGGCTCGCGACGGCGCCGAGCGTGCAGGTGTGGGCCGACACCACCCCCTCGCGCTGCTGCAACATGTGGGCGCCCGAGATCCACCTCTTCAACGGCCGCTGGTACCTCTACTACGTGGCCGGGCAGGGGATCGCCGACTACAACAAGACCCAGCGCCTGCACGTGCTGGAGAGTGCCAGCGCCGACCCGATGGGCCCCTACCACTTCAAGAACGACCTCGCCGCCCCGGGCGGCGACACCTGGCTCATCGACGGCAGCGTGCTCGAGGACAACGGCGCCCTCTACCTGCTCGGCAGCGCCATGGGCAACGGCACGCAGAACCTCGTGATCGCACCGATGAGCAACCCGTACACCGTCAGTGGCGCCCTGTCGGTCATCTCGACGCCGACCTACTCCTGGGAACGCCAGGGCGCGCCCGTCAACGAGGGACCCGAGCCGCTCTACCACGACGGCAAGACCTTCATCGTCTACTCGGCGAGCTTCTGCGCCACCGCCGACTACAAGCTCGGCCGGCTCGAACTGACGGGCAGTGACCCGCTGTCCGCCGCCTCCTGGACGAAGAAGCCGACCCCCGTCTTCCAGCGCGACGACGCCGCGGGCGTGTACGGGCCGGGCCACAACGGGTTCTTCACCTCCCCGGACGGCACCGAGAACTGGATCGTCTACCACGCCAACGGCTCTCCCGCCGAGGGCTGCACCAACGCCCGCACCACCAGGGCGCAGAAGTTCACCTGGAACTCCGACGGCACCCCGGACTTCGGCACCCCCGTCGCCCTCGGCACCCCGCTCGCGGGCCCGTCGGGCGAGTCGGCCGCCACCCCCACCTCCTACACGCTCGTGAACCGCAACAGCGGCAAGTGCCTCGACCTCCTCAACGGTTCGGCGGCGGACGGGGCGAACGTCCGCCAGTGGACGTGCAACGGCGCGGCCGCGCAGAAATGGCGGATCGAGGACCAGGGCGACGACACCAGCCGGCTGGTCAACACGGCGAGCGGCAAGGCGCTCGACGTGGCGGACTGCTCGGCCGCCGACGGCGCGGACATCCGGCAGTGGTCGTGGCTCGGCAACGCGTGCCAGCGGTTCCGGATGATCGTCACCGGTCCCGGCTGGGTGCGGCTGGAGAACGCCAACAGCCGCAAGGTCGCCGACGTGGCCGACTGCGCGACCGCAGACGGGGCCGACGTACGCCAGTGGACCTGGCTGGGCAACACCTGCCAGCAGTGGCAGCTCAAGGCCAACTGAACCACCGCCGCCCCCCCACCACCCCCACAGGAGAAGACGTGACCGGAACGCGCATGCTCCCCGCAATCCTCACGGCCGTGGCCGCGCTGGCCCTTTCCCAGCTGCCGGCGGCTCCCGCCCGGGCCGCGGCCCCCGCCTCGCCCGCCGTCTCGTTCACCAACCCGCTGGCGAACCAGCGTGCCGACCCCCAGATCCACCGGCACACGGACGGCTTCTACTACTTCACGGCCACCGTCCCCGAGTACGACCGCATCATCCTGCGCCGGGCGACGACGATCCAGGGTCTTGCGACCGCCCCGGAGACGGTGATCTGGACCAAGCACGCCACCGGCGACATGGGCGCGCACATCTGGGCCCCGGAGATCCACTTCATCGACGGCAAGTGGTACGTGTACTTCGCCGCCGGCTCCACCTCCGACGTGTGGAAGATCCGCATGTACGTCCTGGAGAGCTCCGCCGCCAACCCGCTCACCGGTGGCTGGACCGAGAAGGGGAAGATCACCACCCCGATGGACAGCTTCGCCCTCGACGCCACCACCTTCGTCGTGGGCGGCACCCGCTACCTCAGCTGGGCCCAGAAGGATCCCGCCATCGCGACCAACTCCAACGTCTACCTCGCGAAGATGTCGAACCCGTGGACCATCACCGGGACACCGGCCAGGCTCACGGTGCCCACCTACGGCTGGGAGACGGCCGGCCACAAGGTCAACGAGGGCCCTGCGTTCATCCAGCACGGCGGCAGGGTCTTCCTGAGCTACTCGGCGTCGGCGACCGACAGCACCTACTGCCTCGGCCTGCTCTCCGCCTCCGCGACCGGCGACCTCCTCGATCCGGCCTCCTGGACGAAGAGCCCGACCCCGGTGTTCACCAGCAACGCGGCGACCGGCCAGTACGGCCCGGGCCACAACCAGTTCACCACCTCCGAGGACGGCAAGAGCGACGTCCTCGTCTACCACGACCGCAGCTACAAGGACATCACGGGGGATCCGCTCAACGACCCCAACCGCCGCACCCGCGTCCAGAAGCTGTACTGGAACGCCGACGGCACACCCGCCTTCGGCATCCCGGTGGCCGACGGTGCGACCCCGGTGCGGCTCTCCTCGTACAACTACCCAGCCCACTACATCCGCCACTTCGCGTACCGGGCGAAGCTGGAGGCGGACGTCACCAACCTGGCGGACTCGCAGTTCCGCACCGTACCCGGCCTGTCCGGCACCGGCACCGTCTCGCTGGAGTCCGCCAACCTACCCGGGCACTACCTGCACAGCAGGAACGGTGAGGTCTGGGTCGAGAGGAACGACGGCACGACCGCCTTCAAGGACAGCGCCAGCTTCCACCAGCGCGCCGGGCTCGGGGACCCGGCCGGTGTCTCCTACGAGGCGTACGGCAGGCCGGGCCAGTACCTGCGGCACTACGACTTCCTGCTCTACGTCCAGGCGGCCGGCACCACCCTGGCCAAGGCCGACGCAACCTTCCACCGGCAGTGACAGCGGGTCCGGCCGCGCCCCGAGGGGGTGCGGCCGGACCCGGGCGGTACGGATCAGGAGCCGGCCTTGCGCTTGTTGTAGACGTCGAATCCGACCGCGGCCAGCAGCACCAGGCCCTTGATGACCTGCTGGTAGTCGGTGCCGATCCCCACCAGCGACATGCCGTTGTTCAGCACGCCGAGCACCAGGCCGCCGATGATGGCGCCGAGGACGGTCCCGACACCCCCGGAGGCCGAGGCACCGCCGATGAACGCGGCGGCGATCGCCTCCAGTTCGAAGTTGATGCCGGCCTGCGGCGTGCCCGCGTTGAGCCGGGCGGCGAAGACCATCCCCGCCAGCGCGGCCAGTACGCCCATGTTGACGAAGGCGAGGAAGACGACGCGCTTGCTCTTGACACCGGACAGCTTCGCCGCGGCCTCGTTGCCGCCGATCGCGTAGGTGTGGCGGCCCAGGATGGAATTGCGCATCAGGTAGCCGAAGGCGACCAGCAGGGCGCCGAGGATCAGCAGCACGATCGGGAAGCCGTGGTAGCTCGCCAGCAGCAGCGTGAACACCAGGACCGCGGCGGCGATGGCGGCCAGCTTCGCCAGGAAGAAGCCCAGCGGGAGCAGCTCCAGGCCGTAGCGGGCGGCCTGCCGGCGGCCCCGGACCTCCTGGAGGACGGCGAGGGCGAGCACGCCGAGCCCCAGCAGCAGGGTGAGGTTGTGGTAGTCGGTGTGCGGGCCGACCTCCGGCAGGAAGCCACTGCTGATCTGCTGGAATCCCTTGGGGAGGGGCGCCACCGACTGGCCCTGCAGCACGATCTGCGTACCGCCGCGGAAGAGCAGCATGCCGGCCAGCGTGACGATGAAGGACGGGATGCCGACGTACGCGATCCAGAACCCCTGCCAGGCGCCGGCCGCCGCCCCGATCAGCAGGGCGACGGCCAGCGCGAGCGGCCACGGCACGTCGTGCGTGGCCATCATCACGGCCGCGGCGGCGCCGACGAAGGCGGCCAGCGAACCGACCGAGAGGTCGATGTGACCGGAGATGATCACGATCATCATGCCGATGGCGAGGATCAGGATGTAGCTGTTCTGCTGGATCAGGTTGGTCACGTTGAGCGGCTGGAGCAGGATGCCGTCAGTCCAGACCTGGAACACCGCGACGATCAGCGCCAGGGCGACCAGCATGCCGTACTGCCGTATGTTGCCGCGCAGCGCCCGCGCCAGCAGCGGACCGAGGCCGCCGCCGCCCGATGTGGTGGCGGGCCGGGGAGCCTCGAGGCCGCCGGTGCCCGGGGTGTCCGTGGTCTTCGTCTGGGCCATTCCTCACACCTGCTCGTTCTCGGTCGCGGCGCTCATGGTCATGAGGCGCATGAGTGATTCCTGGGTCGCGTCCGCGCGGTCCACTTCGCCGGTGAGCCGGCCCTCGGACATCGTGTAGATGCGGTCGCACATGCCGAGCAGCTCGGGCAACTCGGAGGAGATGATCAGCACCGCCTTGCCCTGGGCGGCGAGTTCGGCGATCACCGTGTAGATCTCGGCCTTGGCGCCGATGTCGATGCCCCGGGTGGGCTCGTCGAGGATCAGCACCTCCGGCTCGGAGAAGATCCACTTGCTGAGGACCACCTTCTGCTGGTTGCCCCCGCTGAGCTTCCCGGTCTCCGCGAACACCGACGGCGCCTTGATGCCCATCGTCGTGCGGAAGGACTCTGCGACCCGGGTCTCCTCGTGCTCGTTCACCCAGC
The DNA here is from genome assembly GCF_056430495.1 of Streptomyces sp. NPDC045967. Taxonomy (NCBI): domain Bacteria; kingdom Bacillati; phylum Actinomycetota; class Actinomycetes; order Kitasatosporales; family Streptomycetaceae; genus Streptomyces; species Streptomyces sp. NPDC045967. Next base: position 3,149 of record NZ_JBWKLE010000012.1, on the reverse strand, counting down.
CGCGCCGGGCGACCTTGCCGAGCGCGCTCAGCGAGATGTTGCGGCTGATGCCGTCCATGAGGTTGAGCCCGAGGTGTTTGCGGTCCTCGGTGACATACGCGATGCCGTGGCCGATCGCCTCGGGGACGGTACGGGTTCGGACCTCCTTGCCGTCCACCAGCACCCGGCCTCCGCTGTGGCGCCCGTACGAGCGGCCGAAGACGCTCATCGCCAGCTCGGTGCGACCCGCGCCCATCAAGCCGGCGATACCGACGATCTCGCCGCGCCGCACGGCCACCGACACGCCGTCGACGACCTTGCGCTGATGGTCGATCGGGTGGTGGACCGTCCAGTTCTCGACGGCGAAGGCGACCTCTCCCACTTCGGGCGTGCGCTCGGGAAAGCGGTGCTCCAGATCGCGGCCGACCATCCCCCGGATGATCCGGTCCTCCGAGATGCCCTCCGCGCCGACCGCGAGGGTCTCGATGGTCCGGCCGTCGCGCAGGATCGTGACGGAGTCGGCGACCTGGGCGATCTCGTCCAGCTTGTGCGAGATGAGGATGCAGGAGATCCCCTGGGCCTTGAGTTCCAGGATGAGGTCGAGCAGCTTGCGGCTGTCCTCGCCGTTGAGGGCGGCGGTGGGCTCGTCCAGGATCAGCAGCTTGACCTTCTTGGCGAGGGCCTTGGCGATCTCGACCAGCTGCTGTTTCCCCACCCCGATGTCCGCGACGCGCGTGTGCGGGCTCTCGTCCAGACCGACCCGCCGCAGGAGCGCCGTGGCGTGGGTGAGCGTCTTGTTCCAGCTGATGAAGCCCCGGGTGGCGTGCTCGTTGCCCAGGAAGATGTTCTCCGCGAGGGAGAGGTAGGGGACCAGGGCGAGTTCCTGGTGGATGATCACGATGCCGCGCTGTTCGCTGGCGCGGATGTCCTTGAAGGCGCAGGGCTCGCCCTCGAAGAGGATCTCGCCCTCGTAGGAACCGTGCGGGTGGACCCCGCTGAGCACTTTCATCAAGGTGGACTTCCCGGCGCCGTTCTCGCCGCATACGGCGTGGACCTCGCCGGGGGCGACGCTCAGGGTGACGCCGGAGAGCGCTTTGACTCCGGGGAAGGACTTGCTGATCGAACGCATCTCGAGGACGGGTCCGGCCATGGTGGTGCATCCGTTCGACGGGGGGCGGCACGAGCGGGGGCTGCCGGGTCGAGCGCCCCCGCCCGTACGTGCCCGGCTGGCTACTTGAGCTGGTTGGCGGTGTACTGCCCGCCGTCCACGAGCACCTTCTGGTAGTTCTCCTTGTCGACACTCACGGGCTGCAGCAGATAGGCCGGGACGACCTTGACCCCGTTCTCGTACTGCTTGGTGTCGTTGACCTCGGGTTGGCCGCCGGTGAGCACGGCGTCGCCCATCTGCACCGCGATCTTGGCGAGTTCGCGGGTGTCCTTGTAGACGGTCTGCGTCTGCTCGCCGGCGATGATGGACTTCACCGAGGCCAGCTCCGCGTCCTGGCCGGTGACCACGGGCAGCGTCTTGTCCGGGCCGCCGTAGCCGGCGCCCTTGAGGGAGGACAGGACGCCGATGGAGATGCCGTCGTAGGGGGAGAGCACCGCGTCGACACGGGCCGAGGTGTACGACTTGCTCAGCAGGTTGTCCATCCGGGACTGGGCGACACCGCCGTCCCAGCGCAGCGTGGCGACCTGGTTGAAGCCGGTCTGGCCGCTCTGGACGATCAGCTTCTTCTGGTCGATGTACGGCTGGAGCACGCTCATCGCGCCCTGGAAGAAGAAGGTGGCGTTGTTGTCGTCCGGCGAACCGGCGAACAGCTCGATGTTGAAGGGGCCCTTGCCGCTCGCGAGGCCCAGCTTGTCGACGATGTAGGTGCCCTGGAGGACGCCGACCTTGTAGTTGTCGAAGGTCGCGTAGTAGTCGACGTTGCCGGTGCCGCGGATCAGGCGGTCGTACGAGATCACCGGGATCTTGGCGTCGGCGGCCCTCTGCAGGACGTTGGTGAGCGAGGAGCCGTCGATGGCGGCCACCACCAGCAGCTTGGCCCGCTTCGTGATCATGTTCTCGATCTGCGAGACCTGGTTCTCGACGACGTTGTCGCCGTACTGCAGGTCGGTCTTGTAGCCCTTGGCCTGGAACTGCTTGACCATGTTGTCGCCGTCGTTGATCCAGCGCTCCGACGACTTGGTGGGCATCGCGATCCCGATGAGACCGCCCTTGGTGTCACCGCCGCCCGCGCTGTCGCCCACACCGTTGGCGCTCTGACCGCAGGCCGTCAGGGCCAAGGTGAGCCCCGCGGCAGCGAGGCTCGTCACAACCTTCCGCACTATTCCTCCAGTGGTATGCCGCGATCGGCGCTGTCTCGGGCGCGATCTCGGCGGGGGCCTTGGACCGGGTCGAGCGGGTTTTGGGGCGCCGGCCCGGGGTGGAGGGGGTGAGTACACCCCGCTGGAGGCCCGGACGGGTGCCGCTCCGGGTCGGCGTCACATGAGTGTTAACGCTCACAGAAACGGCGTCAAGGCCCAGGAGATCACCGATGGGTATAGCCCGGAGCGGGTGGAGGCGGTCGCGGTGGTGGGCTTGACGTCCCGATTGTTAACGCTAACAATTCGGGAGGGCTCCGACCGCCGACCGTGCCGCTCTTGTTCGTGCCGACGGCCGGACCTGCTGTCCGGGGGAGCTGGGCCACCAGCCCTCGGCTCGAGACGGCCTCGGCCAGGCCGCGGGCGCCGGCCACTCCCTCCTTCTCCCGCTGCGCCTCCGTGGGAAACGTGGGCGGGCCCGAGACCTCAGCAGTCTTTCTGCGGCGGCTTCGTCGAGGTGCCGTCCTTCTCCATGGCGTCCATGAGGACGGGGCGCGCCTAGCCCAGCCCGAGGCTCCGGCCCTCCGGGCTGGTCATGCCTCTGGGTCCAGAAGTGGTGGCCACCCGCACACCGCACATCCCAGAAACCAAGACCGGTACGCGAGCCCCACCTCCGTGAGGCCCTCCGGCCCGGGGGGGGGGGGGGGGGGGGGGGGGGGGGGGGGGGGGGGGGGGGGGGGGGGGGGGGGGGGGGGGGGGGGGGGGGGGGGAGGGGGGGGAGGGGGGGGGGGGGGGGGGGGGGGGGGGGGGGGGGGGGGGGGGGGGGGGGGGGATGGGCTCCCCTGTTCGGTGGGGCGATCACGGCT
>NZ_JBWKLE010000011.1:136342-205813 GCF_056430495.1 Streptomyces sp. NPDC045967 | reverse complement strand
CAGACCGCCGCCGCCCAGGCCCTGGACCGCGCGGAAGGCGATCAGCTGGCCCATGTCCTGGGCCGCGCCGCACAGCGCGGAGCCGATCAGGAACAAGACGACCGAGGCGAGGAAGACGCCCTTGCGGCCGTAGAGGTCACCGGCCTTGCCCCACAGCGGCGTCGAGGCCACCGTGGCCAGCGTGTAGATGGTCACCACCCAGGACAGGTGCTCCAGACCGCCGAGCTCACCCACAATCGTGGGGATCGCGGTACTGGTGATCATCGTGTCCAGCGAGGCCAGCAGCATCGCGATCATGACCGCCACCAGGACGACCCCCACACTCCGCGGCTTGCCACCCTCCGAAGTCCCGGCAGAATCGACTGTGCCGCTGCCCGCGTTCCCCGTGCGCCTGCCCGCGTCCACCACGTGTGCCCTCCCCGGCCCCGAACCCGGACGCGCTTACTTGCCGCCCGGCTAGTAAGTCCGTAAGGTAGACCCGTAACTAGCCGGTCGTCAAGTAAGTTCGCATACGAGGAGATCTCATGTCCACCAGCACCACGCAGAAGCGGCGCGGGGACACGCGCCAGCGCATCCAGGACGTGGCGCTGGAGCTGTTCGTCGAGCAGGGTTACGAGAAGACCTCGCTGCGCGAGATCGCGGAGCGGCTGGAGGTCACGAAGGCGGCGCTCTACTACCACTTCAAGACCAAGGAGGACATCATCGTCAGTGTCTTCGCCGACCTGACGCGCCCCGTCGACGAGCTGATCGCCTGGGCCCGGGAGCAGCCGCCCACCCTGGACACCAAGCGCGAAGTGCTCCGCCGCTACAGCGAGTCCATGAGCGCGGGGGCCTCCCTGTTCCGCTTCATGCAGGAGAACCAGGCGACGATGCGCGAGCTGAGCATCGGCGACACGATGAAGAACTGGATGTCGGAGCTGGTCGAGCTGCTCCGCACCCAGGACGGGCCGCTGACGGACCAGGTCCGGTGCGTGAGCGCACTGTTCACGCTGCACGCCGGGATGATGTACCTCCAGCACGTGGAGGGCGACCCGGAGGAGACCCGCCTGGCGGCCCTGGAGGTCGCCACGGACCTCATCACGCAGGCCCACCGGGCGGCGTAGCGCCGACCGCGACCCCGCCGCCCGGCCGGCGGGTCCGGGCGGCGTAGCGCCGACCGCGACCGCACCGCCCGGCCGGCGGGGCGTCGGAGGTCAGACGATCCGCCGGTCCCCCGCCTCGATGGGGATGTCGTTGACGCTGGCCTCCCGGCGCGCCATCAGCCCGTCGGCGTCGAACTCCCACTGCTCGTTGCCGTGACTGCGCCACCACTGACCGGAGGCGTCGTGCCACTCGTACGCGAAGCGGACGGAGATGCGGTTGCCGGTGTACGCCCACAGCTCCTTGCGCAGCCGGTAGTCGAGCTCGCGCGCCCACTTCTCGGCCAGGAACGCCCGGATCTCGGCGCGCCCGGTGAGGAAGCGGTCGCGGTTCCGCCAGACCGAGTCCTCGGTGTAGGCGAGGGCGACGCGGTCGGGATCGCGGCTGTTCCAGGCGTCCTCAGCGGCTTGGACCTTGGCGCGCGCGGACTCTTCGGTGAAGGGCGGCAGGGGCGGGCGCGCGGCTGCGGCGGTCATGGCGGACACGGCGGTCACGGCGGTTCCTCTCGTGGGTCGCGGGGGCGCGGCGGGCGGTCGCGCCCGAGAGAGGAGAACGCTCGTTCCCCCCTCCCGCCTCCACCCTAGAGAACGCTCGTTCTCGCCACAAGAGATCCTGAACTACCCTTCCTGCATGGACGACGAAGAGGCCCGCACCCGGCTCCTGGACGCGGCGGAGGCACTGTTCTACGCCGACGGCATCCAGGCGGTCGGCATGGACCGCATCCGCGCGAAGTCCGGGGTCCCGCTGAAGCGGCTCTACCGGCTCTTCCCGTCGAAGGAGTCCCTGGTCACGGCGTACCTGGAACGCCGCGACGACCACTGGATGACCAGCCTGCGCACGGCGGTGTCGGAGGCGGCGGATGCCGTGGCCCCGACAGGCTCTGCGGAGGGCTCGGCGCGCCCGGGGGGCTCGGCGGCTCCGACGGATTCGGCGGGCTCGGTGGCCCCGGTCCTCGCGGTCTTCGATTGGCTGGCGGCCTGGTTCTCCGAGCCGGACTTCCGGGGCTGCGCGTTCCTGAACGCGTACGGGGAACTGGGCGCGGGCGGCCCGGCACCCGTCCTGGACGTCGTACGCCGCCACAAACGGCGGCTGCGCTCGCTCCTGGCCGAACTGGTCGGCCCGACCCGCGAATCCCTGGCGGACCAACTCCTCATCCTGGTCGAGGGCGCAACGGTGACCGCAGCCCTGGACCCGGGCCCGGCTCCGGCCCACCGGGCCCGGGAGGCGGCGGAACGACTCGTTCGAAGCGGCGGGTGAGGCCGGGTACCGCACGGTCCTCGGCCGGCCGGTCGCCGGGCGACTCAGCCCGCCCCCGACTCGGCCCACTTCCCGACTCAGGCCACCTCCCGACTCAGCCCGCCTCCCGCACCATGAACACGTCCACCGCGTCCTCGGCCTGCACCGAGAAGCCGTGCCGCTCGTACAGCCGTCGGGCCGCGCTTCCCTGGAGCACGTTCAACCGTACGGCGACCCGGCGGCGGTCACACCGCTCCAGCAACTCCCGCAGTACGCCCGACCCGATGCCGCCACCCTGCAGGCGCGGAGCCAGGTAGAAGTGCTCCAGCCAGTGGGCGTCCTCGGCCGGTCGCAGCGCCACGCAGCCGGCGAACGCGCCCCCCACCTCGATCACCCGGGTGTGGGCCGCGACGAACCCGTCCCGCAGCCGCTGCCGCACCCGCTGCTCGTCGTACCGGCCGAGCCGCTCCAGATCCGGCCGCAGCACCACCGCACGCAGCTCGGCCACGGCCTCGACGTCCGACGCCGAGGCCGGCCTCATGTCCCAGTCCCCCATGACCGTCACGCTACCTCGCGCCCGCCCGCCCGCCATCGGCCATGGCCGCCCAGATCAACGCGGCCGCCTCCACCTCGTCCAGCCACACCACCCCGAACTCGGCGGCCTGCTCAGGGGACGCGGGCAGCGGCATCCCGGCCGGCCCGCAGCCGCGACCACCGCGACCGAACGCCTCGTCGTACGGCACACCGCGCACCACCCGCCGCCGCGCGGGGCCTTGCCGGTCGGCCGCGCGGTAGTACGTGATACGGCCCATGGCGTCCACGGCGTCGAGCAGCGCACGGTCGAGGGAACACAGCGGCGGACCGGCGGCACGGCCCGCCAGCGTGCCGGGGCGCACCTGCACCCCGGCCAGGTCGAGGAACCCGGCGTGGTCCAGGAGGAACGCGCCGCCCCGTTCGCAGAAGAGCAGGAGCGGCTCGTAGAGGTCGGGCAGGTCCGGAACGGCGTCCGGGCGCCGCGCCCGGAATTCCGCCAGCCGCATCACCTCCGTGCAGGTCCGCTGGACGGGACCGACGACGATGATCCGGCGCAGGAGTTCGCGGAGTTGGGCGGCGGCCTCCTCCGGCACGGACTCGAAGGCGGGGTCCAGGTACTCGACGACGTCGAAGAACGGCCATCCCGCCTCGGCCGAGCAGGCCCGCGCCCACACCCCGGCCCTGCGCAGGTACTCGCGCATCAGCAGGCGACGGGACATGACGCGTCCGAGGAGGTCGTCCCACTCCCCGTCCCATTCCACCGCCCGAAGTCGCTCCAGGACCCGCGCCGCCGCCCGGTCGCCCACGGCACTCCCTCATCCGAGTACGGCATCGGTGAGGTCCGGCCCCCGCCCGCCGAGGATGTCCGGGGCCCGGAGCCCGTAGCCCGCGGCCTGACCGTAGTAGGTCGGCTCGCCGGGCTCCGCCGCGACCCCGAGGAGCTGGTCGAGCGCGCGCAGGGCCGACGCGAGCCGGGGCGCGTTGTGTGCGTGGACGGCCGGGTGCGGCTCGCCCCGGAAGTCACACCGAGCCCATACGTCGTGGTACACGGACAGTTCCGCCGAGGGGCCGATCTCGTCGGGCGACACCATGAGTTCGACCAGGCGGTGTTCGCTGTGGCGTGTTCCGCCAGCGTCGAACCAGGAGCCGGATCCCAGCACGAGGATCCCACCCATCTCCGCCTGCGGATGGCCCCCCGGCTGACAGGCGCGCAGTTCACCCGGCAGCGCCGGATCACCGAGCGAACGCCCGGCCAGGTCCAGGCGGCTGTGGACGCCGAGGCCGCCCTTGCCGACCTGGAACCAGTGCCACTCAAGCGCGGCGGGCTCCAGCAGGGCGTACTCCCGGAGCACCGCCGTCATGCGCGCCGCGACCCCGAGCGCAGACTCCAAACCGGGCTCGGCGACGTCATCCAGATCCCAGAACCAGGAGCCGCACTCCCGGGGCGCACGCAGCAGCATCGACAGGGCACTTCCGTAACGCTTGGCGGCGGCAGGGGGCGAACCCATGGTGCCGGACACCGCCGTCGAGGACATCAGGGGCGGGGGCATCGTCGACGAGGTGTGCGTCATGTCGCGGAGATACTGCCGAAGGAAGCATCGTGGGGGAACGCGACGATGTCCATCGAACTCTCTCTGCCGGGTGCTGACCCTGGGCGAGGGTCCGCCGACCGTCGTCAAGACGCGGCAGGGCAGTCGTCAGTGGGCGGACAGTTCCTGCACAGCGTCGAGCGAGTCCGCGACCTGGATCTCCGCGTGGGACTCCGCCGACGCCGCATCCGCCAAGGCATCGAGCGCAGCCGTGCCCGCCTGATGTGACGTGCCGAAGGCCAGCAGGAGCGGCACGCCGGCGGTGAAGGCGATGTCTCCGGCTGCGGTGCGCGGCTCGTAGCCCGCGGAGTTGTCGTCCGTCCCCGCCCAGAGGTGGCCGACGGTGCGACCGTCGCGGCGGACCTCGACGTACCGGACCGGGCCTTCGGTGAACGCCTCGTACGACTGCTCCTCGTACCCCTTGGGCAGGAGGTTCAGCATGCGCTGCCATCTGGCCGGTACGGCGAAGGTGCCCCAGGGGTCGGTGTAGTCCATCCCCTCATCCGACAGGTCCTCGAAGCCGGAAGCGGTGGGACGGCCGAAGTAGGTGGGATCGCCGGGTTCGACCTCAGCACCGAGCAACTCGGACACGGCGCCCAGCAGAGCCGCCAGACGGGGGGCGTTCACCGCGGCGACCTCCGGCTGCGGGCGCTCCCGTAGGTCCAGGGTCATCCAGGCATCGGAGTACGTGGCCAGCGAGACACTGGCGTGCCCCTGGGGCCACACGAGCAGACGCAACGCGAAGAGACGCTCCGAGCGGTGAGCCCCACCGTCGACGTCCAGCCAATCGCCGGGCAGCACGCTCCACGGGTGGAGTGTGGTGTCCTCGTCGAACAACCTCTCGCCTGCCTCCACCGCACGGTCGAGGGGCCCGATGCCCTCCCATGCGTACCGCACGTCCCGCGGAGCCTTCAGAGTGACGACCCTGACTCCCCCATGACCCCAGCCGTCGACGAGACCGAGATCGGACCCGAGGGCATGCAGTCGGCGGAAAAGCTGAAGCGCGCGACGCGCCCCCTGCCTCTCGAGGACGTCAACCCTCGTCTCCCCGAACCATTCACCGACGGGGTGCGTGGTGATCACCGTACGTCCTCAACACTATATCCGGGGAACGACGTTCCACGAATCGGACGGTCGATGTGGCGCCTCCGCGTGCACCACCACCTGACCACTCCCCTTTACGCGAAAGAACCCTTCATCTTGCGGGGGCAGGCTGTGTGGGGGCATCTTCAAAGAGGTAAGCATACATAGCACGGAGATACTGACGCAAGGAGGAATCGTCGGGGAATTCGATGTTCGTCAGGCGTTCATAATCCGCCGACCCGAAATTTGAATCTTGTGCAATCTCAGCGAGGCCGTTTCGGATCACTTGGACGTACGAATCATTGAACGCCATCAAGGTAGGGCGGAGGTACCCGCTCGTATCGTACGCCTGCTCGACGTCCAGGTACGTATTGAGGAATCCCGCAAACTTCTTGTCCATTGAATTCTCTCTAGAGGTGCGACCGAGGGCAGGATTGGCGAACCTGGTGTGCAGTTCCCATTTCACCGCCATGAAGCCTGTAGACGGCTTGACTGGCCGCCTTGCCGGTCGTCCAGTTCCAAGATCCGGTCGTTCACGACCTGCGACTCAAGAGGCCGATCCGCAGGAGTAGCACCGCCGGCCCCGGATCCCGTGCCGCCTGTCGCGTCTGCGGCCGACCCGCCTGTCCCTGAGTGGATACCGCCCGAGTCCCCGGTGCCGACGCTGCCGTCCGAACCGGATGCGGCATCCCCCCAGACGAAGCACCCCTGGGGTCGCCTCGAGCGCCGTTACTAGCCGCCGATTGGGGATCGGTGTGACTGTTGCCGGGCATGTTGCCTGGGCGCGACCGCCGGGGGTGGGTATCCAGGCGGGTGCCTGGGGTCGACGAGCCAGGACTTGAAGCATGCGAGCACGCCATCCCGCTCCCGGCCACCTTCCGCCGCCCGGAACGCGTTCCAGCACCGGTGACGCCGCCTGGTCGCTCACATCACGGTCTCTCTCGACCCCGCTCCTTCATCGGATGCGCTCGCCGACATCAGGCCATGCCCACGGTGCGGGCTCAGAACAACGGTTCCACCACCAACCGGCCGGATTCCCTTCGAAGAGTGCGTCCGCAAACTCCTGACGGATAAGCCCTGCAACGTCTTCCGCGGTACCCGCGAGGAAGCGCCTGTCCAATTGCCCCAGGGCCTCGTCGAGCAGCAGGGTCACGTCACGAGGCAAACGCGTAGCGAGATCCGCGAGCGCATCGCGGGCTTCCAGCCGCTCACGGTATAGCTCGGCTGGGTACCAACCCGACGGCGCCCAACGGGATTCCATCTGCGTAATGACTCGCTCCCACGCGACCAGGTTGTCCCTCGCGGACCAGATGGGGCTGCCGGTGACGTCATCGAGGGCAGCCCGCGTCGGCTCGGATGCCGACTGCCGCATCCTTGCCACCGAGGCCGCGAAGGTGTCGGCAACGGGAGTGTCCGGGCGCTGTTCCCGCACGATCTCGGCGAAGCGCGTCACCGTGGCCCTCGGAAACTGAGGCACTGGCGCCTCGACCCCGGTCACCGCGTAAAGGGGAGGCTCCTCGTCCGAGAGTTCGAGCCGCACACGGGTGAGAAGCCCCTCCTGCGTCACCGCCCAATATGCGCTGGGAGGCGCTTCCGACGCGGGAAACAGGACGGTCGTCGCCGCGGCCTTCGCAAACCTCGCGGCCAAGTCCCGCTCGAGCGGCGGATCAGCCACTTTCTCGTCGGCATAAACGTCCAGCGACAACACCACATCGCCGAAGGCTGGCCGATGTTCGCACGAAACGGGTGCGTCCCAATTCCGGAGGTCTGGGTCACCATCAGGCTCGGCAACCTCCGCATCACCGACCGCGATGTCAAGACATCCGGCGAGTGCGACCGCCACGGTCTCGGGACTGATGGAGTCGACGGTCAGGAGGTTGTATGTCACGAAAACTTCCCGTTTTAGATGGCCACCCACCTCCGTGATGCCGGCGCCCGACACGGCCTGCCTCTTCTCGGGGCGGGGTAGGCCGGGCGGAAGCATCCTCGAAGAGGTACGCATAGATGTCGCGGAGATATTGTCGAAGAGAAGCCTCGTCAAGGAACTCGACGTCCGTCAGGCGTGCATAGTGCGCCGGCCCGAAATCCGGATCCTTGACCGTCTCGGCGAGGCCGTGTCCGTTCACCTGGACGTGCGACTCACTCAACGCCAGCAAGGTCGGGCGGAGGTGGCCGCTCGTGTCGTATGACTGCTCCACGTCGAGGTCGACCGGAGGAACCACTCGAACTTCTTGTCCATCCAGCTCTCTCTAGGCCAGGGCCAGCCCGGTGACCCACACATCGGGTCAGACGGCGATATCCGGTCCGCTGAGCAGATCCGCGACAGGAACTTCTACGGAAACGAAGCCGCCGGGGTTCAGCTTGAGGTGCGTTTCGATCGGCAGACTGGCCGCCAATCGGAGAGCATCCATCCTGCGGAGCTCAGGAGCCGTGCCGGGGGCATGACGTACGTCGGTGAAGGCTTCCAGGACCTTCTTACCGCTTGCTACCGCGAGATGTCCCCCGCGACCAACAACCGATTCAGGGATCAGGAAGACACTTGCCCTCGCGAGCACCTGACAGATGACAGCTTCAGACCCGTACCCGGTGGCCGCAAGCTGAATGGCCGCGTCTACCGCATCAGTCGGCTCAGGCATTCCCATGACGCGCGGGGAAGGTCGATATTTCGGGTTGCCTTTGAATTCAGCGGTGATCGCACCCTCCTTGTCGACTTTCCAGGCGCCCATGACGGCATAGGGTGGGACCCGTCCATGCGAATCGACGAATGGGTCGATCGCATAAACCCATCCCTCAGGATTCTTCGCCGCCTCTGCGCGCATGGATTCCGTGATCCATCGAGCCGGGTCTGGAGTCAGCGATTCACTCATGTCCCTTATTTCTCAATCTGCGAACGAAGTCCCTCTGTTCGCCCACGTAGGCGAGCCGACCGTACTCGACGGCAGGCACGGCCTCGAAAATTCCGACAGTGACCGGCCGACCCGCAGGCGGCCAACGGTAAGCCTTTCGTCCGCCTGCCATTTCCAGTGCCATCCTACTGGGATACACGTCGCGACAGGCACCCTCGACCGCGGGTATCCGCCCTTCCTGCTCAAGACTTGAGCGAACATCCGCCAGAGCCTCGAAGAGGTTCCATGCAGTAGCCTCTACCATCTTGTCGAGGTAGGAAATTCGGACCGTATATTCGGCATCCACAAATTCCGCGACGAGCCTTCCTTGCATGCATCCGACTGCGGAGACGAGAACGACCTCCGAGTCATGCAGCATTTCCGTTTCACGGGACACGTTCAGCCTCAGGGCGATAGTTCGGGTTGGGGATCAGGTCACCAAGTTCACCCGTCGCATAGTTGTACGGACGAGCTCCCTTGATGTATTCGGGCCGAATCCCACCGGGGAACGCGATTTCCATCTCGTAGTCGAGGGGGTGGGGCCCCATGGAGGTGTTCACATCGATGCCGCCTGGAAGATCCAGCTCGTAAGTGTACTTTCCACCGAAGTCATCACCAATGTCATCACGATACGAGGTGCTGATGAACGCCGACTGATCACTCTCTTCGACATAGTGACGAAGGTCTACCCTTGAGGGATCCAGGGGCTCGAAGCCGCTCTCGAAGATATCTTCGGGCTTCCTGTTGTCACTCCTGTACAGGGGGGCTTCGTCGGTACGCCAAACGACCGGCATGCCCAGCTGGTCGAGATCGACGCTGTCGTCCGTCGCCGCGGCGAGTCGGTTCGGTTCGTCTCCGTGCGTAGCGCCCGCCCCGGGTCCGCCCGCCCCGGGTCCGCCCGCCCCGTTGCCCGCATCACCACCACCGCCGTGGCCGCCACCAGTGGGAGGGTCGTCACCGTGGCCCCCAACCGTGGATGGGGCGTCCATGTGGGTGGCACCGCCCGTCGATGTGGTGTCCGTGGTGTGGCTGCTACCACTCGTCGGGTTGGGGTGGGTGTGGCTGTTGTGCATGCTGTTGTCGGCCATGCCGCCAGGAGTGATGCCCGCATGGAGCCCCGGGGGGTGGTCTGCGTGGTGGAGCGGGTCGGGGGTGTCGGAGCCGAGGCGGATGCCGTCGTCGCCGCGGCCGCCGACGCCTGCCAGGACGCGATCCGGAGCCTCGACCTTGATCGGGGCGTCGAGCTTGATGGGAGGCTCGGCCTTGCCCGGGGTGGCATGGAGGGGAGCGTCCGAGCCCGGCTTTGCCGGGTTCGTGCCGGGGGGCCGTTCGGCCTTCTCCGGGGTGGCGTGCAAGGGAGCGTCCGTGTCCGGCTTCGGGGGGTCGCGCCCGGCGTGGCATGGAACGGGCCGTCCGTGTCCGGCGTCGCGGGGGGCTTGCCCGGCTGCTCGAGCGGCGACTCGTTCCCGCGCTGGAGGACGCTGCCGTCCTCCTTGTAGATGGTGCCCTCGCCGTCCATGAACCGCGGCGGCCCGTCCACCGGCAGCTTGACCGTGCCGGGCGGGAAGGTGGTCGTGCCCTCCGGCAGCTTGACGGTGCCGTCCGGGAGCTTGATCGCACCCTCCGGGGTCGGCGTGCCCTTGGGGAGTCGGATCGTGCCTTCCGGGAGCTTGAAGGAGCCTTCGGGCAGGGCGAATGCGCCGTCCGTGCCGATCTTCGGGATCTCGATGTTGCCCAGGCCCTTCAGGCCGGCCATCACGTCGCCCGCCTTCGTCAGCCCTGCGCCCGCGCCCTTCATGATGTACGTCATCGGGTCCACGACCCGGCCGGTCTTGCCCGCCAGTGACAGCGCCTTCGCGACCGCACCGGCCTTGCCCGCGCCCGAGACCGCACCGCCAGTGCCACCCGTGGCGATGGTCGTGACCACGTTGAACGTGACCGCGCCCGCGGCGCGACCCGGGTTCGAGCCCCACTGGTCCCACGCCAGGAGCGCCTTGCCGGTCTCCTTCATCGCCGTGCGCGACTCGCGGAGCCAGGACGGCAGCTTGTCGTCCGGGGCGGCGAGGAAGACCGCGCCGGCGCCGGGGATCGACATGATGGCCAGGCCGGTGCCCAGCTTCGCCAGGCCCGTCCAGGACTGCTTGAAGGTGTCCCAGCCCTGGAGGCCGACCAGGCCGCCGAGGCCCTTGAGGGTGCCCCACACGCCGTCGACGAAGAAGCCCTTGGTGAACTCCCAGCCGTGCTCCCAGATCTGCCAGCCCGGTATCGACTCCTCCACCGCGTCGCCCCAGGGCAGGGACTTGGACTGCTTGAGCACCTCGGCGTCGTAGCCGTACATGCCCTCGCCGTGGGAACCATCGTCCGTCTTCAGGGGCTTCCCGCCCACCAACGCGACGATCTTGGCGTGCGCGGCCTTCTCCACGTCCTGGAACTCGGCCCACACCTCGGCGATCTTGTTGCGGCGCTCGAGGTTCTCGTCGATCAGGTCGCCGTCTTCACGCCACTTGTCGTCCTTGTCGGTCTTCTCGCGGAACGCGACCGCTTCGGCCTTGAGGGACTCCAGCTTCTTGATGACCGGCGCCGCGTCACGGGAGTACGTCCCCAGCGCGCCGGCGATCGTGCACATGTCGGAGCTGAGCTTCAACCCCAGATCGGAGACCGGCTTCGTCGTCGCGAACAGCTGGTCCGCCTCCGGGGCCTGGTAGAACGCCTGGAGACCGCCGAAGCTGGTGTGCACGTCCGAGGTCTTCGTCGCGACCGCGGCACCGCCCGCCGAGATCGTCTTGACCTTCTCGTCCAGCGTCGCCAGATCCCCGGTGAAGACCGGTATCTCCGCCGGATCGACCGGCGCGTCCCCGCTCACTTCCCGCCCCCCGGCTTCTCGCGCAGCACCTCGAGATTCACGGCCCTGGCCGCGTCCTGCGCCGCCTTGGCCTGATCGAGGTCGCCTTCCAGATACTCGTTCGTCGCCTTCACCGCACCGAGGATGCACGCCTCGATCCGCTCCGCCATCGACTTGAACTCCGGCTTGCGGGCGGTGAGGTACTCGCCCAGCGCTGCCGCGACCGGGCCCATCGCCTTCTGCGGCGCCAGATACGGCACACCACTGGGGGCCGATGACGCACCCGGGGCCAGCGGGCCCGGCGCAGTCATTCCCGACGCCGAACCCGGCACGGCCGTCCCCGCCGCCTGCGCCGCCTCCGACATGGCCGTGAGCAGGGCGTTCAGCGCCTTCTCCAGCTCACCGGCGTTCGTACCCACCGTCTTCAACTGGCTTTGCACGCCCTGCGGCTTGATGTCCCACGACGTCATCAACCAACCCCCGTACCAGCAACCAACCGTGCTACTTCAGCCGCCTGTTCAGCCGATGTTGTCGACCGCGGCCTTCGCCCGCTGCAACGTCTGCCGCGCCGTGGCGTCGTTCTTCTCCAACGTCGTGTTCAGCAGCTGGATGATGTTCTTGACCTCCTGCGAGGCGTTCTTCCACCGCAGCTCCTTGGCGTGGTAGTCATCCGCCACACCATCCGCCGCGAAGTCCGTCATCGCCGCCGCGACCTGCGCCTCACGCGCCGCGATCACCTGCTCCAGCTGGCCGATCACGGCCTTGATACCGCCCTGCACCTCCGTCGAGGCACCCACGTCGTACGCACGACGGTCCGTCCCACCAGCCACCACAACCACACTCCCCGTGAAGAAGAACACTCAGAACCAGGACCAGCCGGCCTAGCGGCCCCGGAAACGGGCCGCGTCGAAGTTCGCCGCACCCTGCGTCTGGCGCGCGTTCTCGCCCTGCTCCTGGTCACCCGACCCGAACGCCTGCTCCATGCCCGACTGACCACCCAGGATCGCCGCCAGCGAGGCGTTCAGCTCCTTCGCGATCCCGTCCGCACGCAACTTGAACGAGTCGAACGCGACCTTGCCCTGACCCTGGAACTTGCCCTCCAGCGGCTGCGCCGCCGCCACCAACTGCTTGATCAGCGAACCCAGGTCCGTATTCGAGTTACGCGACCCCGACATCAGGTTCGTCAGGACCTGCGTCCCCATGTCGAACTTCATCCCATACCCCCGCACGCTTGGATGATCATAAGTATGGTCTAAATCAAGCAACACACATCGCTCCTGCAACGAGCAACGAGCGGGTTGTGACACAGCTATGACACATCGCCAGGTGCGGGCACGCGACCGCCGTCAGGCAGGCCCGGCGGTGCAGAACACGCATGACTCCCAGAAGGGCAGCGCGTTCAGTACCCGGTGGCGTACGCAAGAGGCCGTCGCGGCCTCGTCCGGGCCGGGCATGACGCTCGCGTCGGCCCTCGCGGTCGCGGGGTCGAACTCCTCCACCATCGCCCGGTAGGTGCGCAGGTACCCCTCGGCTCGGAGCGGGTCGTACGCCAGTTCCGTCCAGCGGTGGCGGGACAGCGCCAGATCGAGGACGCGCAGCAGGAAGTCCTTGGCCGCGGCGCGCTCCGGCGGGGTGCGCCCCCAGTCGAGTTCCGCCAGTCCGAAGCCGACTGCCCCCCGCCCCATCACGTTCTGGTCCTGGAGTGCCAGGAGGGCGGCGAAGCGCAGATGCCAGGGCTCGTGGGCGAGGGTGGACACGGCGAGCGTCAGCACGTCCACGAACACTGCCGTGCCGCCGTTGGTCATCTCCAGGTGCCGGCCGTCTGCGCCGCCCATGAACACATTCACGGCTCGAGCGTAGGGACGAGTGCCACCGCCGGGCATCTGCGGGTCGCTGGGCGGCGTCGGCCTCGGCGGCGGCGTCAGCCGCCCGCGGTGCGGGGGAAGGTGATCTCGACCCGGCGGTTCTTCTTGCGGCCCTCTTCGGTGCCGTTGTCCGCGATGGGGTAGTCCTCGCTGTACCCGCGCACGTCGAAGACGACGCCGGTGTTGGTGACGGTCTTGGCGAGCTCGGCCTGGACGGCGTCGGCGCGCTTCTTGGAAAGCTCCTTGCCGTGCTCGTAGCTGCCCTGGTCGTCGGTGAAGCCGAAGACTCGGACGCGCGTCGCCTTCTGGGTGTTGATCTCGGCGGCGATGGCTTGGATGCGGGCGGCGGCCTGGGCGTTGAAGACGGCGCTGTCCTCGGGGAAGAGGACTTCGGACTGCAGCGCCATCATGACGGTCTGGTTGGTCTCCTGCCGGCGTTGCTCACCGCCGAGGTCTTCGACGACTTCGGCGATGTCGAGCACCTTGGGCGGTGCGAGGGTGCCGCCTTGAGGGATTTTCAGCCCTGGGGCGTTGGAGTCGATAGCCACGGGCGCAGCGGTAGAAGGCTCCGAGCCAGGGGGCACTGATGGCTTGACATCGTCGGCGTGGACGGCGCTTGCGCCGAAGAAGTGGGTCCCAGCTACGACGAGACCGGCCACTGCCGAGGCGGCGATAGTCCGGTGGTGTTTTGTCATGGGGTCACCCGGAAATCTTGATGGTTGCCGCAGCGAAGGTAGGGAGCGTGAAGTCAACCTGGGTGTTGCCAGCAGGTGGTGCAGGAAACTGAACGAAGAAGGGGATGGACGCCCCTGGATCGATTTTGGTGATACCCGTCGTGCACAGGCAGCTCTCAGCGTCGCGAAGTACGTAGTACCGCTTTTTGCCGACCTTATCGATCAAGGTCGCACCTGCGACTGAGGCCGCACTGGCGCCCTTCTCGTCTCCGCGCCAAGCAGTGATTTTCGTGAAGACGTCGCTTCCGCCATTCTTGATCTGCCCATTAACGGTGACAAATCCACCTGGATCGCGTATAGCTGAGTTGATCGTAAGGACGATGCCGGGATCCCCCACCGATGTAGCGAGCACCTCGGTCGGCTGGGGGCTGGGACTCGCGTTAGGAGCCGGCTTACTTGAACCGTCACTCGGCGAGGTGGCAGTGGTCGGATTCTCACCAGCCTTTGAGTCCTTCTCGTCGCCTCCCCCGCAACCGGTCAGCGATAGGGCCAAGACCGCAGCCCCCACAGCGGCTGCTCCCTGGTGGAGTCTCACCATGCGCCGAATACCCATCTACGAACGCTTCCTTGTCTCTCGTTCACTGTCAGCCGACAAGTCGTACGCTGAACAGTCTCCTGGTCACCGAAACGAGCGAACCTGGCTTTAGCGGATCAAGCCTGAATGGCTCGCCGTCGCAAATAAAATTCACCGCTACTGGGGACGGCGCAGGGGATGGCGAGCCTCCTTCATCCGGCGTTGCGGGGGTGGGGCTAGGGCTGGTGACCGCACCTAGCTGACACTTCGATTCGATCAGGGCTGTGGCGGTTGCCGTCCCACGCCGGCTCCCAGTGCCCGGAACTACCGAATCACCAACAGTCCTGTTCGTCTCCACCGTGACGGTAAACCGCGGCAGAGCAGGTTCACACGTCGCCGTAGCGTCATTCTTCGTAGCGAACGCTTCGGCAGCAGCGCAGGCTTCCCCAACTTTGAATAGCTTCCCACCAATGATCTTTTGCCAGTCTGCCGGTTTGGCTGCGACGAGATCAAGGTTGAGTAGGACGCTATCCCGAGCTTCGCGCCCGGCTGCCAAGGCGGCCGCGTCCGCGGCACCCTGGGCATCGCTGCGAACAACCGAGGCTTGGCCGACGACGAAGAAGGCCAGTGCAGCAAAGAGCAGGCCAGCCACCACCACGATGTAGATGGGGAAAGCCTGCCCTCGGTCGCCAGCGCGACCAAAGCTCATCCCTTTCCGCCGCCTCCAGCGGTCACGGCCTGGACTGCTGCCGCGATCCTGTCGGTGATCGCGGTACCGATGCCCGTACCCACGATCGCCCCGATGATCACCACGACCACCAGGATGATCCCCAGATACTCGAACGCCGTCTGCCCGCGATCCCCCGCGCTCCCGCCCGTGCCCGCGTAGCGCTTCCGCATCCTCGCCAGGGTGTTCTGCAACATGAAAGTTCCCTCCCGGGCCGGTGCCACTGCTGGTGTGCGGACGGTACGGCGCGTCACCCGTCGTCACCAAGGGTCCCGGGGCCCAAATACGGACCCATTGCGCACTCCGTCTACCCATGACCGGTCACTCCTGGACGGGCGGTTCCCAGCCAGCGGGCTATCGCCTCGCTGCGCGTGGTGCTGTGGAGCTTCGCGAAGATGCGGTTGATGTGGTTCTTGACCGTCTTCTCGCTGATGAAGCACGCGGCGGCGATGCGCTGGTTGTTCATCCCGGACGCGATCAGATCCATGATCTCCACCTCCCGCGAACTCAAGCCGAAGACAACAGAGTTGTGCAGCCGCTCAGAAGAGGGTGCCACAGATCGTTGCTGTTGCGAAGAGGTGCGGAGTTCCGTGAGGAGGGCGTTCGCCGCCGTCGGGGTGAAGTGGGGGCGGCCCTCGGGGGCGTCGCGGACCGCGCGGAGCAGGTCGGCGGGGGTGAACTCGCCGTGGACCAGGTACCCGCCGGCGCCCAGCAGCAGCGTCTCGCGGACGATGTCGGCTTCCCGGCTGTACGTCAGCATCAGGACCGGAGCCAGCTGGACCAGGTGCGGAAGGGCCGAGATGCCGTCCACCCCCGGCATCCGGACGTCCAGCAGCACCACGTCCGGGGCGTGCCGGCGGGTCAGGCTCAGGGCTTCGCGGCCGTCCGACGCCTGGGCCGCGACCTCGATGTCCCCGGCCGCGCCCAGGATCGCCGCCAGGCCCGCCCTGATGACCGGGTTGGCGTCGGCGATGAGCACGCTCAGGCGGGCCACGGCTCAACCACCCCCGAACAGCGCGTCGAAGTCGACGTTCGCGCCGTAGACGAAGCCGCAGACCAGCAGGATGAGCGTGCCCGGCAGCATGAACATGGTGACGGCGAACGTGGCCTTCGGGACGGCCCGGGCCGCTCGCCGGCGCGCGTTCTGGGCGTCCGTACGGCGCATGTCGTCGGCGATGGCGATGAGGGTCTCCACGATCGGGGAGCCGAGTTCCTCGCCCTGCTGGAGGGCCGTCACGAACTGGGCGACCTGTTCGCTGTCGTTGCGGCGGCGCAGCTCGTCGAACGCCTGGCGGCGGCTGACACCCATGTCCATCTGCTGCAGGGTGATCCGGATCTCGTCCGCCCACGGGCCCTCGTACTTGTGCGCCACCCGCTCCAGCGCCTGCCGGAAGCCGAGCCCCGCGCTCACCACCACGGCGAGCACGTCCAGGAAGTCCGGCAGGGTCCGCTCGATGTGGTCGCGCCGGACCCGGATCGCCGACCACAGCCCGACCTCGATCCAGAAGAGGCCGAAGGCGACCATCAGCAGCGCCGGTACGAGCTGCCCGTTGATCAGCATCGAGAAGGCACCCAGGGCGCCGAGGGCCCCGTACACCGCGCGGCGGGCCGCGTACCGGTCGATCGTCAGGCCCGCCGGGTTGCCCGCCATGTCGATCTGGCGGCGCTTGCGGGCCACCCGGGCCGGTCCCATCGCGCGCAGGACGGCCGGGGCCCACCGGATGCCCATCCGGTCCACCAGCGAGCCGACGGCCGTCGTGCGCGTGGCGCCGACCTCCAGGGCCAGCGCGAGGTCGCTCGGCAGTTTGACGTCGGCCCGGTAGAGCCGGAGCCCGTGGAACGCGCCGAGTACGGACAGTGCCACGGCCGCGGCCAGCAGAAGAGCGATCACGACGGCGTCCCCCTCACACGTCGATCTTGGACAGGCGGCGGATGAGGACGAAGCCCAGGGTGAACAGGCCGAGGGCGATCAGCACCGCCGTCTGGCCGATGAAGGCGCCCGTCATACGGTCCAGCGCGCCCGGCATCATCAGGTCCACCAGGAGCAGCGAGCCCAGGCCGATGGCCGGCACCAGGTACGCCGTCACGGTGACCTGGGACATCTGCGTACGGATCTCCCGGCGGGTCTCCTTGCGCTGTTCCAGGGTCACCGTGAGGTTGCGCAGGCTCTCCACGATCGTGCCGCCCGCGCGGGCGGACAGGACCAGGGTGGAGACCAGGACGACCAGTTCCCGCGAGGGGAGGCGCTCGGTGAGTTCGCCGAGGGACTCCTCGATGGAATGGCCGACGGCCAGCCGGTTGGCGACGCGCGCGAGTTCCTCGCCCGCCGGGGCCTCCAGCTCCTCGGCCGCCATGCCGATGGCCGTCCGCAGGGCCAGCCCGGCCTGGGTGGCGTTGGCGAGGATCCGGGCCAGGTCGGGGAGCTGGTTGATGAACCGCTCGGTGCGGCGCGCGCGCTGCCAGGTGAGGAAGGCGTTGGCCGCCCACAGGCCGATCAGCCCGGCGACGGGTCCGAAGAACGGCGCGAGGAGGGAGGCGGCGACGAGCCAGGTCCCGGCGACCGCCGCGCACACGTAGACGAAGAACTCCCCGACCGTCAGGTCGAGGCCGGTCACCGCCAGCTTGATCTCGATGCGCCGGCCCGGTTCGGTCTTCCGCAGCCGACGGTCGACGCCGGTGAAGCGCCGCCGCCGGCCCGCGGGCGCGGGCGCACCGCTCGCCGAGAGCCGTTCGACGAGCGCGGCGTGCTGGGCGCGGCCCGCCGCGTAGGCGTGGACGCCCAGCACGACGCACAGGCCGGCGAGCAGCGTGGCGCCGAGGGTGAGGAGGACGAGTGGGTTCACAGGGCGTTCCGGTTGCCGCGGGGCGGGGGGACGGGGCCGGTTCGGGGGCCGGCGATCGGGGTCAGGGGGCCGGTGAGGGGGTCGTCGTCGGGCGGCGCCACCCCGAAGGCCTGCGGGATGGGCTGGTTGTTCATGTAGAGGCGTTCGGCGATGAAGCGGGGCAGGGGGTAGTACTCGAAGGAGCCGTGGACGCGCGCGTCCGCGCCCATCGGTCGGGCCGCGAATCGGCAGACCGTCGTGATCCGGAACGCCTCGCGGCCGTGGGACTCCAGGACGGATATCTCCGTGATCCGGCGCGAGCCGTCACCGAATCGGGTGAGCTGGACGATCACATTGACGGCGCTGTTGATCTGGTCCTGGAGCGCCTCGAAGGGGATCTCGACCTCCGACATGGAGGCCAGGGTCTGCAGGCGCATCAGGGCGTCGGCGGAGCTGTTCGCGTGCACGGTGGCCAGGGAGCCGTCGTGGCCGGTGGACATGGCCTGGAGCATGTCGAGGGTCTCGCCGCCGCGGACCTCGCCGACGATGATGCGGTCGGGGCGCATCCGCAGGGAGTTGCGTACGAGGTCGCGGATGGTGATCTGGCCCTTGCCCTCGACGTTCGCGGGGCGTGCTTCGAGGCGGATGACGTGCGCCTGCTGGAGCTGGAGCTCGGCGGAGTCCTCGATGGTGATGATGCGCTCGCCCTCCGGGATCAGCCCGGAGAGGGCGTTGAGGAGGGTGGTCTTGCCGGTGCCGGTGGCGCCGGACACGATCAGGTTCATCTTCGCCCCGACCAGCCCCGACAGCAGCAGGAGCATCTGCTCGTCGAGCGAGCCGAGGGCGATCATCTCGTGCAGGGTGAAGGCGCGCGGGAAGCGGCGGATCGTGAGGGTGGCCCCGGTCAGGGAGAGCGGCGGGATGATGACGTTGACCCGCTCGCCGCTGGGCAGCCGGGCGTCGACCATCGGATTGGCCTCGTCGACGCGCCGGTTGACGGTGGAGACGATGCGCTCGATGGTCTGCATCAGCTGCTCGTGCGAGGCGAAGCGCAGCGGCAGCTGCTCGACGCGGCCGGCACGCTCCACGTAGATGTGGTCGGGGCCGTTGACCATGATCTCGGAGATGGAGGCGTCTTCGAGGAGCGGTTCGAGCACGCCGAGGCCGAGGGCTTCGTCGACGACGCGGCGGATCAGCTGGGCGCGCTCGGTGGTGGAGAGGACGGGCCCCTCGCGGCTGATGATGTGGCCGAGTACGCGCTCCAGGCGGGCCCGGCGCTCGGCGGGCGCGAGCGCGGACATCTCGGCGAGGTCGATCTCCTCCAGCAGCTTCGCGCGGTACGAGGAGACCAGGCGGCCGTCCTCGCGCGGGCTGTGGCGGTCGTCGGGGGTGGTGACCCGGGAGCGCAGGCTCATGGTCGGGGGCCCTTCGGGTCGTCGTTGGGCATCACGGCGGTGGCCACGGCGGCCGGTAGGTCCAGGCCGGGCACGATGGCGTTGATCTCGATCCGGACCGTCGCGGTGATCGCGTCGCCGCCGGACGGGACGGAGACGTGCGCGGTGAGCCCCTCGCGGATGGCGGCTCGTCCGGCGGCCTCTCCCCGGCCGGGGTGCTGTGCCTCCACCCGCGCCGCGGTACGGGCCGCGGTGTCGGCCTGCTCGTGGACGTACGCCACCCAGCCCAGCTGGATCCCGCACAGCGCGACGAAGAGCAGGATCGGCACGAAACCGATGTACTCGATGGCCACTTGGCCCCGGTCGGGGAGCGTGCGCCGCTTCACGTCAGTCGTCCTCCCTCTCCATCGCCGCACCCGCCGTGCCGTGGATCTCCCCGAAGTTGAGCGACGGGTGCAGGACGGGGATCTTGAGCCTGACGGTCGCCTTGTAGAGGTCGCCGGAGGCACCGCACTCGGTCCGCAGGGACCAGGCGTCGGAGACGTGCTCGGCCGCCGCCGCCCCGCAGGCCGCGTGCCCGGTCACCGCCCCCGCCCGCGCCGCCTCGTCCGCCGCGTTGCCCGCGAGGGAGAACGCGTAGCCGATCAGGACGCACTCCCACACCGCCGCCACGAGCAGCAGGATCAGCGGCACCGTGCCGACGAACTCGACCGCCACCTGGCCCCGGTCCCCTCGGCCCCGGTCCCGCGCTCCTCTCCGTCCGTCCCGCGGCGACATGCCTCAGCCCTCCCGGCCGCGGCGCAGGCGGGCCACCGGCCGCGCGGCGCGGACCGCCAGCGAGGCTCCGGCCGGCTGCGGGTCCTGGCCCTGCGGTGGTGACAGCAGGCCGAGTTCCCCCGCCAGGGTCCAGAGCGCCTGCTTGACCGTGGAGCGGTTGTCCAGGTCCTGGACCCGGCCCGCGTCCACCACCGCCTGGAGTTCCTTGAAGGCCGCCGGGACGGGAGTGCGGGTGGCGCGGGTCTTGGTGATCTTCTCGATCAGGGCCGGCTGTATCTCGGTGTGCTTGGTCCAGCGGTTGACCACCACGGTGGTGTCCTCGGCCTTGCGCACCTGGAGCCGCTCCCACATGCGGACCATCCGCTTGGCCGCCCGCACCGCGACCACGTCCGGGGTGGTGACCAGCACCGCCACGTCGGCGCTCTCCACGGCGGCGGCGTTAGCGCCGGTCACTTGCGTTCCGCAGTCGATGACGACGAGTTCGTAGCGGGCGCGCAGCGCGCCGATGACGAGCCGGGCGGCCCGTTCGTCGACCTCCTCGCCGCGTTCCCCCTCGGCCGGCGCCAGCAGCAGGGCCACGCCGGTGCTGTCGTCGTACACCGCGTCCTGCAGGACGCGCGGCGAGATGTCCTGGATCCCGGCGAGGTCGGCGATCGAGCGCCGGAACTGCACGTCGAGGTAGGAGCCCACGTCGCCCGCCTGGAGGTCCAGGTCGACCAGTGCGGTACGCCGTCCGGAGGCGGCCGCGGCCAGTGCGAACTGCACGGCGGTGAAGGTGGTTCCGACGCCGCCCTTGGCCCCGGTGACGGTGACCACGCGCCCGCCGGGCCCGGAGGGGGTCTCGGCCGGGCCCCGCCCGAGGTGCCGGCGTACGCCGGTGGACCACTGGGCGGCGGCCTGGACCCGGGCGGCGAGTTCCTCGTAGGTGAGCGGAAGGCCGACGAGCCCCCGGGCGCCGGAGTCCATGGCGGCGGAGAACAGGGCCGGTCCGGCGTCGGAGGTGATCAGGACGACGCCGACGGCCGGGAAGCGCAGGGCCACCTCCCGGATGAGTTCCAGGGCGGGCGCCGGGCCGATGCGCTCGTGGACGAGGACGACCTCGGGAAGGTCGTCGATGGACTCGGCGGCGAGCCGGCCCAGGGTGTCCAGCAGGGTGGTGGAGTCGGGGACGGGGACGGCCGGCTCGGAGTCCGGGAGCTGGCTCAGCAGGGTCACCAGGGCGCGCGCGGCGTCCGGGTCGCCGGCCGCGGGGAGGATTCGGGTGGTCATCCGGGCCGCCTCACTTGTCCCCGTCGAGGGTGTACGTGCGCTCGCCCGGGCTCGGGGCGGAGTCGGTGCCGGGGGCCACCAGGGCCAGGCGGACGTGCTCGGCGAAGGATTCGGCGTAGGCGACGCGCTGGGTGTCCTTGGTGTTCAGGGCGAAGGTGATCGGGACGGCCTCGGCGGGGCCGCGGCGGTCGGCGTCCTTCTCCAGGGCGGTCAGCTTGCCGACGCCCAGCACGCGGGCGTTGGCGACGATGATCACCGACCGCGAGGGGTCGGTGTCCTTGGCGCCCTTGAAGGTGGCGATGATGTTGACCTTGGCACCGGAAGTGATCTTGCCGGCCACGCCCGTCGCCGCGTCGATCATGATCGCGATCTCCTGCTCGCCGGGCTGGAGCTGGGGCCGGTCCACGAACATGTCGGCCTGGAGCAGCGAGCCCTTCTTCAGGGTGGTCAGCGCGATCTTGTCCTTGAGCGCGCCGAGGTCGGTGACGGCGGTCTGCGACAGCCACCGCTGCGGGACGGTGACCTCCTCGAACTGCCCCGCCGCCAGCGGGCTGTAGGGGGCTATGTCGGCCTTGACGCGGTAGGCGACGACCTCCGAGCCGACCTTGGAGTTGACGTCGCCGATGACCACGAGCACTCCGGCGAAGGCCCCGAGGGCGCACAGGACCGACAGGAGCAGCAGGAGGACGCCGCGGCGCTGGCGTGAGTTCATGGTCCGTACTACCTCGCCGTTCTTCGTTCGTTCGTGGGGCCGGATCGGTCAGGGTCTGGAGCGGGCGGTGCCCGCCGGGGCGGTCGGCGGGGGCGGCGCGTTCAGGGGCGCGGCGCAGAACCCGCAGCGGTCGCCGATGAGTTCGAAGCCGCACCAGCGGCATTCCTCGCGGCGGACGGAGGCGACCAGCTGGTAGAGGACGGAGAGGTCGGGGATGCCGGCGGCGAACTCGACCAGCTTCTGGGTGCCCCACCAGCCGGGTGACGCGGCGGGCAGCGGGTTCTCCATGACCCCGTGCACCTGCCAGGCGGGGCCGAGTTCGGCCGCCACCCAGTCGGAGGCGAGCTGGCCGCGGGCGAAGGTGAGGTGGGTGGCGAACTCGGGCCCGGCGGGCAGCAGGGTCCCGCCGCCGTGCGCGCCGCCCGACCTGCCGGCACGGCCGGAGCCGCCCGGGCCCGCGGACCCGCCGTGCGCACCGCCCGCCGCGCCCAGCCGGGCCAGGTGCGGCGTGGGATGGGCGAGGACGGCGAACTGCGCGCTCGGCGACCAGGACCGGGCGTGCGCCTTGAGTCCGACCGGGATCCGGTCGAGCTTGGCGACCGACCCCAGCAGGGCGCCCGCGTAGACGTAGTGGGACAGCAGCCGGGCCGCGGAGGCGACCACGCCGGGGCTGAAGTCGCAGACGCTGAGCTGGCGCAGCTGACGTACCAGCAGGGCGGTGCCCAGCGGCGGCAGATCGGTGCCGACGAGTGCGATCCGGTCGGTTTCCAGGATGGCCCGTACGGTGCGCAGCCGCTGGACGGCGGCCCGCGGCAGCCAGGTCGGTACGACGGCCACGAGATGGCCGTGGCGCTCCAGCAGGGCGCTGGTGCCGGCGAGCGCGCCCGCGAGGTCGAGCTCCTCGGGCGGGGGCAGTACGGCGGCCCCGGGCGTGTGCCGGTCGGGGGCCGGAAGGACCAGATCGGCGCTGGTGACAGCGATGGCGGTCGGCACGCGAATCCCCCCGTTCACCCCGTGTGCCACGGCCGTTCGCGGAGCCGCCGCACACACCCACACACTGCGCGACCGCAAACGATCGACGCCTTTCCCCCTTGCCTCAGCACCATATCCGCGTCACCGCCGGCAGGGCAGGGGCTTGGAAATTCCCGTTCCGCGGCCACCGGTCACAGGTGGCTTGAAACCCGGACAACAGGGATCGGACGAGCGAGCATTTCCAGCCACATTGCAAAGACCCTTGACAGGAGGATTGGTCTGGACCAACTTGGCTCCCGCCATGCCTTTCCCGGGGCGACCCCACATGCCCCGCCCTCTTCCCCTCCCCTTCCTCCCCCCACCGGAGCCCACGTGAACCGCATACGCTCCCTCGCCCTTCTGGCCGCCGCGACCCTCGCCGCCGGCGGCCTGAGCGCCCTCGCCGCCGGTACCGCGCAGGCCGCGGACGTCAACGTCGCCCGCAACGGCGGCTTCGAGTCCGGGCTCACCCACTGGTCCTGCTCCGGCGGCAGCGGCGCCCCGGTCTCCTCGCCGGTCTTCGCCGGCGCCGGCGCCCTCAAGGCCACTCCGGCCGGGTCCGACAACGCCCGCTGCAGTCAGACCGTCACGGTCAAGCCGAACTCGACCTACACGCTGAGCACGCAGGTCCAGGGCAGCTACGTCTACCTCGGCGCGTCCGGGACCGGCACCCAGGACGTCTCCACCTGGACCCCCGGCTCGGGTTCGGGCTGGCAGAAGCTCTCCACCACCTTCACCACCGGACCCGGCACCACGCAGGTCACCGTCTACACCCACGGCTGGTACGGCCAGCCGGCCTACACCGTCGACGAGTTCAGCGTCTTCGGCCCGGACGGCGGCGGGGGGACCGACCCCGGCCCCTCCGTCCCCGGCGCCCCGTCCGGGACCGCTGTTTCCGGACAGAGCTCGAGCGGGCTCACCCTTTCGTGGAACGCGGTCGGCGGGGCCACGGGCTACCACGTCTACCAGGACGGCGTCCGCGTGCGCACGGAGTCCTCGGCGAGCGCCCAGATCACCGGGCTGGCCCCCTCGACGTCGTACTCCTTCCAGGTCAGTGCCTACAACGCGGCGGGCGAGGGCCCGCGGTCGGCGGCCGTCACCGGAACCACGACCGGTGGCGGGCAGAACCCGAACCCGGGGGTGCCCCGGCACGCGCTGACGGGCTACTGGCAGAACTTCAACAACGGCGCCACCGTCCAGAAGCTCTCCGACGTCTCCGCGCAGTACGACATCATCGCCGTCTCGTTCGCCGACGCCACGGCCAGGCCGGGCGCCATCGCCTTCAACCTCGACTCGGCCGGTCTCGGCGGCTACACCGTCGCCCAGTTCAAGTCGGACATCGCCGCGAAGAAGGCGGCGGGGAAGTCGGTCATCCTCTCGATCGGCGGCGAGAAGGGCACCATCACGGTCAACGACTCCGCCTCCGCGGCCAACCTCGCGAACTCGGCGTACGCGCTGATGCAGGAGTACGGCTTCTCCGGCATCGACATCGACCTGGAGAACGGCCTCAATCCGACCTACATGACGCAGGCGCTGCGGTCGCTGTCGGCGAAGGCGGGGCCCTCGCTGGTGATCACCATGGCACCGCAGACCATCGACATGCAGTCCACCCAGGGCGGCTACTTCAAGACGGCGCTGGCCGTCAAGGACATCCTCACGGTCGTCAACATGCAGTACTACAACAGCGGCTCGATGAACGGCTGCGACGGCAAGGTCTACGCGCAGGGCTCGGTGGACTTCCTCACCGCCCTCGCCTGCATCCAGCTGGAGGGCGGGCTCGACCCCTCCCAGGTGGGCATCGGTGTCCCGGCCTCGCCGAGCGGCGCGGGCAGCGGCTACGTCTCCCCGACCGTCGTCAACAACGCCCTGGACTGCCTGACCCGGGGCACGAACTGCGGATCCTTCAAGCCGTCCAAGACCTACCCCGGCCTGCGCGGCGCGATGACCTGGTCGACGAACTGGGACGCCAAGGCGGGTAGTGCCTGGTCCAACGCGGTGGGTCCCAAGGTCCACAGCCTTCCCTAGGCGGTACGTGTGGGGGTGGCCGGTTCGGGTCTGCGGACGCTTCGCACTCTTGACCCGGACATGCCACGAGAGCACGCTGTGCGCGTCCGCACGGCTACCCCCACACTCCCACCCAGGAGAACGCATGCGGCTCCACCACCGCCGGAGGGCCGCCGTCACGGCCGCCCTGCTGGCGCTCGCACTGGGCGCACCCGCCTACGGCATGAGCGCGACGGCATCGCCCCCTCCCACCCCGTCCACGGCCACCCAGGACGAGGCCATCGTCCAGTACCGGATCCACGGCCCCGCCACACCGGCCGACCGCACCGCCCTGCTCCGCACGGGCGTCTCGATCGACGAGGTGGACGACCACACGGTCGTGGTCAGCGCCGACACCGGGCAGGCCAAGAACCTGCGCGCGCTGGGCTACCGGCTGACCGCGCTGCCCGGACCGCCGGAGCGCTCGCTGCCCGGCGTCGCGGCGGGCCCGATGGACTTCCCCTCGGCGGACTCCCGCTACCACAACTACGCCGAGGCGAACGCGGAGATCGACCAGCGCATCGCCCAGTACCCCGGGATCATGAGCAAGCGGGTGATCGGGAAGTCGTACCAGGGCCGGGACCTCATCGCCATCAAGATCAGCGACAATGTGGCGACGGACGAGGCCGAGCCCGAGGTGCTCTTCACCCACCACCAGCACGCCCGCGAGCACCTGACCGTGGAGATGGCCCTCTACCTGATCAAGGAACTCGGCTCCAAGTACGGCGCCGAGTCCCGGATCACCAACGCCGTCAACGGGCGCGAGATCTGGATCATCCCGGACCTGAACCCGGACGGCGGCGAGTACGACATCGCCACCGGCTCCTACCGCTCCTGGCGCAAGAACCGCCAGCCCAACTCCGGCTCCTCCTACGTCGGCACCGACGAGAACCGGAACTGGAACTACAAGTGGGGCTGCTGCGGCGGATCCAGCAGCAGCAAGGGCTCCGAGACCTACCGCGGCCCGGCCGCCGAGTCGGCGCCCGAGGTGAAGGCCGTCTCGGACTTCGTCCGCAGCCGCGTGATCGGCGGCAAGCAGCAGATCAAGGCCGCGATCGACTTCCACACCTACAGCGAACTGGTGCTGTGGCCCTTCGGGTACACCTACAACGACACCGCCCCGGGCCTGACCGCCGACGACCACGCCGCCTTCAAGAAGATCGGCACCAGCATGGCGGCGAGCAACGGCTACACCCCGGAGCAGTCCAGCGACCTGTACATCACGGACGGCACGATCGACGACTGGCTGTGGGGCAGCCAGAAGATCTTCGGCTACACCTTCGAGATGTACCCGGCGAGCTCGGGCGGCGGCGGCTTCTACCCGCCCGACGAGGTGATCGACCGCGAGACCGCCCGCAACAAGGACGCGGTGCTCCAGCTCCTGGAGAACGCGGACTGCATGTACCGCTCGATCGGCAAGGAAGCCCAGTACTGCACCGCCTGACCCCCCGTGGGGCACGGCCGGGGCGCCCCACCGCCAGGGGGGCGCCCCGCGCGCACGCTCAGCCGAGGACGGCCAGCGCGTCGATCTCGACGAGCAGCCCGGCCGGCAGGCCCACGTACACGGTGGTGCGCGCGGCCGGGGCCTCCTTCAGACCCTGCTGCGCGAAGTAGGCGTCGTAGAGCTCGTTCATCTCCGCGAAGTGCGCGGTGTCGGTGAGGTAGACGCGGATCATCACCACGTCGTCCCAGTCCGCGCCGCCCGCCTCCAGGACCGAGCGGACGTTTTCCAGCGTCTGGAGGGTCTGCTCGCGCAGTGACGGGCCCGCGGGGGTGGGCGGCTGCCCCTCGACGTGCGGGAGGAAGCCGACCTGGCCGGCGACCTGCAGGATGTTCCCCTTGCGCACGCCGTGCGAGAAGCGGGCGGGCGGGACGGTGTGGGTGTCGGGGACGACGGCGGTCTTCTCGCTCACGAGTCCTCTTCCTCTTCCTGTGATCCTGAACAGTCGCGGCTGACGGCCTCGGCGGTGGCGCGTACCAGCGGCAGGAGCTCGACGAGCCCCTCGGCGGAGACGACCGCACCGGGCGCGGAGACGGACAGCGCCGCGACGACCCGCCCGCCGGGTCCGCGCACCGGCGCGCCGAGGCAGTTGACGGACTCCTCGTGCCCGCCGAAGTCGGCGGCCCACCCCTGCTCGCGGACGAGGTCCAGCTCGCGCAGGAAGGCGGCCGCGTCGGGAGTGGACCGGGCCGTGTAGCGCGGATAGTCGATCCGCTCCGCGAGGCTGTGGCGCTCGGCCTCGGGCAGGTCGGCGACGAGCAGCTTGGCGACGGCGGCGACGGTCAGCGGCACCGGCTTGCCGATCCGGGAGTACATGCGGACCGGGTGGCGGCTCTCGACCTTGTCGATGTAGACCACCTCGTCGTCCTGGAGGAGGGCGAGGTGGACGGTGTGCCCGGTGGCCTTGTTCAGCGCCACGAGGTGGGGGTGCGCGACCTCCCGCACGTCGAGGTTCTCCACGGCCTCCGCCGCGAGCGCGAACAGCCGCGCGCCCAGCCGGTAGCGGCCGTCGGCCTGCCGGTACACGAACC
The DNA here is from genome assembly GCF_056430495.1 of Streptomyces sp. NPDC045967. Classification (NCBI taxonomy): domain Bacteria; kingdom Bacillati; phylum Actinomycetota; class Actinomycetes; order Kitasatosporales; family Streptomycetaceae; genus Streptomyces; species Streptomyces sp. NPDC045967. The sequence continues at coordinate 178,104 of NZ_JBWKLE010000011.1, read as the reverse complement.
CGTGCCCGTGCAGGGTGCGCAGCAGGCGCAGCGCGGTGCTCCTGTGCACGCCGAGTTCGTCGGCGACCGGGCCGAGGCCGGCGGGGCCGCGGGCGAGGACCGGCAGGATCCGCAGGGCCCGCTCCACGGACTGACTCATCACTCGCCCTCTCGTACCGTCACGGCGGACACCGGCCCGGATCGGGCCTGCGGCCTGCGCGGGGAGGAGGTCCGGGACCGGCGGTCGCGCAGCGGCCCCGCGCCCGGCCGAGGCTGACCCGCCGTCATGCCGCCCCGACCGGCGTTGACCCGCCGTCACCCGCGATGTTAGACAGCGTGCAGCGGCATACGCAATGAGCGTTGCACACCACGCAATTCCCGGAGGATCCGCATGGCCAGCGACAGCGACCCCGTCCAGGACCTCGCCGACGAACCGGTCGACCACCGGTTCAAGGGCCTCCCCCCGGACGCCCAGGCCGACGGCCTCACCGTCGGCCGGCTCGCCGCCCAACGGCGGGACCTGCACACCGGCGGGTTCACCACCCCCGTCCTGACCCTCGACGCGGACGCCCTGGAGCACAACCTCACCGCCCTCGGCACGTACGCCGCCCGCCACGCCCTCGCCTTCGCCCCTCACGGCAAGACCTGCATGGCACCCCAGCTCTTCCGCCGCCAGCTGGACCACGGCGCGTGGGGCATCACCGCCGCCGTCCCCCACCAGGCCCGCGTCTACCGCGCCTTCGGCATCCAGCGCGTCTTCCTCGCCAACGAGCTCGTCGACCCCGCCGCCCTGCGCTGGGTCGCCGCCGAACAAGCCGCCGACCCCGCCTTCCGCTTCGTCTGCTACGTCGACTCCGTGCGCGGGGTCGAGCTCATGGACCGCGCCCTGCGCGACACCCCCGGCGCCCGCGTCGACGTGGTCGTCGAGCTCGGCGCCGGCGAGGGCGCCCGCACCGGCGCCCGCACCGACGACGACTGCCGCGCCGTCGCCGACGCCGTCGCCCGCACCGCGACCCTGCGCCTCGTCGGCATCGCCGGCTACGAGGCCGAGGTGCCGGGCGCCGACCCCGACCGCGTCCGCGCCTACCTGCGCCGCCTCACCGGCCTCGCCGTCGAGTTCGACAAGGCCGGCCGGTTCGCCGCGCACCCCGACCTCGACGAGATCGTCGTAAGCGCCGGCGGCTCCGCCTGGTTCGACACCGTCGCCGAGGTCTTCGCCGAGATGCCCGGCCTCTCCCTGCCGACGCTCAAGCTGCTGCGCTCCGGCGCGTACGTCTCGCACGACCACGGCTGGTACACCCGCCTCACCCCCTTCAACCGCCACCCCGAAGAGGGCGGCCTGCGCCCCGCGTTCCGGCTGTGGACCCAGGTCGTCTCCCGCCCCTCCCCCACCCAGGGCTTCCTGAACGCCGGCAAGCGCGACATCGCCTACGACCTCGGCCTGCCCACCGCCGAGCGCGTCCGCGACGCCCTCACCGGCGAGGAGCGGCCGGCCACCGGCGTCCGCGTCGTCAAACTCTCCGACCAGCACGCCTGGCTGGAGACCGACTCCGCCGACGACGTCCAGGTCGGGGACTGGGTGGCCCTCGGCATGTCCCACCCCTGCACGATCTTCGAGAAGTGGCCGCTGATCCCGGTGGTGGAGTCCGACGGCACGGTCACCGACTTCGTCCGCACCTTCTTCTAGGCCCCGTCCGTGGACCTGGTCATCCGCGGGGCCCGCGTCGTCGACGGCACGGGCGGGCCCTCGTACACCGCCGACGTCGGCGTGCACCGCGGCCGGATCACCGAGATCGGGCGGATACCCGGCGGGCGCAGGACCCTCGACGCCCACGGCCTCGCCCTCGCCCCCGGCTTCGTGGACATGCACGCCCACAGCGACCTCGCACTGCTCCGCGACCCGGACCACAGCGCCAAGGCCGCCCAGGGCGTGACCCTCGAGGTGCTGGGCCAGGACGGCCTGTCCTACGCCCCGGCCGACGAGCGGACCCTGGACGGGGTCCGGGCCGCCATCGCCGGCTGGAACGGCTCCGGCGACGACATCGACTTCGACTGGCGCACGGTCGGCGGCTACCTCGACCGGCTCGACCGCGCCCACGGCGGCCAGGGCTGCGCCGTCAACGCCGCCTATCTCGTCCCGCAGGGAACGGTGCGCGCCCACGTCCTGGGCTGGGACGACCGCCCGGCCACCGGGGCGGAGCTGGAGCGGATGCGGCAGCTGGTCGCCGACGGCCTGGCCGAGGGGGCCGTCGGCATGTCCTCCGGGCTGACCTACACCCCCGGCATGTACGCCTCCGGCTCCGAACTGACCGAACTGTGCCGCGTGGTCGCCCGCCACGGCGGCTACTACTGCCCCCACCACCGCTCGTACGGCCACGGCGCGCTCGAAGCCTACGCCGAGATGATCGCCCTGACCCGCGAGGCCGGCTGCGCCCTGCACCTCGCGCACGCCACCATGAACTTCGCCGAGAACCGGGGCCGCGCCCCCGAACTGCTGGCCCTGCTCGACGCGGCCCTGGCCGACGGCTGCGACATCACCCTCGACAGCTACCCGTACACCCCCGGTTGCACCACACTCGTCGCCCTGCTGCCGAGCTGGGCCCACGACGGCGGGCCCGAGGCGGTCCTGGCCCGGCTGCGCGACGAGACCGAGGCTGGGCGGATCCGGCACGCACTGGAGGTGACCGGCGCCGACGGCTGCCACGGAGTCCCCGTGGACTGGTCGACGATCGAGATCTCGGGCGTCGCCGACCCCGCGTACGCCGGTCACGTCGGCAGGCGCGTCGAGGGCTGGGACACCGCCCGCCGGCTCCTGCTGGGCGACCGGCTCGCGCCGACGATCCTCCAGCACGTCGGCCACGAGGAGAACGTCCGGGCGATCATGCGCCACCGCGTCCACACCGGCGGCTCCGACGGCATCCTCCAGGGCGCGAAACCCCACCCTCGGGCCTACGGCACCTTCCCGCACTACCTCGGCCGCTACGTCCGCGAGCTCGGCGTGCTCTCCCTGGAGGAGTGCGTCGCCCACCTCGCGGGCCGGCCCGCCGCCCGCCTGCGGCTGCCCGACCGGGGCCTGATCCGGCTCGGGCACCGGGCGGACCTGGTCCTCTTCGACCCGGACACGGTCGCGGCCGGGTCCACCTACGACCACCCGCGCGCCCTGCCCACCGGCATCCCGCACGTCCTGATCGACGGGCGGTTCGTGATGCGCGACGGACGGCGCACGGACGTGCTGGCCGGGCGATCGGTCCGGCGCACCGCGCCACCGGTGTGACCGGGACATTTACGATGAACCGATGGTCGCCTTCGCCCTCGCCGGGCTGTTCTTCCTCGCCTTCTGCACAAGCGCCCGGAAGGACCGCCGCCGCTTCACCAACGCGGTGCTCTTCGGGCTGACCTTCACCACCACCTCCTTCGCCCTGCTCCTCCAGGTGCCCTCGCTGCCGCGATGGCTCGCCATGCCGGTGATCGTGCTCGTCTTCGCCCTCCCCACGCTCGGCATCCTGGCCATCGGCGTCTTCCTCGTCGCCAACGGACTGACGATGGTCCGCAAGGAGGGCGCCCGCCCGCCCAACCTGCTGTCGCTGGCGGCGGGGCTCGGCATCTTCGGGATGATCACCCTGCTGCTCCTCGTGAGCCGCTACGGCTCCCCCCTCGCCCACGGCATCGCGGGCACCCTGACGCTGGTCGTCGCCTACGTCTCCTTCGTCTTCCTGTGCTTCCTCGGCTACGCCTTCCTCTACGGCCGGATCAAGGTCCGCGGCGACGTCGACCACGTGGTGATGCTCGGCTCGGGCCTGGTCGCCGGCGACCAGGTACCGCCGCTGCTCGCCTCGCGGCTGCGGAAGGGACAGGCGGTCTACGCGGCCCAGCTGGCCCGGGGCGGCCGGCCGCCGGTCCTCCTCGTCTCGGGCGGCAAGGGCACGGACGAGCGGGTCTCCGAGGCACGGGCCATGGCGGACTGGCTGATCAGGGAGGGCATCCCGGAGGACCACGTCCGGCTGGAGGAGCAGTCGCGTACGACGGAGGAGAACATGCGGTTCTCCCGGGAGCTGATGCTGGCGGACGACCCCGGCTACCGCTGCGTGGTGGTCACCAACGACTTCCACGCCTTCCGCGCCGCGATGATGGCCCGCAAGGCCGGGGTGAACGGGCAGGTACTGGGCTCGCCGACCGCGCGGTACTTCTGGCCGACCGCGACGATCCGCGAGTTCGTCGCGGTGTTCTGGGAGCACCGGACGGTGAACCTGGGGATCTGCGCCCTGCTGGTGGCCCTGGGAGCGGCGGCGACGGCGGTGACGGTGTGAGGGAACGCGGACGCGGGGTCGGACACGGGCGCTGCCACGGGTCCGGACACGGGCGCAAACACCGTTCGGGGCAGATGCGGTTTCGGGTTCGGGCATTCCGGTCGAGGTGCGTTCATGGAGCCGCCGCCGGAGGATGGGGCCAGGCACACCGGGGGACACCCCGGGGCCACCGGAGGAGGTACGCGATGGACAGTGAATCGGACGAGCAGCCCACCCGGTCGGACCGGCTCTTCACGGGCGGGGAACGACCGTACGACCCCGAGGACCTCGTGATGGCGACCGGCCACGACCCGACTCCGGAGCGGGTCGAGAAGGCCCGGCGGCTCATCGAGAAGGAAGGCCCCCAGGTCATCGAGCGCTACCTGCCGTAGCGCGCAGCCGACCGATGCCCCGACCCGGGCCCCGGCCCGAGGTCGCTCCCCGGGCCGGGGCCGTCGGCGGGGGTACGGCGGCGGGAGGCGGCACCGCCAGCGCCGGGGCCGGAACCGCATCCCCGCGTGAGGACGGCTCGTTATGTGGTCCGGGGACCACAGCCTAAGGACAGGTGAATGCACGCTCTCGATGTCGATTGGGACCACCCGACGGACCCGCACCCCGGCCCCCGGCTCGACCACGTCCGCGCGTACGTGAGCACGGCCGGCGCCGACGGGCACCTGTGGCACGGGGTGCCCACCCTGCTGCTCACCACGATCGACCGCGCCACCGGCCGGACGGTCCGCACGCCCCTGATCTACGGCGAGGACGCGGACCGGCTCATCGTGGTGGCCGCCGCGTACGGCGCCCCGGAACATCCCGCCTGGTACGGCAACCTCACGGCCGACCCGGAGGTCCGCGTCCAGGTCGGCGCCACCGTCTCCCGAGCCGTGGCGCACACGGCCACGCCGGAGGAGCGGGAGACGTACTGGGCCATGATGACGGGCCTGTGGCCGGCGTACGAGGACGACCAGACGGCAGCCGCGCCGCGCGTGATCCCGCTGGTGATCATCGAGCGAAGAAACGGTTGACCTGACCGCTAGGCGTGGCGGTTGGGGGGTCGGGGGAGCCCACCGCGGGCGGCGGACGCCGATCCGTGCGGGACTGTGCAGCGATCCGGCGCGCGTCCTCGGGGCGCTGCTTGCGGATCTGGGCGCTGCCCGGTGCGGGTCGGACCACCCCGGAGGCCAGGAGTGAGGTCCCTGATGCGGCCGGCGCCGCTCTCGACCCGGTGGACCGTTCCTTTGGGGGTTCCCGCCGGTCCTTGTCCTTCAGGGGCGGGACGGGCGGGAACCCCCAAACCCTCATCGATGAGCATCGAGGGAGTCAGGCTGCCACCGAAGCCCCGCCGCGTCTCCACATCCCACCCCACCCCCTCTCGGCGTGACGAGCGCAACACCCCGCCCTTCCGGTCGGCCGCGGCTCACCCATTCCGCAGGCGCCGACCGGACGGGGCCCCGGATTCCAAGGGTGGACCGCATCGGCACCCAGCCATTACCCGAACTGGGACATATCCACCCTGCCCCCTCCGGCCCAAAGGGCGCGCCACGCCCCCGCCCGGGCCCGTAAGCTCCCGTCATGCAGGTGATCCAGTCAACGAAACTCGCCAATGTCTGCTACGAGATCCGCGGACCCGTCCTCGAAGAGGCGATGCGGCTCGAAGCGGCAGGTCATCGCATCCTCAAGCTCAACACCGGCAACCCCGCGGCCTTCGGCTTCGAGTGCCCGCCGGAGATCCTCGAGGACATGCTTCGCAACCTGGGCACGGCCCACGGCTACGGGGACGCGAAGGGGCTGCTCTCCGCGCGCCGCGCGGTCATGCAGCACTACCAGACCAAGGGCATCGACCTGGACGTCGAGGACATCTACCTCGGCAACGGCGTCTCCGAGCTGATCCAGATGTCGATGCAGGCGCTGCTCGACGACGGCGACGAGGTGCTCGTCCCGGCGCCGGACTACCCGCTGTGGACCGCCTCCGTCTCGCTCGCCGGCGGCACCGCCGTGCACTACCGGTGCGACGAGCAGGCCGACTGGATGCCCGATCTCGCCGACATCGAGCGCAAGGTCACCGACCGCACGCGCGCCATCGTGATCATCAACCCGAACAACCCGACCGGCGCCGTCTACGACGACGAGATGCTGCGCGGGCTGACGGACATCGCGCGCCGCCACAACCTGGTCGTGTGCTCGGACGAGATCTACGACCGGATCCTGTACGACGGCACCACCCACACCAACACCGCCGCCATCGCGCCGGACCTGCTCACCCTGACCTTCAACGGGCTGTCCAAGAACTACCGCGTCGCCGGCTACCGGTCCGGCTGGATGGCGGTCTGCGGCCCCAAGAAGAACGCCGCGTCGTACATCGAGGGCCTGACGATCCTGGCCAACATGCGCCTGTGCGCGAACATGCCCTCGCAGCACGCCGTCGCCACCGCGCTCGGCGGCCGGCAGTCGATCAACGACCTGGTGCTTCCGGGCGGGCGGCTGCTGGAGCAGCGCGACACGGCCTACGACCTGCTGACGCGGATCCCCGGCATCACCTGCGTGAAGCCCAAGGGCGCGCTGTACCTCTTCCCGAAGCTGGACCCCGCCGTCTACAAGATCAAGGACGACCGGCAGATGGTCCTCGACCTGCTGCGGGCCGAGAAGATCATGGTGGTCCACGGTACGGGCTTCAACTGGCCCGATCCGGACCACTTCCGGATCGTGACGCTGCCGAACGCCAAGGACCTGACCGATGCGGTCACACGGATCGGGAACTTCCTGGACGGGTACGGGCAGCCGTAGGAGCGGTACTCGAGCCGCGACCGGATCAAATCGGCGAATCGGATCGGATCCAACTCAACTTTAGAACGGTTCCAATGTAGGATGGTCTCCTGACCCAGGCAGGAGGCCACCCATGTACGAGCCGAGCCGCACGAAGTCGGTCGTCCACCGCATGGGCGCCGCCACCGTCGACTATCCGCACCGCAGCCGCGGCGAAGCCCTGGACGTCCAGCTCGCCGGGCACCTCGCGGCGCTGCTCGCCGTCACCGACGAGCTGGGCCTGAGCGGGGCCGCCGAGCGCATCGCCGCGCAGGTCGCGCGGCTCCGCGGGGGCGAGCCCACCCGGGCGCCGCGATCGGGCGAGGTGAGCGGGGATGCCGAGGGCGCCGCCGCCGCGGCCCTGCACCAGCGGGCGCACGATCTCGCCGCCCGCGCGTTGCTCGTCGCCGCGTCCCGCGCCGACACCACCGTCGCGATCCTCGCCGCCGAGCGCATGGACGCGCATGCCGCCGCTCTCACGTCCCAGGACCTGGCCGGCGCCCTCTGACGGCCCCGGTCCGGGGCCGCGGAGGCTCCGGACCGGGCGCCACACCCCCTGCGGGGGGCTCGGCGGTCGTGGCTCGGCGGGTTCGGCTTCGACTGTCGAAGGGAGCCTGGACGTTCGGCCCAGGCGGGCCCTCACGGCCGGGGCTCCGCCCCGGACCCCGCGCCTCGAACGCCGGCGGGGCTGGGGGTGGCCGTCGAGGTCGACGTCGGCACGTTCCTGGTCACGGTGGTGGTTGGTCACTCGCGGACACCTCCGCCACCCCGCACCACGGGATCGTCGCCGTCGGCCAGATCGGGCCGATCGCCTCGGCGCGTTCCGGGGTGCCCGGGAGGACGCCCGGGATCTTGACCAGGGCCTGCGCCGAGCGCGTGCCCGGGGCCGGGTGTTCGCGGTCGCGGAATTCCACCGTGATGACGTACGAGCCCCGGCCGGTGACCTCCACCGCCGCCGCGACCCGCCGGCTGGCCGGATCCACGCGGCACCCGGTGACCCGCGCCCGCGGTTCCGGCTCCGTCTGCGGCGCCTGCTCGGGCGACGGACCGCCGCTGGCCCACACGTACAGCCCCAGCGGGGCGAACACCAGCAGTCCGGCCACGGCCACCAGGCCGACCAGCCAGCCCTGCCACTTCAACGCGGTCGCGCTCACGCCCATGGACCCGATCCTCCCCGGCGGCCGCCCCTGCCACCAGCACCCACGGGCCCACACAGCATTTCGAAGTGGGACGGGACCGCCCGCACGAGCCGGAGCCGAGCCTCCTGCCCTCCTCCCGGCGCGGAACGCGCGACGGCGGGCCTCCGTGCACCGGAGGCCCGCCGTCGACAGACGCACACGACCTGCCCGCGGGAGCGCGGACGCTCCCGGCGGGACGGGTCGGTGCTGCGGTGGGAACCGCTTGGTCGGGGGCTCCCACAGCGGTGGGACGCCGCTTGGTCGGGGGCTCCCACGTTCATTGGCGCCCTTCTTCAGGGCGCGTCCCGGCTCAGCCCAGGCGCTCCACGAGTGCGTGGTACTGCTCCCACAGCTCCTTGGGAGTGTGGTCGCCGTAGGTGTTGAGGTGCTCGGGGACCAGGGCGGCCTCCTCGCGCCAGACCTCCTTGTCGACGGTGAGGAGGAAGTCGAGGTCCTCGGCCGGGAGGTCGAGGCCGTCGAGGTCGAGGGAGTCCTTGGTCGGCAGGATGCCGATGGGGGTCCGCACGCCCTCGGCGGTGCCGTCGAGGCGGCCGACGATCCACTTCAGGACGCGGCTGTTCTCACCGAAGCCGGGCCACACGAACTTGCCCGCGTCGTTCTTGCGGAACCAGTTCACGTAGTAGATCTTCGGGAGCTTGGACGCGTCCTTGTCGGCGCCGACCTTGACCCAGTGGCCCATGTAGTCGCCCATGTTGTAGCCGCAGAACGGCAGCATGGCGAAGGGGTCGCGGCGCAGCTCGCCGACCTTGCCCTCGGCGGCGGCGGTCTTCTCGGAGGCGATGTTGGAGCCGATGAAGACGCCGTGGTTCCAGTCGAAGGACTCGGTGACCAGCGGTACGGCGGAGGCGCGGCGGCCGCCGAAGAGGATCGCGGAGATCGGGACGCCCTTGGGGTCCTCCCACTCGGGGGCGATCGTCGGGCACTGGGCGGCCGGGACGGCGAAGCGGGCGTTGGGGTGGGCCGCCGGGGTCTCGCTCTCCGGGGTCCAGCGGTTGCCCTTCCAGTCGATGAGCTCGGCCGGAGCCTCCTCCGTCATGCCCTCCCACCAGACGTCGGAGCCGTCCGGGGTCAGCGCGACGTTGGTGAAGACGGTGTTGGCGTACATCGTCTTCATGGCGTTGGCGTTGGTGTGCTCGCCGGTGCCGGGGGCGACGCCGAAGAAGCCGGCCTCGGGGTTGATCGCGTACAGGCGGCCGTCCTCGCCGAACCGCATCCAGGCGATGTCGTCGCCGATGGTCTCGACGGTCCAGCCGGGGATGGTGGGCTCCAGCATCGCCAGGTTCGTCTTGCCGCAGGCGGACGGGAAGGCGGCGGCGACGTAACGGGCCTCGCCCTGCGGCGGGGTGAGCTTGAGGATCAGCATGTGCTCGGCGAGCCAGCCCTCGTCGCGGGCCATGACGGACGCGATGCGCAGGGCGTAGCACTTCTTGCCGAGCAGGGCGTTGCCGCCGTAGCCGGATCCGTAGGACCAGATCTCGCGGCTCTCGGGGAAGTGCGAGATGTACTTGGTGGTGTTGCACGGCCACGGCACGTCCGCCTGGCCCTCTTCCAGGGGGGCGCCGAGGGTGTGGACGGCCTTGACGAAGAAGCCGTCGGTGCCGAGCTCGTCCAGGACGGGCCGGCCCATGCGGGTCATGGTGCGCATCGCGACGGCGACGTAGGCGGAGTCGGTGATCTCGACGCCGATCGCGGAGAGCTCGGAGCCCAGGGGGCCCATGCAGAAGGGCACGACGTACATCGTGCGGCCCTTCATGGAGCCGCGGAAGATGCCCTGTTCCCCGGCGAAGATCTCCTTCATCTCCGAAGGAGCCTTCCAGTGGTTGGTGGGGCCCGCGTCCTCTTCCTTCTCGGAGCAGATGAAGGTGCGGTCCTCGACGCGCGCGACGTCGGAGGGGTCGGAGGCGGCGTAGTACGAGTTCGGGCGCTTGGCTTCGTCGAGCTTCTTGAACGTCCCCTTGGCGACGAGCTCCTCGCACAGGCGCTCGTACTCGCTCTCGGAGCCGTCGCACCAGACGACGCGGTCCGGCTGGGTGAGGGCTGCGATCTCGTCCACCCAGGAGATCAGCGCTGCGTGCTTGGTGGGGAGGGTCGAACTGGTGGGAGCCGCGTTGTCGCGCGCCACGATTGCTCCTTGTTGAGGGGTTTGTTTGGTGTAGGCCCCGTGGGGGCTGCGACCCGGACGCTTCGCGCTCCGCTCATCCGGTGTCGACCGCACTCATCTGATCATCCGGTGCATGTGCGCATATGTCCAGGGGGCCTCTCACGTGAGCATCGCCACGTCCGTCAATCTTCCGTAAAGAGGACCGGCGGAAGGCTACGGACCCGTAGGTAGCATGGCGGGCATGACTTCTGACGCCGCCGCCGTCCCGGCCTCCGAGGCCTCTACCGCCACCGGGGCCGCCCAGGCCACCGGGGGCACGCCGGTCACCGACGCCGCCCAGACCACCGGAGGCACCCCGGCCTCCGACGCCTCCCCGGTCGTCCAGGTCCTGGAGGCGGCCGAGACCGCCCTGGAGGAGAAGCCGCTGATGCGCGGCTGGCTGCACCTGGGGATGTTCCCCGCCGTGGTGGTCGCGGGCGTGGTGCTGATGGCCTTCACCGACTCCACCCGGGCCCGCGTCGCCTGCGGCGTCTACGTCCTGACGGCCTGCCTGCTCTTCGGCGTCAGCGCGGTCTACCACCGCGGCACCTGGGGCCCGCGGGGCGAGGCGATCCTGCGGCGGCTCGACCACGCGAACATCTTCCTGATCATCGCGGGCACCTACACCCCGCTGACCGTCCTGCTGCTGCCGCCCTCCACCGGGCGCACGCTGCTGTGGGCGGTGTGGCTGGCCGCCGCGGCCGGCATCGCCTTCCGGGTGTTCTGGGTCGGCGCCCCCCGCTGGCTCTACACCCCGTGCTACATCGCCATGGGCTGGGCGGCCGTCTTCTTCCTGCCCGACTTCATGCGCAGCGGCGGCATCGCCGTACTGGTCCTGGTGATCGTCGGCGGTCTGCTCTACAGCGTGGGAGGGGTCATCTACGGCATGAAGCGCCCCGACCCCTCCCCCCGCTTCTTCGGCTTCCACGAGGTCTTCCACGCCCTGACCGTCGCGGCGTTCGTCGCCCATTACGTCGGCATCTCGCTCGCCGCGTACGCACACTGAGCCGCCGGCCCCTCGATGCGTCGAGCGGGCGCCGGCCTCTCGGCGGGCGTCGAGCGGGCGCCGGCGCCGGGACACGTCAGGGGCGGGCGGTGCCCAACTGCTCCGCCAACTCGGCCCGATCGGTCGTGGGCCGCGCGCACACGAAGTGCCGGCACACGTACGCCGTGGGAAGGCCGTCCACGAGGGTGCGGTCGGCCAGCAGCGGGAACTCGCCGCCGCTGCCGTCCTCCGCGAGCGGCAGGCCCGTCGCCACCACCGCACCGGGAGCCGTCCCCAGGAGCGCCGTGCGGTGCAGCGACTCGCGCGCCGGATCGTCCGGGTGCCCCACGACCGCCACCTCGCGCGGCCCGTCCACCAGCGCCTCGGCCACCGCCAGTCCGTGCCCGATGAAGCGCGGAGCGCGCGGCCCGAGGGCGTGAACCACCCCGAGCGCCCGCTCGGCGGCCGTGCGGTGGGCTTGGGAGCCGGTGTGCGCGGCGTACGAGAGCAGGGCGCCGGCGGCCGCGGTCCAGCCGGACGGGGCGGCCGTGTCGGTGGGGTCCTGCGGCCGGCGGATCAGCTTCTCCGCGTCGTGCGCGGTGTCGTACAGCGAGCCGTCCTCGGCGGTGAACCGGTCCAGCACCAGGTCCACGAGGAAACCGGCGAACTCCAGCCAGACGCCCTCGCCGGTCACCGCCGCCAGCGCCAGGAACCCCTCGGCCACGTCGCCGTAGTCCTCCAGCACGCCCGCGTTGGCGCCCACGTGGCCGTCCTTGCTGGTCCGCGCCAGCCGGGCCCGCCCGTCCATGTGCACGCGCACCAGCAGATCGGCGGCCTCGGTGGCCCGCTCGACCAGGTCGGGCCGCTCGAAGAACGCCCCGCACTCGGCGAGCGCGGCGATGGCGAGCCCGTTCCACGCGGCGACGACCTTGTCGTCGCGCCCGGGTGCGGGCCGCGTCTGCCGGGCCGCGAACAGCCGGGCCCGGATCGACGCGATCCGCTCGGCGTCGGCCGACGGACCGTCCTGCGGCAGCTGGAGTACGGACCGGCCCTCCTCGAACGTGCCCTCCTCGGTCACCCCGAAGTACCCGACGGCCAGGGCCCCGTCCTCGTCACCGAGCACCTCCCGCAGCTCGGCGGGGGTCCAGGCGTAGTAGGCGCCCTCCACGTGCTTGCCGCTGGCCGGGTCCTCGCTGTCGGCGTCGAGCGCGGACGCGAAGCCGCCCTGGTCGGTGCGCAGCTCCCGGACCATGAAGTCGGCGGTCTCCAGGGCGACGCGGCGCGCGAGGTCCGATCCGGTGGCCCGCCACAGGTGGGCGTAGACGCGGCAGAGCAGCGCGTTGTCGTAGAGCATCTTCTCGAAGTGCGGGACGATCCAGTCCCGGTCCACGGAGTACCGGGCGAAGCCGCCGCCGAGCTGGTCGTAGATCCCGCCGCGCGCCATGGCCTCGCAGGTGTCGGCGGCCATCTGCAGCGCGCCCTCGGCGCCGGTCCGGGCGTGGTGGCGCAGCAGGAACTCCAGCACCATGGACGGCGGGAACTTCGGTGCTCCGCCGAATCCGCCGCGGGCCGCGTCGTACTCCCGCGTCAGCGCGAGCAGCGCCCGCGCGAGGTCCTCGGGGCCGGGCGCGGTGGCCCTGCCGTAGTCGAGCTGCCGGCCGGCCAGGTCCCGTACGATCCGCTGCGCGACGTCCGCGACCTCCTCGGGCCGCCCCACCCACGCGGTCCGGACGCCTTCGAGGACCTGCATGAAGGAGGGCATCCCGTGCCGGGGTTCGGGCGGGAAGTAGGTCCCGAAGTAGAACGGCTCGGCGTCGGGGGTCATGAACACGGTCATCGGCCAGCCGCCCTGCCCCGTGGCGGCCTGCACGGCCTCCATGTAGACGGCGTCGACGTCGGGCCGCTCCTCGCGGTCCACCTTGATGTTGACGAAGTGCTCGTTCATATAGGCGGCGGCCAGCTCGTCCTCGAAGGACTCGTGCGCCATGACGTGGCACCAGTGGCACGCAGAGTATCCAACCGACAACAGAACGGGTACACCGCGCCGTTTCGCTTCTTCGAATGCCTCGGGTCCCCACGGCCACCAGTCGACCGGATTGTCAGCATGTTGAAGCAGATAAGGCGAGGTCACACCAGCCAACCGGTTCATACGACCCAGCCTCTCACAACGACTGACGCGACCGGTGAAACCCTGACGAGCTCGCCCCGCTTGGCCGAATTAACAATCGTGCGCTATCACGTGGTGGGCGCCTCCATTCCCTCCACACCGGGCAGCCCGGCACCTCGGAACAGGAGGCTGGGCGCAGCGGCGCTGGACCTGCCGAGGCGCCTCGAAGGAGGTACACCATGACCGCCGAGATGGTGGCGCCCGCGTGGATGCATCCGCAGATCAGCGCGGAGCAGTACGCCTCCTGGTCCGAGGAGCAGTGCGCCGGCATCGAGATCGTGGACGCGATGGTCGTCGCGAGCCCGAGCGCTCCCGAGCGGCACAACCGGCTGGCTCGGGTCCTCGCCAATGCCCTGGACGACGCCGCGAGCCCGGACTGGAACGCGGACACGGACTTCGACGTCCGCCTACAGGACGTTCCGCTCACCAACCGCCGCCCGGAGGTCATCGTTTACCGGACGGAAACCATCGACCTCACACCTACTGGCGGGTCGAGCAGGCCGTCACCGGGGTCCCGATCGTCTACACGTGCTCGCTTCTCTCGGCCAGACGCTCGCCCTGGCTGTACTGGGCTGGCAGTTCCTGCATCGTACGGAGCGGTAGTACCAGGTCCTCGCCAGGCACGCGTACGGCACCTTCCGCCGCAGGGTGCGAGTCGAACTCCGCTGTACGGTCAGCAGGAGTCCGACTCGGGCTCGGGCAGTTCGTCCAAGTCAAGTGTCTAGGTCCGTCCGTCGGCCAGTTGATGGGCGGTTTGGCCGAACCATACTTGTGCGTGTGGGCCGCATGCAGCCGGAGCCGGTGGGCTGAGTGTGGGCGACAACCTCCCCGGCGTACGGGCCCACCACCGCCGTAGCGGCCGTACTTTGCAGTGCAACCGCCTTGCGCGAGTTCACTGCCACCAGTGGCACGAGCTGTACCCGATGCTGAGCAGCAGGGGCTGTGCACCCCGCCGCCCCCACCCACGTCGCCCAGGGCCGGCCCGTCCCAGCCGTCCCCGGCTATCCCCGGCGAAGCAATCGTCCGGAATCCGCATCGATGCCGGACGCAGCTCTGCGATGATCACAGCGTTCCGAGGCAGGCGACCGGGAGACCCGATGACTGATCCCGATGACGCAGTGGACGGCAGTGCGGACGAGCCGCTGGGGCGAGCCTCCTTGGTCTCCCTCACGGGTGACCGCAGGACATCGAAGGCTTCCACTCCGCGAGGAACCCCCTCTGTAATAAAATTTGTCTTACACTAGCGGTTATGAAGACGACCCGCGCCGGGACCACCGAGAACATCTCCGTCTCCATGCCCGCCGAGCTGGTCAGCGAGCTGCGCTCTCGCACTGGCCGCCGCGGCCTGTCCAGCTACATCACCGAAGCTGTCCGGCACCAGCTCGCCATGGACGGGCTCGCCGAGATCGTCGCCGCCCACGAGGAAGCACACGGCGCGCTCACGGAGCACGAGATCGAAACCGCTCGTCGCGAGCTGTTCGGAGACGAGAACGCCGAGGGTGTCGAGCGGGGCGCCGCGTGAAGGAGCAGCCGGCTCGCTCGCTGGTGCTCGACTCCGAGGCGCTCTCCCTCCTCCTCCGCAACGACCGCAAGATGGTGGCGCGCATCGAGGCATCCCGGCAGGTCGGAGTTCCCGTCCTCGTGTCTGCGCTGACCATCGTCGAAGCCGTGCACGGGAAGACCGATCTGGCGCGCTTGAAGTGGGTGCTGTCCCGGCTGCGGGTGGAGCCGGCCAGTCAGGAAGACGCCCTGACCGCAGTGAAACTTCTTCAGGACGCAGGCGGTTTGCACGGGCACCAGTACGCGATCGACGCCCTCGTCGCCGCGCTCGCGCTCCGCGTCCCGGCTCCAGCAGTCGTTCTGACCTCCGACCGCGACGACTGGTCGAAGCTCTGCGGGAGCCGCGTGATCATCAGAGAGGTGTGAGCGCCGCCGACTACTGGGCTGACGAGTTCACTGGCATCAGTGGCAGCTGGAGTAGCCGACGCTGAGCATGACGGGCACCCCCCGCTCCCGCGCCTCCGCGAACGCCTCGGGCGACCACGGCCACCAGTCCACGGGGTTGTCTGCGTGTCGGAGGAGATAGGGCGCGGTCTCGTGCTCGAGGCGGTTCGGCATGGGGACGTCCTGCCGCAAGAGGTCAGGTCAACGCCGAAGGAGCGGGGCCAGGTCGTGGGTCCAGGTGTCGCGGGTACGGGTCCAGATGGCGGCGCAGTCGGCGCGGAACGCGGTGGCGAGTTCCGGGTGGCCGGCCGGGGCCGCTCCGAGGACGGCGCAGCGGTGGGACTCCGCGCGGGCGGCGTCCGGGGCGTGCTCGTCGGACGGGTCGGGGACGGGGTCGGCCGCCGCGGCGAGGTCGTAGGCCCGGGCGGCGGTCAACAGGGTCCGCTCCCCGTCCGTCGGGGCGGCTCGCCCTGCGCCCGGCGGGTGGGTCCGCTCGCCTTCGGGCCGGCCGCGCAGGAGCACCACCTGGGCGAAGCGGTCCGCGGCGTCCTCCTCGGCGCGGTCGTCCCCGGGTCGCAGGCCCAGCGCGTCCACCAGCGCGTGCCCCGCCTCGTGGTACAGCGTCTCGTGGACGACCTCGGCCAGCCGGTCGTCCGGCCGGGGGTCGCCCGCCCGCTCGAACAGCGCCCGCTCCTCGGTGAGGTCGTCGTAGCAGAGCTCGATGCGGCGGCGCGCCGGATCGTAGCCGGTGCCCTCTCCGGAGCAGGAGCGGGCGACGACGGTGACGCGGTGCGGGAGGGCGACGTAGTCGTTGAGTTCGGCGAGGGCGGACTCGGCGGCCTTGCCGTCCCGCAGGAAACGGGAGGAGGGCCGGTCATCCGCCGCGGGCCGCTCGTAGCGCAGGACGAATCCCGCCTCGGGAGCGCTCCGGCCGCATCCGGCCGCCGCCGGCACGAGCAGCGCCCCCGCCGCGCAGCCGATCAGGACCGCCACCGGCCGCCGCAGGGCGGTCATCCGCGGATCCTTCGCACCGTCATCGGTCCCCGTCCGGGCGCAGTGGAGCGGCCAGGGAGGACCGCAGAACACACACCGGCCGTCAACTCCCTCTGAACCAGCTCAGATTACCTCCCGCTGTCGCGCCACCGGACAGACACTTGGGGCACGTTGCCGGAGCTCCGAGGGGGAAGCCGATGCGGGACAACCTGGCGCTCGGGGTCCCGGCCGGTACGGCACTGACCGCGGGCGCCGTGACGGGCGTCGCGGGGGTGGTCGCGACCGTGGCCAAGGTGACGGCCCTGCACCTGCCGGCGGCGAACCGGCGCGCCGGGGAACGCGGCCGTCCGGGCGGCCCCGAGCAGCTCCGGCTGCAGTGGCTGTCGGCCCTGGAGGTGCGCGGCGTACGGCCCTTCCTGGAGCGGCAGCGCACGATGGCGGCGACGGCGCGGGCGCCCCGTACGCCCCCGCGCGGCGGCCCGCGGCTGCGCGGGGGCGACCGCAGTGCGGAAGCCCGGCGGCGCAGCACCCTGGAGCAGTCCTTCGGGCAGCTCCCCCAGCCCGCGGGCCCGCTCGCGGGCCGCAAGGCGGAGCTGGCCCGGATCGCCCAGTGGGTGCAGGCGGCCCGCGCCGGCACGCAGACCCGGCCCGTCGTGGTGGTCCTGCACGGAGAGCCGGGGGTGGGCCGCACGGCGCTGGCCCTGCGGGCCGCGCACGGGCTGCGCGACCAGTTCCTCGGCGCGTGCCTCGTGGACCTGCGGGGCGCCTCGCCCCGGGGGGAGGCCCCGCTGTCGACGTGCGAGGCACTGCTGCACCTGCTGAACCGGCTGGGCGCCCCCCGCGAGCAGTTGCTCTTCCGGGACGGCGCCTCGGCGCAGCAGCAGGTGCGCAGGCTGGGCGAGCTGTACCACCGTCACCTGCAGGGCCTGCCGGTGACGGTGGTCCTCGACGACGCCGTGGACGCGGCGCAGGTGCGGGCGCTGGTGCCGGAGCGGTCGGAGAGCCTGGTGCTCGTGACGGCGCGCGCACCCCTGGAGCTGCCCGCGGACCTGGCGGCCTGGGTGCACCAGCTGCCGGTGGAACGGCTGGCCGCGGCGGACGCGGCGGAGCTGGTACGGGCGGCCTCCCCGCCCCTGGGCTCCGACGCGGCCGCCGTCGTGGAGCGCGGCGGCGGCCTCCCCCTGGCGCTGCGCCTGCTGATCCCGCCGGCCCGCGAGGGCCTGGTGCCCGCCGCCGGGCCGGGGCATCCGGTGGAGCTGGCGCTGCGGGCCGCCGACGCCCGCCTCGAGGGACCGGCCCGGCTGCTGCTGCGGCGGCTGCCGCTGGCCGGGCGGGCCTCGCTCGGCGCCGCGGCCGCGGCCGCGCTGGCCGACGTACCCGAGCAGGTGGCGCTGCGCGCATTGGAGGAGCTGTACGGCGCGGGGCTGATCGAGCGGGTGCGGGGCCGGCGGTTCCGGATGCACGACGCGGTGCCCGCCTACGCGGCGGAGCGGCTGGCGGCGGAGGAGGACCGGGAAGGGGCGGCGGCCGCGCACGAGCGGCTGATCCGCGTGTACGCGCAGCTGGCGGACTCGGTGATCCGGATGGTCGACGGGAGGACGTCGACGCGCGCCCACCCGTTCGGCACGGGCCCGGTCGGCGGGCACGGCTTCACCTCCCTGGACGCGGCGCTGCGCTGGCTGGACGACGAGTCGAGCTTCATCACGGCCGCGCTGCGGCACTCGGAGGGCGTGGACCAGCAGGCGGTGCTGGACCTGCTGGGCGCACTGTGCGACTTCTGCCTGCTGCGCGGCGACCTGTACCGGCTGGGTGAGATCAGCGAGCTGACGCAGGCGGTGGAGGCGCAGGCCGGCGGGCAGGGGCGGCTGGTGCGGTCGGTGCAGTGGCGCACCGGTATCGCGGCGCGCCAGCTGGGCGAGCTGGACAAGGCGCGCACGACGCTGACCTCGGTGGTCGACCAGTACCGGGAGGCCCGGCAGGAGGCGGGGGCCGGCATGGCCCTGATCTCGCTGGGCATCACCCTGCACCACCAGGGCAACCTGCCGGAGGCCGCGGCCCGCATCCGCGAGGCTCTGGCGCTCCAGGAGCGGCCGGAGCTCGCGGGCGACCGCGCGTGGGGGCTGCACGCGCTGGCGGCCGTGGAACGGCTCGCCCTCGACCTGTACGGGCGCACGCGCGACGACCGCGGCGTGGCGTGGGCGCTGACCCAGCTAGGCCGCGCCCGGGTGGTGGACGGGGATCCCGGGCCGGCCCTGGAGCGGCTTGGCGATGCGCTGGCCCGGCACCGGGAGGCGGAGGACGCCCGCGGTGAGGCGTGGACCTTGTACTACCTGGGGCAGGCCCTGGAGGAGGGCGGCGAGCGCGACGAGGCGGTGCGGGAGCTGGAGCGGGCCCGGACGATGTTCTCGCGGATGCGGGACGTGTACGGGCTGGCACACGCGCGGCACCACTCGGGCCGGGTGACGCGTGACCAGCGTGCGGCGCGGACGGGCAACCTGAGGAACTCCGGCTTCGCACGGCAGCTGCTGGTGGACGCGCGGGCGGACTTCGCCCGGATCGGGCTGGCGCACGGCGAGGCGTGGACCTGCCTGGAGCTGGCGGTGGTCGACGCGGGCAACGCCCGGGTGCCGCAGGCGCTGGGCCTGTGCGAGGAGGCGGTGCGGCTGTTCATCTCGTACGGGGACCGGCGGGGGGAGGACTGGGCGCGGTTCCTGCGCTGCACGATGCTGCCCCACGTCGGCCCGGCCGCGTCGGGCGCCCTGGAGGAGGCGCGGGCGGAGGCGGACCGGCTGGCGGGGTCGCCGCATCCGGCGCGGGACGGGCGGCTGGCGGACTGCCTGGAGACGTACGCGGTGATCCTCGGCCGCGGCGTGGACCCGGCGGAGGAGTGGCAGGCGTGGCGACTGGGCCTGGTGCCCGACCTGCACGCGCGGGAGATCATGGGCGTCCCGGTGCCGTGACACGGGGAGGGCGGGCCGGCGGCGCGCCTCAGCCGGTCGGCGCGCCACACCGGAGGCGCGGTGCACGGCGGTCAGCGCCCGCCCGCGTCACGCCCGGAGGGGCGGGGCGGGCGGTGGCTGCCGGGGGCCGGGCCGAGGCTGCCTGCACAGGGGTGCTGGGCGCCGGCGGGCGGCATCGCCGTGGTGCGTCCCCCGGCCGCGCCGCAGCCTCACCTACGGTGCGCGGGGGCCCTCCGGGGTCGTGGGGCCCGGTTCCGTCTCCTGGAAGTCCACCCGTCCCATGTGCCGGTTCATCGACTTCATCAGGGCCCACACGCCGACGGCGAGGGCCGCGAACACGAGGAAGCCCAGGAGGCCGGGCGTCACCTTGTTCTTGTCGAAGGTGTCAGCCGCCAGCGGGAGGAGGTGGGTCAGTGCTGCCTGCGAAGCGCTCATGGCTACGCATTCTCCCGGATGCCCGCGAAGAGGTCGGACTCGGGGAGGGAGGTGTCGACGAGCGACTTCGCGAGCTCGTACTCCTCCGTGGGCCAGACCTCCTTCTGGACGTCCATCGGCACGCGGAACCAGCCGCCGTCCGGGTCGATCTGCGTGGCGTGCGCGATGAGCGCCTTGTCACGGATCTCGAAGAAGTCCGCGCAGGGCACGTGCGTGGTCAGCGTCCGCTCGGTGCGCTCGAACTCCTTCCACCGCTCCAGCCACTCCCCGTACGGGGACTCCATGCCGCGCGCGAGCAGCGCCTCGTGGAGGGCGACGGTGCGCGGCTTGTTGAAGCCCTGGTTGTAGTAGAGCTTCTGCGGCTGGTAGGCCGGGCCGAACTCGGCCTCCGGGTACTTCACGGTGTCGGCCGCGCCGTCGAAGGCGACCATCGAGATCTTGTGGGTCATGATGTGGTCCGGGTGCGGGTAGCCGCCGTTCTCGTCGTACGTGGTGATGACCTGCGGCCGGAAGGCGCGGATCTTCTTGACGAGCTCACCGGCGGCCTCGTCGACGTCGGCGAGGGCGAAGCAGCCCTGCGGCAGCGGCGGCAGCGGGTCGCCCTCGGGCAGCCCGGAGTCGACGTAACCCAGCCACTCCTGCTCGACGCCGAGGATCTCGCGCGCCTCGTCCATCTCCTTGCGCCGCACCTCGTGGATGTTCTCCTCGATGTACCGGTCGCCCTGGAGCTTGGGGTTCAGCACGGAGCCGCGCTCGCCTCCGGTGCAGGTCACGACCAGCACCGGCACTCCCTCGGACACGTACTTGGCCATGGTGGCCGCGCCCTTGCTCGACTCGTCGTCGGGGTGGGCGTGGACGGCCATCAGTCGAAGCTGCTCGGTCAAGACGGGATCCTCTGCGATTCGGCGCGACACTCGGCTTCTATAGTGACCGAATCGGGGGACGGAAAATTCCGGGGGTGGGTCCGCACGGACCCGGCCCCGCCCTGGCGGAAGGAACGATCGATGAGCGCGGTGCGCGAAGGGCTGCCCGAGGGTCGTTACGGCCGGTCGGCGGACGAGCGTGCGGATCGCAAGCTCAAGGTCGTGGGGGCCGCGGCGGGGGCCCTGCTGCTGGGTGTGGTCGGGTGGATCGGCTGGGACTACATCGCCGGGCAGAGCGTCAGCGCCGAGGTCATCAAGTTCCAGGTGGTCTCGGACAACGAGGTGAAGGTGCACCTGGAGGTCCGCAAGGAGACCTCGGTCACCGGAGTGTGCACGCTGAGCTCGCAGGACGAGGAGCACGCCGAGGTGGGCCGGGCGGACTTCACGTTCCCGCAGGCCGCGGCGCGCGTGGACGAGGTCGTGTCGCTGAGGACCACCACCCGCGCCACGATGATCGAACTGGTCGGCTGCCAGCCGGCGGCCCGCTGAGGGCACGGCTCGAGACCCGGGCCGCGGGCCGCCGAGGGCCCCGTCGGCGGCCCCGACGGCGGGCCGTCGGACTCGCGGGTCCTCCCCCTTTTCTTCCCGAATTGTTAGGCTCGTGGTTTCGTCCGCCGCTGGCGGCCTGAAGTCCCCCTGTACCGACGAGGAGCACCCGTGACCCAGACGAGCGAAAGCGTCACCTGGCTGACCCAGGCGGCGTACGACCAGCTGAAGGCAGAGCTGGACTACCTCTCTGGTCCCGCCCGCACGGAGATCGCCATGAAGATCGCAGCCGCCCGCGAGGAGGGCGACCTGCGTGAGAACGGCGGTTACCACGCGGCGAAGGAAGAGCAGGGCAAGCAGGAGCTCCGCGTCCGCCAGCTGACGCAGCTCTTGGAAAACGCCAAGGTCGGGACCGCGCCCGCGGCCGAGGGCGTGGTCGCCCCCGGCACCCTGGTCAAGATCGCCTTCGATGGCGACGAGGACGACACGATGGAGTTCCTGCTGGCTTCGCGCGAGTACGCGTCCTCGGACTTCGAGACGTACTCGCCCCAGTCCCCGCTGGGCAGCGGGGTGCTGGGCAAGGCGATCGGCGAGGACGCGGAGTACGAGCTGCCGAACGGCAAGAAGGCCTCCGTCAAGATCCTCGACGTCAAGCCCTTCACCGGCTGATCACCCCCTCACCTGCACGCGCCGATGCCCGGCCGGGTCCTCCCGGCCGGGCATCGGTGCGTGGTGCGGATCCTTACGCCGTCGCCGAGCGGTACTTGCGGACCGCCAGGGTCCGGAAGACCGCGATGATCAGCAGCGACCAGAGCACGGACGCCAGGACCGGGTGCTGCATCGGCCACGCCTCGGGCGCCTCGTACCCCGGCGGGAGGTTGCCGAAGAGCACGCGGGCCGCCTGGACGGTGGCGCTGAAGGGGTTCCACTCCGCGATGTGCCGCAGGAACGTCGGCATGTTGTCGGAGGGGACGAAGGCGTTCGAGATGAACGTCAGCGGGAACAGCCAGATCAGCCCGCCCGAGGTGGCCGCCTCGGGGGTGCGTACGGACAGGCCGATGAGGGCGCCGATCCAGGAGAAGGCGTACCCGAGCAGGAGCAGCAGCGCGAAGCCGGCGAGCACCTCGCCGATGCTGGTGTGGGTGCGCCAGCCGACGATCAGGGCCACGATCGCGAGGACCACGAGGGTCAGGGTGGTCTGGACGAGGTCGGCGAGCGTCCGGCCGGTCAGCACCGCGCCGCGGGCCATGGGCAGGGAGCGGAACCGGTCGATGAGGCCCTTGTGCATGTCGTCGGCGATGCCCGCGCCCGCACCGGCGGTGGCGAAGGTGACGGTCTGGGCGAAGATGCCGGCCATCAGGAACTCGCGGTAGGCGGCGGGCGAGGTGTTGCCGCCGACGCTGATCGAACCGCCGAAGACGTAGCTGAAGAGCACGACGAACATGACCGGCTGGATCACGCCGAAGATGATCATTTCCGGGATCCGGGACATGCGGATCAGGTTCCGCTTGGCGATCACGAGCGAGTCGTTGACGCCCTGGACGAGTCCGCCGCGCGGGCGCGGCGCCGCCAGTTCCCGGGTCGGCGAGCCGGGGGAGCCCGGGGTCGGGGAGGTGAGGGTCACTGCGCCGTCTCCTTCCGCGCCGCCTTGCGGCCCTTGGCGTCGGGCGGGGCGCCCTCGCCGTTGTCTTCGGGGTTCCGTTCGGGCGCGTGGCCGGTCAGGGAGATGAACACGTCGTCGAGCGTCGGGCGGCGCAGTCCGATGTCGTCGATCTCGATGCCCCGGCCGTCGAGCTCGCGGATGACCTCGGCGAGCAGCTTGGCGCCGCCGGACACGGGCACGGTGAGCTTGCGGGTGTGCTCCTCGACGGCGGTCTCGCCCTTGCCGAAGGCGGCGAGGACCTCCCTCGCGGGTGCGATGTGCTCGCGCTCGTGGACGACGACCTCCACGCGCTCGCCGCCCGTACGGGCCTTGAGCTGGTCGGAGGTGCCCCGCGCGATGACCTTGCCGTGGTCGACCACGCAGATGTCGTGGGCGAGGTGGTCGGCCTCCTCCAGGTACTGGGTGGTGAGCAGGAGGGTGGTGCCGCCCGCGACCAGTTCCTGGATGATGCCCCACAGCTGCTGGCGGTTGCGGGGGTCGAGGCCGGTGGTCGGCTCGTCCATGAACATCACGGGCGGGCTGACGACGAGCGCGGCGGCGAGGTCGAGGCGCCTGCGCATGCCGCCGGAGTAGGTCTTGGCGGTGCGGTCGGCGGCCTCGGAGAGGTTGAAGCGCTCGAGGAGTTCCTCGGCCCGGGCCTTCGCCGCCTTGGCCTTCATCTGGTAGAGCCGGCCGACCATCTGGAGGTTCTCGCGGCCCGTGAGGTATTCGTCGACGGCCGCGAACTGGCCGGAGAGGCCTATCGCGCGGCGGACCTCGTTGGGGTGCCGGAGCACGTCCATGCCGGCGACGACGGCCTGGCCGCTGTCGGGTCGGAGCAGGGTGGTCAGGACTCGTACGGCCGTGGTCTTGCCCGCGCCGTTGGGGCCGAGCAGGCCCAGGACGGTGCCTTCGGGGACATCGAGGTCCACGCCGTCCAGAGCCCGTACGTCGCCGAAGGTCTTGACCAGCCCCTCGGCATAGATCGCGCCTGGCATAGGGATTCTCCCAGTGTGAATCGAACCGGCTGAAATCCGGTCGTGCGCAGGCATCACAGCCTAGGGGGGTCGGGCCTCCCCCGCCCGGCCGAACGGGATACGGAAGACCCCCTTCCCGCCGTCCGGCGCGCTGCGGCCTCCTGCCGCGCAACCGGCGGCTCCGGTCCGCGTCCTTCGTCAGCCCATGACCTTGTACCCGGCGCCGTGCAGCGAGCGCGCGACCTCGGCGCAGTGCTCCGGTCCCTTCGTCTCCAGGTGCAGCTCCACCTCGACCTCCGTCAGCCCGAGCCGCGGATCGGTCCGTACGTGGCTCACGTCCAGGACGTTCGCGTCCGTCCCCGACAGCACCCCCAGGAGCCCGGCCAGGGCCCCCGGCCGGTCCGTCACGCGCAGCCGCAGCGACAGGTACCGGCCGGCCGCCGCCATGCCGTGGCGCAGGATCCGCTGGAGCAGCAGCGGGTCGACGTTCCCGCCCGACAGGACGGCCACCACCGGCCCCCCGCCGTACCGTTCGGGCTCGCTCAGCAGCGCGGCGACCGGGCTGCACCCGGCCGGCTCGACCACCAGCTTCGCCCGCTCCAGGCACAGCAGGAGGGCACTGGAGAGCGCGTCCTCGGAGACCGTGCGCACGTCGTCGAGGAGATTGCCGATGATGTGGAAGGGAACGTCGCCGGGGCGGCCGACCTTGATGCCGTCCGCCATCGTGTTCGGGTCGTCGATGGACACCGGGTGCCCGGCCTTCAGCGAGGGCGGGTAGGCGGCCGCGCCCGCCGCCTGGACGCCGATCACCTTCACGTCGGGGCGCAGCGCCTTCACGGCGACCGCGATGCCGGCCGCGAGTCCGCCGCCGCCGACGCCCACGAGGATGGTGCGCACCTCCGGGCACTGCTCGAGGATCTCCAGCCCCACCGTGCCCTGGCCGGCGATGATGTCGCGGTGGTCGAAGGGGTGGATGAACACCGCCCCGGTACGGTCCGCGTGCTCCTGGGCGGCGGCCAGGCTCTCGTCCACGACGTGGCCGTGCAGGCGGACCTCGGCGCCGTACTCCTGGGTCGCGGCCACCTTCGGCAGCGGCGCGCCGAGGGGCATGAACACCGTGGAGCGCACGCCGAGCAGGGAGGATGCCAGCGCCACGCCCTGCGCGTGGTTTCCCGCGCTGGCCGCGACGACTCCGGCGGCCCGCTGCTCGGGCCGCAGGCCGGCGATCCGCACGTAAGCCCCGCGCAGCTTGAAGGAGCCGGTGCGCTGGAGGTTCTCGCACTTGAGGTGCACCGGGGAGCCGGTGAGCGAGGAGAGGTGCCGGCTGCCTTCCATCGCGGTCACCCGGGAGACACCGGAGAGCATCTTCTGGGCCCCCCGGACGTCGTCGAGGATGACCTGCGGGACGGGCTCGGGCACGCGGTAGTTCATGCCGCCAGTCTCGCAGCCCCCGCGCCGCCCGGCTCAGGCCGGCCGGGAGGAGCGCCGGACGGCGGAGAGGGGGCGCGGGACGGCGGGGAGACCGTGCGGGACGGCGGGAGAGGGGGTGCGGGGGGCGCGCGAAGGGAGCGCGCCAAGCGGGCGAGAGGGGCGAAAACACGCCATCCGGGACGGCCTCGAAGGGGGCCCGAGAGCGGCCCGTACCAGTTCTCGTACGAGCCGTACGAGCCGCCGCAGGGCCGCGTACGCTGTCCCCCATCCTTGTCGGACCCATGCGAAGAGAGCCCACGGCCATGCCTTCATCCCCGGCCAATTCCCATCTGCCCGCGGCAGGCGAGGCGCCTGCGGGAGCCGGTCTCCTCGACGCGCTCCAGCACCAGGTGGCGGTCTTCGCGCGACGCGCCGAGCAGACCCGTCTGGGCGGTGTCGGCCAGGCCCGCAACTCGATGGACCGGGCCGCGTACCTGCTGCTGAACCGGCTCGACCTGGAGGGGCCGATGGGCGTCAAGGCGCTCGCCGGCGGCATGGGCATCGACTCGTCCACCGTGACCCGGCAGGTCGCGCCGCTGGTCGACGGGGGGCTGGTCAAGCGGACCTCGCATCCGGAGGACGGGCGGGCCGTGGTGCTGGCGCTGTCTCCGCGCGGGCTGGCGCGGCTGGAGGAGGTGCGCTCCTCGCGGCGCGAGCTGATGGCCCGCGTGACGGAGGAGTGGACCGAGCAGGAGCGCGAGTCCTTCACGAAGCTGCTGACCCGCTTCAACCTGTCGCTGTCGGAGCTGATGGCGGCCGTCGCCGACGCCGGCCCGGCATCCTGACGTTCCGCCCCGCCCCTCCTGCCCTCCGGCCTCCCCTCTCCCCCTTCCGCCGGCCCCGTCTCGGCCCTACCGAGGCGCCCGCTCCCACTCCCCCGTCCTGACCGCGACCGGACCCTTGACCGGGGCGGACCCGCTGCCCGCACTATGTGAGGCATGCGGGCGGTGGACCAACGGGCACGGACAGGCTCCTACACGGAGTTCCAGGCCTTCGTCGCGGGGGCGGCGGGGCGGCTGCTGCACGTCGCGGTCCTGCTGACCGGTGAGCCGGAGCCGGCCCGCCGGCTGCTGGCGGGCGCGCTGGCCCGTACGTACGCGCACTGGGACCGGCTGCGCGGCGACGATCCCTACGACTTCACCCGTCAGGAGCTGTGCGCCGCCTTCGCCCGCACCGGCCGGCGCCACCAGGGCGGCCCCGGGGTACTGGCCCGGCTGAGCCCGCTGGAACGGCTCGTCCTCGTGCTGCGGATCTACGAGGGCATCGCGGAGGAAGTCATTGCCGCCCAGCTCGGGCTGCCGGCCGAACGGGTGCGGGTGCTGTGCAACCGGGCCGTGGCGGAGCTGCGGTGAGCGGGCTCCCGGACCGGAAGGAAGCGCAGGTCAGGCGGCTCCTGGAGGGTCCGTACCCGGCGGTTCCGGCGGGTTTGGCGGCCGGTGCGGCGGCCCGCGGCGACCGCCTGCTGCGCCGCCGCCGAGCGCTGCGCCGGTTCGGCTGGGCCCTGCTCTTCGCGGCGGCGGTGGCCTTCACGGTGTGGGCCGCGGCGACGCAGCCGTGGGCGACGCCCTCCGCGGACATCTCCCCGCCCCTGGAGGGCTGGTGAGCCCAGCCCTCCGGGGCGGCTGCCGTCAGCCCAGGGCCCGGGCCAGGTCCGCGAGGAGGTCGTCGGCGTTCTCGATGCCCACCGACAGGCGGACCAGGTCCGCAGGGACCTCGAGGGCCGAGCCCACCACCGACGCGTGCGTCATGCGGCCCGGGTGCTCGATCAGGGACTCGACACCGCCGAGGGACTCGCCCAGCGTGAACAGCTCGGCGCGGTTGCAGACCTCGACCGCCGCCTCCTCGCCGCCGGCGACCCGGAAGGAGATCATCCCGCCGAAGTTGCGCATCTGCTTGGCCGCGATGTCGTGACCCGGGTGCTCCGGCAGCCCCGGGTACAGGACCTGGGTGACCTTGGGGTGGCGGGTCAGCATCTCGGCGACCTTGGTGGCGTTCTCCGCGTGCCGGTCCATCCGTACGGCGAGGGTCTTGATGCCGCGCAGCACGATCCACGAGTCGAACGGTCCGGCGACCGCGCCCATGGCGTTCTGGTGGTAGGCGAGCTCCTCGCCCAGCGCCGCGTCGGCGGTGACCAGGGCACCGCCGACGACGTCGGAGTGGCCGCCCATGTACTTGGTCAGCGAGTGCAGGACCACGTCCGCGCCGAGCGCGAGCGGCTGCTGGAGATAGGGGGACGCGAAGGTGTTGTCCACGACCAGCCGGGCCCCGGCGGTGCGCGCGATGTCGGCGACCATGGCGATGTCGGTGATGCCGAGCAGCGGGTTGGACGGGGTCTCGACCCAGATGAGCTTGGTCCTGGGGGTGATCGCGGCGCGTACGGCGGCCGCGTCGGAGGTGTCGGCCACCGACCACTCCACGCCCCAGCGGGAGACGACCTTCGCGAAGAGGCGGAAGGTGCCGCCGTAGGCGTCGTTGGGGATGACCACGTGGTCGCCCGGGGAGAGCATCGTCCGCAGCAGGCAGTCCTCGGCGGCGAGCCCGGACGCGAAGGCGAGCCCGCGCCGGCCGCCCTCCAGCGCCGCGAGGTTCTCCTCCAGCGCGGTGCGGGTCGGGTTGGCGCTGCGGCTGTACTCGTAGCCGCCGCGCAGGCCGCCGACGCCGTCCTGCTTGTAGGTGGAGACCTGGTAGATCGGCGGTACGACCGCTCCGGTCAGCGGGTCCGCGGTGTTGCCCGCGTGGATCGCGCGGGTCTCGAAGCTCTGGTGCTCGTGGCTGTCGTCGCTCATGGGCAGAGCCTAAGCCCCGCTTGGGGATCGGTGCTCTCCCGGCCGGGCCGGGGACCGCCATTGGCCTGCGGACCCCCCGGTCTGGTTCGCTTGAGGCATGGAGATTCTGTGGTTCCTGTTCGCGATCCTCATGGTCGTGTTCGTCATCAGTCCGTACATACGGCGCAGGCGCGGCGGTATCCGTCTGGTCGCTCCCGGCAGCCCGGACGCCGCCGACCCCGCGAACTACGGATTCGACCGGCAGGAGGACCTGGACATCCGGATCCCCGGGCCGGACCGGGACCTGATGGACGCACTGGACCACGTCCGCGGCACCGGCCGGTGGCAGGCCGCCTCGCAGCTGCTCGCGGGGACCCCGAAGGAGGGCGAGCAGCGCTGGCAGCGCGTGCAGGCCCTCGGTGGTGCGGCGGCGCTGGAGCTCGTACAGCAGCCCGGTGCGGGCGCGCAGTGGCTGAAGGCGTGGCGGCTGGAGGCGGAGAAGGACGCGGGCGGCGCGCAGGTGCACGCGGAGCTGCTGGTGCAGCAGGCGTGGCGGAGCTCGGGCGGGGTCGGCTCGGAGGACCACCGGATCATCCTGGAGGAGGCGCGGGAGGCGTGCCGCAAGGCGGCGCTGCTGTCGCCGGGCGACCCGGTGCCGTACATCACGGAGCTGGCGGTCGCGCGGGGCCTCGCGTACTCGGAGGCCGAGTTCGACGTGCTGTGGGCGAAGGTCATGGACCGGGCGCCGGCGCACATGGGCGCGCACCTGGCGGCGCTGCACTACTGGTGCGGGAAGTGGCACGGCTCGCGCGAGCACGCGGACGCCTTCTCGCACGCGGCCGCGGCGCGCGCCCCGAAGGGCTCGCTGCTGGCGGCGCTGCCGCTGTTCGCGCTGTACGAGAACCTGCCCGACGTGGTGCTGATCGGGAGCTTCTACCAGAGCGCGGTCGTCACGCGGGCGGTGGAGGGCGCGCTGTACGCGGTGCACACCGCCCGCCCGGACGACCCGATGCTGGCGCACGTACGGCACCTGCTGCTGCTGTTCCTGGTGAACATGGAGCGCTGGGCGGAGGCGATGGAGCAGGTCCGGCACGTGGACGGCTATGTGGGGGCGCTGCCGTGGTCGGCGTCGGAGGACCCGGCGGCGCAGTACGCGGTGTACCGGGCCCTGGCGGTGGCGGGCTACGAGGCGAACGGCGGCTCCCCGGCGACCCTGCCGGGCTGACGGGCGCCGGAGCGGGTGCGGGGCCGCCGCGGGCGGGTGCGGGGCCGCCGCGGGCGGGTGCGGGGCCGCCGGGGGCGGGTGGGGGCCGCCGGGCAGCTGGCCCGGCTCGGGCGGGAATCCCGGCGCGCCTTCCCCCGTTGTCATCCGTACAAGGAGGGAATCCATGTTCTCGTACCGCCGCACGCCCGAGCTTCCCACCCGCGAGGAGGCCCTGACGGGTCGTTCCGAGCCGCTCTTCTCCCTGCCCGCGCAGCACACCGTGCTCGGCAACCCGCTGGCCGGCCCCTACCCGGAGGGGCTGGAGGTCGCCGACTTCGGGCTGGGCTGCTTCTGGGGGGCCGAGCGCACGTTCTGGCAGACCCCCGGGGTCTGGACCACCCTGGCCGGCTACCAGGGCGGTTTCACCGAGAACCCGACGTACGAGGAGGTCTGCTCGGGCGGGACCGGCCACACGGAGGTCGTCCGCGTCGTCTTCGACCCGGCGCAGGTTCCGTACGCCGCTCTCCTGAAGCTCTTCTGGGAGTCCCACGACCCGACCCAGGGCTTCCGCCAGGGCAACGACGTGGGGACCCAGTACCGCTCGGCGGTCTACACCCACTCCCCCGCCCACCAGCAGGCGGCCGAAGCCTCCCGGGATGCCTACCAGCGGGTCCTCACCGCCTCGGGCCACGGTGCCATCACGACGGCGATCCTCCCGGCGGCGGACCGCCCGTTCTGGCCGGCGGAGGCGCACCACCAGCAGTACCTCGACAAGAACCCGGGCGGCTACTGCGGCATCGGCGGCACGGGCGTCAGCTGCCCGATCGGCGTGGCTCCCGCGCAGTAGCCCGGCCCGCCTCCGGCGGGAGCGGCGCCCGGCCGGTGAGCCGTCCACCGCGCCGCGCGGCTGTGGGAGCGACCGGGCCGTCGAGGGCGATCAACCGCTGCGAGGGGGCGAGGTCGGAGCCGGGCCCAGGCCGCGCGGGGCCCCGGAGCTACAGCTTGAGCTGGTAGTACGCCGTGTCGCGTTCGTGGTGGTAGCCGAGGGTCTCGTTGACCGTGCGCATCGGGGTGTTCTCGTCCGCGACGGTCGTGGCGATCTGGCGGAGCGCCGGGTAGCGGTGCGCGGACAGTTCCAGCATGCGCAGTTTCACCGCGCGTCCGAGGCCGTGGCCGCGGTGGGCGGGGACGACGACCGTGTCGTACTGGAGGGCGCGGGCGCCGGCGGGGTCCGGCAGCACCAGTTCCGTGTAGGCGGCCACTTCGCCCGTCCCGGTGACCGCCGCGACCGTGGTCAGTTCGCCGCCGCGGTCCAGGATGAGCCGGTGCGCGGCGTGCAGGCGTTCGGCCGTCCAGGTCTCGATCTTCTCGTCGACCCCGCCCATGGGCGCGTCCTCCATCGCCCCGTGGGCCTTGGCCACCGCGCCCGCCCAGTCGTCCGAAACCAGGCCGTGCCAGGCGTGCAGTGCGTAGCCCGGTGTGGCAGGGACCTCCCACCGGCCCTCGTCCCGCCCGGCAGCCGGCACGTCCTGCACGTACCAGGACAGGGGCAGGACGTTCTCGAAGCCGAGGGATTCCGCGAACGCCTGGCCCGGTCCGCCGAGGTCCACCATCGCCGCGACCGACGTCCGCCCTTGCGCGAGGAGTTCGTCGCGGACCCGCTGCCACAGCGCGGTGCCGATTCCGCGCCGGCGGGCGTCCGGACGGACCGTCAGCGCGTCCAGGAACGCGGTGTGACGGTTCGCCTCGTCCGTGAAGAGGAGCAGGCTCGCCACCCCCTGCGCCTCGTCCGCGGCCCAGAGCGCGGCGCGGGCCCGGGCGGGCTCCACGCACAGCCGCCCGGCGACCTCCAGCCGGGTGGGCGCGGGCAGCCGCGGCAGGTCGGCGGCCGATGCGGCGACGAGGACCGCCCACCAGTCGTCCACCTGGGTGTTGGTCGGGGGCACGGGCAGCGCTCGGATCTTCATTCCCCGACCCTAGTCAGACTCCAGGGGCTCCCGTCAGGCGTTTTCGGTCATGTGGGGGAACGGGCGCGGGCGCTCGCACAGGCGGACGGCCGGGAACCGGAGGGGTTCCCGGCCGTCCGCCGGAGGTGCTGAGGGGTCGCGGGCGACCCGGCGTGCCGTCAGACGGCCGCGCCCGCCTTCCACTCCGCCCAGGCCATGTTCCAGCCGTTGAGGCCGTTGTCCGGGGCGATGGTCTTGTCGGGCGAGTTGACCACGGTGACCACGTCGCCGATGAGGGAGTTGTCGAAGAACCAGGCGGCCTGCTGGTTCGGGTCGCCGGCACCCTTCGCGTCGTTCAGGCCGACGCAGCCGTGGCTGGTGTTGACGCTGCCGAAGATCGAGTCGGCGCCCCAGTAGTTGCCGTGGATGAAGGTGCCCGAGGTGGACAGCCGCATCGCGTGCGGGACGTCCTTGATGTCGTACTCACCCTTGCCGTCGTCGTCCGTGAAGCCGACGGTGGCGCCGTTCATCCGGGTCTCCTTGAACTTCTCGGAGATCACCATCTGGCCGTTGTACGTCGGGTTCTCCGGGGAGCCCGCCGAGATCGGGATGGTCTTGAGGACCGCGCCGTCCCGGGTGACGGTCATCTTCTTCGTCTTGGTGTCGACCGTGGAGACCTGGCTGCGGCCGATCTTGAAGGTGACGGTCTTGTTCTGCACGCCCTGGACGCCGGGCGCGCCCTGCACGCCCTCCAGCGCCAGCTTCAGCGTGACGGTGGAGTTCGCCTGCCAGTACTGCTCGGGGCGGAAGTCCAGCCGCTGCGCGCCGAACCAGTGGCCGACGACTTCCTGGCCGCTGCTGGAGGAGACGGAGATGGCCGCCTGGACGGCCTTCTTGTCCTTGATCGGCTTGTTGAAGGTGATCGAGACCGGCATGCCGACACCGACCGTCTGGCCGTCGTCCGGGACGAAGGAGCCGATGAAGCTGTTCTCCGGGGAGACGGTGGTGAAGGAGGCGTTCTCGTGCGCCTCGCGGCCGTCGGCGTCCTTCGCGGTCGCCGACAGGGCGTACTTGGTGGAGCGCTTGAGCGCGGCGTCGGGCTTCCAGCTCTTGCCGTCGGCGGCGATCTTCCCGGCCACGGCCGTGCCCTCGGCGGTCTTCAGTTCGACCTTGGTGAGCGTGCCGTCGCTGACGGCGACGTTGGCGGAGTCGTTCAGGCCGACGTTGGTGGCGCCGTCCTTCGGCGTGATGGCTATTCGGGCCTTGGAGGTGTCCTTGGCCGCCGCCGCGTCGACGTCCGCCTGGGATTTGCTGCTCTCGGTCGCGTTCGGCTTGTCCCCGCCCCCGCCGTTGCACGCCGAGAGCATCAGTACACCGCCGAGCACGGCCGATACGGCCGCCAGGGACCTTCTGCGCCGCTTGCTGTCCGTCCTCACACGCCACTCCATCGTTGCCGTCAGACCCCGGGGCTGCCGTCCCGGGATGGGGCCGGGCAGGGGGCATGGCCCCCTGCCTCGTTGTGACAACGCGTAGACGTCCTGGATCGGTTCCACATTCCGGGGAATGTGGGCCACCCCACGGTCAGGCGTTGCCGGTTTGCTCGTCGAGGTCACCATCTTCCTCGTCGAGGTCCCACTCCATGGACTCGGGGTCGTATTCGACGGGCTCGCTGCTCCAGGAGGCCTGCGCCAGCTCCACACCGGGGATGTCGACGACCAGGTCGGTGGGGTCGACCAGGTAGGCGAGGGCCTCCGATTCGTCCTCCCGCACCGCCGATTCGGCGTGCCCGCGCTCCTCGTCCGGCATGAACTCGTCGGCCTTGATGTGCGCGAGTGCGGCTCCCGTGAGTGCCTGCGGGTCCGGAACCTCGAGTACCAAATCCACCCGGAGCCGTACGTATCGTGATGTCTCAGAAGAGTTCATACGACGGAGCGTAAGCCCGCGCCAGGCCCCGACTTTCCCACGACCCGCCCCTTTCCGTAGCATCACCGCACACGGCCAATTCGCTGCTTCCACAAGGGGGATCACCCCGTGTCCGCACGCCGACCGCTGCTCACCGCTCTCGGAGCGACCACCCTCCTCGCCGCCCTCTGGTTCGTCCCGTCGGCGGGTGCCACCGCGCCGGGGCCCGCCCACGGCGGCTCCGCGGTGCCCGCCGCCGCGACCGCTCCTCGTACGGCCCCCCTGCCCGCGCAGCCGGGGCACGCCGCGCGGGGCGGGGAGCGGCAGGCACCCGCGACCCTGGCCGACACCGGCTCCGTCGACACCACCCCCTACCTGCTGGGCGGCACGCTCTGCCTCGGGGTCGGGGCCGGCTTCGTGACCTTCTCCGTACGCCGCTCCCGCACCGCCTGACCCCCGGGAACACGGCGAGGGGCCGCCCCGGCGGGGCGGCCCCTCGTCATGTGCTGCGCGGCGCCCGCCGGTCAGGCCAGCGGGCCCGTCACGCTCTCCACCGCGGCGACGAGGCCGCCGCTGCGGACGAACGCGTCGGCGGCGGCCAGGTCGGGCGCGAGGAACCGGTCCGGCCCCGGCCCCCCGACACCCGCCGCGCGGGCCGCCTCGATCGCGGCGAGGCTGGCCGGGGCCGCGGTCAGCCCGTGGCGCAGCTCGATGGCGCGGGTGGCCGCGTACAGCTCGATGGCGATGATCCGGGTGAGGTTGTCCACCGCGGTGCGGAGCTTGCGGGCGGCCGACCAGCCCATGGAGACATGGTCCTCCTGCATGGCGGAGGAGGGGATGGAGTCGGCGGAGGCGGGCACGGCGAGCCGCTTCATCTCGCTGACCAGCGCGGCCTGCGTGTACTGGGCGATCATCAGGCCCGAGTCCACGCCGGCGTCGTCCGCGAGGAACGGCGGCAGGCCGTGCGAGCGGTTCTTGTCCAGGAGCCGGTCGGTGCGGCGCTCGGCGATGGAGCCGAGGTCGGCGGCGGCGATGGCCAGGAAGTCCAGCACGTAGGCCACGGGCGCGCCGTGGAAGTTGCCGTTGGACTCCACGCGGCCGTCGGGCAGGACCACCGGGTTGTCGACGGCGGCGGCCAGTTCGCGGGAGGCGACCAGGGCGGCGTGCGCCATGGTGTCGCGCCCGGCGCCCGCGACCTGCGGGGCACAGCGCACGGAGTAGGCGTCCTGTACGCGCGGGGCGGACTCCTCCTGGTAGTGCCCGGTGAGCCCGGAGCCCTTCAGGACGGCGGCCATGTTGGCGGCGGAGGCGCCCTGGCCGGGGTGCGGGCGGATGGCGTGCAGTTCGGGCTGGAGGACCTTCTGCGTGCCGAGCAGGGCCTCCAGGGTCAGCGCGGCGGTGATGTCGGCGGAGGTGTACAGCTTGCCGAGGTCGGCGAGGGCCATGACCAGCATGCCGAGCATGCCGTCGGTGCCGTTGAGGAGGGCCAGGCCCTCCTTCTCGCGGAGCTCCACGGGCTCGATCCCGGCTTCGGCGAGCAAATCGCCGGCGGGGCGGACGACTCCGTCCGGGCCCTCGGCGTCGCCCTCGCCCATCAGCGTGAGCGCGCAGTGGGACAGCGGCGCGAGGTCGCCGGAGCAGCCGAGGGAGCCGTATTCGTGGACGACGGGGGTGATCCCGGCGTTGAGCACGTCGGCCATGGTCTGCGCGACGGAGGGCCGTACGCCGGTGTGCCCGGAGGCGACGGTCTTGAGCCGGAGGAACATCAGCGCGCGGACCACCTCGCGTTCGACGCGCGGGCCCATGCCGGCGGCGTGCGAGCGGACGATGTTGCGCTGGAGCTGGGCGCGCAGCTCGGGGCTGATGTGCCGGGAGGCGAGCGCCCCGAAACCGGTGGACACCCCGTAGACGGGTTCGGGCTTGGCGGCGAGCGCGTCGACGATCTCCCGGGCGCGGGCGAGCGCGTCCCTCGCCTCGCCGGACAGCTCGACCCGCGCGTTGCCGCGGGCCACGGCGATGACGTCCTCGGCGGTGGTCCCGGACGTCCCCACCACGACAGTGTGCATATCCATATTCAGCACCCTACGGATTGAATCGCTTCATGTCACCCCTTGGCGGGGACGCCTCTCGTCCGGGGTCAGGGGCGGCCGCGGAAGCGGCGGCGCTCGCCCGGGGCGGCTTCGGCGGCGGCGTCCGCGAGCCGGACCACGGCGGTGTCCCGGCCGGCCACCACGGGCTTGGGGGAGCGCGCGGCCTTGGCCTTGTACTGGGCGGCGTCCGCGAGCCGGAAGAGCCGCCGGGAGGACTTCACCGGCCCGATCGGGTCCCCGGTCGAGGCCACCCCGCAGGCCACGCCCTCGCCCAGATCCAGCTCGGCGGCCCGGGAGCACACCTCCTCGGTGACCCGCACCACCTCGTCCGCGCCGGGGCCGACCCCGACCAGGCAGAACTCGTCACCGCCGAGCCGGGCCACCAGCGCGCCGGGCAGCATGGCACCGCACAGGCTCAGCACCGACCCGAACCGCTCCAGCAGCCGGTCGCCCATGGCGTGGCCCAGGGTGTCGTTGACCTTCTTCAGCCCGTTCAGGTCGCAGACCACCAGGCTGACCACGACCCCGGTCCGCCGGTGCTCCTCCAGGGCCTCGTCGAGCCGCATGTCGACGGCCCGCCGGTTGGCGAGCCCGGTCAGCGGGTCGGTGAAGGCGAGTCGGCGGGCCTCCTCCAGGCGTTCGTTCTGGGCGAGCCCGGCGGCGACCACGGCGGCCAGGACGGTCGCGAACTCGGCGTCGTCCTCGTCGAAGTCGGGCAGCCCCTCGTCCCTGGCCACGTACAGCTCGCCCCAGGCGCGTCCGCTGAGCACGATCGGCGCGACCACGCAGGTGCCCCTCCCGCGGCGGCGCAGGGCCTCGCCGCGCCGCCCAGGCCGGCCGCCGCCCGCCTGCTCGACCCAGGCGTGCGGGCCGGCGCCGCCCACCCAGCGCTCGTGCAGGAACTCGGTGATCTCGGGGAAGTCGTGCACGGGATAGGACTCGTCCTCGGGGAACTCCTCCTCCCCCGGCCGCCGCTCCCCCTCGTTGACGAGCACCCGCAGGCAGCCGCGCTCGCGCTCCCAGGCGGAGATCGCGGCGAAGGAGCCGTCCAGCGCCATCCGCGCCCCCCGCGCGGCCGCCCGCACGCTGTCGCGCGGCGCGCACGCCGCGGCCATCGCCTGCGCGAGGCCCACCACGGCTCGCAGCCGCCCGTCAACTCCCATCACCCCAGGTTAGGGACTTTTATCTGATTTAGTGACAATCGGCGCGATATTCGGCACCACCACGATCACGCAGGGGCGGGCGCGGCGCCGCGGCCGGCTACTCGCCCGGCCAGTTCGGCGTGCGCTTCTCGTTGAACGCCGCCACCCCCTCGGCCCGGTCGCCCGAGAAGGCCACCGTCCGCCAGGCCGCGTCCTCGATCTCCAGACCGGCCGCCAGGTCCATGCCGTGGCCCAGCCGCAGCGCCCGCTTGGCCGCCCGCAGGCCCACCGGGGAGTTCGCCGCCATCCGGGACGCCAGGGCGAGCGCCTCCGCCCGGTCCTGCCCGGCCGGGACCACCGAGTCCACCAGGCCCAGCGACAGCGCCTCGGCCGCCTCCACCCGCCGCGCCGTGAAGATCAGCTCGGCCGCCCGGGCCGCGCCCACCCGGCGCGGCAGCAGCTGCGTGCCCCCGCCACCCGGGATCACCCCCACCGACACCTCGGGCAGCCCCACCACGGCGCTCTCGTCGGCGACGATCACGTCGCAGGCCAGGGCCAGCTCGAAGCCGCCGCCCAGGGCGAAACCGTGCACGGCGGCGATCGTGGGCACCGGCAGCTCCAGCACGCCCCCGTAGGCCCCGCGCGTCGTGGGCCGCTGGCGCACGAGCTCGGCGTCCGACAGCGCGTTGCGCTCCTTGAGGTCCGCGCCCACGCAGAAGGCCCGCTCCGCGGTGGAGGAGAGCACGACCACCCTCACCGAGGGGTCCGCCCCGAGGGCGGCGCAGGCCGCGCCGATGGACCGGGCCATCTCCGTGGACACCGCGTTCATCGCCTTGGGGCGGTCCATCGCCAGCTCCGCGACGTGCCCGTCGCCCTCCCTGCGTACCGCGACGAACTCTCCGAAGCGCTGCTCAGACATGCCTGCGACCCTCTCGGTTAACGAGCGTTATCGCCGCACTGTAGTGCGCGGGACGGCCGTCCGGTCAAGGGTCCGCCGCGTCCGGCCACGGCATCGCCCCCGGGTCCGGCCACGGCTGCGCCGCGCGTCCGGTCCGGGGTCCGCCGGCCCGTCCGCCCGTCCGGGGGCGGCTCAGGCCGGGTGCTTGGGCTTCCTGCGCGTCAGCGACCAGGGCTCGACGACGCCCAGCCCGCGCACCGGCCGCTGCCACATCGGCTGGAGCGCGAAGCGGTAGGAGCCGCCGCCCTCCGCCTCGGCCTCCTTCTCGGAGACCGGCGCCGCCCCGGTCCGGCCGAGCTCCTCGGCCATCGCCCCGTCCACCAGCACCGCGTCCTTCGGCGCTATGGACGTCAGGCGGCTCGCCAGGTTCACCGTGGTCCCGAAGACATCGCCCATCCGGGTCGTCACCGTGCCGAAGGCGATCCCGACCCGCAGCTCGGGCATCTGCGGATCGGCCTCCATGGTCTCGATCAGCCGCAGCGCGATCTCCGCCGCCGTCGCCGCGTCGTCGGCGCAGTAGAGCACCTCGTCGCCGAGCGTCTTGATCAGCCGGCCGCCGTGCGCCGCGACCAGGTCCGCCGAGGTCGTCTCGAAGGACTCGACGAGCTCGCCGAGCTCCTCCTCCTCCAGCCGCCGCGTCAGCCGGGTGAAGCCCACCAGGTCCGCGAAGCCCACCGCGAGCCGCCGGTCGACCATCTCCTCGTCGTCCGCCACCTGCACGACACGGCCGGTGGCCGCCGCCAGCTGGCGGCGCCACACATAGACCAGGAACTCCTCCAGCTCCGGCAGCAGCAGCTCGACCAGCGGGTACGTGACCTCCGTACGGGTCATTCCCGGCTCCGGGGGCTCCGTCAACCCCTCCAGGAACGAGTCGATCTGCCACTCCGCCAGCCGCGCCGTGGTCTGCCCGGTGGACCGTGCCACCTGCACGGCCATCGGTTCCGACAGCAGCCCGGCCTCCACCAGGCCGGCGAGGCGGCGCAGCGCCAGTACGTCGGCCTCGGTCAGGGCCTTGGCCTGGCCGATGTCCGCGAAGCCCATCGCCCGCCAGAAGCGGGAGGCGAGCTCCATGGAGACCCCGGCGCTGCGGGCGGCCTGGAACGGC
This sequence comes from Streptomyces sp. NPDC045967, assembly GCF_056430495.1. NCBI lineage: Bacteria > Bacillati > Actinomycetota > Actinomycetes > Kitasatosporales > Streptomycetaceae > Streptomyces > Streptomyces sp. NPDC045967. The sequence goes on along the minus strand of NZ_JBWKLE010000011.1, from coordinate 139,604 downwards.
GTGTAGCGGCGCTCGGCGCCCAGGATCAGCTGCTCGAGCCGGATCGCGAGGGGGTCCGCCGTGGGCTGCGCCGTGTGGTCCACCTCGTGGTGGGGGGTGTGCTGGTCGCGTCCGATCGGGGTGCCCGGACCGGTGGGCCCGGAGGCGGACGCGCTGGACGTAGGGTCGTCGACGGTCAAGGGCCGCCTCCTGTCCATATCCGTGCGCACTGCCCTGCCGAGCCGGGTGATCGCCAGGAGTACCGGGATCGCCTAAACCATACGGCAGGTGTGCCGTAGCTCACTCCCCCTCCCCGCCATTGCACCGGGTCAGTGCACGGACCTCAGGTGCACCACGTCGCCCGCGCCCACCGCCTCGTGCTCGCCCGCGGCGGTACGGATGACCAGGCGGCCCTCGGAGTCGACCGCTTCGGCCGTTCCGGTGAGCGTGCGGCCGCCCGGGAGCTCGGCGCGGACGTGGCGGCCGAGCGTGGCGCAGCCGGCCGCGTAGGTCTCCTGCAAGCCGCTCGACGCCGGGTCCCCGCCGGCCGCGCGCCAGTTCCCGTACCACTGCTCGAGCGACCGCAGGACGGCCCTGAGCAGCGGATCCCGGTCGGTCACGGTGGCCTTGGCCAGGGCCAGGGAGCCCGCCGCCGGCACCGGCAGCTCGTCCTCGGTCAGGCTGACGTTGAGCCCGATCCCGAGGACGACGCCGTCGGCGACCCGCTCGGCGAGGATCCCCCCGGTCTTGCGCTCCTCGCCGTCCACGGCGACCAGCAGGTCGTTGGGCCACTTGAGGGCGGTGTCCACGCCCGCGGCCCGGGAGAGCCCGGTCGCGACGGCCACCCCGGCGAGCAGGGTCAGCCACCCCCACCGCTCCTGCGGCACGGCCCCGCCCGGCTTGAGCAGGACGGAGAAGAACAGCCCGGACCGCGGCGGCGCGACCCAGCTGCGGTCCAGGCGGCCGCGCCCGGCGGTCTGCTCCTCGGCGACGAGCACGGCCCCTTCGGGCAGCTCCGCCGCCCGGGCCGCGAGATCGGTGTTGGTGGACCCGGTGGCGGCGGCCACCTCCAGGGAGGACCACAGCCCGTCCCCGGTGACCAGGGCCCGCCGCAGCGCGGCGGCGTCGAGGGGCGGCCGGTCCAGATTCGACCAGCGACCGGCGGAAGCACCTGCTGAGGCATCTGATGGCGTCATGCAAGCCACATTAGGTGTGTCAAACGCCGCACTGCCGAGCGCCATGCCCGCCGATACGCTACGCACCAGTAGCCAGCAGTAGTCAATCAATTGACCAGGCCGTTGACACCACGCAGGGAGCCGCGACCCCGATGTCACAACCGTCAGAGCCGATCGACATGCACACCACCGCGGGGAAGATCGCGGATCTGCAGCGCCGCATCGACGAAGCCACCCACGCCGGATCCGCGCGTGCCGTGGAGAAGCAGCACGCCAAGGGCAAGCTGACGGCGCGTGAGCGGGTGGCCCTGCTACTGGACGAGGGATCCTTCGTCGAGCTGGACGAGTTCGCCCGCCACCGCTCCACCGCCTTCGGGCTGGAGAAGACCCGCCCGTACGGCGACGGCGTCGTCACCGGCTACGGCACGGTGGACGGCCGTCCGGTCGCCGTGTTCTCGCAGGACTTCACCGTCTTCGGCGGGGCCCTCGGCGAGGTCTACGGCCAGAAGATCATGAAGGTCATGGACTTCGCCCTGAAGACGGGCTGCCCGCTGATCGGCATCAACGACTCCGGCGGCGCCCGCATCCAGGAGGGCGTGAGCGCGCTCGGCATGTACGGCGAGATCTTCCGCCGCAACGTGCACGCGTCCGGCGTGATCCCGCAGATCAGCCTGATCGTCGGGCCCTGCGCGGGCGGCGCCGTGTACTCGCCCGCCATCACCGACTTCACGGTGATGGTCGACCAGACCTCGCACATGTTCATCACCGGCCCCGACGTCATCAAGACGGTCACCGGCGAGGACGTGGGCTTCGAGGAGCTGGGCGGCGCCCGCACGCACAACAGCACGTCCGGCGTCGCGCACCACATGGCGGGCGACGAGAAGGACGCCATCGAGTTCGTGAAGTCGCTCCTCGCGTACCTGCCGTCGAACAACCTCTCCGAGCCGCCCGCCTTCCCCGAGGAGGAGTACGGCGACCTCACGGTCGGCGACACCGACCGCGAGCTCGACGTGCTGATCCCGGACAGCGCGAACCAGCCGTACGACATGCACACCGTGATCGAGCACGTGCTCGACGACGCGGAGTTCCTGGAGACGCAGTCCCTCTTCGCCCCGAACATCCTGACCGGCTTCGGCCGGGTCGAGGGCCACCCGGTGGGCGTCGTCGCCAACCAGCCCATGCAGTTCGCCGGCTGCCTGGACATCAACGCCTCCGAGAAGGCGGCGCGGTTCGTCCGGACCTGCGACGCCTTCAACATCCCGGTGCTGACCTTCGTGGACGTGCCGGGCTTCCTTCCGGGCACCGACCAGGAGTACAACGGAATCATCCGGCGGGGCGCGAAGCTGATCTACGCGTACGCGGAGGCCACCGTGCCCCTGATCACCGTCATCACCCGCAAGGCCTTCGGCGGCGCGTACGACGTCATGGGCTCCAAGCACCTCGGCGCGGACCTGAACCTGGCCTGGCCGACCGCGCAGATCGCCGTCATGGGGGCGCAGGGCGCGGTGAACATCCTGCACCGCCGCACCATCGCGGAGGCCGACGACGTGGAGGCGACCCGGGCACGGCTCATCGCCGAGTACGAGGACACGCTGCTGAACCCGTACACGGCCGCGGAGCGCGGTTACATCGACGCGGTGACCATGCCGTCCGAGACCCGGGCGCACGTGGTGAAGGGGCTGCGGCAGCTGCGTACGAAGCGGGAGTCCCTGCCGCCGAAGAAGCACGGCAACATCCCCCTCTAGCCCCTCCAGGAGGTCTCTGTGGTGATCAAGGTCGTCAAGGGCAATCCCACCGCGGAGGAGCTGGCCGCGGCACTGGCCGTGGTCCAGGCGCGTGCGGCGGCGCTGGCCGCGGTGCAGCCGGAAGCCCCCCGGGTGGCGGACGAGTGGTCGGCGCCCGCCCGGGTGGCGCGCCGCCGGCTGCCGCAGCCTGGGCCGCGGGCCTGGGGCCGTACGTACTGGCCCGGATAGCCCCCGAAGCGGAATATGACGCGAACGGGCGGGGCGCCTGAGTACGGGTACTCAGGCGCCCCCGCCACCCCGAGGGAAAGGCAGGAAAAACGCTCTTGTTCGCCCTCTCCGAAGAACCCCCAAAAGAAATCTGAT